>CAJJAJ010000012.1 GCA_905182225.1 uncultured Aquiluna sp.
AAGCCGGCAAGCGTATAACCGGTTCTGATCCAACCGGTCTTTGCAGTGATTGATCCGACCGCATCTTCAAATCGGTAGCTCAATGATCCGGGTGTCCCAGATACTGGCATTCCTTCAAGAATTACCTCAAAGTCTCCGTAGTCTGCGTCAATGAGTTTTAGAAGGCTACTTACTTGATCGGGAGAGGCTTGGTTGTACTTGGACAACCCTGATCCGTCCTCGATTGTTAGGCCTTGAAGATCCAGCCCGGTGCCCCTCAGGGCCCGATTGTAGCTCTCGGTCAAGGAATCAAAGGTCCCATCTTGACCGACGTCAAGAGAAACTAATCTTGCAAGTGCTTCTGCCAAGGTGTTGTCACTAACAATTAACATGTAGTCAATCCACTCGCTGATTGGCCTGGATTTGACCGCCGCAATTTGCACTGAATCTGCCGGCGCCAGCCCCTTGGTAATGACCGCATCCGTCGCAGCTAGGCCAAGGGCCTCTTGAAACCAAGTGCCGGCCCTAGTGACCGGGTCCATTGAGCGCTGAGACTCCTTAGCAGCAGGGCTATCTCTGTCACCGTCCACCTGAAGAGCAGAAACCGGAGACATGTAGCCGTTGGTGATGCCGCGAGAGTCCCAAACGCTTTGGTATTCACCTGTGGCTCCGCCGTACAACGAAGTGTCAAGCACTATTTGCGTTATTGGCTCCTGGCCCAACACTTTCAATATTTGGGCGGCAAGATCGGAAAGTTTTGGAGCTTTTTTATAGACCGAATTTTGATTGATTCCTGTCCTAGAAAGTGTCGGGTCGCCAGCTCCAACGAGGTATATTTTTCCAGGCTCCAAGATGTCCTGATAGACCCTGGTCGTAACTTGATAGTCCGGACCGAGAGTTTCAAGGGCCGCAGCCGCTGTGAAAAGCTTCATAATCGATGCGGGTCTCGCGGCCGAACCGCTTCCGCGGTCGAATAAGATCTCGCCAGTTGAAGTATCAATAACCTGTGCCTGCAACAACAAAATTTCAGCAGCATCCTCTAAACCCGACACCGAGCACTGGACAATTTCAGGAACCGTGGGTTCTGGCTCGCTTTCAACTGGACTCGCAGAAATCGTCGCTTCTGGAACGGCAGTTTGGCTGGCTATCGGCTCAGATTCCTGACTGGACTGGCTAAGCGGACCCAAAAACATCAGAACGAGGGCCAAGGAGCCTGCGACCAGACCAGAACCGATCCCAATTAGTGCTTGTTTCATCTCACCTGCCTAAGCTTTACCCATGAAGTTTAGATTGTTCGCAGCCTCTATATTGGCATTAGTCACCTCAGTCACATTGACAGCACTTCCGGCAAGCTCCCACGAACAGCTTGTAGATCAAGAACCCAAGTCCGGACAGGTTCTCGAAGCTGGCATCTCTGAAGTAAGGCTGTCCTTCAGCGATGACCTCATATCTCTAGATAACTCAGCAGGCTCCGAAATAGTAATTCTTGATTCGAATCAGAATCCAGTAAATAACGGCTGCGCGGTAATTGACGCACGCACAGCGATTGCGCGGGCCGACATTGATACTCCTGGAACCTACCAAGTTGGCTGGCGAGTAGTCTCCGGGGACGGACATCCAATTTCCGGAAGCTTTAGCTTCGTGGTTGAAAATAATTCCGGCTACATCGCGGACCCGAACTACCTATTTACCGAGTGTGCCAACCCCTACAATCCGGAATCTCTGGTGGTTGCGTCTCAGACTCCTGAGTATCTGTACTGGTTCCTCTGGGCATCACTACCACTGGCCGCAGTCGGACTATTTTTGCTGCTGAGGTCTAAAAACAAAAGTTCTGGCGATAACCGCAAAGACCCAGAACAGAAGACCGAAAACTAGTACTTCAATGGGCATATCAAAACGATTGCCCATCGGCGCAAACGCCAATGAGTAGGCAACATCAAGAGCCTGCGCATACATGAACGCAGCAACCCCAGCAACCACCATCAGCTTCACCGGAACTACGCTGCCGGAGATTCTAGAACCACTCCAGATAGTGAGCCCGGAAAGCCCAAGCGCAAGTGCGGTCCCTACGAAAATTAGTGGGTAAGTAGTCTGGTAAAAAAAGTTACTCGCCAGCATGGCCAGCAACAACGACAGCCAAAATAGTGAGCCCTTGAGGGCCTTGGACGAATTCAAGCTCTACCTAAATAACCCGGCAGAATTTGTTGAGAGGCTCTACTTGGCCGGCGACAACTATTTGGTCTCCTGACTCAAGAACTGTTTCGGGGAACGCTGGCGCGTACTTACCGTCGCCCTTTGTGACCGCAACCACTGTGACTTCATAGTTGGTTCTAATTTTGAGATCCGCCAAGTTTTGGTTGTGAAATGACTCTGGAACTATGGCTTTTATCATCACAAAATCGTTGTCGATTGGAACATAGTCAAGGGACTCTCCAGAAACCATGTGTGCCACTCGCTTACCCATCTCGAACTCTGGGAAGACGACGTGGTGAGCACCCAGTTGCTCCAAGATGCGACCGTGAGATTTTGAGTTGGCTTTTGCCCAGACGTTTGGAACACCCAGTTGCAACAGCAGCGAGGTTGTCAAAATGCTAGCCTCGATATCTGCTCCGATTGCCACGACGGCAGCGTCAAACTCCTGAATACCAAGTTCGGACAATACCGCTTCGTCGGTGCAGTCCGCTTTGACGGTGTGAGTAAGTTCCTGCGCCATTTGTTGAACCAGCTTCTCGTCAGTATCAACACCGAGAACCTCGTGTCCGGTTCGAACTAGCTCTCTTGCCAACGAAGACCCGAACCGACCAAGGCCAATAACGATGACGTTTGTGTGCAGAATTCGTCGCTTTGCTTTCTCTTTAGCCAATTAGGGGCCTTTCCTTTGGTAATTCATAGTGCCTCTTTGTGATTCGAAGAGCAAGTGCGGACGCAACAACAACCGGTCCCAAACGACCAATAAACATCAAAAATGCGAGCCAAAATTGGTGAAAAGCCGGCAATTCAGAGGTTATGCCGGTTGAAAGTCCTACCGTTGCGGCAGCGGACACCACATCGAAAAGTATCTCGTCTAGTGAGAAGTCAGTCGTCGCGGCAAAGAGCAAGGTCGTGCCCAAGATTGCTGTCGTGCTAAGTGCCACCAAAGTAAGAGCTTGACGCTGAATCGAGCGGGGCAACCGGCGGTTTCCAACGTTCACCGCAGTCTCACCGCGAATTTCGGTGTAAACAATAAAGATCAAAACGGCGATCGTGGTCACCTTGAGGCCTCCGGCGGTAGATGCTGAACCACCACCGATAACCATCAGTAGATCTATGCCCAGCCAAGTGGCCGGATCCATCAGGGTAATGTCTATCGAGTTGAAGCCCCCCGAGCGCGGCATAACAGCCGAGAAGAAAGTGTTGACCAATTTGTCCCAGGTGTTCAAGCCCCCCAAAGTTCCAGGGTTATTCCACTCCAGTAGCCCAATGAAAAGTGCTCCTAAGCCGATCAGGCTAATAGTCATCCAGAGAGTAAGCCTGGTGTGGAGGCTAAAGCGCTTTGCCTTTCCGCCCGGCTGCAATCGCAAGCGCCACAGTCTCTCGTGAAGCTCAATTAGAACCGGGAACCCAAGTCCTCCAACAATCACAGCCAACATCACCGGTGCGATGAAGAACATGTCCTGACTAAAGCCCATCATGCTGTCGGTGTATAGCGAAAAACCGCCGTTATTGAAAGCTGAGATTGCGTGAAAAGTACCGTGCCAAATTGAGCGAAGAACTTCCTCGCCGTAGCTAAAGTGCAATCTGATGCTTAGGTAAGTAGCCAGGACTAGCTCAAAACCAAAATAAACCAACAGAATTCGGCCGAGCAACTTAGAAACGTTGTCTGCGCCAACAATCTTGGCCTCAGACAAAGTATTCATTCGATCTCTCAAGCTGATTCGCCCGGAAATTAGCAAACCAAGCAAAGTCGCAAAGGCGACGATTCCAAGGCCGCCAAGTTGAATCAAGATCAAAATCACGAACTGCCCAAAACCAGACCAGTGAGTTGCGGTGTCTACAACGGTCAAACCGGTGATACAGACAGCCGAAACGGCAGTGAAAAATGCGGTGACTAGAGTCGTGTTATTGCCGGCAGATGTTGACACCGGGAGCAAAAGCAACAGGGTGCCAGCGATTGCCGCCGCACCGAACGCAATAACTACGATCTGTGTTGGGTGCATGGATCGCTTGCGACCTAATTGGTTCACGCTTTTAGCCTACGCCTCCTGAAGTAAAACCAATACAACCCCAAAACATTACACCGCATTAGGCTTAATCCATGGGTGCAAGCAAACAAGTTCTTATCTTTGACGGAGACTGCGCTTTCTGCAGCTCCAGTGCCAGGCTGCTTCGCAAGATGACCCGACACAAGATTCCGATTGAGCCTTACCAAAAATTGGATCTAGAGTCGCTTGGACTCACCTCTGAGCTCACCTCAAAGGCGGTCTACTTCGTATCTGGGACAACGAGATACGTTGCGGCGGAGGCTATTGCCCAGGCACTAGTCGAATCGAAAACCATTTGGGCTCTGGCCGGCTGGTTCCTAAAGCTCCCGGTTATAAGAAACATCGCAAAGCCCATTTACTTCTTGGTTGCGGCCAACCGGCATCGCCTGCCGGGTGGCACCCCCGAGTGCCAGCTGCCGCAAGACTAAGAAGCAAAACCTCAAGCCACAAACCTAGTTAGAGTGAAGAATTATGTGGATATCTATTCCGGCGAGGATCAATTGACAACAATCACACTGCGCACCCCCTACCTCTTATTCATTGGCAGCGAAACTGAGCCAATCTACGCCAAAACCGCTGCAGGGCTTGCAAAGTGGCGGCCGGAAAGCTGCATGGGCCAACTGAGCCTTCCGGGCGGCACAATTGAGTTAGGTCTTGCCAAGCACAGCGTGGCAAGTGCCGCCGAAGCAGGGGCTAAATCGCTAGTCATTGGAACATCGGCTGTGGGCGGTGCAATTCCAGAGGCTTGGATGCCAACCCTGGTTGCCGCCCTAAAGGCGGGAATGGACGTCGTCGCAGGAGTTCACACAAGGTTGAATGACATGCCAGCGCTGGTTGCAGCAGCCAATGAGACCGGGGCAGAGCTGATTGATGTTCGAGTGCCACCACAGGAGATCCCAGTTGGAACCGGTAAAAAACGAACCGGAAAAAGACTTTTGACAGTGGGCACCGATTGTGCACTGGGCAAGAAATACACCGCTTTAGCAATCGCTGACGGGCTAAAAGAACGTGGCGTGGATGCTGACTTCCGTGCCTCTGGCCAAACCGGCATCATGATTGCCGGCAGCGGTATCCCGATTGATGCCGTCGTTGCCGACTTTCTTTCAGGTGCGGCAGAAATGATTTCTCCTAACAACCACCCCGATCACTGGGACATAATCGAGGGTCAGGGAAGCCTGTTTCACCCGGGCTACTCATCAGTGAGCACCGGTCTACTGGTGGGCTCGCAACCAGATGCCTTTGTGGTTTGCACCGAAGCACTTCGCACCCATATAAAGGGCTGGCCGGAGTTTGAACTGCCGAGCATTCAGGTGGTCATCGATCGGACCATTGAAATCGCAAAAAGCGTGAACCCCGAAATTAGATGCGTTGGAATAAGCGTTAACACCAGCACGCTGCCAGATCACGAGCGTGCCGCCTACCTTGCTAACTTGAGCGCACTCTATGACCTGCCCGCCATGGACCCATTGGTCACTGGACTCGACGATGTAATCGATAATCTTCTGGGCCAAAAATGAAGATGACGATTGAGCGCAAGGATTTTGCCTTGCACTCCCCCTTTGTTATCACCGGCTACACCTTTCTGGAGCTAAATGCGGTTTGGGTGACTCTTGAAAAAGACGGCTTTACTGGCAGGGGCGAAGGCGTTGGCGCGTATTACTTGGGCGATGACCAAGCCAAGATGCTACGAGACCTAGAAGAAATAAAACCGCGGGTCGAGCAGGGCGCCACGCGTCAAGACATCAACGAAATCATGCCGCCCAATGGGGCCCGAAATGCGCTTGACTCTGCGATGTGGGATTTGGAATGCAAGATTAGTGATGCCAGCATCTGGGAGCTGGTTGGGCTAAAGCCCAAACAACTAAATACCGTTGCGACCATAGGCATCGGCACACAAGAGCAGATGGCCACAAGGGCCAAAGAACTAAGTGATTTTTCAAACCTAAAAATCAAGCTCGATGACCACGAGCCGGTCGAAAAGCTAACCGCGATAAGAGCAGCAAGGCCGGATGCAAACCTGGTTGTCGATGTGAATCAAGGCTGGCAATTTGAACAGCTAATAAAGTTCATTCCAGCTCTTGGCGATCTAGGCATAAAAATGATCGAGCAACCGCTGGCTCGAGGCCACGACTCTGAACTTGACGGCTTTGTTTCTCCAATACCTTTGGGTGGGGACGAGAGCGTTCTAAACCTCAGTGAATACGATGCCAACTCAAAGAACTTCCAGGTGATAAACATAAAGCTGGATAAATGCGGTGGCCTGACCGAGGCCCTGCAGATTGTTGCTGTTGCTCAAAAAGATGGTAAGTCAATAATGGTTGGAAATATGACCGGCACATCTCTGTCGATGGCCCCGGCTTATGTAATCGGTGAGCATTCTGAGTTTGTAGATATCGATGGGCCGCTTTTGATAGCCAAAGATATTCCAAACGGCTTGAACTACCTTCCCGGTGGAAAAGTAGAGGTGTTTAGCCCAAAGCTTTGGGGCTAAAGCTAAATACTGACCTAATAGCCCAGCTCAGCATCGACAACGCCCACTAACGGCGTGCCTGCGATCCAGGCTGCCACGTTCACCCGAAGTCGATCTGAAAATAGCCTCGTAACTATTTCCTTGGTGTCTGCGGTGTGGGGGGTGATGAGTAAATTATCCAGCTGCCACATTGCGTGATCTGCTGACAAAGGCTCTGGATAAGTAACATCGGTTGCTGCTGCCGCAATGCTGCCTGATTTCAAGGCGTGAACCAAGTCTTCTTGGTTCACAACTTCTCCCCTTGCGATGTTCACTAGATAACAATCGGTGCGCATTAGCCCAAACGCTCGAGCATCAAACAAGAACCTCGTGGTCTCTGTCAATGCGCAGGCAAGAATCACAAACTTTGCTTTGGCTAGCTCCTTGTCAAAGTCGTCAAATGAAACAACCCGTCCCGTGAAGCCCGCAAGAAAAGGCTCGTTTGGTCTGTTCCTGACGACTGTGACCTTGGAGCGAAATGAAGCAAGCAGGGACGCAAGCTCTTCCGCGATGCCACCGCCGCCAACAATCAGAACATCCTGATCGTAGAGAGAGTCGGCAAACTGCCTGCCCCAGCTCTTGGTTCTTACTCGCTCCGGAATGATTCTTGCCAAAGCCAAGCAAAGAGCGAGGGCATGCTCAGCTACCGGTTCAGAGTAGGACCGCTTGGCACTTGTAAAAATAATTGGACTCTTCAAAATCTCACCAAAAGCATCAACCCCGGCGAAAGGCAGCTGCACCCACTCAAGCTGCGGGTTGGCATTGAGCATCTCCTGCAAAGTCTCAGGAGAGGAGTAATCAGTCCAGACAAGGGCTTTTGTGGAAGGCGTTACTGAAGTCACCTGACCGCCGGCATCGGTGATCGCATCTACATATTCTGGAAACTGCTTGGGCTCTAGTGCGACGAGATTGTTCTTCAAGTTCTTCCAATCGATAAAAGGGCAGCCGCGCTAGGTGAAACTCCAGCTAAATTGCTACTGCCCGTTTTTTGCAATTGTATCTGCCAGCAGGCCAAAGCCCGCCCTTGCTAACGGCAAGAAGTAGGCTGGGGGCATGACTGATAAACAGAACCCGAAAGAACCCAGGGATTCCAGCCAGCTTGAAAAAATGTGGAAACGAATTGGTCTAGCGCTTTTCGTGCTGGCAATCGTATTGGTAGCAGGTCCTCAGCTTATTGATTTAGTGAACCCAGACTTTAGATAAGCAATAACCTAAAGCCATGAAATGCAAAAACTGCCAGATCGATATTTCCGAGTCTGATTTCAACTGCCCAAGCTGCGGTAAAACAACCGCACAGTCCAGGGAAGATCTTCAGAAGATCGACCCGCAGTCAACCAAGGTGATTGCGTGGCTCTTGCTGGCTCTCGGTGTCGCCGGGGTAGTGTTCGTAATCGCCAACAGCGCCACGGACTGGTACTCACCTCTAAACTTCATCCCGCCGGCCATGGTCCTGATTGCCGGAGGCTTGGCTCTCATAAGTGCATTGCGCGCGAAATAAGAACTTAGATCAGAGCCTTATAGGCTGCGCCAAAGATCGCGAGGTCCTGCCAGGGCATTCCAGATGACTTGTAAATTCTTAATGCCTGACTATCTATCTTGTACTCAGAGGTGAATAGCTTTTTTACCTCCACTAAATCTTCCACGGCAACAAAGCTCTCGTTGATTGCCATGATGACATCGCCTGCCTCTCTGAGCGCAGCCGATTGATCTTCGATGAAAACTGTTCCAATGCCCATGAGGTTACCGGGCAGTTCTCTAGCGTTTGGTTCGTGAGAACCAACAGCCGCAACAATTGCGGTCCTCTGAACTTGCTCTAGAGCAAATAGGGGCTCTCTGGCAGTGGTTGCAGTAATAACTAAGTCAGCCTCGGAAAGGTCCTTGGTTGAACCTGAAGCGGCCTCAATGCCATGGGACCTGAGGTCAACAATCAGCTTCTCAACCCCTGCGGTGTTTCTGGCCAAGATTCGAATTGAATCTGGCGTCGACACGGCTGAAATTGCAAGAATGTGGGCAAAAGCCTGCGGCCCAGAACCAAAAACAACCAGCTTTGGGCTTTCTGGCAAATCCAACTTTTGCACCATGGCTGCCGTTACGCAGGAAGTCCTAAGCAGCGTCAAAGCAGCGCCATCGCACTGAGCCAAAGGGGTAAGAGTTTTGGCATCAAACAACGTATAGATGCCTTGGATTCTTGGAATGTTTTTAGCCGGGTTCTTGGGTGCGACGGTGACGAACTTCAGCCCTACAAACTCAGCATTCTCGCTGGGCATCACTAGCCCCTGGCCATAGGCAAATTCAACAAATGAGCGTGATTTGTCAGTTGCAGGGTCAAACCCACCGGTCAGGGCTTGGCTTACTGCTTCGATTGCCTTGCGATAACCAAACTTTATAAATAACTCTTGGTCACTTATCCACTTTGCCTGGCTTAGAGCGCTCATCGAAGTGAGAACCCCGCATCCAATTCATCGTTTTCAAACAACAAAAACTCTGAGTTTGCAACTTGGAAGGCGTTTCCAGTAATAACCGGGATAACACCAGAACTTTGTCCGTGGCTTTGGGTTTCTTCAATTTGGCCTAAGAACCTAGTTCCGATAATTGAGTCGTGAATAAGAGTCATTGACTTAGTTAGCTTGCCGGAATGGGCAAGCTGAGCAATTCTCGCTGCAGTTCCAGAACCACAAGGTGACCTGTCGACACGGCCATCGGCATAGATAGTTACATTTCGTTGATGCAGTTCGGTCTCAGTTGAATTGATCTCATCAAAAATAATGGTTCCGTAAATACCGTTTAGGCGCTCATCGGCCTGCGAATTGGATTCCGGAGTCTCGTTCAACTTCCATTTGATCTGCCTACCAATTCGAATTAGCTCATCTAAATGCTTGGGTTCTACCGATAAGCCGAGCTTGCTAGCCTCGATGCTTGCGTAGTTGGCACCACCGTAACCAATGTCGACCAAGACAGTTCTGCCATCATCCAGAACCACTGGCACCGCCTCGGCGATTGCGTGGGAAAACACATTCCTGAAGGAAATTTTCGTTGTGATTCCGTTTTCTTGGGTGACCAGAGCCTGCACTCTGCCGGATGGAACATCGATTGTGACTGCCGTTTCACCATTGGGTTCTGCAGCAACCAACCGGGTGTCTACGGCCCAGGCGCCCAGAGCAATGGTGCCGTGCCCACAAGCAGTTGAATAACCATCACCGTGCCAAAACAGCACACCGAAGTCAGCACCATCATCGTTTGGCTCAACGATAAACCCGCCATACATATCCGCATGACCCCGGGGCTCATTGACAAGTAGCTTTCTAATTTGTTCTAGTTCCTGGTTTGAGGAAGCCCCTGCTCGCTTGTCTAGGACCGTTGCTCCTGAAATGCCAGGAAGCCCGGCGCTTACGATTCGAAATGGCTCGCCAGCAGTGTGGTAATCAGTTGCGGTGATTTGGACTAATGGACTGTTCATTACTTGAGTCTATTGGAGCAAGTGATTGAGTAAGTTTTGCCCAAGGTTTGAGCTCCGGCAGAGTCACCCAGGAGAATCGAACTCCTGACCTGCTCGTTACAAGAGAGATCCACACCCCTGAAAACAAAGTGTTTTCCCGAACATTGCAGATAAATACTTTTTCCTGATGTGTCCCAGTTTGTAAGGTTTTATCAGCCAAATTGCTTGAGTTTTTGCCTGAGTTGGTAAGGTCTAAAACAAGGAGAATGCCTATGTTATTGGAAACGCTTTTAGTGCTACTGGTTTTGGGCGCGGTGGTCGCAACTGTGCTCAGTCTTTTTGTTGTGAGATCCAAAAAACATCAACCAGAAAAGAACATCAAACCCGACGCCGACAATCCACAGTGGGACGACAAGTAGTTTTTGTTTTGTTGGCAGCATCTCTACACTGCCTGGTGCTAGAGGCACCGCGGAAAGTTAGTTGCTAGGGAGACGAATGCCCCTGAAAACAATGTGTTTTCAGCCAAATTGTAGGGGTTTCTGGGGTTGAGATGTAACCCCTTATAGTCCGCTGTTACAGCTTGTTACCGGCATTATCGATAGAAAGTGCTTAACTAATTGCTAAACCTTATTGTCTTGATATTTGGACCAACGGTCCGAGCGTGTATTGCCTTTTTTTGAGGGCCCAATTGAGTTGGGGGTAATTGTAAACTTTTTACATGAGAGTACTCATAGTGGGAGCAGGTGCGGCAGGTATAACGGCGGGGCACGCTCTTTCTGAAAAGGGCATAGATTTTGAAATACTAGAGGCCAGTTCGGTGCATGGCGGCAGGGTAAAGAAGACCGACGGTTTTGCCGACTTCCCAATAGATTTGGGTGCGGAATGGGTTCACAGATCCATAAAAGCCAAAGCGCCAACCACGCAAGCTTTATTGAGTGGGCAAAGCCCTGGGTTTAGGATTTTTAATTATCGACCTAAGACGATTCTGCAATACAAGAATGGCAAATTGCGCAGCAAGGGATGGATGAAGTTATTACTTGCGCTCGTTAACGACGGAAAGTTTGCCGATTCAACCTGGTTTGATTTCATTGACCAGTTGGTAACCCCAGAAATCAAAAAGAAAATTCATTACTCGACCCCAGTCATCAAAATAGAGCACAGCAGCAACGAGATAGTCGCAACTTCAGCTTCTGGCGAGCAGTTCAGGGCCGACAAAGTGTTGATAACAGTGCCCATTAAGATGCTGCAAGACGAATACATTGAGTTCGCACCAGCCCTTCCGGACTGGAAAAAGAAAGCAATCAATAAGGAGCAGTTCGGCGATGGCCTGAAGGTGTTCATTGAATTTTCAGAAAAGTTTTATCCAGATGTAGTAGAGATAGGCAGCGCAATCCGCAATCCCTTAGAATCCGATGATTCGTACTACGACGCAACTGTTGGCAAGAACTCCTCGAAAAACATTCTGGCGCTATTCGCTCACGGCCTAACTGCTACTAAATACACATCGCTCAAGACAGACAAAGCGCTTCTTGACTTCATTCTGAAGGAGCTAGACGAAGTCTTCGATGGTCAAGCAACCAAGTATTACAAAAAGCACATTATCCAAAACTGGAGCAAAGAGCCCTTTATTGGCGGCTCGTACTCTATGCGCAAGGGGTCGGTGAAAGAGCTTTCTGCCCCACTAAACAACAAAATTTACTTCGCTGGCGAAGCCATGAATCCGAGCGGCAAGACGATTGCTGTGCACGGTGCCTGCGAATCTGCATACCTTGCTGTCAGTGAGATGCTCACCAACAAGGACCGTAGGTGAGCTCCATAAATGAGTGAATTCTTTCGAGTCAGTGCGTGTCCGAAACAAAGTTATAACTTGCACATAAGTCATCCCACGCTAATCGAGGGGCGTGTGTCTCAAGTCCGCTTAGATACGCAAATCTAGTTCAGAGCCACCCAGGAGAATCGAACTCCTGACCTGCTCGTTACGAGTGAGCTGCTCTACCAACTGAGCTAGGGTGGCGTGTCGATTCAAAAGTTTAGTCGGTAATTGCGCCTGCTCGTCTAAGCCTGGCGAGGGCTGCGTCTTCTATTGGAGACTCTGGCCCGATAGCGAACCGCATAAAGCTCAATAAGGATGTAGTGACGGGCCTCAAGAACCAAAGTGGCCAAGGTTTAATGCCAATCATCAACTGGTACTCCTTCGGCATCGAGGCGAGCGCCGACTGAAACAACAGCGCGTATACCGGCTTTGCAACAAGCGGTAGCGGTGCCTTTCTTATCCAGCTGATAACAGCTTTGGTGTCATCGGTGACGGTGAGCTTCGACTTGAAACCTTCTAGGGTTTCCAGAAGCTCGGCTTCACTCATCGGAGCTGTTTTTAGCCCGAGAGGCTGAACCGATTTTGACCAAAGTGCAACGTAGGAATCTGCTCCACCAGGAATTGGGGTCTT
>CAJJAJ010000013.1 GCA_905182225.1 uncultured Aquiluna sp.
GAATACCCGCCATCGCGCATTGCCTCGAGGACGTAGCGATCGCCAACTTGCGTCTCGACAATGTCAATTTCATGCTTTTTCATCGTCAGACGAAGGCCCAGGTTTGACATCACGGTGGTGACCAGGGTGTTCCTGGCAAGGTCACCTGTCTCCTTCATGCTAATTGCCAAAATCGCCATGATGTGATCTCCATCGACGATGTTACCCAGATGATCAACAGCTAGCGTTCGGTCGGCATCTCCGTCGTGTGCGATCCCAAAATCGGCATTATTTTCTAACACAGCTGCCTGCAGCGCGCTCATATAGGTAGAGCCATAGCCGGCGTTAATGTTCAAACCATCTGGATCCGCGCCGATCAAAACAACTTCGGCACCTGCGTCAATAAAGGCCTGCGGCGAAATGGCGCTTGCAGCCCCGTTGGCAGCATCGATGACTACCTTGAGGCCCTTCAGGCTAACTCGAACCGCTCCGAGGAGATGGACAAGGTAGCGATCTTCAGCATCCGAGAATCTAGTTATTTTACCGACCTCGGCACCGATCACATCATGGCTATTACCAAACTCCGCTTCGATCTGGTCCTCAAGCGAGTCTGGAAGTTTGTGGCCACCGCGAGAGAAGAATTTAATTCCATTATCGGGAGCCGAGTTATGGCTTGCCGAGATAATTACACCGAAGTCAGCACCAATATCGGCTGTCAAGTAGGCGGCTGCGGGAGTGGGAACAACGCCAGCATCAAAGACATCTATTCCGGAAGCAGCCAGCCCCGCCGAAACGGCAGCGGAAATGAAGTCGGAAGAAATTCGTGGATCGTGAGCGATTACAGCTCGAGGTCTCTCGCCGTTTTCTCTGGCAGTTTTGGCAAGAACAATGGCGGCGGCCTGAGCCAACTTGAGCGCGAACTCGGCCGTAATTTCACGGCCCGCTGTTCCGCGAACTCCATCGGTGCCAAAAAGCCTGGCCATGGCGAAGTGCTTTGCTTAGCGCTTCGAGAACTGGGAGGCCTTGCGAGCCTTCTTTAGACCGGCCTTCTTTGACTCGATTATGCGAGAGTCGCGACGCAGGAAGCCAGCCTTTTTCAAAATGGCTCGGTTGTTGTCGGTATCCATCTCGTTTAGAGCACGGGAGATACCAAGTCTTAATGCGCCGGCCTGTCCAGCGATTCCGCCGCCGTCGATGCTGGCTGTTACGTCATACGCACCCTGCAGCTCGAGAACAGTAAACGGATCGTTGATCAGCTGCTGGTGAAGCTTGTTTGGGAAGTAATCCTCGATTGAGCGCTTGTTCACTGTTATTTTGCCAGTACCAGGAACTAGGCGAACTCGAGCAACTGCCTCTTTGCGTCGACCAAGACCGGAGCCTGGCTGAGTGAGGTTGCCACGTGAGCGCACAGCCTTAACTGGCTCTGACTCGGTTGAGTAGGAAGTGTCCGCTTCGACTTCTGGTGTCTCTTCGACTTTGTTATCTGCCAAGGTCTTTGTCCTTACTGGGCGATCTGATCGATGGTGAAAGGCTTGGCCTTTTGGGCCTCGTGTGGGTGGTTGCTACCTGCATAAACCTTTAGCTTGCCAATTAGCTGGTCGCCCAGCTTGTTCTTTGGAAGCATTCCGCGAATTGCCTTCTCGACAGCACGCTGAGGGTTCTTCTCCATTAGGTCGGAGTAAGAAGTAGTGGTCAAGCCACCTGGGTAGCCTGAGTGACGATAGGCCTTCTTCTGCGCCAGCTTGTCACCGGTTAGGACAACCTTCTCAGCGTTGACGATTATGACAAAGTCACCGTTGTCCATGTGAGCTGCAAAAGTTGGCTTGTGCTTTCCACGCAGCAATACTGCTGCGTGAGACGCAAGGCGTCCCAGCACGATGTCGGTGGCGTCAATGACAAACCACTCGTGGCTCAGCTCGCTGGCCTTTGGCGAATAAGTACGCACGCTAAATTACCTCATAGTTTCGTTTGTGTGATTCCGCCTTATAAAAAGCGGTTTCAAACCTGCCGACAATGCCGGACCAAGGGCTAAGTCTAGGGGATTGATAGCCGCCTGGTCAAACAGAATTATCACTGGTTTCTCGCATCACGCGGTTTAAGATTGCTTGCTTGGCATACGCAGCTGGTTCCGGGTAGTCGATTGACTCTAAACTCAAGCCCTTAGCGTCAATTGTCTTGAATTTATTGGCACGTTTGCCCGTTTTTTGGACGCCGATAAGGTCCTGAACACTAAGCCTTCCATCTGAAACCGCAATAATCGATCCCACCAGCGACCGAATCATGTTGTGGCAAAAGGCGTCCGCGTGAATATCTATCGTTATCAGACCATCTTTTTGCCTTAGAACCTCAAAAACCGTAAGGTTTCGAATCGTGCTTGCACCGGCTCTGGGCTTGCAGAATGCAGCAAAATCGTTCAGGCCGACCAATGTTTTAGCGGCAGAGTTCATGAGCTTGACGTCTAGCACTCGCTTGTGGGTGAGAGCGTATCGGACCATCATTGGGTCTTTCTTGAACTCGGGATCGACGATCGTGTATCGATAGCGCCTACCGACAGCGCTGAATCTGGCGTCAAAATCCGAAGTTATCGGGTGAATGTCCAGAATAATCAGATCCTCGGAAATCAGGGTGTTCAGCCTGAAGGCATTTAGTGGGTCTCGACCTATGCGAGATAGCCGTTTCTCCGGAATATCCAGGTGGCAAACTTGGTGCTTTGCATGGACGCCGGAATCGGTTCTACCGGCAACGCGCATGTCGAAATCGTTCTTGCTTTTTCCAAATATCTTTTCAAACATTTTGACCAAGTCGCCCTCAACGGTGCGAAGACCTGGCTGCTTTGCCCACCCAGCAAAGTCAGTTCCATCATATGCAAGGTCCACCCGAAAGCGAACAAGCCCGCCAGAATCACCAGCGGGCTTGTTCATGTCAATCTTCTTCGTGGCTCTAAGCCTTTGGCTCTTCAGCCTCTTCGGCTGGAGCTTCGGTAACTTCTGCTGCCGGATCCTCAGTTGCTTCCTCGGCTGGAGCTTCGGTCGCTTCTGCCGCTGGCGCTTCAGTCGCCTCAGCAGCCTCAGCTTCGGCCACTGGCGCTTCGACAACTTCCTCAACAACCTCTTCAATAACTGGCTCAGCTACTGCGGTGGTTGCTACGTTGTTGACTGGCTTTGACTTGGAAGTCTTTGGCTTGGGCTGTACCTGCTCCAACACAAGCTCGATAACTGCCATAGGAGCGTTGTCGCCCTTACGGAAGCCAAGCTTGGTGATACGGGTGTAACCGCCCTCACGGTCAGCGACTAGAGGTGCGATCTCGGTGAAGAGCTCGTGGACGATGTTCTTGTCCGTGATCTGTCTCATGACTCGACGTCTAGCGGCTAGGTCGCCGCGCTTTGCGAACGACACCAAGCGCTCGGCAACTGGACGAAGACGCTTGGCCTTGGTCTCGGTTGTGACGATTCGCTTGTGCATGAATAGTGAGGTGGCCATGTTACGAAGCATCAATCGCTCGTGAGCAGGTCCGCCCCCTAGGCGTGGTCCCTTAGTTGGTGTAGGCATTGGTTTCTCCTTGTATTTCTAAAGGTTAGATCTGGTCTTCATCGAAGCCGCCACCGAAGTAAGCGGAATCAAAACCTGGGACGGCGTCCTTGAACTTCAGCCCAAGCTCAGTGAGCTTGTCGCGTACTTCATCAACGGACTTGGAACCGAAGTTGCGAATGTTCATCAACTGGTCCTCGCTCAGAGCAATTAGCTCTAGAACGGTGTTGATTCCTTCGCGCTTTAGGCAGTTGTAAGAACGAACCGTTAGGTCCAAGTCCTCAATTGG
>CAJJAJ010000014.1 GCA_905182225.1 uncultured Aquiluna sp.
GTGGTTGCGCTGAATACTGCAACTTTCGGAACAGAGCTGGTGAAGATTGACGAAATTGAAGCTCATTTTGCATCCCGGGTCCGGGCCGTCGTCAGAATTCCTTACGACCCTCAGCTTGCCGCAGGCGCTCTTATTGACTTTGATCAGTTGCACCCGGCCACAAGGCAGGCCGCTAGGGACCTAGCCGCCCTGGTGGTTGATGGGTTAGCTGCTTGAGCGTCAGGGAAATAAGGCTCTTTGGCGATCCAATACTGGTAACACCAAGTTCGGAAATTCTTGATTTGGCATCGGCTTCGGGTCTAATACAGGACCTGATAGACACGACGTCGCTCTCCGGCCGGGCCGGTGTGGCAGCAACTCAGATTGGGGTGGGGCTAAGTGCGTTCGCCTATAACATCGAGGGCGAAATCGGCTACCTAATAAACCCGAAGATTACAGAACTATCGGGTGAACTGATCCCAATGGAGGAAGGCTGCCTCTCGGTCCCTGGCCTATGGCATCCGGCCAAGCGGCACACCTTTGCTAGGGCTTCGGGCTTTTTGCTGGACGGAACAGCGATTGAGATCTCAGGAGAGGGCTTGATGGCTCAAGCCCTCCAGCATGAAATTGATCACCTCGCAGGAATTTTGTATCTGGATCGCCTAGAAAAGCAAGAGCGGAAACTTGCCTTTAAGACCCTACGAGACCAAGCGTGGTTTACGCGCTAGCGTATATTCTGCCGACCTGAAGATCGAAATCCGCCATAACTTTAGAGCGCTTAATTTTGAGCGACGGGGTCAAGTGACCTGATGCCTCGGTCAGTTCAACATCTAGAATCTCAAAAGAACGCACTTGCTCCGCTTTCGAGAACAGCTTGTTGATCTCGTTAACGCTCTCCTGAATCTCAGCGATTACGGTCGGGTGCTTGGTTGCTTCGGCGAGTGTGAGTTTCTCCTCGATGCCATTGTTTTTGGCCCAAACCATCACCATGTCTGGATCCAGTGAGATAAGTGCTGAAATAAATGGCTTTGAGTCTCCAATCACAACCACTTGCCCTATAAGCGGATGTGCACGAAGTGGATCTTCAATCGGAGCCGGGGCAACATTCTTGCCTCCCGCGGTAACGAGCATTTCCTTCTTGCGTCCAGTAATGCTTAGGAAGCCGTCCTCGTCCAGTTCACCAAGGTCGCCTGTCCTGAACCAATCTCCATCAAACGCCTCTCTGGTTGCGGCCTCGTTGCGCCAGTAGCCGCGCATGCAGTTGATGCCGCGTAGCCATATTTCACCGTCTTCGGCAATCTTGATTCCAGTTCCAGGTAGCGCGCGACCTACTTTGCCAATCTTCTGCCATGCAACGCGGCCGATCACTGCGGCCGCGGCCGTTTCAGTAAGGCCGTAGCCCTCTAGAACGATTAGTCCAATGCCGCGATAAAAGTGCCCAAGCCTTGCTCCAAGTGGAGCTCCGCCTGCAATTGCGTACTTCACGTTGCCGCCCATTGCGGCGCGCAACTTACCGTAGACAAGTCGGTCAAATAGCTTGTGCTTTACCTTTAGGCCAAGAGAAGGCCCTGACTTGCTATCCAACGCTTTCGAGTAGTCGATTGCCACATCAGCAGCAGATCGGAAGATCTTGCCCTTGCCGCCAGTTTCTGCCCTTAGCTCTGCACCGTTGTAGATTTTCTCGAATACCCTTGGCACTGCCAAAATAAAGGTTGGCTTGAATGCAGGTAGGACTTGTGCCACTTGCAAAGAGTCACTCAAGTGACCCACTCGGATCCCAGCGTGGAGACATAGGACCGACACGTATCGAGCCAAAATGTGTGCAAGCGGCAGGAAGATAAGTGAGGACTGCTTGTCATTCGCAATTTCTGGGAGTTCCGCAGCCGCGTTCTTCGCGTGGTCGACAAAGCTCTTGTGAGTTAGCTCACAGCCCTTTGGGTTACCCGTGGTGCCAGATGTGTAAACAATGGTCGCTAGATCGCTCAAGTTTGCGTTTGAGCGAGCTTTTTCTAGCTGATCATCCCCAATTTTTTCTCCGTCTTGGTGGAGTCCGGAAAAATCTTTCGAGTCAATACGCCAGACGTGCTTCACTTTCTGGGTGACGGACTTGACCTGATGGAATCGCTCTAGATGATCGTCGTCTTCTATAAACAGAGCAATAGCATCCGAGTCGGTCAGTATCCACTCGATTTGGCTTGCCGAAGAGCTTTCGTAAATTGGTACACCAACTGCGCCCGCGAACCAGATAGCAAAATCGATCATTGTCCACTCATATCGAGTGCGAGACATGATGGCTATAGCGTCGCCGGGCTTGATTCCTTGAGCGATGAGGCCCTTGGCCAGCGACCTGACTTCGTCCAAGAATTCCTGAGACGTCACATTTCTCCAAGTGCCATCTGTGTTCTGGCGGCTAAAAATCGGATGAGATGGATTTATCGCGACTCTTTCGAGGAGTAGATCGCTAGCGTTCAGGCTTGGGTCCGTGTTCACCTTTATTGGCACATCGTAAAACTTCATTGTCTCTCCCTGTGTCGAGTTATCCATACTTTAACTTGTTTTGAAGGTCATTATCAATCGAAGCTTGAAAATAAAACATTTCTATGTGTTCGATTTGGTTAGCTAGCCCCCCTAAAATTTAGTTCTAACTCAACCAAGGAGCTAACAGCTTGCTCAGCATAGGCATAGACATCGGCGGCACAAAGATATTGGGAGCAATTGTCGATGACAACGGCAAGGTCATTTCCGAAAAGAGAGTGTCTTCGCCCGCTCATGATCCCGAGCTAATGGTCAATGAGGTGGCAAGCCTAATCTTGGAGCTTTCTGCGCAGGCAGCTTTAGAGATGGTGCCCGTGGGTGTGGCAGCCGCGGGTTTTATCGATGCAGATCAAGCCAATGTTCTATACGCACCCAACTTGAGCTGGAGAGATGAGCCGCTTCGGGAGCGATTAGAGGAAAAGATTCAGCGGAGCCTTGTCATCGAGAACGACGCAAATGCCGCCGGTTGGGCCGAATATCGTTTTGGAGCCGGCATGGGCTCAAAGGACATGGTCATGCTCACGCTCGGCACTGGAGTTGGCGGCGCGGTTATTTCTGATGGCGCTATTCGCAGGGGCGGCTTCGGCATCGCTGGAGAGCTCGGGCACATAAGAGTTGTTCGGGGCGGCAAACAATGCGGCTGCGGGAGAAAAGGCTGCGTCGAACAGTATGCCTCTGGAACCGCACTGCTGGAGTCGGCGAGAGCTTTGAGTGACAGCGGCGACCCGGCTGGGAACTTTCTTTTAGACTTGAAAAAAGACCTCAATGAACTAACTGGGGAGCATGTTCGACAGGCACTCGTGGCCGAGGATCCAGGAACATTGTCACTGCTGCGTGATGTCGGAGCCTTCCTCGGAGAAGCTATGGGAAGTATTACAGCCGCTCTTGATCCACAGGTTTACGTAATAGGCGGCGGATTATCCGAAGCTGGAGAATTGCTCCTCGAACCGATTAGAGAAAGCTTCCTTAGAGAATTGCCCGCACAGGGCTTTAGACCGATCGCGAAAATTTTGGCTGCATCATTCTCAAATCAGGCCGGAGTAATTGGCGCTGCTGATTTAGCGCGCGAATCGCTTCGGTAAGCTTTGTTGCAACGACTGGAGAATTAATGACCTATTTTTTTCTAAAGAATTTTGTTCTGGGTCCGATTCTTAGACTGCTATTCCGCCCGTGGTCGAGGGGGACCGAACACCTTCCCAAAAGTGGTGGTGCAATTTTGGCCTCAAACCATTTATCTTTCGTCGACTCGATTTTTCTGCCGCTCAAGGTGCGGCGTCCGGTGACCTTTTTAGCCAAGAGCGAGTACTTCAACGGCAAGGGCGTCAAAGGTGCCCTAATCAGGTGGTTTTTTATTTCCACGGGTCAGATCCCCATAGATAGGTCTGGAGGCAAGGCCTCGGAGGATTCATTGAATACTGGTCTTGGAGTTTTAGAACGCGGTTTGCTCCTCGGCATTTACCCGGAAGGAACAAGGTCTCCCAATTCCGAAATGCACCGGGGCCGGACAGGCATAGCGCGGATGGCCCTAGAGGCTGGGGTTCCGGTCATACCGGTTGCAATGATTGACACCGACAAGGTCCAGCCGCTGGGTGCGAAGTATCCAAAAATTCACCGAGTAGGAGTGGTGATTGGTGAGCCGATAGACTTCTCTAGGTTTGCCGGAATGGAGGGTGAGCGAGCGGTCTTGAGGTCAGTGACCGATCAAATCGTTTACAACATCCACCGACTTTCGAATCAGAAGTATGAGGATGTGTATGCCTCAACGGTCAAAAGCAGAATCGCAAGAGCAGAATAGGGAATTTTGAAAGAGTTCGGATTAGATAACTACCTCAACCTTGAGGCTAAGCAGCAACCAACCTGGGACAGTCAAGAGACTCTCGACAAGGTAAAGCAGGAGCTAGCCTCCAAGCCGCCCTTGGTGTTTGCCGGAGAGGTTGACTCGCTGCGAAATCGAATCGCTGCGGCCAGTCGAGGCGAGGCTTTCGTCCTTCAGGGCGGCGATTGTGCTGAGACCTTTGCAGACGCAACCGCAGATCGAATTCGCAGTCGGATTAAAACTGTCCTTCAGATGGCAGTAGTTCTAATGTATGGCTCATCACTGCCGGTGGTAAAAATGGGCCGCATGGCCGGCCAGTTTGCCAAGCCGAGGTCTGCAGATAACGAAACTCGCGGAGACATAACCTTGCCGGCTTACCGCGGCGATGCGGTAAACGGATATGATTTCACTCCTGAGTCGCGGAGGAATGACCCCAACCGGCTCATGCAGGCGTATAACACCTCTGCAAGCACTCTCAACCTCATCAGAGCTTTCACAACCGGTGGCTTTGCCGACCTTCGAGAGGTTCACTCTTGGAATAAGGGCTTCACGGACAACCCGGCAAATAAGCGCTACGAAAGCATCGCTCAGGACATTGACCGGGCGATGAGGTTTATGGACGCCTGTGGCATAGACGCAAATGAATTGAAGTCAACCGAGTTTTTCGTCTCCCACGAAGGTTTGTTGTTCGACTACGAGCGCCCGCTAACCAGGCTGGATTCCAGAACTGGAACTCCATATGTCACAAGCGGTCACTTTATTTGGGTGGGGGAGCGAACAAGGCAACTCGACGGCGCCCACATTGACTACCTTTCGAAAGTCAGAAACCCGCTGGGCGTAAAGCTTGGACCTTCGACCAGCAAGCAAGACGTTCTTGATTTGATCGACAAGTTGGATCCTGAGCGCGAGCCGGGCCGGTTAACCTTCATTAGCCGAATGGGAGCTGGCAAAATTCGCGATGAACTTCCAAAGCTGATTGAAGCTACCCAAGAGTCCGAGTCAACACCTCTCTGGATCACCGATCCAATGCACGGCAACGGTATGACGACTGCAAATGGTTACAAGTCCAGAAGGTTCGACGACATTATGGACGAGGTTGCTGGCTTCTTCGAAGTACACCGTGGCCTTGGAACTCACCCGGGTGGACTGCACGTTGAGCTAACCGGTGACGACGTTGCGGAATGTCTAGGCGGATCGGATTTGATTGACGAAAGCACTCTTGCAGAACGCTATGAGTCGGTTTGCGACCCGAGACTAAACCACATGCAGTCTCTTGAGCTTGCCTTTTTGGTGGCTGAGCAGTTGGTGGAAACGGCTAGGGCATAAATTGATAACCGATAAAGTTTCAAGCTGGCTAACCATTGACCAGGCAGCCGATCTTCTTGAGACCTCGCCTGGAAAAGTACGCAGACTAATCGACGAACACTTTTTGTTCACCTATCGAATCGACAAGGTGTCGATGATTCCGGCCGATCTAATTATTGATCGTGAGCCTTTGAGCAGTATTCACGGAACTCTAGTTTTGCTAAATGACCTGGGGTTGAATCGAGACGAGTCAATTGTTTGGCTGTATGAGATGAATGCAGAACTAGGAACAGAGCCGATTACTGCATTGCTCGCAGGCCACAAAGCTCCTGTGCGCAGAGCTGCTCAGGGGCTTGGCTAGAGGGCTATTTAGCTCGGTTTATTACCTGATCTGCCAATTTCGCAAGCGCATTTCTGCCCTGGTCGCTAATTTCTAATGCTGCCAACGACTCGATAGATCTGGTGGAGTGCTCGGCAATGAGTCGTTCGGTTTTCTCCAGAGCCCTAGAGTCTGCAATGGTATTTCTCATAAATTCCAGTTGTTCATCGCTAATCTCGCCTGAAATCAGCAGTTCCTCGAAGATTCGAGCAACTGATTTAGGAAGAGTCTCTAGGGTTAGGGCAATTAGAACCGTGCGCTTTCCCTCTCTAAGGTCGTCTCCCGCGGGCTTTCCTGTTACCTCAGGGTCGCCGAATACCCCAAGGACATCGTCTCGGAGCTGAAACGCTAGCCCGAGCGGAATGCCAAACTCACTCAGAGCATTAAGCGAGCCATCTTCTGCGCCAGCAAGCGCTGCTCCAATTAGAAGTGGTGCCTCCAGGCTGTATTTCGCAGTCTTATAAAGCATTATCTTGTTTGCCCTGGCAACCGCGGCACCGTCGGTTCTAGTCGGTGCAGCATTTTCTTCTAAAACATCTAGATATTGCCCAGCCATTACCTCGAAGCGCATTTTGCCGAATTCGTGTCGGCAGTTCGCTTCCGATTTTTCGTTCGGGGCGTGAAGTAGCGCTTCACCAAAAATTTCGGAACTCCATGCCAGCATCAAATCGCCAACCAGAACTGAACCGGCCAAGCCAAACCGCTCTGGAGACCCCACGTAGTGGTGTTGCTTGTGGAGACTTTCAAATCGCTTGTGGATCGAGGGCGCACCTCGACGAGTGTCGGACTGATCAAGTAAGTCATCGTGAACAAGAGCGGCCGCGTGGAACATTTCCAAAGCCGCTGCTACCCCAACGATGGGTGAGTCGGCATTGAGCTCATCACTATTTGTTTCGGAACCCAAGGTTGAGGCAAAGGACCAATAGCAGAAGAGTGCCCTAAATCTTTTCCCGCCGGAAAGCAGGGACTGGGTAAAGTCAATTAGGGGAATCAAGTCCTCGGAAATACCCGAAAGTTCGTCGCGCTTCTGATCGCAAAATGAGTCGAGTTTGTTTTGAACGAGTTCTAACAGGAAATCTTGAGCCACGCGGAATAGCTTAGCGGCTGAAAGTTGTTTACAATTAGTAAGGAACGGAGTCAATCAATGGCACTATCAGATCGCGAGCAAAAGCTCCTCGAAGAGATGGAACGCAATCTCATAGAGGAAGACGCTGGCTTTGCCAACCGAGTTCGCGACGTTGGTTCGTCGAACAAGGATGGTAAGAAGCTTGTGCTCGGTGTTATAACGATGTTGGTGGGTGTGGTTCTCCTAATTTTGGCTGTTTCGCTTCAGGTTGCCTTTTTTGGCGTTGTGGCATTCATGGTCATGGTCATTGGTCTCGTCGTTGCAACCAGTAATTTCCGACTGCCCGGCTTAGGCAAGGCTGCAAAATCACCTGGAGGCCCCTCATTCTTTGAGGATCGCTGGGACCAGAGATTCAATAACGACTAGTTTTTCTTTTTCAAAAACCCCGCTGAGGCGGGGTTTTTTTATTTAAGTTATTTTTCAAAAAAATATAGAAAAAGCTTGCAAAAACCAACTTAGGGGAGCAAAGTGGAGTAAAGTGGGGTATAACACGATGCGGAAGGAGTGTTCATGCTGTTAGGTACGCACACTCCAAAGCTCGATGAAAAGGGCCGCCTAATTCTCCCCGCCAAATTCCGGGGTGAATTTGAAGAGGGCGTAGTAATAACCAAAGGTCAAGAGCACTGTCTATACGTGTTCTCCGCCAAAGAATTCCAGGAAGTCCACGAGAAAATTCGTCAGGCTCCTGTGACCTCCGAAGAAGCACGCCGTTACCTACGTGTTTTTCTATCCGGAGCCACCGACGAGTCACCCGATAAGCAGGGCAGGGTGCTTCTTCCACAACTACTTAGAGACTATGCGTCACTCACAAAAGAACTGGTGGTGATCGGCGTTGGCTCCAGGGCAGAGATCTGGGACCCCCAGGCATGGCAGTCCTACCTCAAGAACAATGAGGAGAATTTTGCTCAACAGGCGACGGAGGTGATTCCGGGACTGTTCTAATTTCCTGCACTTTGTTCCTTGGCCGTACCGGCTTACTTCCCCTAAGTCGGACCTACGAAAACCAAGCTCGTAGACGGACAAGGATCTAGGTGCAGGAAATGATTCCCCATAAAAAATGAATCATTCAACCTCAGATCTTCACCGTCCAGTAATGCTCCAGCGTTGCATGGAGCTTCTGCGCCCAGGTATCACCGGAGATTCACCAGTCGTAATTGACTGCACCCTCGGTCTTGGGGGTCACACTGAAGCACTTTTGAGTGAGCACGAAAACCTGAATGTCATTGGCATTGATAGGGATCCAGCAGCACTGAGACTGGCCACTGAGCGACTAGAGCCCTTCGGGACGAGGTTTATCCCCGCTGCCGCCACATACGACGAGATTTCCGAGGTACTGGCTGAGCTTGAATTTTCTTCGGTTCAAGGCGTCTTGATGGACTTAGGCGTTAGCTCAATGCAACTTGACGAAGCAGACCGCGGATTTTCTTATGCTCAAGATGCGCCTTTAGACATGAGAATGAATCAAAACCTTGGTGAAACTGCCGCCGATTTGCTTTCGACGCTCAGCGAAAAAGAACTAACCAAAATTTTCCGGGACTACGGTGAAGAGCGCTTTGCTCCACTAGTCGCCAAGCGGATCATTTCCGAGCGCGAAGTTTCCGAAATTCTTACCAGCTCGGACTTGAACAAAATCGTCGCCACTGTAGTTCCAATGGCACCGGGTCGGACGACTGGTCACCCAGCTAAACGGATTTATCAGGCGCTCCGGATTGCTGTCAATAATGAACTTTCCAGCCTCGAGTCGGCCTTACCTCAGGCCATTGATGCCCTAGCGATTGGGGCGAGGCTAGTTGTCATGTCCTACCACTCACTTGAGGACGGCATCACAAAGCGAGCAATGCAGCAGGCGGCAGTGTCGTCGACGCCTATCGGAATGCCCATGCAGTTACCTGGCACCTCTCCGGGCTTGAGGGTAATCACGCGCGGTGTCGAGCGGGCAACGGAATTAGAGCTTTCTCAAAACCCAAGGGCCGCCTCCGCAAGGCTGCGGGCAGCTGAAAAACTGGAGGTTTTTTAGTGAGCGTTTATATGGTCTCGGAAAAAGATGCCAAAAAACTAAGGCCGAGTCTGATGGCTGGGCTTATCTTTGTGCTGGGAATTGTTGCGGTCTTGGTTGGTCAAATTTCCCTGAACATGGTGCTTACCCAAGATGCTTACGAACTTCGGTCTCTCACGCTTGAAAAACGAAACCTGGCTACCGATGTGCAGATTATTCAGGAAGAAGTCTCATCTTTGTCTTCACCGCAGAACCTTGCTGATGCCGCAAATATGCTGGGCATGGTAGCGAACCCTGCATCGGTGATGATTGATATCCACAACGACAAAATCTTTGGAGAACCTGCCCCCGCACGGGCTGATGGCACGGCAATTGCCAGTGCGAATCTTGTTGCCAACTCGGCATTAGGCACAGTCTCTGAATTTTCAAT
Organism: uncultured Aquiluna sp.; assembly: GCA_905182225.1. Classification (GTDB taxonomy): domain Bacteria; phylum Actinomycetota; class Actinomycetes; order Actinomycetales; family Microbacteriaceae; genus Aquiluna. The sequence goes on from CAJJAJ010000014.1 coordinate 9,567, forward strand.
GGCCACTGTTGCTAACGGCGAGCTCGAGGTGAGTGTTGAAACCGCGAATTTAGCCAGTTCTGGCCTAGTTTTGCAGTCGGGGCTAATACCGGCATCGCCAACCAGATAGGGCCAACATGGGAACGCACGCAAAGTTGGGCCGCCGCCTAGGCGCCTTTGCAGTGTTTCTGTTCCTTATGGTTGCGGTTCTTGGGTTTAGATTGGTTGATTTCCAAGTGGTAAGGGCAGCCGAGATTCAAGAACAGTCTCTGGAGACCAGAAAAATTACTCATACTATGTCTTCCCTGCGCGGTGACATCCTTGATTCCTCGGGCCATGTTCTTGCCAAAACCGTCTTCCGTTACGACGTGAATGTTGCTCCAAAGCACGTTGGTCCGGTCTTCCAGACCATCGATGGCGTCCGCACCGAGCGTTCGGTCGATGAAATTGCAATGGACCTATCTCAATTGCTCGGGATCGATTATGGCGAGCTTGTTCTGAAACTTGAGGGTGACTCCGAGTATTCAAATCTTGCCAAAACTGTGAACGCAGAAATCTACAACGCGATTCGAGATATGAACGTGCCATGGGTGTTCTTTGACCAGTTCGAGGATCGCCTTTACCCAATGGGAGCTGTTGCTGGAAATATTCTTGGCTTTGTCGGGAACGATGGGACGCCGCTAGCTGGACTTGAGCGGCAATACAACACCTGTCTGGCTGGCATCGACGGCCAGGAAACCTATGAACGAAGTGCTGAAGGAGTCCGTATTCCATCCTCGAGTCAGACCTCTCAGCCAACCGAAAACGGCGGAGCACTCAATTTGACGATCGATGCAAATTTGCAATTTTTTGCCCAGCAGGTTTTGGCTGACACGGTGAACAACCTTTCGGCAGAGTGGGCCTCTGCGATTGTGTTGGAGGTTGGGACAGGAAAGATACTTGCCGCGGCTGAAGCGCCAACCGTTGATCCCAATGATCCGGCTGCCGTAGAGAGCGCTGATCGCGGGTCGAGAATTTTTCAGGCAGCTTTTGAGCCTGGAAGCATCATGAAGGCACTAAGCGCCGCGATGGTTTTGGATACCGGAACCGCGGATGAATACGACACTGTGGCTGCACCAGATCGGATGCAACTGGATTTCGATAACGAGTACATCAAGGACAGCTTCTCCCACGAAGACTTCACTCTGAGCTTGGCCGGTGTGCTTCGTTACTCTTCGAATACCGGCATGACCACCTTTGCAAGTCAGATAGACAGAAAAGTTCGTTACGACTACCTGCAAAAATTCGGTTTCGGCACTGTTAGCCCATTGATGTTCGAGGGTGAGAGCTCGGGGATTTTGCACCCGGTTTCGGAGTGGGATGAAATGACAAACTTGGTGACCACATTCGGCCAAGGGATTTCTGTTACCAGTTTGCAGATGGCATACGCCTATCAGGCAATCGCTAATGGGGGAGTGCGACTTGACCCTTTGTTGGTTGACAGCTGCCTAAACAAAGACGGAACTGTGGCTTACGAGCCGATTCAACAGGCCACCAGGGTTGTCTCCACAGCGAGTGCGAACCTAGATCTTGAACTCATGGAGAAGGTTGTTGAGTTCGGCGGAGTCGGCAAGACAGCCGCTATACCCGGCTACCGAGTAGCCGGTAAGACGGGCACTGCACAGCTAAAAGATGGTTCTGGCTACGGAGAAGAGTACGCAATCTCCTTCTACGGAATTGCTCCAGCAGAGGACCCCAGGTTTGTTGTCGGCATAACCATCTATAAACCGGAGGGCGTTTCAAACTCATCTCAGGCAACCCCGCCGTTTAAGGCAATCATGCAGCAGGCCCTAAAGCACTACCGGATACCTCCCTCCACCTCAGAATCTAGAAGCGTTCCATCTAATAAATACGGTGAAGTAGATGAGAACGACTAGTGAAATAGCGGAGGCATTTGATTTAGGGATTCTTGTCGGCAATCAAGTTGACATAACTTCGGTTGCTATCAGCTCTCTTGATGTTGTGCCCGGGTGTTTGTTTATAGCCGTTCAAGGGGAAAAGGCGCACGGAATTAATTTCCTATCCGAAGCCATTGCCTCCGGAGCCGCCGCAGTTTTGAGCGATAGACCAGTCAAGTCGGATATTCCAGTTCTGATGCATCCGGATCCACGGTCTATTGCCGGTGACATATCCGCTTTTGTCATGGGGACGATGGACTTGGGCCTTCAGATTTTTGGGGTGACTGGTACCAACGGTAAAACCTCCACGGTATTTTTTCTTCACCAGCTGCTTCTCCACATGGGTGTAAAGGCAGGCCTATCCTCTTCTGCCTTTACCCAAATCAACAAGCACAGAGTAGACAGCGCCTTGACCACTCCGGAGGCACCAAGGCTGCACAATTTGCTTTTCGAGATGGCAGATGCAGACACAAAGGCTGCGGTCGTGGAGGTTTCAGCCCAAGCGCTTGTTAGACACAGAGTTGATGGTTTAGTTTTCGACGTAGCTGGCTTCACTAATCTCACAAGGGATCACCTTGATGAGTTCGGCACAATGGAGAATTATCTATCCGTCAAAGCTATGTTATTTACGAAAAAATTCTCTAGGCGTTCGGTGATAAACGTAGAGGATCGCTTCGGCGAGCAAATGTTAGACCTAGCTCGTGCCGAGTCACCGGAGGGCTCGGTTGGTATCGGCCAGAATCAGGATTACAGCTTTGAGGTAACTGCTGCTGGAATCAAAATCACCGGGAGACAAGAACTGTTTTTGGCTCGAGACATTGGCCCGCTCATGTCCAAGAACCTGGTGCTGGCAGCAGTAATGCTCCTCGAGGCTGGCTATAGCGCCAAGGCGGTTACTGCCGCGGCACTCCAAATAGAAACGCTAGTGCCAGGTCGCCTGCAATTAGTGAGTGAAACAACTCCTCACATTTATCTTGACTACGCTCACACGCCTCAGGCGGTCGAGCTGGCTGCTCAGGAACTGAGTGATAAGTATTCAAAGCTGGTAATAGTACTCGGCGCATCTGGTGACAGGGACAGCGGAAAACGGATTGAAATGGGTAGAGCGGCTGGTAAATATGCTAACCATATCGTGGTAACGGACCAACATCCAAGGATTGAGGACCCAGCCTTGATAAGGGCTGCGCTAATTGCTGGGATTTTGGAGGGCAGTCCAGCCAACTCGATCTCTGAAATTGATGACCCGGCTTTGGCAATCTCAAAGGCCGTTGATCTGGTTGGTGCCGGTGGGGCAATACTGTGGTGCGGTCCTGGGCACCTAAAGTATCGCGAGGTGAAAGGGAAGAAGCTTCCCTTTGATGCATACCTTCAGGCAAGAAAGGCGCTGGACCTTGATTGAACTAAGTCTTGCCGAGGTAGCGCTGGCGGTGAATGGTGAAATCTATCGCGGAGATCCTTCGGGCCCTGTTTCCGGGGTCTCAAGCACGGATTCGAGGGAAATTTCCTCGGGGGATATTTTCTTTGCCAAACTCGGGGCTAACGACAACGGTCACCGCTTTTTAGACGAGGTTTTTTCAAAAGGTGCAGCACTTGCCATTGTTTCTGAGCCTTCTGATTCTGTAGACATCGACCAGATAGTGGTCTCGGACACTGTTGAGGCGCTCAGCGCATTGGCGAATGAAGTGCTCGCGAGAGTCCGATCTTCGTCTTTTTTGACCGTCATTGGCATAACTGGTTCTAATGGAAAGACTTCCACAAAAAACATGCTCGCCGAGATCCTGAAGCCGGTTGGAGCAACCGTCGCGCCCAAGGGTTCCTACAACAACAAAGTCGGCCTTCCAACCACAGTCTTGAAAATTGATTTTGACACTCGTTACCTAATTCTCGAATACGGGGCGGCCGGGCCGGGGTCTATTTCTAAGCTTGCAGAATGGTCTAGGCCAGACATTTCGGTGATATTGAAAGTTGGCTTGGCTCATGCGGGCGTGTTCGGTGGCCTTGAGGAAACCGCGAAAATCAAGGCGGAGTTAGTACACCACACTTCGCAACATGTGGTTTTGAACTTTGATGACCCTATTGTCAGAGATTATCGGCCGGCAGGAGAAGCCAGCTTCTCCGGTTTCGGCTTTGATTCCTCAGCCCATACTCGAATCATTGACACCGATATCTCGCTCGGGGGTACCGTTGTGAGGGTTCAGATTGGGAATTCTGATCCGGAAGTGCTTCGACTGAACATTTTGGGTGAGCATCAAGCCATGAATGCTGCGGCTGCTCTTGAGGTAGCTGAATATCTGGGGTTAGACCGTGTGCAAAGTTTTGACGCACTCGAGAAAATGGAGCTTGCCGAACGCTGGCGAATGCAGCTTACGAAGACATCCCAGGACTTTTACGTTATTAACGATGCTTACAACGCGTCGCCCGATTCCATGAGGGCGGCTCTACAAACCCTTGCGACGATTGGTCGGAGTGGGCATCGAACCCTAGCGGTTTTGGGCTCAATGGCTGAGCTTGGAGAAATTTCTGACCAGGAGCACCGCAGTCTTGGCTTGTTGCTGGTTCGATACAACATTGACAAGCTAATCGTTGTTGGTCAGGACGCCAAAATCCTGCATCTATCGGCAACAGCAGAAGGGAGCTGGGATGGTGAATCTGCATTTTACGGCTCGGTCGAGGCTGCTTTGCCGGCGATTCGTGGAATGCTATTGGCAGGAGACGTGGTCTTGGTGAAATCCAGCAACGTTTCTGGACTTAGATTCTTGGGCGATGATTTGGCGGGTGTGACATGAGAGCATTGCTAGCCGCCGGAGGAATATCGCTCTTCATTTCACTTTTAGCAACGCCAGCTTTTATAGCCTTATTTAGGTCACTCAACTGGGGTCAATTCATTCGTGACGATGGTCCTGAGGCTCATCACACAAAACGCGGTACCCCAACAATGGGCGGCATAGTTATTTTGTTCGCGGCAGTCGCCGGATATTTCACGGCAAAGTTGATAAACGGCGAGACGCCATCGGCCTCAGCCCTACTGGTTCTTTTCATGATGGTTGGTTTGGGGCTGATCGGCTTTATTGACGATTACCTAAAGGTGAAAAATCAGCGCAGCCTAGGGCTTGGCGGCTGGGCGAAAATTGGTGGGCAGGGCATTGTTGCAGTTGCTTTTGCCGTTCTTGCGCTGCAGTTCCCAGATGAAAGAGGGTTGACCCCCGCTTCGACTTCGATCTCACTCTTTCGCGACTTGCCAGTTGATTTGTTTTTTTGGGGCAGCTTTGTCGGCATGGCGCTTTTCATAGGCTGGGTGTATTTGCTTGTCGCATCGGCATCGAACGGCGTGAACATTGCCGACGGCCTTGACGGACTGGCATCGGGTTCGCTTGTTATTTCGATGGGAGCATACGTCGTTATCGGTTTTTGGCAGTTTAACCAAAGCTGCGCAACCGTGACTCAGAACCTTGCCTCCTGTTATCAAGTCCGTGACCCACTAGATCTGGCGGTTGTCGCCACCTCAATAGTGGGTGCCTGCATCGGTTTTCTATGGTGGAACACTTCGCCAGCACAGATTTTTATGGGGGACACCGGTTCTTTGGCCCTCGGCGGAGGGCTAGCCGCTCTAGCCATAGTGTCTAGAACTGAATTGCTGTTGGTTCTAATCGGTGGAATATTCGTGATCGTCACCGGTTCGGTTGTTATTCAAAGAGTGTTTTTCAAAATAACAAAAAAACGAACCGGCGTTGGCAGAAGAGTCTTTCTGATGTCCCCTTTGCATCATCACTTTGAACTCAAAGGCTGGGCTGAAATTACCGTTGTGGTTAGGTTTTGGATAATTGGTGCCCTGTGCGTGGTCTCGGGAGTTGGTTTGTTCTACTTTGAATGGATCTACGGAATATGATGCTCCCCGACTCCTGGCACGGTTCGTGGCTAGGCCTCAAGGCCATCGTTGTTGGCTTGGGCAAGTCGGGGTTTTCAGTCGTAGACACGCTGGCTGAGCTTGGAGTAGAGACTGCGGTTGTTGGAAAAACAGCAAAGCCAGAGCTTGTGGATCTGGTGGGCCTGATTGGGTCAAAATTTTTAGCTTCCGAGTCGCCAGAAGTGTTATCCGAACTCGGATTCCAGCCGGATTTTGCAGTTGTTTCGCCTGGCTTTAGCCCCAGTCATCCGCTAGTCCTGGAGCTCGAGGAAAAGGGGATCCTTATTATTGGCGACATCGAATTAGCGTGGCGGCTTCGGGACAAGCACGAGAAAGTCGCCGAGTGGATCGGCGTGACCGGCACCAATGGTAAGACAACCACGACTGAAATGACTCAGGCAATGCTTTTGGAGTCCGGAAAAAGGGCAATTGCCTGCGGCAATATCGGAGTGCCAATTCTCGATGCCATAAGGGATCCGGTGGGTTTTGACTACCTTGTTGTAGAGCTTTCCAGCTTCCAGCTTCACTACTTGGGACAGATTTCGCTACATGTCGCCGCCTTTTTGAACATAGCCGAAGACCACCTTGACTGGCACGGTGACTTTGATAGCTACTGGGGGGCAAAAGCCAAGATTTATCAGAACGCGGCGAACGTGATTGTTTTCAACGAACAAGATTCCAAGACACTTGAAGCGGCTCAACAAGCAGAGGTGGCTGTCGGCTGCCGCGCGGTCAGCTTTAGTCTCGGGGCGCCGGCGATGTCTTCGGTCGGTTACGTTGAAGAATTTCTTGTTGACAGGGCATTCTTGAGCGATCGGGCAAATACTGCGCTTGAAGTTTGCGAAATTGCTGACATTGAGCAGATCTCGCCAGCTTCAAGTCACCTTTTAGCGAACGCAGCTGCGGCAGCGACCATCGCCAGAGCGTGCGGGGTTGAACCGATTTACGTGAAGCAGGCTCTTCGATTTTTTCAGCTTGCACCCCATCGAGCGCAATATTTAGGACAGGTAAATCAGGTTCGGTTCGTTAATGACTCCAAGGCTACGAATGCGCATGCCGCCGAAGCTTCGTTGGGTGCATCTGAATCGGTTGTATGGATTCTTGGGGGCTTGTTAAAGGGCGTAAACCCAGTGCCGCTTATCACTCGTCACGGAGCCAAACTTCGCGGAGTTGTCTTGCTCGGCGCTGAAACCGAACTACTTGAGGGGCTCTTCAGTGAACATTTACCGGCACTGCCGGTTGTGTTGGCGGCGAAGAATGATCCCATGGGCTCGGCTGTGCAGTTGGCGTTTGAAATTTCTAAACCCGGGGACACGGTCTTACTGGCACCCATGGCTGCCTCTATGGACCAATTTCTGGACTACGCCGAGCGTGGGGACAAGTTTCTCGAAGCAGTCAGAACGCTCGGTGTGAAATGACTGACTTGAGACAAATCACCAGCCAGTCTTTTCGTGCGCAATCCAGACAGTTTTATCTACTTCTGGGTCTCACAATCCTGACGGTGCTGTTTGGTTTAGCGATGGTCGCGAGCGCCTCGGCCGTGGATAGTTTCAAAGAAACCGCCAACGCCGGCAGTACATTTCTAAGACAGGGCCTGTTTGCAATCATCGGCATGGCTTCGATGTTTATTGTTGCGAGCCTCCCAATCGGGCTATTTCGCCGCACCAGCTTGGTGGCTCTTTGCGTAACTCTGGGCCTGCAAGTGGTGACCGTTTTTTTCGGAGTTGAGATAAACGGAAACCGAAACTGGCTAGATATCGGGTTCACCAACATCCAGCCCTCTGAGTTTTTGAAGCTGGGGTTGATTCTGGCATTTGCTAGTCAGTTGGCGAAGTTGACCGATGACCCAGTGAGAAATCGTCAAATATGGGTTCGCGTCTTTATGATTTCCGTTGGGGCTTTGTTTCTTGTGGCTGTACTGGGGAAGGACTTGGGCACCGGTGCTGTAATAGCGGTGACTCTGATCGGGCTTTTTCTGATCGCCGGCATGCCCTGGGCATATTTTCTTGGAATAGCACTCGCCGGAGTATTGGCCGCTTTTGGTCTAGTCATGATTTCGCCTTCACGACTTATTCGCTTTAGCGCCTGGCTCAATCCAGGGGCTGCGGACCCCATGGGGGTTATGTGGCAGTACGAGAAGGGTACCTGGGCTCTGGCTTCGGGCGGCATTTGGGGAACAGGACTCGGCCGCTCCAAACTCAAGTGGAGCTGGATCCCGGAAGTTGAGAATGACTTCATATTTGCCGTAATCGGTGAAGAGCTGGGTCTCATAGGCGCTTTATTCGTGGTTCTTTTGTTTTTTGCGCTCGGGCTAACCATGTTCTCAATTGCCAAGCACCAGAACAATGTCTTTAGCCGCAACCTGGTAGTCGGCGTCATGCTCTGGGTCGTTTTGCAGGCTTTTATTAACATCTCTGTTGTTCTTGGGTTATTGCCAGTTTTGGGAGTCCCACTGCCACTTATTTCAGCTGGTGGCTCGTCTCTGATTGCCACCTTGGCAGGCATTGGCGTGGTCCTGGCTGTCGAGCGCGATCGAACACTGAAACTTGGCCGGAGTAATGGATGAGCAGATTTTTATTGGCCGGTGGTGGCACCGGCGGGCACGTGAATCCATTGCTGGCGCTTGGAGAGCTTCTTCGGGATCAGAAGCACGAGGTAATTGCTTTAGGAACTAAAGAGGGGCTTGAATCCAGATTGGTCCCGAACCGCGGATTCGAGCTGGTCACCATTCCCAGACTTCCGCTTCCTAGAAGACTGTCCTTCGGTAGTTTTAGCTATCCATTTCGGCTAGCGGCTGCAAGCTTGCAGGTTGCCAGGCTGATTAGAGCCCGCTCGATTGACTGCGTAGTTGGTTTTGGGGGATACGCTTCTGCACCGGCTTACTTGGCGGCCTGGTTCACGAGAACAACTCTGGTAGTTCATGAGGCAAATGCTTTGGCGGGCTTCGCAAATAAGCTGGGAGCGAGGCTCACTAAGTTCGTGGCAGTAACGTTCCCCAACAGCAACCTGCAAGGTGCGCGGGTGACTGGAATGCCGATTCGGGAAGAGATAGTGGCCTCGGCCTCGTCGTATGATCAGCAGCAGGCGAGAATCGAACTCGGGTTAGATCCGATGTTGCCGACCCTATTGGTCACCGGAGGTTCTTTGGGGGCAAAGAGCATTAATGACTCGATTGCCGAAGGCCTAGGCAGGCTAAATGCGGCAGGTATCCAAGTCCTGCACATAGTTGGTGACCGGGCAAATCTTGAGGATATTTCTCAGGATGGCTATCGGCGTATGGCTTACTGCAAAGCGATGGACGTTGCTATTTCCGCGAGTGACTTCGCTGTCTCTAGGGCCGGTGCTTCAACGGTCTCAGAGTTCGCGGCAACTGGCCTACCCGCTCTCTACATTCCATATCCCGTGGGCAACGGAGAACAGCGGCTAAATGCTGCCTCCATTGTTGAGGCCGGCGGTGGTCTTATAATTGTGGACTCAGAATTTAATGCTGATTATATTTCCAGCACTCTAATCCCGCTTATTTCTCATAAGAAGGGCCTGATTTCAATGTCTAAGGCTGCAAAATCCGAGGCGATTATCGATGCAACCGAGCGGCTTGCAGAATTTGTTCTCGATGCGATGGATACTAGAGCTCGTGATTAAACCAGATTTTAGCCAGCCCATACCTGATGATTTGGGAACCGTTCACTTCATAGGAATCGGCGGTTCCGGCATGTCTGGAATCGCTAGGTTGCTTGTTCAGATGGGCTTGAGGGTCACGGGTTCCGATGTTAGGACTAGCCCAAACATCGACGCCCTTGAGGGTCTCGGTGTTCCGATAGCCATTGGGCACGATGCCTCTAATTTGGGCGACGCCGACACGGTCGTTGTAACCTCCGCGCTCTGGGAAACAAATCCGGAGCTGTTGGCGGCGATTGAGGCAGGTTTGCCGGTCCTGCACCGCTCAGTGCTGCTGGCTCATCTTGCCTCTAAATACTCACTGATTGCGGTCGCCGGTGCTCACGGCAAGACGACATCAACCGGGATGGTGGTCACCGCTCTTTCAAAACTTGGGGCTGACCCTAGTTTTGTAAACGGCGGGGTAATAAAGGATTTTGGCGCATCAAGTGGCTTTGGTGGTGGAGCGCAGTTTGTTATTGAGGCTGACGAGTCCGACAGCAGTTTCTTGCACTACAAAACGGCGATTGCTCTTATTACAAACGTTGACCCCGATCACCTTGACCATTTCGGTTCCCTGGAGGCTTTTCAGAAGGAGTTCGTTCAGTTTGCCGAGGGCGCCAGTGACTTTATAGTTATCTCCGCAGATGACGTTGGTGCGATGCAAGTCGCAAAAATGATCCAGAACAAGAAAATAATAAGTTTTGGAGTCTCTGATTTCGCCGATCTCAAGATCACCTCTCTAGATGCATCCGGAGCGAAGGTTAGCTTTAGCCTGACTTACGAAAATCAGAGTGCCGAAGCCGTGCTAAAGATTCCGGGGGAGCACAACGCGCAAAACGCCGCCGGAGCTGTCGCTGTTCTTTTGGGACTTGGGTTTGACCTGGCTGATTCGCTCGCGGCAGTGGCCAGCTTTGGGGGTACCGATCGCCGATTCCAGCTGCACGGGGATCGGCGTGGGGTAAGCGTTTATGATGACTTTGCTCACCACCCAACCGAGGTGGCTGCTGCGCTTCGGGCTGCTAAAGCAAGTGTTGGTGAAGGCCGATTGATTACTGTTTTTCAACCTCATCTTTACAGTCGAACCCGGATCTTTTACCAGGAATTCGCCGAAGCACTGAAGATTAGTGATTTTTCACTGGTCACTTCTATTTACGCCGCCAGGGAAGACCCGGAGCCAGGTGTGACTGCCGAGCTGATCACAAATGCGGCCACCGAAGCTCCCGGAATAAGACTAGTGAGCAACTGGGACGATGTTCCAGCAGCAGCAGCAGCGATTGCAATGCCTGGCGATTTCATAATCACAATGGGCTGCGGTGACATTTATAAGATGGTGCCTGCCCTACTTGATGCCCTGGACGTTTGAGTGAAGCGTCCCGAGCGCGAGCTACTAGGCCAGGAGCGAAGGCGAATTCGTGGCGTAAAAAGCCCGGGCAAACGAAACAGGATTGGGGCCTTTGGTCTCTGGGGGCGAATTCTGACAGTGGTGGCGCCAGTTTCATTGACTGCGGTTGTATTGGCGAGTTTTTTTACCCCCATGCTCGCCGTGGAAAGAATTGCATTCGTTGGAAACGAACGAATAGCGGCTGCAGATTTAGAGTCTGCCTTATCGGGGCTTTATGACCGGCCAATGACAACAATTAGTGACGAAGAAATCGCTGAACTGCTGAGCGGGTTTTCTCTCATCGAAACTTTTACTTCCCAGGCCGAACCTCCCCACACTCTTCGCGTGAGCATAAGGGAACGACAGCCAATCCTGATACTTGTGAGATCTGGAAAGAATTACCTCTATGACGCTGCTGGTGTTCAGATAGCCGCCACCGAAGAAATCTCGAAGTATCCGTTTCTTGTGTTTGATGGCAACCCGATAGAGAGCCCTAGATTCTCAACCGCGGTGAAATTACTGTTTTCACTGCCCTTGGAGACTTATAGTCAGGTTTTCTCGGTGGAAGTGTCCGAATCTCTTACTTCCAAGCTCGTGCTTAGAAAGGGCAATCTCACGGTTTTTTGGGGTTCTACCGATGAGGGTCTTTTGAAGTCCAAAGTTCTCGATTCTCTCCTTGCAACAGGGGTAAGGGACGCGCTCACCATTGACGTTAGCTCGCCCAATTCGCCAGTGGTCCAGTACCCGAATTAGGGGGCCTAATCTTCGTTTCCGACACGCCCGAGCGCTTGGCGCTATTCCAAGGGATAACAGCCTAATTTTTACCGGCAAATTGAATACCCTGCCAAAAGCTAAGCCTCAGCCTTAGCTTGAGGGTTTTCGCTAGGAGGCAGAATTGTCAGAAATCCCGAACTACCAGGCCGTAATCAAAGTAGTTGGCGTCGGCGGCGGTGGGGTTAATGCCTTGAACCGGATGGTTCAATCTGGCCTTCGTGGCGTGGAGTTTGTTGCTATCAACACTGACGCTCAGGCACTGCTTATGAGTGACGCGGACGTGAAGCTGGACATTGGACGGGACATAACCCGTGGACTCGGTGCTGGAGCAGATCCAGAGGTAGGACGCCGAGCTGCTGAAGAGCACGAGAGCGAGATTGAGGCAGCTCTGAAGGGCGCCGACATGGTTTTCGTTACCGCTGGAGAAGGCGGAGGGACTGGAACCGGCGGAGCCCCTGTCGTTGCAAGAGTCGCCAAGAGACTGGGCGCATTGACAGTCGGTGTAGTAACCCGGCCATTTAATTTTGAGGGCAAAAGAAGAGCAGTTCAGGCTGACGAGGGCATCAGCGCGCTTCGCGAGGAAGTCGACACTCTGATCGTGGTTCCAAACCAACGTCTGTTGGAAATGACCAACAAGAAAATTTCAGCACTAGAGGCCTTTATGACCGCGGATGATGTTTTGCGTGCTGGAGTCCAGGGCATTAGCGATCTAATCGTGGTGCCGGGTCTTATAAACCTAGACTTCAACGACGTGAAGTCGGTCATGCAGGGCGCTGGTAGTGCCCTCATGGGCATTGGAACTGCTAAGGGCGAAGATCGTGCTGTGAGAGCAGCTGAGATCGCAGTTTCCTCACCGCTTTTGGAAGCAACAATCGAGGGTGCTCACGGAGTCTTGCTTCTAATTCAGGGAGCTTCAGACTTAGGCCTACACGAAATCGACGACGCGGCCAGACTGGTCCAAGAAGCAGTTCACCCCGAGGCAAACATTATCTTTGGCGCGACTATCGAGGACACCCTGGGCGACGAGGTCAGGGTTACCGTGATTGCGGCCGGCTTTGACGGCGGCGAGCCAAAATATCGCAAGTTTGAAGCAAGTGCTTTGGGTGTGGCAGCCCTAGCCTCAGCCTCTGAGACCGCGACTGCGTCTTCAGTGGAGCAGGAAGAGCAGGGCTTAGTACTTGAAGAAGTCGCTGCCCCGAACTTTGCGTTTGTTGAAGATTCAGAAGAGCCCGAAGAGGTCAAGGAAAAAGTCTCAACGCCCGGGTATTTCGGAGACGACCTGGACCTGCCTGAATTCTTCCGTTGAGCCAACTAGCAGCTCGATACAAAGAGGTTCAAGACCGGATTTCGGCGGCAGCTACGTTATCCGGCCGTCAAGCGTCGGACGTAGAGCTAATAGTCATTACCAAAACACATCCGACTCTTGTTGTTGCTGAACTTGCTGACCTGGGCCACCGTAGCTTTGGCGAAAATAAGGACCAAGAAGCCAGGCCGAAGGCCATGGAGCTTGATGTTCTTAGGCCGGGCATCAATTTCGATTGGCATTTCGTAGGTCAATTGCAGTCCAATAAAGTTAAAAGCGCAATGATTTATGCCAAAACTATTCATTCGCTAGATAGACCAAGCCTGCTCAAGGAAATAGCAAAGCAGCTTGCCTCAAGTCAGGCTCAAATTGATTGCTACATTGAGCTGAATTTGACACAGGACCTAAATCGCGGTGGTCTGGATCCTTCGATGATTAGGCAGTTCGCCGAGTCGGCTCTTGAGGTGCCAGGTCTTAGGGTGCTCGGAGTGATGGCAGTTGCCGGTCTAGATGTTGACCCAAGGGCTGATTTTGAAACTGCCGTTCGCATAAGCCATGAACTTCGGGAAATTGTTCCGGAGGCAAAGGCATTGTCGATTGGAATGAGCGCTGACTACGAAGTTGCAATTGAACTTGGCGCGACACACGTGAGGATTGGTAGCGCAATTACCGGTCCGCGCGGAAACAACTAATAGTCTTTAGATAACTTTAGGAGTAGTAAATGGGCATTCTCAGTTCGACGATGAATTACTTTGGTTTCGGCAGCTCGGAGAGCGCTAAGCCGGATACATCAAAACCGAGGGCAAGCGCACCTCGGCCGCGTCGCTCTTCGGACATGTCTGAAATCATCACGCTTGAGCCGCAAACGTATTCGGACGCCAAGGAGGTTGCTTCGCACTTCCGCACCGGAGTTCCGGTCATCGTGAACATCGGTTCCATGAGCGAAGCGGACGCGAAACAAATGCGGGACTTTATGCTTGGCCTCAAAGAGGGCTTAGAGGGTCACCTTCGACGAGTCACTCCGAAAGTTTTTCTGCTTAGCCCATCTCACGTGATCGTATCTGACGCCGAATCCGACTCCTCTGATTCTGACAACATGGACGTTTCCTAGAGGCATGTCAATAATTGGACTCACTCTTTATTGGGTGCTACAGCTGTTTTTTTACGCGATGATAATCCGCTTTATCGCTGAGCTTGTGATGAGCGTAAATCGTGGCTGGAGACCTAAAGGTCTGTTGCTACCCGTATTTGACCTTTGTTACTCCGTCACTGACCCGCCCCTGAAGTTCGCTAGACGCTTTATTCCTCCCCTCAGGCTTGGCCCGATAGCGCTGGATTTGGCTTGGACTGTTCTGCTGATTGCGGTATTAATTCTTCAGAGCTTTGCCAGAGGACTGTAACTGCCAATAACATAGGGGCAGCTCAACGTATTGAAAAATTTAGAAGAGGTTAATGATGACGCTGTTGCCCGAGGACATTCTCAGCAAGAGATTTCTAACTACCAAGTTCCGCGAGGGCTATGACCAGGACGAGGTTGATGACTTCCT
>CAJJAJ010000015.1 GCA_905182225.1 uncultured Aquiluna sp.
GTGATCCTGCACTGCACAGCAAATCCGTGTGGCTTGATGGTGTCTTGAGTTAGGCCCATATCCGCGAGAGTCGCACCAGCAGCAATTCGAAGCTGGGATTGCACAAGATCAACATCGGTGATCTCTTCTGTCACAGTGTGCTCAACTTGGATTCGGGGGTTCATCTCAATGAACACGTGCTTTCCCGTGTTCGGCCCCACGGTTTCAATCAGAAACTCAACTGTTCCGGCATTCTGATAGCCAATTTCCTTTGCGAAACTAACCGCGTCAACGAACAGTTGCTGTCGTAGAACGTCATCGAGGTGCGGAGCAGGAGCTATCTCAATAACTTTTTGATTGCGTCGCTGAATTGAGCAGTCTCGCTCGTGAAGGTGAACCACGTTGCCTTGATTGTCCGCCAAAATTTGCACTTCGATGTGTCGTGGGCGAATTACTGCCTGCTCCAGAAATACGTGAGCATCCCCAAAGGCGCTACCCGCCTCGCGCATGGCCTCACCGAGAGCATCGGGCAGGTCTGCTTCTGTATCTACCTTGCGCATTCCTCGGCCCCCGCCGCCTGCAACGGCTTTCACAAATAGCGGAAAGCCGATCTTTCCAGCCTCGGCGATAAGTTTCGCCACATCTTCGGACGATCCGGAAGAAGCCAGAACAGGCACGCCGGCCCGGATTGCTGCGGCTTTCGCGTTCACCTTGTCGCCAGCTAGCTCAAGAACTTCTGGAGATGGGCCAACAAATGCGATTCCATTTAGCTTGGCTTGCCGTCCAAGTTCGGCATTTTCGCTCAAGAAGCCATAACCCGGATAAATCGCGTCAGCGCCAGACTCTTTGGCAACGCGTATCATCTCGGAAACCGAAAGATAAGCCCTAACCGGTGAGCCATCTGCCTTAATTTCATAAGCCTCGTCGGCCTTCAACCTGTGAACAGAGCCCCGGTCTTCATAGGGGTAGACGGCTACAGTCTTGGCGCCTATTTCGTAAGCGGCTCGAAATGCTCGAACGGCAATTTCTCCTCGGTTAGCTACCAAAATCTTTTTAAACATAAAACCTTACTGAAGCGATGTGGCGTGCCATGCACACGCCTAATAAATAGGTAGCCTATTACAGTGCATGTACTTAGCGTGAGTTCACTCAAGGGTGGCGTAGGAAAAACTACGGTAGCCCTTGGCCTGGCATCGGCAGCTCTCAATCAAGGTATCAACACTCTGGTGATTGACCTTGACCCTCAGTGCGATGCGACCAGCGGACTTGCAGCGCCTGCGGACATGACTTCTTCGGTAGCAGAGGTGCTTCAGAGTCCAAAACTTCCAGTCTTAAGAAGGGCGTTGGTGGCCTCCCCTTGGTCAAGAGACTCAAAGCTCGATGTAATGGTTGGCAGCCCAAGATCACTCTTGCTCGATAACCCTGCTCCAACAGTCTCCGACGTCTGGAAACTAGAAGAAATTCTTGCCCTAATCGAAGATGAGTATGACCTGGTTATCATCGACACTCCCCCTTCAATAAATGCACTCACCCGCACCGCATGGGTGGCAAGCGATAGAGTCATGTTAGTAACCGAGCCGGCCCTCTATTCAGTCATTGCAGCCGACAGAGCGCGCCGAGCAATTGCGGAGATTAGTGCGAAGCTGAGCCCAAGACTTAGCCTCTACGGTTTTGTCGTTAATCGCCTCAGGCAGCAATCGCATGAGCACGAGTTTCGCCTAAATGAACTCCGGGAAATGTTTGGGGAGCAAGTACTACAGCCCTATTTCGAAGAGCTTGCTGCCGTTCAGCAGTCGACAGGAGCAGCAAGGCCAATCCATTCTTGGCCTGCGGATGGCGCCTCCGAGGTTGCCAGAGGCTTTGATCAACTGCTGGCTGGACTGATGGCGGATTTTGACACTAATGAAGCAAAGAGGACGCGAGTCGGAATAGTCGGACGAACTATGCGCGGTCAACAGAATCTGATTACCGAGTTTGGTCAAACCGCAAGTCAAATCGAAGTGGCCCCCGAATCAAGGCGAGCAAGAAAAAAGAAGCGTTGGTTTAGACGCTAGGAGATTTTACGCGCTCTCCTGGCAGCAAGTTCATCATGAACCGCAGCCTCTTCAGCAGCAAAATCAACCAAAGTGGCTTCAACTTCGCGCAGCACTCTGCCTATTGCAATACCAAAGACGCCCTGGCCCTGGCCCAGAAGATCGATTACCTCGTCTTGAGAAGTACACAAGTAAACTCTTGCTCCGTCAGACATCAGCGTTGTATTGGTTAGATCCGAAATGCCTGCTGCAGCCAGCTGCTCGACTGCAATTCGGATCTGCTGGAGAGAAACACCGGTGTCTAAAAGTCTCTTAACAAGCTTCAAAACCAAAATATCTCGGAATGAATAAAGCCGCTGAGACCCAGAGCCGGTCGCGCCCTGTATGGCAGGAACCGCAAGTCCGGTTCTATCCCAGTAATCCAACTGACGGTAGGTAATTCCAGCTGCCGCAGCTGCTGAAGCTCCTCGGTAACCAATATCAGTGTTCGGCAAGCCGTCAGTGAACAAGACACCAGATTCGTATTCCACCGTTACTCCTAATTTGAACAGACTGCTAAGTCTGCCTTCAAGTTGAGGTTTAGGGTTTCTATTGCGGATTGGGCGTGTCGCACTATCGTTCTATCTCTTCAATCACTTCTGTTATCAGGTGTGACCTAATGGCGCCGAAGCGCTCCGCTATCTCCCTAGAAATGTGCCCGGCCTTTGCCGCGCTGTCCGGTGCCTTCTTCCGAAGAATCGGCTCAGTGACGCCTGTGATTATTCCAATCTCGCGCTCGGATGCGGACTTCAAGCCTCGTAAGTGCCTTGGTTGAATGCCAAACTCCTCCAGGCCGACAAGAGCAAAAGCAATCTCGACCTCGTGTGAAGAATGAGGTTGGGCTCCAAAAAGACCCAAGTCCGCACCCTCTTTGAAGGCGAGATCTGAAAGACCAGTCTCGAGCTTTAGCTGGGAAGTGGAAAAGCGCTGCCCTTTTCGAAGCGATGCCGGACTCGCAGCAGGCAACAGCGGCTGTCTGCCGGAATCCAGTTCATCTAGGTACTCTCTAATTACTTTGAGAGGAAGATACTGGTCGCGCTGAAGAGTGAGAATAATTCTGAGACGCTCAATCTGCGGTTCCGAAAACTTTCGATATCCAGCATCGGTGCGCTCCGGAGTAACGAGACCCTGGTCTTCTAAAAAGCGAAGCTTAGATGGGCTGAGGTCACCAAATTCTGGCTTTAGAACTGAAAGTACCTGTCCGATTGTGTAGAGCTTGCGGTGATCTTGAAGTCGCGATAAGGAGTTTTCCATGCTCAGCCCTCCTTCTTCGAAGAATAAAAAGTTAGACGAAATTTTCCGATTAGCACTTCGGCTCCGTCGGCCAAATTGATCTTGTCTACTCGATCTCCATCAACATAGGTGCCGTTCATGGACCCCAGATCCTCCAGCTGGAAGACCGAGTGCTTCCTGGCGATTTGAACATGCTTTCTTGAAACGGTTACGTCATCCAGAAAAATATCGGCTTCCGGGTGTCTTCCGGCGACGGTTAGATCCTGGTCTAAAAGGAATCTCGATCCGGCCCCGGGTCCTCGGAGTGAAATAAGAAGCGCCGAGTTGGAAGGAAGGGCAGATACTGCAACTGCTTCTTCGTCAGAAAGAACTGGGCTGTTTTTGGCAATCAGGTCGTCAGAAAAACGCGCTGTGTCGTCGCTTCCAAGACCTTCTTTAGACAATTTCGCCTCCCCCCTATACTTTAGGGGGTTTTGGCTTGACGGATGACAAGACTTCTATAACTTGCTTGACGTAAAGCAGGCCAGAAAGCCAATAGAGACCGGCCCCCCAATACGCGAAGCCCCAGGCAAGCGGCAGCACTATGAAATCAGCCTCTGGCCAAACATCAACCATCAATAAAAGCGGCAGAGCGTATAAAAGAGCAAAGGTCCCAGCTTTACCCAGAAAGTGCACTGGCAATGGCCCGTAGCCATGGCTTGCCAAAATCGGGTAGACAATCACCAGCATCAAATCCCTGGAGGCGACAATCAGGGCTAGCCAAAGTGGAATGTTGCCATTGATGGTCAGGCCAATGAGCGCTGCAAAGATGAAGAGCCGGTCGGCAGCTGGATCCAGTAGCTGACCCAGCTTGGTGATTTGATTAAAGCGCCTTGCAATTTGCCCGTCGAGCCAATCGGTGGCGCTGGCAACCATCAAAATAATCAACGCTGCAATAAATTGCCCAGTCAGAAGTAAAACCAAAAACACCGGCACCATAAAAAGCCGAAGGATGCTGAGCATGTTTGGAATGCTTCGTAGCTCCTGCATAACGCCCATGCCCAAATTCTATAGCTCCAAGGTAAATCAACCAGGTCTGCGCGCTCATGGACGAAATCAACATCACAAAACTCCAAGGCCACCTTGGTAGGATGGGAGAATTCGTTGCGCCTGCTTGCAACAAAACCCTTTGGAGATTCTGAGATGATCGGCGTGCGCGACCTCGAGATTCGCATCGGACCCAGAGTGCTTATGCAGGGCGTAAATTTTCGGGTGGATAAGGGCGACAAAGTTGGACTGGTTGGCAGAAATGGTGCCGGCAAAACCACCCTCACAAAAATACTTGCCGGTGACGGCCAGCCCTCTCAGGGCTTCGTCGATCGCCAAGGTGAAATCGGTTATCTTCCCCAGGACCCCCGCACCGGAGACCCAGAACAACTTGCAAGAACCAGAATTCTGAACGCCAGAAACCTCGGCGACACACTGGAGGGCATGAATAACGCCGGCCTTGAGATGGGAAGCCCTGACCCTGAAGTCTCAGCCGCGGCCATGATTTCATACGCGAAGTTCGAAGAGCGCTTCCAGGCTGCCGGCGGCTATGCCGCGGAGGCTCAAGCCGAGGCGATAGCAGGTAGCCTAGGAATCAAAGGGCAGATTCTAAACCAGCCCCTAAAGACCCTCTCGGGCGGACAGCGTCGAAGAATTGAACTGGCACGAATCCTGTTTAGCAACGCTCAAATCATGATCCTCGATGAGCCGACAAACCACCTCGATGCCGACTCCGTTGTTTGGCTAAGAGAATTTCTGAAGTCTTATAAGGGCGGGCTGATTATCATCAGCCACGATGTCGCCCTAGTCGAAGAAACGGTAAATCGCGTCTTCTACTTAGACGCCATCCGCACGGTAATTGACATCTACAACATGGGCTGGAATCAATATAAAAAAGCCAGAGAGACCGACGAAGAGCGTCGGAAGCGCGAGCGATCAATCGCCCAGAAAAAGGCAAGCACCTTGCAGCTTCAGGCCGCCAAATTTGGTGCGAAGGCCAGCAAAGCAGTGGCTGCCAAGCAAATGGTGCGTCGAGCAGAATCTTTGCTTGCGAGCTTGGATGACGTGAGAGAAGTAGATCGAGTTGCCAAAATCAAGTTCCCTGACCCAGCCCCCTGCGGTAAAACACCCCTGATGGCTGAGAATTTGAGTAGGAGCTACGGCTCATTGGAGATTTTCACCGCCGTTGACCTTGCGATTGACCGCGGTTCAAGGGTGGTCATCATCGGGCTAAATGGAGCGGGCAAGACCACGTTGCTAAGAATTCTTGCAGGAGTGGACAAGCCGGACACCGGCGAACTGATTGCCGGTCACGGACTCAAGGTGGGATATTTTGCTCAGGAGCATGAGACCTTGGACGTGAACAAAACCGTACTTCAGAACATGCAGGATGCCGCCCCTGGCCTTCCCGACACCGATGCCAGAAAAGTGCTCGGCTCTTTCCTGTTCTCAGGTGACGACGTCTCGAAGCTAGCCGGTGTGCTTTCTGGAGGCGAAAAGACCAGACTTGCGCTTGCATCACTTGTGGTTTCATCTGCAAATGTGCTGCTTCTTGACGAGCCAACCAACAACTTGGACCCAGCTAGCCGTGAAGAGATTCTGGGTGCTCTTGCAGGCTTTAAAGGAGCAGTTGTGTTGGTCTCACACGACGTTGGAGCCGTTGAAGCACTGAACCCGGAACGAGTGTTGATTTTGCCCGATGGCGACGAAGACCACTGGAACGAAGGTTATGCCGATCTGATTGCGCTTTCCTAAAACAATAAGTGCCTCTGACAGCTATCTAGGTTCAATCAGTAAATCCAGAAAGGGCCCCGATCACTGCCAGGTTTATCGAGAACGGATTTGAGCGTTGATATTACTGCGACCACGGCTGCGGCGAGCACCAAGAAGTTGGTGTTTTTGTCGGCACGGGCGCATTTATGGCGTGGAATCAAGTAACCAGCGCTTCAGAAAACTCTCCCCGTCCAACTGGTTCAATCTAAGTCGATAAAGAACTCAGTATGCAGTGCCCAGTTTGCTCAAATGAAGTGAAAATATCTGCATCGAATTTGAGCGTATTTTCTAAGAAATGGTTAGCCACTGGCATCGGTGAGGTGAGCCTCCAAGCTCTCGAGCTTTATAAGTCAAAAGCATTGCTGGCCTCTGGGAAACGGCGACCATAATCAGTGGAAAATACTTTCCGGATGGCCAAACGGTGCCCCAAAAACTAATACAAAGGACGCTTATCCCGCGATGGTTGCTTCAGAATATGAATAGCTTCCGCCGGAAACCTCGATCTTGTTGAAGTTCTCGAAAATGTAATCCATGCCTGGAGCATCAGGGTCAAAAGTGTTTATCCAATCACAGCTGTTGAAGTAGCTCCCGTTCAGAATCTGCTCCTCAGTTATGATTCCTCGCTCGATCATCAGAACCATGGCCGCAGTTTGAACGTAGGTGTTTGCCTCAAGTGGCATTCCCGGCTCTCCACGAAGGTCCAAATATGCACGCTTGAGCATCGTCTGAATATGGTCGTCTCGGCCATCGTCCTTGGCTGCCATGTAGACCCCAAAGTAATCAGCGGTGCCCTCTGAAAACCAACGTAGGTCGTTCATGCTGTCCTCTTGCCTACCCAAGATTGGACTGCACTGCCTCAGCAAGTAGTTAGAAAGTCCGTGATATGACTCATGGAAAAAGACCTGTTTCGCCGTCTGTTTGTCTTGATCTGCTGACCACGCAACGATTGCGGATCTGGATTCGAAACATGGGTCCGGCGCTGTTGCAACGTTCGCTCCACCCTTGATCCAACGCTCAACTCGCGCTGCCCCTTCGTCAAATCCTCTGGCGTCCTCTGGGTCGCAGCCCTCGAGTTCTGCCTGCCAATTTCTGAAGTAGGCGGCAACCTCGTCCAGCTCATCGTCCCCAAGGATGTCACTGTGCTCCATGAATGGATCACCATCAAATACCTGTGGGTCGGGCTCTTCATCTAATGCCCTGCCTATTGGCCAGACAAGTCCCATGAAGTCAGTTGGTGGATTTAGCATCTGACCGGCAGCGGCATTTATCCATTCGAGGACTTCCTCCGACGTGATGCCCTCAGCAAAGCTCATTGCCACCCGCGTTGGCTCACGATCAATGATTGGTTCACTGCTCTCGGTAACCTCTACCTCAGCTTCCCCCTCGGACTGATTGGATGTGCTCGTGGTTGAAGGTATTATTTCGGTCGAGGCTGATGAACATGCGGTAAGGCTGCTCAGAGATAAGGCCCCCACGAACCCGATTGCCAAGAGATGCTTGCTGGTTCGTCTTGAGATGCCAGACCGAAGGTTTTCTGTGCTCATTTGAAGGCGCCTTTCATGCCGTTAGTGGCTCGCACTGCTAGTAAAACTCGTATCTCCAAGCTATCACCTCGGCCCATTTCAAAGATTCCAGAGACAGCGTTGTAAACGCTGAGTGCGACGGCATGGCGATAACCTCTGGGGCACGTCAGCGAATTATTGCGCTGTCCTTATAGGCGGAGTACTACAGGCCGGTTCTTCCCAAAGGAGTATGGTTACCTTATCTCTTACGAATGGACATCATTGCCGACTAAAAGACCAGTATTTACTTCAATCTCATTGCTGGTAGCGGGGGCTATGTTTCTTACTTCCTGCGCAACCGCAACCGAGGAGCGAAGGAATGACTACGTAAGAGCGGAATCTTCAACTAAGAGTGCAGCCAATTTGCCATTCGAGATGTGCCCATCTGATGCGGATACTTGTTTTTCTTGGTCGGCGGATGCCAGCCAGGAATGCATAGATAATTACCCGCTACTTCTAACCGAGGAAAACCGATTCGCTCGCGGGCCCTTTGAAGTATGCGTCTACGAACTGGATTTTTTGGGGATAGAGCATCTAACCCCTGAGCGGTTCGTGGGCCCGGTATCTGAAATAGCCAATGAGAATGCGAAGAGACTCCAATCGCTCGGTTGGGACCGGGCCCAGGCCAGCCCCATTCAGATGCTGGCCACGCCCGACGTTCCGCAGGACATTCTTGATGCCACCTCTAAGTCGCTGCGCGCTGCGACAGACTACTTAGGAAATTACGGTCCGCTCAAGTTTTATACAGTAGGCAATGACCCCGAAGCGGTTGAGCCAATAATCAAAGATTTCTGCTCTTGGGGCAACCCCGACATCAGTTTCGAGGAGTGCTCGCAAGATCAAGGCAAATCAATGAGAGAAATGTCAGCAATCTATCCTGGTGGCAACGCATTCGCCGGAGCCGCCTGGAGCTTAGATGATCCAGTTTTCTATTTCGTAAACAACCCTTGTGCCAACGAGCAAAACGAATTTTGTTCCCTGAAGTACCCCGAGGAGCTAATCGGGCTGCAGAAGATGACTGCTCACGAATATTTTCATGTTTACCAAGGATCCCAGCAGATCTTTAGGCCGGATTATGAGGGAGGCTTTCCAATGCCTCGATGGTTTGAGGAGGGAGCTGCAGAGTATTTTGCTGTCTTTCTAACTCAACAGGAGGGTTGGAATCCGAACATTCGACTGGACATGACTCGAGAATCCATCCTTGACGTGCAACGTGGTCTGGAAACTTGGCCGAGCTTGCGCCTGATTGACATCGAGACGGAAGCTGCCACCACCAGAACCAAGAGTTACTGTCAGAGCGAACTGTGCATTGGGTTTCTTCAGTTTGGAATGGGTTACCTGGCCATGGCGTTCTTGGCCGAAATAACTTCAGATGAGGCGATCTTTTTTGACTTCTACGAGGCCAATAAAACTGATGGCTTCTACACAGCGTTCGCAGATGTTTTCGGCAGAGACATAAACGCTTTTTATGAGGAATTTGATGTTTTCCTCAAGCTGTCTCCGGAAAAACAACTAGAAGCACTCTCCTAACTTGAGGAGCCTCAACCAGCCAGGGCCGCGGATGCTACTGAGTCAGTGCGGTTTCGGAAAACCTAAAAACACCCTCACTGACTTCTGAGTAATCGAACCAATAATCCTTCGCCGCCTGAATGTTTTGCGGACTAAAGGCCTCTGGTTGTCCTCCGCAGTTCTGGAACAAAGACCCGTCCATAACCTCGGACGTTTCTAGCTGCCCTCGCTCAGCAAGCAACCGCAACGCTATAGCGCCCTTTTCGGCGATGCCGGGGTCCTCAAACTCAGAGCTAATTTCTTGGTTCCCCAGCAAATTGGAAACAAAGCTCATGTGGTCACCCCACACCAATGCAGAATCTAAGTCCGCAAGTTCAGCCGCTATCTCCAGTCCGAAGAACGATGCACCAGCCTCATGAATCCAAAATTGATCATCATCTGGAGCACCGGAATAATTACAGGTGGGTCCGGGACTGGCTTGAACTGTGTGGAACACCTCGTGAAAAAAAGTTGTAACTAGCTCTTTGGAAGGGCCTGCTCTGTCGGGATCAATGCTCAAAATCATCCATCGCTTCTTCGCACACTCATCCGAACCGCTCCCACCTCCTGCAACCTGCTGCCCTCCGCCCAGTTCGGCAAAGCGTGATACTTGGCGAGCCTGGTATGTCGCAAATTCCCCGCCGCAGGCAGGTTCTAAATAGCTCTCCAGCGAGCTGGCCATCGAGTCCCTTTGGTCCGCTGTAATTACCGGCTCAAAACCAGCGCCTCGGTAATAGGTGTCATTATTCTTCACCTCACCGGGGGGCAAGAGTATTGGCCCCACTGGATAGATAATCATCATTACGTCAGTTTGCATCTCGGCAATTTTATTCGCCGCAAAATTAAAGCAATTTATGATTTCATCGTCTGGATAAGCCGAAAAGTTAACCAGGCTCAGTTGGCTTTCTGGGATCGGAGATTTTGGACAGTCGAGCGCCTCTGCAAACCCGGGCTTGGAAGAGACTTCTTCCTCAATGGCAGCCATTTCCTCCGCGGTTGGCGAAGGAAGAGCTGAGTCTGCAGAAGGCTCATCGCTCACAGTCGCGCAGGATGTAAGCAATAAAAGCCCGGCACTTATTATGGAGATGTTCGTCAATATCAGCGACTTAGTTTTCAATGAGATCCGATCGTGAAGGTCAAGTGAACCCTAACTCAATTAACTAGGGGGGCTTACTTAGAGGGAAATCCCCCCCTACAGGCATTACACGCCTTCGGGCTGACGGGATTTGAACCCACCACCTCTTGTCCACCAGTTAAGTGCAGTTTGTTCGTGAGGTTTCGTAACTGCTCAAAAACACCTTTAGTTCAGGGATGCGAACATCAGAGAGTAGCGCTCAGGTGGGGGAACATCCGGGAGAACATGTTGGTCGCAGTCATGCGCCACCAGAGAGACCTGGGCACGGATCTCGATCGAGTTCTCTTGCTAGGTTAACCTTGCCAACGCGCAAGTGCAGGAGTATGTTCGAACTAATCGACATTTCGCATCAAGGCCTCTTACGGAACCTATGGATGACCAAAGATATGAAGAATTAGCTAACCTGTTGGACCTGGCAGTGCATGATTACTCGCGTGCGTGCGAAGCTTTTGAAGTTGCAACAAAAATGTATGGAGCATCTGTGATGCTTTTTATTTCAGCCATGAATCCCGGAGGCGATGGCCAATTCTACCCACCACCGAGCGAGCCTGCCCCACGGGCGCCAGACTTCCTTTTTTAAAACAAACCGGAGATCTGGCTAAGACTTCAAATCGAATTACCTTGCTTGGGTAGCTTCTGCCAAATGAGACCTCAATTGGACCTTTTGGCTGGTTAAGCTTTAGATTTGATCTAACTCATTCAGGGGAGATTTCCTATGGTCTTGGAAACGCTTTTAGTGCTATTGGTATTGGGTGCGGTGGTCGCAACTGTGCTCAGTTTGTTTGTTTTGAGATCCAAAAAGCCTCAACCCGAAGATGGCAGCAAACTCGACGCCGACAATCCACAGTGGGACGGCGAGTAGATTTTATTGTGATGAAAAGAAACAAACAAAAAGGCTCCCTAGGGCTATTGATCTTAATCGCTGTGATTCAAATCTTTGACATCATTATTCACATAGCGACCAGTCAGATCGAGCCCATCAGGGTTATCGCAAGCACTGTCCTCCTAATCGCTATAGCTGTACCTAGGCTTACAGAATCAAGGCGCATCATTTGGGCTCTGGGTCTCTCGGGAAAATACCTATTGCTGAACGTGCTATTCGTCCTCGAAGATGGGTTTACAAACGTGGGCACCGGAGAGCCCAGGGTGCTTTTAGTTCTGATTGTCCTCTCCACTACGTTGCTTGGGGTTTTGTACGCTCGCTCGTTGAGCCACCGCAAGGATAAGTCAAGAGCTTTGCCCTATTAGGCCATACGTACTCAGTTCTGCAATTAGTGTTGGTTATAAGTGAAGAGACCTGTAGATCACTATCTTAACTGGTGCGGCAATTCGTGCAAAATAACAAACGTTAGGCCTTTTGACGCGGCGCGCCGGTAATTTCCTAATCCTGCATTCTGAGGTTCTCGTTGCCGGTCGAGAACCAAGGATGGACCCCCCATTTATTTGGCTCTACTTTTTCGCCAGTCTCACAAAAGTGTTTGAGGCCAAGCAGAACCGACTCGAGATAGCGAACCAGAGATTTTCTTATCCAGGCCTTATGGATGACTGCCGCAGCTGGAGCACTGAGGCCTGCGTAAAGGTGCGGCTTTACTGCGATGTGGACCATACATCCTGCTGGCTGGGACTCTTCTAGGGACCAGGAAACCAGGGATCTCCTTTCAACAGATTCTCCAATCAGGAGTTCGAACCCCTCTCCCTCCGCCCAAGAAATAAACTGTCGGTCCAAAACTCGCCCGTTGTTGTAAATGATCCTGTCGCGACGGTTCTCTGTTTCCCAAGCCAAAACGAGATTTTCTTTACAAAAAGGATGAAAACTTTCTAGGTGGCCGCGTTGACTGAGCACAGTAAAAACCTCGTCCTTAGGGGCCGAAATCAACATACTTTTCTCAGCGGAGAGAACGAATTTGAGGCTCGCGACCTGCCGCTTAGATAAATCATCTACAAACATTTTGGCGTACCCTCTCTGCTTAAAAACAAACCTTCAGCTGATTCCGGATAAAGTTTTCGACGAGGAAGGTATGGAGGTTACCGAGCGTACATTATTTGTCTAGCCAAGCACATGCGTTAGCTCCGGCCCCTGAACAACTGCCCCGACTCGGGCAAAAAATGCCGAGAGCTTGTCCCCCAATTAAGTGCAGGTTGTTCGCACTCTTACCAAAGCCCCACTCAGCGGTTCGCAGAATCTCCTCCTCCTCCGATCTAGAAGCCGTTCTGAATCGCCGCGTCCTCAGCTTGCAACTTAAGTGGACTAAGGAAACCCTCAGGGTGAGGGAAGCTGATCGTCTCTTCTCTGGTTGTTGAAATGGGTTCAAAGGATAAATGAACGAAAGAGGTCGTCATGGGTTTTACCGAAGCAGTTAAGTCTTTTTGGTCAAGTTACACAATGTTCAGGGGCCGCTCACGCCGCTCAGAGTATTGGTTTATCCAGCTTTTTCTCATTATTACTAATCTTGCCGCAGGAGCTATTGATCTTGCTCTTATGCGTGGCGACGTAGATCGATTTATCGCGAACGGTGGTGGTGGAATCGTAGGCCTCATTTGGATTTTTGTCACCATCCTTCCCGCTCTAGCGGTACTTGTTCGGCGACTTCACGACACCGGCAAGAGTGGCTGGTGGGCTTTAGCAGGACTTGTCCCTCTTGTTGGAGGGATAGTCATATTTGTGTTCTCCGTCTTGGACTCAACTACCGGGGAAAACCAATACGGAGCTCCTGTGAAGTGACGGGCTTCTGAGAACTGCGGCGAACTGGACTCCGCATGGATTCCTACTTTGCTGTGAGTGTGACCCAAAGTCATTGTTCTAACAATTCTGAGCCGCGGTAATGCGCCAAGCTGGAATCGAGATAAGGCCGTTAGCTACTGCCACTCCGATCTTTCCGGTGCTTCGCGCTTCGCCAGTCTCGAGCAAGGTCTTAATTTAAAGGAAATCGGACCGAATTTCTGCCGGAGACCCAAAAAATAGGCCTTCGCTGACGAGCTATTATTAAATTATGATAAAAACCTTTACTGTTTATGCTCGATTGATCGCCAAATCTGGCCAGGAAGAAAATCTGGAGCGAGCTCTTAGCGAGGTTGCCTCGAAGAGCATGAAGTCAGGACTTTGTAGTCGGTTTGATATTTTGCGCGACCAAGCCCAACGTAGTTGCTTTGCCCTTGTGGAGACCTTCTTGTCCGAAGATCATTTCCGGGAACATCTGGCAACAAGCCACACCCAAGAGTTTTTAAAGCTTCTGCCGGATTATGTCGACAGCAGGGAAAGTATTTTTCTAGAGGACTCAGACTTCTCTTTTTAGTTAGACAAGTGTTCGAACGAGATCGGATGCTGGCATGACGTTCGGTTGCACTTAGCATCTGTATGAACTT
>CAJJAJ010000016.1 GCA_905182225.1 uncultured Aquiluna sp.
TTGAACTCGGGCTATCGGTTTCAATTTTCGCCGCGCTATTTATCGCAACTAGGGTCGCCAACTATATTCAAAAGACCTACCGCGTGAAGTTTTTCGACAGGGCATTCGGTGCCGACACTAGAGAGCGCTCCAGCCAAAAAGAAAGCTGGGAATGGGCGATGGCCCTGGAGTTAGTAAATGTCTTCAGCTTCATAACTCAACTGATAGTAATTTCGGGATTTTTCTTTGCTCTCTCACCTGCTTTCGCTGGGCTCAACCTGCTATTAGTAATCATCATCCTTGAGGTATTTGGAAGGCTTTTTAGAAAGCAGCAGATTATTCAGCGTGGCTTTGTTGAGGCTAAACGCAATAAAGAAGCCGTCGCACCGGCTGAGCGCCTGGGTTCCCGAATACAAACTGCAGAATTTGGAACGCTTTTGGCAAGCTTCCTGGTGGTTGCTCTCATGGGGGTATTGATTTGGCTCAGCATCTCAGGTGTAATTTCACTTTCAAACACCATCGTGTTCTTCCTTGGACTAAGGCTGCTAAACACCACTTTCTCTTCGGTGTCCTCGAGCCTGATGCGTTTTGCCAGGGCAAAGGCAAATAGCTTCTAATGCCGCTTTTGACCATTGGTTACTCAACTCTTGCCGCTCGAGTAAAGAACATTAGGTTTCCAAAAAGTGCTGATTGGGAATATCAAGTTCACGTTCAGCAGGCTAAGACCAAACCAGTAAAATCCGGTGTTGTTTATCTAGATTCTTCAGGTGTTGCCAAAAGTCGAAACTCGGCCATTCAGCACGCAAGCGGAACCTACCTGCTCTTCGGTGATGACGACGTGGTGTTTCACGAACAAGCACTAACCGAAGCACTGCGCTATCTGGACCACCACCCCAAGGTTTCACTATTACTCGCGAGCGCCGTCGATGAGACGGGAAACTTGCGCAAAAACTACCCGACGAAACTTACGAAGCTAACTAGATTCAACTGTGCCAGAGCCGCCACCTACGAAATGATTGTGCGCGTGGAGGACGTAAAAAAATACGGGGTGCTCTTCGATGAGGATTTCGGTGCCGGAGCTAAAAACCACCTGGGGGATGAATATATTTTTATCGCTGACTTGGTCTCCAAGGGTGCAAAGTGCGTGTTTGCACCCATTCCAATTGCCATGCATCCGGCCAACAGCTCGGGTGCTAGCTGGGGGTCCAAGGAAGACCGGATCGCAAGGGCAAGGGTTTTCAAAAGAGTCTTTGGCCCTCTGGCCATGCCAGTGAGGCTGGCCTTTTCCCTAAGACGAATACCCGAACTGGGTGGCTTTATGAATGCCGCTAAGTTCGTAATTTCTCGCTAGCTAGAACCCGAACTATTTGGTAACTACCGTTTTAGAAAAAGCGGCAGGGGTTACCCCGTTGAGATAAAGATCTATCGTCACCGTCAGCCCGATCGCAGAAGTTAGACGATCGAAGGCTTGGAAGTCCTTGGTCACGGTCACCTTCTGCCACTTGCCAGCAATTCTCCATGACAAAGTTTGTCCTTTGTATCCCTTGGCATAGACCACAATTTTGCCGTTAAAGGTTCCGACGTTCAGGACTTGACCGGCGGTGGGCTGTGGGGCTATGACGGCCCCGGCTGCCGTATTTGAAAGCAATAAGTAAGCGGCTCGAAGATCAACCATCGGGATGTTTTGCCGAATTACATCATTGATTGGGGTTCCAGATGCCTTCAGTGCCGACAGCACCTGTTCAGCACCGTGGTTGGGGAAAGCTTGTCGCAATAGAGCGTAGCTACCGGCTACCAGAGGAGCAGCCGCGCTGGTGCCAGATGAACGAACGTAACTAAACGTATTCGCGCTGATGGCGTAGTCAGGTGCCAGTAGTTCAACTTTCTCAGACATGGTTACATACCAAGACACTCCAGTAGCTTGGTTAACTGACCCAACTGCCACAGCATCCTTCAGGCAGCTAGGGAAAAGTGAGGTGGCAATATCCAGTGTTGGAGTATTACCCGCCGAAGCAAAAGGGATGACTCCGCCTTGGCGAAGAGAGCCCAGTACCGCTGCCATCTGCTGCAATTCAGGGTTTGTGTCACAGCGCAGCCATTCACGTGGAATTTCTGAAAAGTAGCCACCCCAGCTCATGGACAACGCGACGATGTTGAGCTCTTCTTTTCGTTGATCCACGTATCTCAATCCGGCCAAAATGCCACTGAGCGTAAGGTCAACATTTGCCATCAAAATGTCTGATCCCGGAGCAACGCCGCCGGGTGCTTCGTTGGTTGGGTTTCCAGCCACAATCCCGGCCACCATGTTGCCGTGGTCTTCGGTTGCGACATAAAGGCTTCCGATTTTTCGCTGCGAAGCAGCTTCAACGCCTGATTGCTCCCGCGTGCCATTTGGGCATCGATAGCTGGAGGTGGCTTCAACAAAACAGTAGCCATCAACGATTTGACCAACGAAGTAGGGATGGGCCAGATTCACACCCTGATCAATTATCGCAACCGTCGTGCCCTCGCCCGTAAAACCTTGATCCCAAACGCTCTGTGCGTTGATCGCCTGATAGGCCGGTTCGCTCGGTGCGGCGTTTGCGGCAACGCCCGCCGGCAGTAATACAACTAGCGTGGCAATTAGAGCCAGCAGTTTCGACTTCAAGATGATTCCCTTCACGGCGTTGAACACAAAAATACTGGTTGAGAATGTTTGCGAAGCCCTGAACAAAGTCTAGGCTTCAGCTATGAAAAAACCTACTGAGAACACGGCCTTTCAAGTTACCAAGGCAGTGATCCCCGTAGCCGGCTTAGGAACCAGATTCCTTCCCGCCACTAAAGCGATGCCCAAAGAGATGCTTCCAATCGTGGACAAGCCCGTTATTCAATACGTTGTCGAGGAAGCAGTAGCCGCTGGTCTCAGTGATCTGCTGATGATTACCGGAAGAAACAAAAATACATTGGAAAACCACTTTGACCGAGTGGCCGAGTTGGAACAAGTGCTTGCCGGCAAGGGTGACGAGCAAAGACTATTTAAAGTCCAAGAGTCCTCTCAGCTAGCAGACATTCACTACACCCGGCAGGGCGACCCTCTGGGCCTTGGTCACGCAATTTTGAGAGCCAAGAGCCACGTAGGTGAGCACAGCTTCGCGGTGCTGCTTGGCGATGACATTATCGACGCCAGGGACCCGTTACTGAATCGCATGCTGGAAATTCATCAACAAACTGGGGACAACGTGATTGCCCTGATGGAGGTCCCAGCTGAGCAAACCTCCCTCTACGGCTGCGCTTCAATTACTGCCACAGATTCAGACAGCGTCATAGTTACTGATCTTGTGGAAAAGCCGGCCCCTGGAACCGCGCCTTCTAACTACGCAGTAATTGGAAGGTATGTGCTTCGACAAGAGATGTTCCAAATTCTTGAGGAGACTTCTCCTGGGAGAGGTGGGGAGATTCAACTGACTGATGCCCTTCAATATGCAGCCAAGCACACAGAAATTGCCGGCGGTGTAAGAGGCGTGATTTTCAACGGTCGTCGCTATGACACAGGAGACAAGCTGGATTTCATAAAGGCAACCATCAAGATCGCAAGTGACCGCGAGGACATCGGTTCGGACCTCAAGGAATGGCTGAAGGAATACACCAAGTCGTTGTAGCCAACTATTTTGTCCGCTTGCATTTCTCGGAGCAATAGCGAACTTCGTCCCAATTTTTCTCCCAGGACTTGCGCCAAACCATTGGTCGGCCGCAACGGAGGCAAATCTTTTCGGGAAGGTCTTTCTTCTTTACTCCGCGCACAGCGTTACTCGGTGACGGCCTCAGTCAAAGAGACGTTCAATACTGATTTGGGAACATCCATCATCTCGACCCAAGTGTTTCCGATGGCAAGCTTCAAAACTTCTCCTGATTCGGTGGCGAGAACCATTGGGTCTTCACTCTCGCCTTTGGACCAAGAGCCCTTCAGGTAGTAGCCGTCTGAGAACACGTGGGCTATGCCCTCATTGTTTATTATCTTTGCTTTTGGAATCGCCCCATATTTTGGATCCACAAAGCTCAGGTCATGAACAAGCTCCATTACAACAACGTTTTTAGCCGCCACCTGGTCGCCGCCGACTTGAGTGTGAGGAGTTCCATCTTGGGTTCGAAGCCAGGCAATTTGAAGTGGTTCGGCCCAGTCAAACTTGGCGGTGCCAAGATCCCAAACTGATTTCAACTGCGGGTACTTCACGCTGAGGCCCTTTGCCGCCACCCCTTGTGAGACGGCAGATGGGATTGCATCAAATTCAAAACCTACCTGCGGGACTGGCTGTTCGGCCGCGTAAAGTTCCTGCAGTTTTTGCGAGCTGAAATAGAGATTCCAAGGCGCTTTCCTTGTTGGCTCGCGGTAGTAGGTCTCGTTATTCATTTCAGTGTCTTCGTCGCTGATAACTAGACCAGTGCCGGTTGCCGCGGACTTAAACGGAGCCTGGCCGCCCGAGTAAACAAAAACCCCGTGGAATGGATCGACTATTGAGGCGTCGACCGGTCGCACCGAGCGAACCGGCCCGATTGCCTCTGGCATTCTCGAATGCCAGACCGGCAAGAGCCTGGTGAGGCCCACTTCGACCCGAGTCACATAGACAATGTCAGCATCGTTTAGAGCAAGTTGTGGCCTGCCAGCAAAGGTGTTGTCGATCTTTGCAGAGACTGCCGGCATGGATAGATAGAGGTTCTCCCCCTCGAGGTACTGGACCCCAGTCAATGGGGCAGCCTCGTATACCGGCTCTGGCTCAGGCTCCACTGTCACCTGGGGAGCGGCCGTGGTTATTGCGGGCTCCGGTTCAACAGCTGCCTGACATGAGGTGAGAGCCAGAAGTCCGACGAGTGTGACAACAAAGAGTCTTAGTGAGCGCATCTGGACAAGTTTAGAAGTTTTAGATAAAAACTGGTCGATGACGGGGCGGCTATTTGCCCGACAGGCTTTTTCTAACTTTGTGCCTCTTTACAAGTCGGTCTCTAAGGATTTCCAGTGGGAGCAACATCGTGGTGCCAACGACAATCAGCAGGACAGTAATTTCTAGGTTTTCCTTCACCATCTCGATGCCGCCCAACCAATAGCCCGGAACCATAAACACCACGACCCAAGCCGTAGCGCCAATTAGGTTTAGCTTGGTAAATCTGCGGTAGTCCATCTTGGAAATACCAGCCAGCATTGGAATAAGAGCCCTCAGAATCGGCACAAATCTAGCCAAAACCACTGCCCTGGCTCCGTAGTTTTCGAAAAACTCATGGGTTCTATTCAGCGTCGCCTTGTTCAAAATGAACTTGCGTTCCTTGGCTATCAAGGGTGGACCGATTTTCGCACCAATCCAATAACCGACTTGAGTCCCAGAAAAAGCCGTGATCCAAATAAGCAAAAAACCTGCCCAATCGGGAAGCCAAGATTCCGAGTTTGCAAGAGTCAAACCTGTCAAAAATAGCAGGGAGTCGCCGGGCAAAATGGAAGTAAAAATGAATGCGGTTTCAATGAAAATTACAAACGCCACAGCAAGTGCGGCCCAGTCGCCGAACGCATCGATTATCGCTTGCGCATCAAACCAGTTCAAGTTCCATCGCTCCTATGACTAACGGCAAAAGAAGCTGCCCTGACAACATTTTCCGAGCCTAGTGGCACAGGTTGTCCGGCAGCTGTGAGTTTGTCGAAACTTCTGGAAAACTCTTGGGTTTAGCCCGGGTAAAAATTCACGGAACCACGAACCCAAACCGAAACTCTCATGCCAACCTCAGGAGCAAAGGGCCCGTTGGATCTTGCTCTAATTTTTATGCCCTTGGTGACAACCTCAACAACGGCATCGTGCCCGAAGAAAACTTGACCGACAACCTCGCCCTCACCCTTTGGGTTTGGGAGCAAGTAAAAATTTTCTCCCCTGATTGCTACGCGACCCACTTGACCTTCGGTGACTTTGTTTAGCGGGCTTAGGGCGCCGAGCAGAGTTACCACCTTGCCGTTTTTTACTTCGCCATCAATCAGCACCGAATCACCCAGGAAGGTGGCAATGCCTATGTCCACCGGGGAGTTGTAGATCTCGGTTGGAGAACCAACCTGAACTATCTGCCCGCTACGAAGTACTGCAACGCGATCGGCGAGTGACAGAGCCTCTTCTTGGTCATGAGTAACCAAGATCGCAGTCGCACCTTCTTTTTGCAAAATTGCCTTTACATCCAGGCGGAGTCTGGTTCTTAGCTCGGCATCCAGAGCGCTAAAGGGCTCATCCATTAACACAATCGCTGGCCTTGGGGCCAAGGCTCTAGCAAGCGCCACCCGTTGCGCCTGACCACCGGAAAGCTTGTCGGGGCTTGAGTCCGCAAACTCTTGGAGTTCAACAATTTCTAGAAGCTCGGCCACCCGCGCCGCTTTAGCTTTTGAGGACCAGCCAGCTAACCCAAAACCAATGTTTTGACTAACGCTCAAATGAGGGAAGAGAGCCGCATCCTGCGGAACAATTCCGATGTTTCTCTTTTCCGGAACCAAAACTTTACTGACGCTAGAAATTTCGTTTCCAGCCAACTCAATTGTTCCGGCAGTTGGTTTTTCAAAACCGGCGATTAGTCGAAGCAGAGTTGACTTGCCAGAACCAGAGGCGCCGAGAACTGCAACCAGCTCTTGATCCTCTACAAATAAATCAACGCCATTCAATACTTCAAAATCACCAAATGATTTTTTGACAGCGCGCATGCTCAACATGGCCATTAGCCTCGAACCTCCGATAGCGCCTTCCTGGCCTGAGCATTTAACACGAGTGCGGGCAACCCGGCAACAATCACTAGCAAGAGTGCAAAGGGTGCCGCTTGAGAGTATGCCAGGTCCTCTGTTGCATCCCAAAGTCGGGTTGCCAGGGTGTTGGTCTCAGTTGGTCGCAATAACAACGTTGCGGGAAGTTCTTTCAGCACAGTAAGTGCAACCAAACCAGCTCCCGCGAGTATCCCCGGAAATGCAATTGGCAATACCACTTTGAATAAGGTTCGGTTTGCCGGAACTCCAAGCGACTGAGAAACATCTTCCAGGTCTTTGGGAGCCTGGGCAATTGGTGTGCTGATTGCAGCCAGGGCATTCGGTAAAAACAAGATGAGATAGGCAATGACCAGCATCCAGGTTGTTTGGTAAATCCACGGTGTGATGTTTGCACCAAAAAATACGAGAGCCAAACCCACTACAACAGCCGGGAGCGCATGGGTTGCCCAACTTAGAGTTTCGATCCACGCACCCAGTCTGGTTCGATATCTAACTGCCCAAAGTGCAATTGCGGTGGCGAAGACACTTATGATTATCCCGGATAAACTTGCCAACCGAACCGATCCCCAAAGTGCATCGAGCAGCATTGGCAAATCAAGACTCGCACTTCCTTGGATGCTCCAGGCTAAAAGACTAGCCATTGGAATGCCGACGCTAAAGACTGAAACCAAAGCGAGTGCGGCCATTGCAGCCCAAGACCAAGAGCCCAAGTCCACTCGAAGTCTTTTGCCAAGCGCCTTGGGGCTTGCAGTATAAAGACCGCGATAGCGTCTTTCGAACCAGATGATTAAAAGCGTCATCAGCAGCAAAACAAGTGCGAGCGCAGCAGCCGAGGTTCTATCGAAAGAACCTTGATAAGCGTTATAAATCGCCCTTGTAAATGTGTCAAATCGCAGCAGCGCTATTGCTCCAAATTCACTCAGTACGTAGAGCGCAACTAACAAAACCGATGCGGTTGCCGCGGGTCTCACCTGCGGAAACGTGACTCGCGTTAGCACCTGAAATCTTCCAAGACCCAGGGTTCTGGCAACCTCATCGGTTGCAGTGTCGATACGGACCAAGGCTGCAGTAACCCCTAAAAAAACATAAGGGCTGGTTGCCAGAGTAAGCACCAACCAAGATGCAAAAAAGCCCGAGAACCCTGGAAACAATGACATGTACCCAAGAGCCATTACGTAGGAAGGAATCGCAAGCGGCAGGGCAGCCAATACTGCGAAAAATGATGCAAACTTCACGGTAGACCGAGTCGTTAGCCAAGCTTGGGAAAACCCGACTAAGAGAGCGCTAGCTGAGACTGCGAGAACCAGTAACCCAGTGTTACCAAGTAACTCGAGGGTTCTAAATCGCAGCAATTCAGCTAGCGCCCTGTCGAAGCCCTCAAAAAGACGAAGTCCCAAGTAGGCAATCGGAAGCACCGCCAACAGGGTGGCAGTAAGTGCGATAACTAATATGACCTTCGG
This sequence comes from uncultured Aquiluna sp., assembly GCA_905182225.1. GTDB lineage: Bacteria > Actinomycetota > Actinomycetes > Actinomycetales > Microbacteriaceae > Aquiluna. The sequence goes on from CAJJAJ010000016.1 coordinate 8,194, forward strand.
GGGCTTGCGCATAGTCTTGGACTATATCAGACCAGACTCGCGAATCATATCCAGAGTTTCCTCCAGGCTATCAAGATCGCTGAGGTCAATTTCTGGGGCTGGAATCTGATCCATCGGCGTCAACTCGACACCGGCTACAACACCAGGAATGAGTGGATACTCGCTGGTCTCACCGACGAAGTACTGCTGTCCAGTCTTGCTCAACAAATACTCAACAAAGCTTTTAGCAGCGCTCGAGTCAGAAATGATCCCGACTCCCGCAGAATTGATTAGATTTCCAACGTCCTTGGATTGAAACTGGCCCAGTTTCGATGTCATGTTTTCGACTCCAATGTCTTTGCCCTTGGCGAACCAGTAGTAGTGGTTTATCAGACCTGCGTCGATATCCTTATCCTCAACAGCTTGCAAAATTGCCGAGTTTTTTGGGTACATGACTGCGTTTGCTTTCATGGCCTTCAGCCACTCAAGGGTTTTATTCTCACCATGAAGAATTCGCATGGCAGTAACAAATGCCTGGAAGGAGGCGTTTGTCGGAGCAATTCCTATTCTTCCCTGCCATTCAGGACGTGCTAGGTCGAAAACCGACGCCGGTACCTCGGAAACCTTGTCAGGGTCGTAGACAATTACCCTTGCTCGGCCCGATACGCCAACCCATTTACCGTCAGCTGCTGAGTACTCAGATGGGACAAGCCCCAAAATTTCGCTTGGCATCTCGATGAACATGCCTGCCTTACCCACGGCCCCAAGTGCTCCAGCATCTTGAGAGAAAAATACGTCCGCTGGAGAGTTGTCGCCTTCCTCCAATAACTGAGCGGCCATCTCGGCGCTTTTGCCATATCGGACTTCCACTGTAATTCCAGTGTCCGTGGTGAACTGATCGATCACTGCCTGTACAAGGGATTCCTTACGGCCTGAGTAAACCGTGATTGAGGTTTTTTCCGCTATCGGCTGCTCTGTAGCGCTTTCTGCGGCTGTTATGGAATTTTCCACAACCGAAGGAGCCGCCGAACAGCCAGCCAAAGATACGGATGCAAACGCAGCAAACGTTATAGCTTTTTTTATCATTTTTTCCTATTTTCGTTGAGGGGCATTTCCCCCTGAACAGGTTAGGTAAACCTTACCGCTTTGTCAATACGCTCTTTTTTGGTCTATTTCAGCAATCAAGTCCTCGACTAGCCCGCGGATCTCGTCGCGTATGGGGCGCACGGTGTCGACTCCCTGACCGGCTGGGTCCGTTAGCACCCAATCTAGGTAGATTTTCCCAGAATAAAACGGGCAAGCGTCACCGCAACCCATTGTTATTACGTAGTCACTCGCCTTCACGTCTTCATCGGTCAAAACCTTTGGGGTGTTGCTGGAGATGTCGATGCCCTCTTCAAGCATCGCCTCGACAACAGCTGGGTTGACCTTCTCAGCGGGCATCGTTCCAGACGACCTGACTTCAACTCGGTTCCCTGCTAAATGGGAGAGATAGCCAGCCGCCATCTGGCTACGACCGGCGTTGTGAACACAAACAAACATCACCGATGAAATTGGCTCAGACATTTTGCTCCCTATTGGTTGATAGAAAATAAAACAAGGTCAGCGCGATTCCCGCACCAATTAATTGCCCAACTACAAAACCGGGCACTGAAGCGCAGTTGATCCCGGTAACAGCATCAGTGAAGGCTCGACCAAACGTCACAGCCGGGTTTGCAAAAGAGGTGGATGAAGTGAACAAGTGGCCCGCGGCAACCCAAGCTCCGATGCTTGGGGCGATCAAGGAAAGCTTTTCTTGCTCGACTAATAACAGCACGATAAGCAGTAACCCTGCGGTCGCAACGACCTCGCCAACAAAAGTCTGAGTAGTTAATCGTTGAACGGTTCCTGCAGCTACCACATTTGCGCCAAACATCAGGTTCGCGACCACTGCGCCCAAGAACGCGCCCAGAAGCTGCATCACAACATAGATAAATCCAGTCTTGAGATCAATCTGTTTTCTGATGCCGAAGGCAATCGTGACCACTGGATTGAAGTGAGCGCCGCTAATGGACTGAAACATGCTGATGGCAACAAACAAGACAAGCCCAACGGCTCCGGCGATCGCCGCTAACCCAACCGTCTCGTCGGCACCCAATGCAGAGACCATGTGGCCGGCACCCGCCACGGTCAAGACAATGAGAAACGTTCCTAGCAACTCGGCCAGGTACTTACTTATGGTTGTGCGTTGGATGTTAGTAATGGTTTTGTTGTGCTTTCTGAACTAGAGTTGGAAGTAGTTTATAGATGGTTATCTATTTATAGCAGACGTTCGGGAATTTATAGACGTGTATCGATGTATGAGGTGAATAGAAGATGAATAAAAATTTACTTACACTCGCGGATTGCGCGCCAGCCAGCACGGCAGAGCCGATGGCTAGAGCCAAAGCCGAGGACATCTCTTCGCTACTAAAGGCCGTCGCCGATCCAACAAGACTTCAAATCTTGGCCATGATCGCCAAGGCAGATCTCCAGGAAAGCTGCGTTTGTGACCTAACTGGTCCGCTAGGGCTAAGCCAACCAACAATTAGCCACCACCTCAAGAAACTCGCGGAAGTTGACTTAGTCGAAAAACAGCGTCGCGGCACCTGGATTTGGTATTCGTTGAACAAAGCACGCTGGAGTCAGATAGCTCAGCTATTCGCATGAGCATCTAAAGCACCACCTCACAATAGGGAGAAAAATGCCGAAAACTGAAATAACAATTACCGGAATGACCTGCGGGCACTGCGAGATGAGTGTCACCAATGAAATCGCAACCCTTGAGGGCGTTGAGGGCGTAAAGGTTGATCACGCAAGCGGGACCGCAGTGGTTGCCTCGACAGGTGTGACTGACGAGCAGTTCACGGAAGCCGTTGAAGAAGCCGGTTACCAGGCAGTTGGATTCGCAAAAATAGATGCCTAATACCAACCTGGTGGGTGTTGAATTACTCGATATTGAAATCGAGGGAATGACTTGCACCGCCTGCGCCAGGAGGGTTGAGAAGAATCTAAACAAGCTAGATGGAGTAAGTGCTTACGTAGATTTCGCAGCCGAGAAGGCTCACCTCCAACTAATCAACCCGCTGGATTCTTCGGTGATTGCAGGCGCCGTTGAAAGCGCCGGCTACCGGGTTGGCACTGGCAAGTCAGAACTCCAAACCCTGAAGCCTCGTCTTACTGCCGGTGGCGTAGCGTCGCTAGTAGCGGTGCTTTTAGCTATGGTCCCTGGTTTCCAATTTCAATACAGCAACTACATAGTTTGGGCTGCTGCCACCGTTGTGATCTTTTATGTGGCTTGGCCTTTCCACGCGGCGGCCATCAAGAACCTCCGCCACTTTGATGCCACCATGGACACGCTCGTTTCGCTTGGATCGAGCGTCGCCTACGGCTACAGCGTTTATCTGATTCTTGCCGGTCAGATGCACACCTACTTTGAAACCGCTGCGGTTGTGCCGTCGGTTGTATTACTCGGCCGCTACATAGAAGTAAGAGCAAGAAAGAGCGCCACTGACTCGGTTCGCGCACTGCTGAGCGCGATTCCTGAAACAGCGACCGTTGAAATTGACGGTAAGCGCGAGGATGTCGCCACCAGCACACTGCGCAAGCAAATGATTGTCTTGGTTTCAGCAGGTGAAGCCATTCCAGCCGACGGAAAGCTCCTGTCAGCATTCGCATCAATTGACACTTCCACCCTCACCGGCGAATCGCTCCCTCAGGACTTGCAAACCGGCGAGCTAGTTACCGCCGGAACCACAAACCTGCAGGGTGAAATAAGAATTGAAGTAATGGCAGTTTCCTCTTCTTCGAGACTTGCCAAAATCGCAGATCTAGTTCGAGAGGCAACTGCCGAAAAGTCCAAACTTGCATCGCTAACCGATTCGATTTCAAAGATCTTTGTGCCAATGGTGATCCTCATCGCCATTGCCACCTACTTGATTTGGTTCTTCCTTGGAGAACCAGACATCGCAATCAAGGCTGCAATCTCTGTAATAGTGATTGCCTGCCCATGTGCCCTGGGGATTGCCGTCCCGATGAGCCTGGTGGTTGCCACCGGAATCGGAACCAAAAAGTCCGTTGTTGTAAGAACCCCGGACTCACTTCGCTTGCTTGCAAAGACCAAGCATGTCTTCTTGGACAAGACCGGCACGCTAACCGACGGCAAACTTGCCATCATCAAAGCAACCGGTTTGTCGGGCATCAGCACCGAGGCGATGTTAGAAAAAGCTTCTGCGGTCGCAGTGACCAGCAA
>CAJJAJ010000017.1 GCA_905182225.1 uncultured Aquiluna sp.
TTGCAATGACCTCACGCAGTTCGAAGAGATCAAAACCGGTGGCTCCCTCACTTACCTGGTGAGTCTTCCCTGCTAACAATATGTTCACTTGTGCTCCTTTACCTTCCAAAGTCTACCTACCGACTTAGGCATGCCTTGCTAGTAATGGCTCAAAAAACCCAGCAAAATAACGTTATGAACAAAAACAATGACCGTGATCTCGAGCGAAGGCTAAATTGGCTGAGGGCAGCTGTCCTAGGTGCAAACGATGGGATTGTCTCGGTGGCAGGCATTGTCGTGGGAGTAGCCGCGGCGGGAGCAAGCTACGAGGTAATTCTCCTTGCTGGTATAGCGGCTATTGTCGCAGGAGCTATTTCCATGGGCGGCGGCGAGTTCATAAGCGTAAGTGCCCAGCGCGATACGGAAGTAGCACACGGTAGAAAAAAGGGCAGTATTAATGCAAGACCTTGGTCTGCAGCTTGGTCCTCACTTCTCGCTTTTATATCGGGTGCCGCACTGCCGCTGATCGCTATCACCGGTCCATGGCAAGCAATTAGCATTCAAGCTACCTTTGCGAGTGTTGTTGTAGCGCTAGGACTTACCGGATGGTGGGCGGCATGGGCCGGCAGCACACCGGTTCTGAAATCAATTGCACGAAACGTTGTGATTAGTACTCTGACAATGGGAATTTCCTACGCAATTGGAGCGCTTTTGGGCGTAACCGTCCTCTAGAGCGATTACCCTTTTAGTGTGAGTGAGATAGAAAAATACGACTTTGCCCTAATTGGTGGCGGAATCATGTCCGCAACCTTGGGCGTGCTTCTAAAAAAGCTTGACCCGAGCATTTCGATTGTTATGTATGAGCGGTTGAGCGAAGTAGCAGAAGAAAGCTCAAACCCCTGGAATAACGCTGGGACCGGACACGCGGCACTGTGTGAACTGAATTACATGCCGGACTCGACAGACGGTTCATTGCCAGATCCTGCCAAGGCAGTGGCAATCAACGAGCAGTTTCAGGTCTCTAGACAGTTCTGGTCCAGCCTCGTTTCTCTAGGCGCCCTCGATGACCCAAAGACATTTATCCGCTCGGTCCCTCACATAACGTTTGTTCGCGGCGATTCAGATGTCGACTACCTACGAAGAAGACAGAAGTCCCTTGATGCCCAGCCACTATTTACCGGCATGAAGTTCTCCGAGGATGCTCAGCAGCTCTCAGAGTGGATCCCCTTGATGATGGATGGCAGGGACAACGAGAAAATAGCCGCGACATTTACAGACCAGGGCACCGATGTCGACTATGGCTCCATGACCAAGCAGATGATTAACTGGCTAGTCAAAAATGGCATGCGACTGGAGACGAACACCGAAGTCAAATCTGTCCTTCAATTTGAAGATAAGAAGTGGCAGCTCTGGTTCGGTGGTTCCCCAGGACGTATCGTCCACGCGGATAAGGTTTTCGTTGGTGCCGGCGGATACGCGTTGAAGATCCTTCAAAAATCTGGAATTCCAGAAATAGATGGTTACGGAACTTTCCCGGTTAGCGGCCACTTCCTGAGAACCGATGATCCTGAAATAGTTGCCAGCCATCAAGCTAAGGTCTATTCGCAGGCTGAGGTTGGGGCTCCCCCAATGTCCGTGCCGCATCTTGACACCAGAGTGGTGGACGGAAAAACTAGCTTGCTATTCGGACCATTTGCCGGCATCAATCCCAAGTTCTTGAAAAACGGTTCAGTACTTGATCTGCCCATGTCGATAAGGATCAAGAACATCAGTTCATACCTTTCGGTTGCACTCAGAAACTTGAGTCTTGTGAAATATTTACTGACTGAAGTAACAAAGTCAAAGAAAAGCAAGTTCGCCTCCCTGAGAGCATTTGTGCCCAATGCCGCTCCGAAGGATTGGTCATATTACGAAGCCGGCCAACGCGCTCAAGTCATCAAGCCAAACGGTCGTGGCGGAACGCTGCAATTCGGAACTGAGGTTATTTCCAGCAAGGACGGAACCATTGCGGGTCTTCTGGGAGCGAGCCCGGGAGCTTCGGTAAGCGTAAGTGTGATGCTCGACGTGCTGGAGAGAATGGCGCCGGATGAGTTCCCAACCTGGACAAAGTCCATAAAAGAGCTGATACCAACCTTTGGCAAAGACCTAAATGAGAACGCGGCGCTCGCCAAAAAGACGATGAAGCAGACAGCGAAGTCACTGAAACTAACCGCCTAACAACTCAGCACCTGTAGCCTTCACGCATGAAAACATGCACTGTTGTAGCTACTTTTACCCCGAATCCTGCAAACCTGATCGAAGTCAAAGAGCTTCTGCTCGACGTCGCAAAAGATGTCCGGCTCGAGCTTGGTTGCCTTTACTACGACCTCTACGAGGAAGTGTCAGGAAAGCTGATTTTCATCGAGGCATGGGAGTCCAGAGACCTCTGGCAAATCCACAATGATGCGCCCACTGTGGCAAGAATCCGCGAATTTATAGACGGCAGACTCTCGGAGCCAGTAATGGTCCAGGAAATGTACACCGCGAATTAGCCGAGAGCTAAAAAATTAGAAGGCTAAAGACTTCCAGCCCTTTTCGGCTGAGTCATCTGAAATGTTCGACTACTTGAGGTCTTTTCCAAAGATGGAGGAAACCGAGAGATGCGCGAACATCCCTAGCAGTGAAATGATGCCCACCGCCGAAAGCGACATCAGGACAGTTACTTCGTTCAGCACTAGAACCAAGTCGTGGCTTTCCATCAGATCATCCTTTTTTTCGTGTGATTAGAGTTTAGTTTCTTTTCGCCTGCGCCTCAGAGATAAAGCGCATTCGCAATCTCAGTAACGTGCGATTGGGAAATTTGGTGTCCACCAGGATGGCGTAACCACTTGATGTCAGCACCAAAACTGTGGAGTTCTTGAACCCAAGCTTCGCTCACCTGCACCGGGGCGTAAGGGTCCTGATCACCATTTGCTAGCCAGATGTGCTTTCCCTTGAGGTTTATGTCATCAACCGCACGATAGGGCTTGGTAGAGCCAAATAGGGCTGCTCCGGATAGCAGTGCTGGATGCTTGATCAATAAAGCCGCAGCGGTGTTTGCGCCGTTACTAAAACCGGCACCAAAGATGTTGGAGCGATCAAGCTCATACTCGACAATCGCGGCCTCAATAAACTCGGACAGCTCTGCGACTCCCTGGTCTATGGAAGCTTCGTTGAAGCTGCCATCCGGGTAGCGCTCAAAGAAGCGATTCATTCCAGACTCTAAATGCATGCCCCTAGGTGACAAGACCGAAGCTTCAAGATCTAAGGCTCTGGCTAGTCCAAGAAGATCATGTTCGTCAGCGCCTGTGCCGTGCAGCAATAGCAACGTCCGAGAGGAACTTCCCCTCTGAAATACGTGTGGTCTTGCTAGATCGTTATTTGCCATCTTGCTAGACGCTAATCTCGGTCAGGGTCTGCTGGATTTGATCTCTTGACGGCTCTAGCCACGGTGGAAGCTTTAGCTTCTTGCCAAGTTCCAGAAGCGGCTCATCGATCTCAAAGCCGGGATCATCCGTTGCAATCTCGAACAGCACTCCCCCGGGTTCTCTGAAATAGATGCTCTTGAAATACTGTCTGTCCTTGATTTCAGTGACGGCAACCCCTTGGTTCATAAGCTCCTGCTGCCATAGCTCCATGGTCGTTAGATCAGGTGCCCTAAATGCCACGTGGTGAACCGTGCCGCCGGCTTGCAGGCCGCGGTCGCCCACTCCCCCGAGAACTTCCACCTTGGCCCCGGAGGCGCCTTCAGCCATCTGGAAGTTTGCCCTTCCAGAAGTCTCTGACGAAAGACTCATGCCCAATAAATTCTGCAGCATGCCTGCGGTTGGATCGATCTGGATCTGCGAAAGCTCAACGGAATGAAAACCCCGCACCGCATGCTCGGCTGGAATGTTTGCAACTCCATCCCAACCGCTTCTAATGTCACCGACGGTTCCAACAAGCCGCAGGCGCATGCCGTCGTAATCACGAACCTCGATTAGGTCATGGCCAGCTGAGTCCTTCCCCCACGCCCAATCGATGTTGAGCCCCGCCAAGTGCTTACTCCAAAACCCAAGCGATGTGGCTGGAACTGAGAACGAGGTTGCCGTGGTTAGGCCTGAGCCCTCGCGACCTGGAGTTACGCCGGGCCATGGAAAGAAAGTCAAAATCGAAGCCGGAGAGCCGTGCTCGTCTCCGTAGTAGAGATGCCAAATGTGCGGTGCATCGAAATTTACTGTTTGCTTTACGAGCCGCAGCCCAAAAACCTTCGTGTAGAAATCAACATTTCGCTGTGGGTCTCCGGCAATGGCCGTTACGTGATGAATACCGTGTGGGGTTACGCTCATTTGATTCTCCATTCCACTGGGCAAAGCAGTAACTCCACAAGAACATTCCCCGACGACGACAAGGAAGCCTTTTAGTTCTTAGGCCTCCGCCTAAAGATTTGCTTGATCCGCGCCACAATTCTTTCCAGCCCCTGCAGGCCCTGCTGGTTCAACTCTCTCGCCCACTTGATTTCTAGTGCCAAAATTGAGAGCCCGAAGAAGATAAACAAGAGTCCGGGACCAGGTGTGACAAGCATTATCAGTCCAAGAATTACAAGTGCAAAGCCGATCAGCATAATCAAAGCCCAACGAATAGGGTGAGGCAGATTTGCCAATATCTTTTTCAGCTTTTCCATTCAATTCTCAACTGTCTTCACGTCATAAGTATTTCAGGTCACAGAGAGAAATCACTGCTTTTTCAGCAACCTTGGAGCAAAGAACACACGAAACAGAAAGCAGGTATTTTGAATTGAGGTGCAGCTTGTTTACTGGGCTATCTTGGTGGGCGATACTGGGTTCGAACCAGCGACCTCTTCCGTGTCAGGGAAGCGCGCTACCACTGCGCCAATCGCCCAGCTTTGGTGCTGGAGGTGAAGACGGGATTCGAACCCGTGTACGCGGCTTTGCAGGCCGCTGCCTCGCCTCTCGGCCACTCCACCAGTACAGAGACTAAAAGCCTCTGAGAGCGGATGACGAGATTCGAACTCGCGACCCCAACCTTGGCAAGGTTGTGCGCTACCACTGCGCCACATCCGCATGCTCTTTTTCAAGAACTAGATAACTATGCCACAAAAACGATTGCCATGAAAACACAAAGGCGGGAGAAAGATCTCCCGCCTTTGTGTTTTCTTGAATCTATTTGAGCTACCTTACCTCTGCATCCTGGCCGAAGCTGTAAGCAGCCTCGCCGTGGACAACGGAGTCAACGCCTGCGATCTCATCCTCGCTCTTGACCCTGAAGCCAACGGTCTTCTCGATAGCGAAGCCGATAACAAGGGCAAGCACGAAGCTGTAGGCAAGAACACCAAAGGCTGCAATTGCCTGCACGACTAGCTGTCCGATGTCTCCACCTGTGAACAAGCCGGTGTCGATTGCGAAGAATCCTAGGTACAGAGTTCCAACCAAACCGGACACCAAGTGGATGCCGACTACGTCAAGTGAGTCGTCGTAGCCGAACTTGTACTTGAGATCTACGGCTAGAGCAGATAGCACACCAGCAAGAACACCAAGCAGCAGTGCGAAGACAGGAGTCACGTTCGCACAAGCTGGAGTGATGGCAACTAGACCAGACACTGCACCCGAGGCTGCACCAATTGAAGTGGCCTTGCCTTCTTTGACCTTTTCAATAACAAGCCATCCAAGAATGGCTGCAGCGGTTGCACCAAGTGTGTTCACGGTGATTAGACCAACGTTTTGCATGCCGTTCAGGAACTCTGCTCCAACGTTGAATCCGAACCAACCGAACCATAGAAGTCCTGCACCAAGAAGTACAAGTGGCACGTTGTGTGGCTGCATGATCCCCTTGGCAAAGCCAAAGCGCTTACCAAGAACAATTGCGAGTGCTAGAGCGGCAGCTCCAGCGTTGATGTGTACTGCTGTACCACCTGCGTAATCAATAACTCCAGGCATATCGAGCCAGGTACCAAGCTCCATGACCCATCCGCCACCCCAAACCCAAGCTGCAACTGGGAAGTAGCCGAAGGTAGCGAAGAGACCCGCAAATATCAACCACGAGCCAAACTTGGCTCGATCCGCAATCGCACCAGAGATTAGGGCAATGGTGATAATTGCGAATGTTGCACCGAACGCTGCGCCAATAAGGCCGTCGTTATCTAGTCCATCAAGACCGAAAGCCGCGAATGGGCTTCCAGCGAAGTCCGTTGGGTCTTCGACCGCGGACATGCTGTAGCCGTACAGCACCCATAGGACGCCAACTAAGGCGATTGAACCAAAACTCATCATCATCATGCTGACTACGGACTTGGCCTTTACGAGACCTCCGTAAAAGAAAGCCAGACCCGGGGTCATAAGTAGTACCAGTGCTGTTGCGGTTACCGCCCAGCTAAGTTCTCCTGTATCTAACATTTGTTACACCTCTCCAAATAGGTTTCAAGCGATCGAATTCTCCGAGCACATGGGATAGCTTTCCGCTACAAGGTTTCAGACAGTCACTTGTAATGTTTCGGTCTGGTTACATCTTCAGAAATTGTCGGGCTAAGAAAATTAGCCAAACACCACAGGGTATTCTGAGGAGAGAAAATCGAAATGGAGAGCCATGAAAAGCGATCGTTCTGCCGCCCTGCTACTAATGGGAGCGGCAATAATCGGCATAGTAATAGCTAATAGCCCCTTTGGGCCGGCCTTCCTTGACTTCAAGCACGCCTATGTGGGATTCGAATCGATTGGACTCAGCCTTAGTGTCGAGCACTGGGTTAGCGATCTTCTCTTGGCCACCTTCTTCTTAGTTGCAGGACTTGAACTGAAATATGAACTCTCAAGTGGTGTGCTGTCTAAACCTGCCAGTGCTCTTGTTCCAGTGCTAGCCGGTATCGGCGGCGTCGTGGTCCCTGCACTGATTTACGTTGCCTTCAATTGGGGAACCGATTACTTGAATGGCTGGCCAATTCCAACCGCTACCGACATCGCATTTGCTCTCGGAGTGCTTGCAATTTTTGGCCGAGGACTTCCTAAGTCCGCTCGTGTATTCCTGTTGGCGCTAGCCATTTTCGATGACCTGGTAGCAATCCTGATTATCGCGGTGTTCTTCACCTCCGATGTCGAGGTGTTATGGCTCGCAGCAGCCGCAGCTGTTGCAGCACTCCACATGTTGATGGAGAAGTACGGAAAGCTACCGATCAACTACGTAAGAGTATTTACTTTTATCCTGCTTTGGTACACGGTTTACCAGTCCGGAGTTCACGCGACCGTTGCCGGAGTTGTTTTGGGCCTGATAATCCCAAGCAAGAAAACTCACTCCCTGGTTGCAAAAATTCAACCCTGGACTAACACCGTGTCATTGCCTATTTATGCATTCTTTGCCGTGGCAATCGCTCTTCCGGTCTTCGACGGAGCATTCTCGAGTGTGTTTGTCGGCATAGCTGTTGCCTTGCCAATCGGTAAGGTCATCGGAATAACGGTGCTGGCGATATTGGCAAACAAGATCGCGGCTAAGCCGGACCGATTGGACCTAGAGGCACTTGACTTCTTGGCCATCAGCGGCCTGGCGGGAATCGGCTTTACGGTCTCTTTACTCATGACCAACTTGGCCTTCAAAGACACCCAGTACATTGTTGCGGAGGCAACGTTGGCTGTGATCCTGGGCTCATTGCTAGCGATGGCTTTTGGTGGCTGGTTGTCACAGGTCAGAGGTCGATACCACATGCGCAAGCACCGAGAAGAAAACGCAAAGGCTAAGAAAGACTCGTAAGAGCTCCCATGCGAGAGATTGTTCTTAAGTACTTTTTCCTGTAGCCACCAGACAACATAGTCTTGGAGAACACCGCCGTAATTGGTGTGCTGCCCGAGGTTCTCAGAGGGACCTGAAACTCGTACATTCTGTCAATGAACGCAACGAGTCGTAGGGCGTGGACTTGATCGTCTAGTTTTGACACATTAGTGATACCAAGCGCACCAACACCGGTTACAAGGGCGCGATATTTTGTTGGATGCAAAGTTCCAAGGTGCCCCAGAAGCTGACCGAAGTCATCCGCGAAGCCATTTTTGTGCTCTTTGAGCCAAGCCTCAAGAGCAGTGACTCCAAGGGTTTCAGACTCAGCGTCTATGTCGCGATGGCGATAATCTTCCCCATCTACAGACACAATCCTGAACCTGTCGCCAAGGCCTCTAATCTCTCGCTGAAAATCGCTGGCCGCAAATCTACCGTCGCCAAGCGCGTTAGGAGGAGTGTTGCTGGTTGCTGCAAACCTGGTGCCACTTGCCTCTAACTCTTTTAGGAGCCTGGACATGATCATGGTGTCGCCCGGGTCATCAAGCTCAAACTCGTCGATGCAAATTAGTCCATACTTTTTTAGCTCCGAAACTGTCTGGGCAAAGCCGAGATAACCAACCAAACTCGTGTATTCAAGGAAACTTCCGTATGCCTTCACTCCAGAGTATGAATGCCAGATAGAGGCTAGAAGGTGTGTTTTGCCGACTCCAAAGCCGCCATCTAGGTAAATTCCAGGAAACTTTTCTGCCCTTGAAAAGAGCTTCTTTTTGGGTCCATAGACAAATTCTTTGCAGAGCCGCAAGGCTATTGACTGACTCTCATGGTTCTTATCGGGTCGATAACTTTCAAACCGGGCATGATCAAACTCCGGGGGTGGCTTAAGCTGTGTAATAAGTTCTGCCTTAGAAACCTCGGGATGCCTTGTCAGCAAGGAATTTGGTTTTCCCAAATCTGGTTTGGTCAATGTAAGCGCCCTTCGTCAGAATAAGTGTAGATAATCAAGAGGAGACCCATGAACCAGTTGAGCAAAATAGCAGAGTATGCGAACCCCGATGTGCTGGTCACAACAGAGTGGCTAAAGCACAACTTGGACAATGTCATTGTTGTTGAGTCCGACGAGGACATCCTTTTGTATGAAACGGGACATATTCCAGGAGCCGTGAAGCTTGACTGGCACACCGAATTGAATCACCCGCTTCGACGCGACTATCTTGAAAGCGAAGAGTTTGCAAAGCTAATGAATCTCAAGGGCATCGGCAGGCACGACACAGTCGTTCTTTACGGTGATCGCTCTAACTGGTGGGCCACCTATGCCTTTTGGGTATTCAAGCTCTTCGGTCACGAAAACGTACTGCTTCTTGATGGCGGCAGAAACAAGTGGATCGCCGACGGCGGAGAAATAACCAAAGACAAGCCAGCTACCACCAGTCAGGACTACCCGGCAGTAGAACGACACGATTCAGAAATTCGTGCCTTTAGAGACGAAGTTCTTCAGCACATCGGACAGCCAATGGTCGATGTTCGATCCCCGGAGGAGTACTCGGGCGAACGTCTTCACATGCCAGACTTCCCAAATGAGGGCGCTACACGTGGCGGTCACATACCGACCGCAGCATCTATCCCCTGGTCCAAGTCAATCCAGGAAGACGAAACCTTTAGACCCCTGGCTGAACTTGAAAAACTTTACTTCGAAGTCACTGGCTACGACCGGAATTCGGACTTCATCGCGTATTGCCGAATTGGTGAGCGATCCTCGCACAGCTGGTTTGTGCTGAAGTATCTGCTTGGAGTAAAGAACGTCCGAAACTACGACGGCAGCTGGACTGAGTGGGGCAACCTCGTTGGAGCTCCGATTGCCACCGGCTCCGAACCTGGGCTTGCGGCTTGACTCGTGCCGCCGAAGCCATTGTCGCTGATTTCCAATTCCTGGAGGGCAGTGACCGGTTGCAGTTGCTTCTAGAATTCAGCGAAGCTCTTCCGGAGTTGGATGATCGCTACGGCGATCACCCGGAGCTGCTCGAAAGGGTTGAAGAGTGCCAGTCGCCGGTGTTTATCGCTGTTGACGGGACGGCGGCCAAGATTGTGCTTCACTTTTCCGCGCCAAGAGAGTCGCCAACCACAAGGGGTTTTGCGAGCATTCTTTTTAGCGCCTTAAGCTCGCATTCAGCCGAAGAAATTCTCCGGCTCTCGGACGACTTTCCAACCGAACTTGGGCTGGACCACATAATCACCCCGCTTCGAGTTCGTGGCATGCGCGGCATGCTCGCCAGAATCAAGCGTAAAACTGCAGAGCTTGTCGCTAAGGATGCTTGAGTCTCTAGACCTGAGTGGTGATGCGCAAATAACCGCATCGATCGTGGTCGACGAGTCTGGATCTCACACCGGGCCCGACGGCACCTCCAAGTCATTAGGCGGCGAATCGGACTTCGAGCTATTAATGTTCTTTAGAAAAAGAGCCGGAACAGTTCTAACAACAGGGCTGACTGCTCGTTCCGAAGACTATAGCCTGCCGTCCTCATCAGCATTGGCAATCCTCACAAGATCAGCAATCGAGACACTCCCCAAGGATCTTCAGGTGGAGCAAGTGCGACTAATCGGCAATGAAACATTGCTCACACCGGGCGAAGCAGTTCAGGAACTATTGACATCGAGCTCTACTCCGATTCACATTGAGTTTGGTCCAACCGCACTATCAGAAACTTTGCGATCAAGAACTGATGTCCGTGCTTTTATCAGCAGTGAATTCCCGGCAGGAGCAGCCACTTTTATTTCCAAGTGGGATCTTTTGCAAGTCGGAACCTTTAGATTCAAGAATCTATACGTAACTGAGGTTAGTGGGCGAGTCTAGAGGGAGCCCCGTGAATACCTCTGTAACTTGATGTTGTGGAACTCGACCTAACCAACATCTCAGAACCTTTCGCCTCAATGCTCCGCGAACTTTCGAGTTTGTCGGTCAGGGATGAAATTGAACTTACTCAAATCCCTTCCCCAACTGGAATTGCCCCCGAGTCGATCGCCATTTCGGCTGAGATAGTTCACCAGACAGCCTCCGACCACGGGGTTTCAAGGCTTGTTTTTTGCCGCAATCCTGAGGTCCCCGAGGGTTGGAACTCAGAGTTTCGAATTATTGGTTACGCAAAATCTCCGATTGAGCTTGAAATGGCCAAGGATGACTACACCGCTGCCCTGCCCTGGGAGTGGCTGAAAGACTCTCTGTCGGCTCAGAAGGCCGGCTTTGCACACGAAGCTGGAACCACGACTACAGTTATCTCCACAGGGCACGGGGCGCTCATCGCGCAACCGCAGCACGCTGAACTTGAAATTCGGGCA
The DNA here is from genome assembly GCA_905182225.1 of uncultured Aquiluna sp. GTDB lineage: Bacteria > Actinomycetota > Actinomycetes > Actinomycetales > Microbacteriaceae > Aquiluna. The sequence goes on from CAJJAJ010000017.1 coordinate 11,083, forward strand.
AGTTGGGCACCGACTTCGTTCGATCTAGCGCCACACCTAACAGGCTGGGTAGAACTCTTGGCGCTCATCTCCGGCCTGCCACCGAAAGACAGCAAAGTTATGAGAATTAGTTGAATTTAGAAACCCCCAGACGACCGGTAGTCCAAGTCGTCGACCAAGAATCTCTTGATGAAATGCTTGAGGCGCTAAAACAAAACACAGGCACCCTTGCCGTGGACACTGAAAGGGCGAGCGGTTTTCGCTACTCACAGCGTGCATACTTGGTCCAGATTGGTCTCGCCGAAGGCTCTATCTACTTGGTTGACCCAGTGGCGCTTGATGAAGCCTCCCCCGGCTGGAACAAGCTGGTGGCAAGTCATATAAACACCAAGAGCTGGCTTCTGCACGCTGCCACCCAGGACATACCTTGCCTAACAGAACTCGGTTTTACAAGCAAAACAATTATCGACACTGAACTGGCTGCTCGGCTAGCAGGTTATGAAAAGGTTGGTCTCGGCTCGATGGTCACGGAATTACTTGACCTTGAGCTAGCCAAAGAGCACTCAGCATCGGACTGGTCCATAAGACCTTTGCATCCTTCGCTCCTAAATTACGCGGCTCTTGACGTCGACGTTTTGCATGATCTGTGGGCCGAAATTGAAAAAAGCCTGAATTCTCAGTCCAAAACCCAATGGGCAAATGAAGAATTTGCAGCTCTGCAAAATTTTAAGCCAAAGCCTGTCGCTCAGGAACCCTGGCGAAATCTTCCGGGGCTAAGCCGGGTCAAAGACCAAGTGAAGCTAAAGGCTGCAGCTGCGCTATGGCTAGCCCGCGACGAGATAGCAAGCGAATCAGACATTGCGCCCGGACGCCTAATTCCAGACCGTTCGATAATGGCCGCAATCGATAAGGTGCCTAGGTCAAAGCACGAACTGTCTCAGAACAAATTATTTCAGGGTCGCGCCTCCAGGTCGATGTTGTCGGTTTGGTGGGAGGCAGTCGAAGGGTCAAAGAACTTAGAGATTTTGCCAGCCCCAGAGCACACCGGCGCTATTCCAAATCACAAGAGCTGGGAGAAAAGATTCCCGGAGGCACACGTCAGACTAAAGCTCGTAAGACAGCTAGTTATGGCCAAAGCGGCTGAGCTTGTCGTACCCGTTGAAAACCTGCTGACGCCCGAGTTTTTGAGGAGAGTTTGCTTCGAGCCCGAAGAAAACATCACTGCGCAGCTAGAGAATCTTGGCGCCAGACCATGGCAGGTTCAGATCGTTACTGAACTTATAGAAGCGGGTCTTGTGTTAGCTGAGGCTGAGCATTCTCATCCTCAAACGCCTTAGCGTGTGGGACCTTTGACCCGAGAACCTGGGCAACGATGTCTCTTGCGATTGACTTTGCGGTAAGGCCCAATCGCTCAAGTATTTCTGATCGCTCGGCGTGCTCTAGGAACTCTGCCGGAACGCCAATCTCGCTAAGCGCAGTATCGACTTCATTAGCCCTTAGCTCCTGACGAACTCTTGAACCGAATCCCCCGGTCTTTAGTCCATCCTCAATTGTCACGACCAATCGGTGATCCTTGGACATTTCAACAAGGTCCTTGTTTATCGGCAATATCCACCTTGGGTCCACGACCGTGGCACCGATACCCTGACTCGCCAAAAGACCCGCCACATCTATTGCGACTTGGGCAAAACTACCAACCCCAACCAGCAATACATCTTTGCTTGCGGCCTGCTTTAGAACATCAACACCGTTGGTTGTGCGCATGATGGCTTCAATTGACTCTGGAACTGCGCCCTTTGGAAAACGCACGACGCTTGGAGCGTCATTGATTTCAATTGCTTCTCTGAGGCCTTCTTGAAGTCGCTCTGTATCCCTTGGCGCACAGATGTGAATACCAGGGACCATTTGCAGAAGCGGAATGTCCCAGACACCATGGTGGCTGGCGCCGTCAGGACCTGTTATGCCAGACCTGTCAAGCACGAAGGTAACTCCGGCTTTGTGAAGAGCAACATCCATCAGCACTTGATCAAAGGCACGATTTATGAAAGTCGAATAAATGGCAACTACTGGGTGCAGTCCGCCGAAGGCCATGCCTGCAGCTGCAGCAACTCCATGTTGCTCCGCGATACCAACATCAAAAACTCGGTCCGGAAATTCGCTGGCGAATTTATCCAAACCAACAGGAATCATCATGGCTCCGGTAATGCCCACAACTCTCGAATCAGACTTTGCGATCTCCAGAATCTCATCCGCGAAGACTTCGGTCCATGGGGTCTTGCCATTGCTGGGCATCGGCATGCCGGTCTCGGGATTAATCTTGCCAACCGCATGGAATTGGTCAGCCTCATCCCTTACGGCAGGATCGTAACCCTTGCCCTTTTGGGTAATGGCGTGGACAACGGCTGGTCCTTGGTGCGCCTTAGCTCTTGCTAGTGCCTTTTCAAGTGCTGCCAGATCATGGCCATCCACTGGACCGAAGTACTTTATGTCCAAGTTAGGAAAGATTCCCCCGAAGTTACCGGGGCCAAACAAAGAGTGCAGTCCCGCACGAGTTGAATCAAATACAGCCCTTCCAAGAGGGCCTAGCCGGTAGAAGATCTTCCGGGATAGTGAATAACTGGCGCGGTAGAGAGAATTGGCTCTAATTGACTCAAGTCGATGGGCCAAGCCACCCATGGTTGGGGCATAGGAGCGGCCGTTGTCATTCACGACGATAACCAAGTTGCGGTCATTATCATCCGTGATGTTATTGAGTGCCTCCCATGACATGCCTCCGGTCAGAGCGCCGTCGCCAATTACCGCGACAACGTGCCTGTCGGGCTGATTGGTAGCTTTATACGCCCTTGAGATACCGTCTGCCCAGCTCAAAGAAGATGATGCATGTGATGACTCCACGATGTCATGTTCGCTCTCAGAACGCTGCGGGTAGCCTGCGATGCCGTCCTTTTGACGAAGAGTCGATAGGTCCTGACGGCCGGTGAGTAGTTTGTGGACATAGCTTTGATGTCCAGTGTCGAAAACTATCGAATCTTTGGGAGAATCAAAAACCCTGTGAAGTGCGACTGTAATTTCGACAATGCCCAAGTTGGGACCCAAGTGACCACCAGTTTTAGAAACTGAATCGACTAAGTGTTCTCTTACTTCCTGGCACAACTCTACCAACTGGGTTGCCGACAACGCTTCGAGATCACTAGGAGATTTGATACCAGATAAAAGACTCATTTGGTTCCCAACATCCGTCGACTTGAAGTATTCCTAGGCTACCAAGGAACGAAGAACGTACTGCAAAATACCGCCATTACGGAAGTAGTCGGCTTCGCCCGGAGTATCGATTCGAACGACCGCATCAAACTCAATAACTGCCTTACCTTCAGCTGAGTGCGCTGTCGGCCTGGCCACCACGTGAACGGTCCTGGGTGTCTTGTCGTTGTTGAGCTCTTCAATGCCAGTGAAATCGAACTCTTCAGTGCCATCAAGCCCAAGACTTGCTGCGTGCTGTCCTGCAGGGAACTGCAGCGGCAGAACGCCCATGCCGATTAGGTTGCTTCGGTGAATGCGCTCAAAGCTCTCTGCGATAACCACCTTGATGCCCAAGAGACTTGTTCCCTTAGCCGCCCAATCCCTGGAGGATCCAGAGCCATACTCCTTGCCGGCAATTGCCACCAGTGGTGTGCCGGCTGCGCGGTAGTTCTCAGCCGCATCAAATATATAGCTCTGCGAGCCTTCGGTGGTGGTGAAGTCACGTGTGTAGCTGCCCTCAACGTTTTCAAGCAGCTGATTACGAAGCCTGATGTTCGCGAAGGTTCCGCGAATCATAACTTCGTGGTTACCGCGACGGGATCCGTAGGAATTAAAGTCCACCCGCCCAACACCTTTTTCCATCAGGTAGATACCTGCTGGAGAATCAGCTTTTATCGAGCCAGCAGGTGAGATGTGGTCGGTAGTAACCGAATCACCAAGCAACACCAGGGCCCTTGCAGCATGAACATCAGTCACAGGCGAAGGCGTCAGGCTCATGCCTTCAAAGTAGGGAGGCTTTCTTACATAAGTAGAGTCGCCGACCCAGTCAAACAGTGCGCCCTCGGGTGTTGGCAGTGACTGCCACCTGCTATCCCCATCGAATACGGACGCGTACTGGGATGTGAACATCTCCGAGTTGATTGAGCTATCAATCGTCTCTTGAACCTCACCCGGTGTTGGCCAGATGTCCTTTAGGAAAACATCATGTCCATCCCGATCCGAACCAAGTGATTCTGTTTCAAAATCAAAGTCCATAGTTCCAGCCAAAGAATATGCAATAACCAATGGAGGGGAAGCTAGGTAGTTCATCTTGACATCTGGATTTATGCGTCCCTCAAAGTTTCGGTTTCCGCTGAGGACCGCTGTCACAGCAAGGTCGCCTTCGTTAACCGCTGCTGATATCTCGTCAGCTAGTGGGCCAGAGTTGCCGATGCAGGTTGTGCAGCCATAACCGACTAGCTGGAAACCGAGCTGATCGAGTGAATCCGTCAGGCCAGCCTTTTTGTAATACTCGGTCACAACTTTGGAACCCGGCGCCAAGGAGGTCTTTACCCATGGCTTAGCCGTTAGACCCTTTTCAACGGCCTTCTTTGCTAACAGCCCGGCGGCTATCATCACCGAAGGGTTTGAGGTGTTAGTGCAAGAAGTGATCGACGCGATGGTCACCGCGCCGTGATCGAGCTGATAATCCTTGCCCTTCACTGGCACTGGCGAACTGAATGAAGGTGCGTAGCTCTGCAGGTCCCGCTCAAAAGATGCCTTGCTCGTGGACAGTTCAACCCGATCCTGCGGGCGCTTGGGGCCAGCAATTGAAGGCACAACTGTTGAAAGATCAAGCTCAAGGTACTCGCTGAAATCAGGCTCTTGACTTGGGTCATGCCACATGCCCTGCGCTTTGGCGTAAGCCTCGACTAAAGCAATTTCCTCTGAATCACGGCCTGTAATACGCAGATAATCCAAGGTCACATCGTCAATTGGAAAAATTGCCACGGTAGAACCAAATTCAGGAGACATGTTGCCGATTGTCGCGCGGTTGGCCAATGGCACACTTGCAACACCGTCTCCGTAAAATTCAACGAACTTGCCCACGACCCCGTGGTTACGAAGCTGCTGGGTAATAGTTAGCACGACATCCGTAGCCGTTGCTCCAACTGGGATCTGGCCGGTTAGTTTGAAACCTACGACCTTTGGAATAAGCATGGATACTGGCTGGCCCAACATCGCGGCCTCGGCTTCGATTCCGCCAACACCCCAGCCAAGAACACCGAGTCCGTTGACCATGGTTGTGTGCGAATCTGTTCCAACGCAGCTATCAGGGTACGCAACTAATTCGCCATCAACCTCGCGAGTCATCACCGTTCTAGCCAAGAACTCAATGTTTACCTGGTGAACGATGCCTGTCCCAGGAGGGACGACCTTAAAATTGTCGAACGCGGTCTGGCCCCAACGTAAAAACTGGTAGCGCTCACTGTTTCGCTGGTATTCAAACTCAACGTTTCGCTCAGCAGCGTCTGGAGATCCTGACACATCCGCCACAACACTGTGATCGATTACCATCTCTGCTGGTGTCAGTGGGTTGATGCTTTGTGGGTCTCCACCAAGCTCCTGAACCGCCTCACGCATGGTTGCTAAATCAACGATGCAGGGAACTCCGGTGAAATCCTGCATGATCACTCTTGCGGGGCTAAATTGGATCTCAGTATCGGGCTCCTTGTTTGGATCCCATGCCACTAAGGCATCGACGTGAGTCTGGGTTACGTTCTCACCATCCTTGGTGCGGAGCATGTTCTCAAGGAGAACCTTGAGGCTATAGGGCAACTTTTGAACGTCCAACCCTGCCATGCTGAAGTACTTGTAGGTCTTGGTGCCGACGGTTAGATTGCTGGCGCTTGAAAATTGTGACATTAGAACAACTCCTCGAAGATTACCCCTCTAATCTACCGTCAATTGGCTTCGCGATGCGCCTCAGCAGAATCCAGGTAAGGGCCAGCAGTCCCGCGTATGCCGGAGCACCCATGACCACACGAGATGCGGCCAAAAGCTCAACTTGACCGGCGAAATACAAAGGAAGCTGAACTGCTAAGCGAGCTAAGAAAAACCCAACCCAGACCAAAGTCACCGTTCTAAGTCTGGAAAACACCGCTTTGTCGCTTCGCCAATTTGCCAAGCCAAAAAGCAACTGTGCCCCGTAACCCATGATCGGTCGTCGTATCAACACTGAAATCAGAAAAACAAAAGCGTATGCTGCATTGGTAAAGAATCCCGGAACAAAGTAGTCGGCAGCCTGCCCTCCATCACGAAGTGCTAAAAATGCTGCGAATGCGATTGCACCAGCACCAACGATTGCCTGCATCAATGGCTTTCGCTGTGCAAGACGAATGGCTATAAATAGGGCAGAGCTTCCGGCTGCCACAGCGACCGCGGCAATCGCCTCTCCGGTTATGGCGAAAACAATAGAAAACAAGGTGGCTGGGAGTATCGCTTCGGCAATACCCAGCGGACCACCAATTCCGGCAAGAAGAGACTGACGGTTCAGGTCGAAGCCCTCTTCGCTTTTTTCCAGTCCTAGTCTCTTGGCGACAGCATCTGGATCACTCATTTTTATCACTCACGGGCAACCTCAATGGCAAAAGTTCTCCCGGAGGCATAGCAATGTCACCCCGACTGACAGCGGCTGATCGAAAAATCGAAACAAGTCGAGCGTAAACATCCTCGTTGATTGTGGGTGCTGAAATAACTCCCCGAAGAAACCATCGCGGCCCATCAACCCCGATGAATCTGGTCGGTCTAGAAATTGACTGATCCCCGCTCTTGGCCGGCACACTCCCCCGAAGCTCTTGGCCCAAAATTCCTTTGACAGATTCCATCAATCCGCCCTGAGTGGCGATGCCCTGAATTAGGGCAGCCATAGTTGATTCCCAAAGACCATCGGACTTAGTCGAAGCAAAAGCCTGCAGCTGCAATCGGTGTCCCTCAACTTCAACCGTTAGGGCGACTACCTTCTTGCTTGTGTCGTCAATGTCGGCTCTGATCTGCATACCCTGAGAAGGCGCTAGCCTAATGGAGCCAAAATCAAGGTATGGCGTCAGAACACCAATTTCGGAGACGTCAAAGGGGCCAGAAGTATCCCTACCCACAGGACTCGATTTAGACATTAGGCCTTCCCAGTTGACCCGAAGCCGGTCGCACCTCGACTGGATTCAGGTAGCTCGGTAACCGATATAAAACGGGCCCGTTCGACCTTTTGGAACAATAACTGTGCAATCCGATCACCAGCTTCTATTTGAAAGTCCTCATCCGAAGTGTTGAGGAGTGTCACCATGATTTCTCCCCTGTAACCTGCATCGACAGTTCCCGGAGCATTTAATACCGTTATTCCGCATTTAGCCGCAAGACCGCTCCGAGGATGAACTAGCCCTACGTAGCCGTCGGGCATTGCTAGCTTCACTCCGGTCGGAACAAGCATCCTTTCCCCTGCAGCAATCATCAGCTGTTGAGTTGAGCGAAGATCGCAGCCGGCGTCTCCCGGCTTCGCGTAAATCGGCTCAAACCCATCTTGAGCAATTATCAGCACTTCCAAATCCATTCCTAGAGCGTAATGTATTACCGTGCCTACTAATTCCTATTTCGAACGCTTGTACCCATCAGTCGGTTTTTTGATCGCCATGAGTCTGTCCGCCCCGCTTGTTTTGCTGTCGGTGTTGCCGGTGTCTCAGAGTGGCGCTGTAGTTATGGCCGGGCTGGTGCCAGTTGCTCTCGTTCTACTGTCAATCTTCTCCGCGCCCACCATACAGATCACGGAAAACATAAGAGCTGGCAGGATAAATGTGCCGCTAAGCGCGCTAGGGGAAGCCTTCGGTTTAGAAGGAGATCAGATGAAGACAGAGCGAGGACCAGGCCTCAGCCCGGCTGCACAATTTGTGATCAGAGGGGACATTAAGTTCATGGTTAAAGTCCCCGTGACCGACCCAAACGACCCCACTGCTTACCTGCTAATAAGTACCAGAAACCCCTCGAGGCTAGCCAGCGCAATCAATGCAAACCGCAGCTGATCGAGGCTTTGAGGCTCTCTGGTGGTGCGGCTTGACTAGGAAACAGTTGGTACAAGTAAATTCGTTTTCCTGAAGAGGTAGCACAACAACTTCGAGTTCCTCGTTGACCACATCCGGCATCGTAAAACCATCAGCGTTGTCAACGTCATCGTCGCCGCCTGAGCCCGCGGAAGGACCACGTTCCTTCAGGGCATCAAGGGACTCAGTGTCGTCATCCGTCTTTCGAGTTGCGTCGTAATCCGTTGCCATGCTGTCCCGCCTCTCTTGGTGTCTCGGCGTGAACTATGCCCTAGGAATCAAAATTTTGCAAACTAGGCTCGCCGCAAGACAAAATCCTTTAGCAAACTCACCGAGCGAAATAATCCAGCAAACGCCCCAAAGTGCCACACTTCATAACTAGGAGGCATCCATGAACCTAAGATTTGTTGCCAGAGAAGCTGACTCAATCATTCTCGAGTCGGACCAGGGAGAACGCTTCCAAGTTCCAATCGACGATTCCATGAGAGACGCTCTCAAAAACAATCCAAGAGTGTCCGGAGCAGATTTCAGTCCGAAGGTAGTTCAAGATCTCATTAGAGCAGGACACAGTGTGGACGAGGTAGCCACCCAAGTCGGGCAAGACGTTGACGCAATTAGGCCGTTCGCAGTCCCGATCCTAGATGAACTTCGATATGTTCTAGAAGCTGCCCTAAATACTGAGGTTAGTGACGGCGCATCCATGATGCGGTTTCAAGACTTAATCTCGCGCTCGGATCCAACAGCAACGTTCAGCGTGTTAAAAACTGAGGGAACTTGGCACGTCCACGCGAATGGCCAAGAACCGATGAGTTGGAAATTCGATCCTCGTTCACGAAGCCTCGAGCCGACCAATAAAGCCGCCCAGACTGCTTCGAAGCAACAATCGCGTCGAGATGTCACGTCGCCGGTTATTCACGAATCAATCCCGACTGAGGTACAGATGGAGCCTGAGTCATCAGCACCAGACTCACCCGAAGACTCGGAGAGCTCCGGACGCAATGCTTCAGTACACAGCCTTGTTGAAGAACTTAGGACTAGGCGCAAACAGGCCGATCTAAAGCCGGCGACAGCCAAGGGAAGAGCTTCCTTGCCAAGCTGGGACGAGATTGTTCTTGGGACAACGAACTCAGAATCCGATTCGGATTAGTGGCACTCTAATCTCCGCGGGTGACAACGAGCCATGATGTGCAACCATGTCAAAGCTCCTGGATTTGAAGTATTTCGAGTGATACAAGGTGAAGTCCGATTTCGCCAGAAGCATGAGCTCTGGTAATCGGTCGCGTGCTGGCTGAAGCACTTCACCAAACCAATTTGCGGCGATGGCATCTTCGGTCTTCACGGTATCGAACGCGTAGCTAAAGGGCTCGAGATCCGCTGCAACCTGGTCCACAGCTCCAATGTTGTCAAGATAGACATAATTTACCCTCGTGTCTCCTCCAACAAATTTTACAGAACCGCTTTTTTCGTAGAAATCATCAAGCACTAGCTGCCTTGGCTTGGCGGTCTCGATCATTCCATGGTCCGCCGTGATCACCACCCCGGTATCCTTTGGTATTTTTTCACAGAATGATCTGAGCGCTGAATCAAGTTCCTCGAGCATTGCCGCCCAACCAGAGCTTGACCAACCACTCTGATGCCCATATTTATCAAGTTCGGGAATGTACAAATACGTCAGAGATCGACGCTTTGAATTTGCAATCGTCCTTGCAGCCTCGAACTTCTCCTGCCAAGAATCAGCGGATACGAAGTTGGCGCCTCGCATAGTGGCCTGACTATAGCCGGTGCCGCGGTACTCAGATGCGGCAACAACATTGCATTCCAATCCCAAAGCCAATGCGCGCTCAGAAACGGTTTCGCGAGGTTGCCAAACGAGCGGATCCGTGCGCTCGTTCCACCCCACCAGGAGGTTTATCTGTTCGTCGTAATTCCTATCCCAAACTCGGTGCCCGACCAATCCGTGTTGCCCCGGTGAATCACCGGTTGCGAAAGAAGCAATGTTTGCGCTTGTGGTTGCCGGGAAACCACATACAGAGATGCTTTTTTTGTTGAGCTGACTGTTGAGCCAGGGTGCATGGCCACTTCGCTGCATTATCTGTTCGGCTCCGAGGCCATCAATCAAAACGACAATGACCTTTTGCTTCTGACTCAAGCCCAAGGGGTTAGCAAGTCCCTGCAACGAAAGAAGCCCGGATGTGAACACGTTGCGAATGTTCCCTAAAGCATTGGGGACAGCGGGTAAAGTCAAAGGCACCCCACAAGTTTCGCACAGCTAGGACTCATGACCGATACATCGGAACGAATTGTAGACATTGATGTCTCTGCAGAAATGCAAGAGAGCTTCCTGGAATACTCCTACTCTGTTATTTACTCAAGAGCCCTCCCTGATGCTAGAGACGGCCTAAAACCTGTTCAGCGAAGAATCATTTACCAAATGGGTGAGATGGGCCTGAAGTCCGACCGCGGACACGTGAAGTCGGCCAGGGTTACCGGTGAAGTCATGGGAAAACTTCACCCGCACGGAGATCAGGCAATCTACGACGCCCTGGTGAGGATGTCGCAGAATTTCTCACTGCGCCTTCCGCTAATAGACGGTCACGGAAACTTTGGAAGCCTCGATGACGGACCCGCCGCGGCAAGATACACCGAAGCCAGGCTTGCCAAGGCTGCAGAGGCTCTGAATCAAAGCCTCGACGAAGACGTAGTCGATTTCACACCAAACTACGATGCCCAGCTGACAGAGCCGTCAGTGCTACCCGCTGCCTTCCCAAACCTTCTAGTCAACGGTGCCAGCGGAATCGCAGTGGGTATGGCAACGAACATGCCGCCTCACAATTTGAAAGAGGTAGTTGCAGCTCTGCACTTACTGATCAAAAACCCAGAAGCCTCGCTTGACCAAATCATGCAAGTCCTGCCTGGCCCGGATCTACCAGCTGGCGCCGTAGCCCTGGTCGGCGACGGCCTGAGAGAGGCCTATTTGACGGGTCGAGGAACTTTTCGAACTCGAGCAAAGATCTCGGTTGAAATGGTTGGTCCGCGGCGCACCGGCTTGGTTATCACCGAACTGCCATACCTGGTCGGCCCAGAAAGAGTAATCGAGAAAATAAGGGACGCGGTCACCTCAAAGAAACTCGAAGGCATCCACAACGTCGTCGACCTGACCGATCGCGAAAACGGACTGCGACTAATCATTGAACTTAAGACCGGGTTCGATCCTGCTTCGGTCATTGACGCGCTGTATCGCCTGACTCCAATCGAAGAGAGCTTCGGCATAAATAACGTGGCGCTAGTCGAGGGCCGACCGCAGCAAATGCCATTGAAGGCCCTCCTGGAGGTTTACCTCAAGCATCGCATTAGCGTGACTACTCGACGAAGCAAGAATCGATTAGACCGCAGGATGGGGAGGCTTCACCTGCTTGACGGCCTAGCGATCGCCGTACTCAACATCGACGAGATTATTGAGGTGATCAGAACTTCCGACACCGCCGACGCTGCTCGCGATCGACTCAAAACAGTGTTTGATCTCTCGGAGCTGCAATCCGATTACATTCTGGAACTTAGGCTTCGAAGACTCACCAGATTTAGCCTGATTGAGTTGGAAACAGAGGCTGACACACTTCGACAGGAAATCGCAAACCTCCAGCAACTGCTCGGTAGCGACGAACTAGTAAAGCGACTGGTCTCCAAGGAGCTTGACGAAGTCGCTGCAGAATTTGGGGACGCGAGGAGAACTCAATTGATCGATTCAGAGGGAGTTACTATCTCTCGAAAAGCAGTTCAGGTGACACAACTTGAGGACTCCCCCGCAACGGTGACTCTCGATGCACTTGGAAACCTTTTCCGCGCCGAACCTTCAACACAGACAGCTTCGGTGGCCGGGACTAGTATCAGCACTTCACTTCGAAAGGATGTTGGCCTAGTTACCTCCAAGGGTCGAATAATTAGGGTTCACGTTTCTGACTTGCCGGCCATGTTGGCTGGTGTTTCAACAAATGCGTCCAGTGCAGATAAATTTCTTGGGCTGTCTGGAGAATCAGTGGTTGGAATAGCAGACTGGTTGAGCGATGACACCTACGCGCTAGGAACGACAAACGGAGTTGTCAAGAGACTCTCCGGCCCCTTCCCTGACAAAGAAGAGGTCGGACTGATTGGCCTAAAGGACGGAGACAAAATAGTTGCCTTCACCGTCGCCGCCGATGACACTGAGCTGTGCTTCGTGACGAGCAGCGCGAATCTATTGATATTCCCTGCAAAATCTGTGAGACCGCAGGGGCTTAGTGCTAGCGGCATGTCGGGAATTTCATCACCCGAATCGCTGGTCATAAATTTCGGCGTCGTTGATTCGGGTTCGAACCTGGTGACGGCAGCGAACTCTTCATTGGCTCTTGGTTCCACTGACTCAGGGGCGATAAAAATAACCCCTGTTGCAAATTACCCGCGGAAGGGCAGAGGAACCCAAGGCGTTAGATGTCACCGCTTCTTGAAAAATCAGGACCAGTTATATTTCGCAGCTCTCAGTTCTCCGAGTCCAGTACTGCTAAACCTCGATGGGTCTGAACTTCCAGTAATAGAGATAGACCAACGCCGGGATGGCAGTGGCACAGCTATCGATGACTATTTGGCGGCCGCCTACTAAGCGTCGATTTTCTCTCTGTCAAAATCGTCCGCTGAGTCAACAATAAAATCTCGCCTTGGAGCTACTTCGTTACCCATTAGTAGTTCGAAAGTGCGTTCCCCAGCTGCAGCATCAACCGCCGTGATGCGACGAAGCATTCGGTTGGCCGGCTGCATCGTGGTCTCAGCCAGCTGATCCGCATCCATTTCTCCGAGTCCCTTATAGCGTTGAATCGGCTGCTTATAAGTTTTTCCAGCCTTCTCGAGGCTCCTAAGAAGGTCCGTCAACTCCTGCTGTGAGTAGGTGTAAATAACTTCTTTGTTGCGGCCTGCCGTCTCAACTCGGTGAAGCGGAGGAACGGCCGCGTAAACCCTTCCTGCTTCTACAAGCGGTCGCATGTATCGGAAAAACAGCGTCAGCAGCAAGGTTCTAATGTGAGCACCATCAACGTCGGCATCGCTCATGAGAATAATCTTCTCGTATCGAACCTGGTCCAGATCAAAAGTTCGACCTGAGCCCGCTCCAAGTACCTGGATAATTGCAGCGCACTCGGCGTTGGAAAGCATGTCAGACAGAGATGCCTTCTGGACGTTTAGGATTTTTCCACGAATTGGAAGTAACGCCTGAAAGGCAGAATCACGGGCCAGCTTAGCTGTCCCCAACGCGCTATCACCTTCAACGATGAACAGCTCAGAACCAACGGTCGCGTTACCGCGACAATCAACAAGCTTGCTAGGTAACGACGACGATTCCAGAGCGTTTTTCCTGCGTTGAGTGTCTTTCAGGCTTCGGGCGCTAATTCGCGTCTTAGCTTCGCTGACCACTTTGTCAAGTAGAGCGTCGACCTCGGCCTTTGTTCCTCGAATCTTGCCAGCAAGAAGCTCATCGGCCCATTTGGCAACCGAGTTTGCAACAATGGCCTTTATGGCAGGAGTGCCGAGGGTTTCCTTGGTCTGGCCTTCGAATTGTGGCTCCGGAAAACTCACTGACACAACGGCAGTAAGCCCCGCCATGACGTCATCCCGCTCAATCCTTAAAGAAGTCGCCTTCAGTTTTCTAGCATTCACCTCGATAGCGGCCCTGAAGGACTTAAGTAAGGCCTGCTCGAAGCCGGTGAGGTGAGAGCCGCCTTTAGGCGTTGAGATTATGTTTACGAAAGATTTGACCTTGGTATCAAAACCAGAGCCCCATCGCAATGCGACGTCCACGACACAATTTCGTTCTACCTCTTTGCTCTTCATGGAGCCAGAGGCTTCGTCTAATACTGGAACTGTTTCCCGAAAGGTAGTCGTCTCCTGGATCCGTCGGCTTGCCAACACCGGCCCGTCGTTTGCCAAGTACTCCACATATTCAGTGATGCCCCCCTCGAAGACAAACTCTTGACTGACTTCAGAAAGCTCATCATGGACGCTCAGGACCAACCCGGGAACCAAAAAAGCAGTCTGTCTTAGCCGGCCTTCCAAGTCCTGCATTTGAAAGTCCGCACCTGGCTCAAAAATTTGTGAGTCGGGCCAATATCGAACCCTCGTGCCGGTTTTTGACTTGGCAACTTTGCCAACGACCCTAAGCTCGCTCTTATCAACAAAAGGTCTGAAGTCCGCATCTGGACCAACACCAGCAAACACTCCCGGCTCACCCCTGTGGAAAGACATGGCCCAAGTTTGACCGGCGCGATCAACCTCAACATCGAGGCGAGAGCTCAGGGCGTTCACTACCGAAGCTCCTACCCCGTGGAGACCACCCGATGCGCCGTAGGATCCTCCACCAAACTTCCCACCGGCATGCAGCTTTGTAAACACGACTTCAACGCCGGAAAGACCCGTTCTTGGCTCTATGTCAACAGGGACTCCTCGGCCGTCGTCTTGGACCGTAATCGAACCGTCGGTATGAATAAAAACGCCAATGGACTTCCCGTGTCCCGCGAGGGCTTCATCGACTGAGTTATCAATTATCTCCCATAGACAATGCATGAGGCCACGACCGTCGGTCGAGCCGATATACATCCCTGGTCTTTTTCGAACCGCTTCAAGTCCCTCAAGGACTGAAAGGTGTCTCGCTGAGTAATCATCCACCTCGAAACAATAACCCTGGTTCGCACCTGAACCGCCGCGCCACTTCGCCGTAAGAGAAACTGGCTTCAAATGTCACATGCATTTGAGTCAACCGTGGTTTAATAGAGCTAATGGAAAACATGACGGAAACCACGAAGCTATTGGTTAGCGACCGCTGCGATGTTTGCGGAGCTCAGGCATACATGAGAGTTCAATTAGCTGGCGGTGAGTTGCTGTTTTGCGCACATCACGGAAATGCCAATAAGGCAAAGTTGGAGCCAATCACTCTGGGATGGCACGACCAAAGCTCCGACCTAAACCAGGCTTAGAACAACACCCCAAGCTGTTTCCTTGTAAAGGGTGCCTTTAGTCCTAGGGACCTTGAGTTACGTTGGGATTGACTCTCTAATAGCCTCAACCCAATCGAGCATCTGCGGTTTCCAGTCTGCCGAAGAACCTCCGCAAGCTAGAAGCATCTGGTCTAATAATGTTGGATTCTTCGCCAAAATCGGCCCGAATAGTGTGGTGCCTATGAAGTCACCATTCCGAACGAAATCAAGATTCAGTAGCGAACTATTTCGATAGCCGACAATTGGTCCGGCGTCTAGAGTGTCAACCGTTCTAAACTCGCTGGTGATCGGCCCGAGCTTTGGGGTTTCAAGCCACGAAACCTGAGATGCCAAAAACTCATAGCTTGAACCAATAACCAGCGTTGCGAGACCGGCTGAGTGCCTTTTTTGCAACGCAGGGGCTAAGGCTAAAAGCTCTATCCCGTATTCTCGAAGTGCCGCGCGACTTGCGTCGCCAACTATCACAAAATCGGCCGAATCTGGGTCGGTAACTTCATCAAACAACACGGATTGTTGGCTAAGAAAATAGTTCAAAACCGACAGGTTCCCCTGATCGCCGTTGTTATCAAAGTAGTCCTTGTGAAAACTGAAGTAGCTACTCACTTTGCCAACCCCCAGTGTCTTCTAACTCGACGCATTGCGTCTGCGCTAAACAAGACAGTATGACCCGTCCCTTGTAGCGCGAGGAAATTATCCGCTGCAGCGTTCGCATCTTGAATCACAGCGCCTACTTCTATACCCGCAACCGCCAATCTCAAGGCGAGCTCATGAGCATTGAATCCGCCGACGATGTCCACCCTCTCTAGCTTCGAAAAATCGACTGTCCAGAGCCAGCTTGGATCATGAATGTCTCGGCCAGCCATGAGCATCAGTGGAGTGTTGTCTGACCTAAGCTCATCTAGGTTCAGCTGAAAACTAGTGGGGTTTTGAACCAAACGAATAGTCACATCGAGGCCAGAAATTTTCACCTTTTCGTTTCGTGCGAACACCGGCTTCAGTTCCTTGAGGACGTGGGCAATAGTACTAGTCGAAGGTTCAATTAGCTGGTGAAGGGCGGCAACGGCCGCTGTCAGATTGAGCGCCTGGTGATCTGGTAATCCTGTGGTGAGGAACTTAGTCTTACCTTCCGAATTCAACACCACGCAGTCGGTTCCAGCATGAGCAAAATTGGCGATGACCGGGTGAGAACCGAAATTTAGCGCATAGACCGGATTGGAAATCTTGGCCAGCTCTGAGGACAATCCGAACCCAACTACGGGTGCCTTAAATTGCAATTGGGCTAGGTTTTTATCGCTGGTATTTAGGACGACTACCTTGGCAGCTGACCCTATTTTGCTCAGCATCTCTATGACGTCATCCGGGTCATTGAATCGGTCTAGCTGATCAGAAAGAACATTCGTGAGAACTGCTAGCCGAACATCGAGCTCGCCAGCAAGAACTGCCCCGTGGCCCTCGTCGAATTCCAATACCGCTATGTCCGAGTCCAGACGGCCTCGCCAGTTACCTTGTTTCAAAACGGCCGCAACTAGACCCTGCCGAATGTTTGCTGTACTGCTATTTGTAAAGACGCGAAGACCGTGTGCTTCTAGCAAGTTGACTAGGTAGCTGGTGGTCGATGATTTTCCTGCCGAGCCGGATACGACAACCAAACCTAGATCCAAGGATGCAAGGGCATTCGAAAGTAGATGTGGATCAAATTTATTTGCAACCACACCTGGAAGCGCAGAGCCTCCGCCTGGCCGGACTAAACGAACGAGAAAACGTAAGAGCTTCCCGATCAAGACCGCCAGGATGGAACGCATTTAGCCGTCCAGGTAGTCGCGAAGAAGCTGTGATCTAGACGGGTGTCGAAGCTTCGACATGGTCTTGGATTCGATTTGCCGTATGCGCTCTCTGGTCACGCCGAACTTTTCGCCGATCTGGTCAAGAGTCATCTGCACGCCATCACCCAGACCAAAACGGGAGCGAATAACCCCAGCCTCACGTGGATGCAAACTATCCAAGACTCGCTCTAATTCTTGTTGAAGCATTGTGAAGCCCACAGCATCGGCCGGGACAACTGCCTCGGTGTCCTCGATCAAGTCGCCAAATTCGCTGTCACCATCCTCTCCCAAAGGAGTAGAAAGCGAGATTGGCTCTCTGCCGTACTTTTGGACCTCGACAACTTTTTCAGGTGTCATATCCAATTCAGCTGCCAGTTCATCAGGGGTCGGTTCCCTACCTAGATCTTGCAGCAACTGACGCTGCACTCGCGCAAGTTTGTTTATAACTTCAACCATGTGAACTGGGATACGAATGGTTCGCGCCTGGTCTGCCATCGCACGGGTAATGGCCTGCCTAATCCACCAAGTCGCGTACGTGGAAAACTTAAAGCCCTTCGTGTAGTCGAATTTTTCTACCGCACGAATCAAACCGAGGTTTCCCTCTTGAATCAAATCTAGGAATTGCATGCCGCGTCCCGTGTAGCGCTTAGCCAGCGAGACCACTAGACGAAGGTTCGCCTCCAAAAGGTGCGACTTCGAACGCTTTCCGTCCTTCACGACCCAGTTCAGGTCTCTACGATCAGCCGGGGCAAGCTTGGATTCGGTGGCAAGCTTATCCTCTGCAAACAAACCGGCCTCAATGCGCTTCGCGAGCTCAACTTCCAGCTCAGCATTTAGTAGCGCAACTTTTCCGATTTGCTTTAAGTAGTCCTTGACAGGATCAGCCGTAGCTCCGGTAATTGCAAGATTTTGGACTGGGATGTCATCTTCATCATCATTAATGACGAGAGCACCCTTGGGTAGCTCAATTGCAGCAGTTACTGGGTCTGAGTCGCTATCCAAGCTCAAGTCGACAGCCAGAGTTGCCTCCGAAACGATGTCTGCTACTGAAGCTTCTTTTTTAGCTCTTGGCTTTGACGTTGTTTTTTTCGCAGGGGCCTTTGCGGCCGCAACCGCATCTTTCTTTGGCGTCGCCTTCGCTGGCTTGACGCTTGCCGTATTGGGAGAAGCTTTAGTTGCCTTCTTAGGAGCAGCTTTGGCGGCGGCTTCAGTCGAAGATTCCTTGGCTTTCGCCTTTGACACTGTTGCGATGATAGACCTCGCTCTTGGGCAGACTTTAAACCCTTGTCAAGTCTTGCGACCTGAAAGGGCTTCGAACAATTAGTATGCCACTGTTTTCCGTTGACATAACCTATAAAAGGTAATTCGAGTGAACTTTATTCCTTCGTGTCAGTGTTTTTTCTCATGGTTGACAAGTAATTTTCCAGCTCTTCGGTGAGCTCATCGACACTGCGTGGCTCCCCCGAGGGCTTACTGATGGGTGCTCTGGACGGGCCAGGGCCGCCGCTGGCGTAACCGGCCTCAAGGGTTTGCACTAACTTACTAAGTTCTGGGTTTTCCTCAATTTGGCTCTTGACCTTAGTTTCAAACTTTCCGGCATCTTGACGTAACTGGTCCGAAGGGAAAACGAGGCCAGTTGCCGCGCTGATTAGCTCGAGGCCTGCGATCGCTGAATTTGGCACCTCATTATCTGCCAAATAGTGCGGCACGAGGAGCACAAACCCGGCAGTGTTTACGCCCTGAGCACTCAGCCGGAATTCAAGAAGGTGCGTTACGTTACCCGGGACCTGCGTCTGAGGTTTCCACTCGGAAAATCGCTCAATCATGTCCTTACGGTTTCCTGAGACGGTCACTCCTACCGGTCTGGAGTGAGGAATCGGGAATGGGATGGAATGAACCCAAGTAAAACTCGAAACGCCCAGGCGCTGAATTATCCCAAGGAGGCTTGCCGCAAAAGCCTCCCACCTCAAGTCGGGCTCATAACCCTCCAGGAGCAAGAAAGGCTGCTGCGCTTCGTCTAGAACCAGATGCACCGCCAGTGACGGCGGCTCGTAAGACTCGATGTGGTCCTTCTCGAAAAAAAGCGCAGGTCGTCTCGATCGATAATCCAAAAATTCATCATTGTCAAAGCTAAGGACTAACTCATGACTCAGTTCAGAAAAAAAGTGATCTGACAGCTGGGCAATTGTGGACCCTGAATCGCTGAACCCAGAAATCAGTGCAACCATCGGTAGCCCAGATGGTATCTGACCGTGAGTAAATTCTTCGTATAGCTGTTTCACCCTTTAAGCCTAACCGACCTAAACTTACGAACATGCAAAACATCTCATTGAGTGCCGCCAGATCCCAAAACTTTACACATCTTGCAGTCCCCAAAACTCACTCAAATAGAGAATCCGATTGGGCTGAGTTCGCGCTGCCTGACGCAATCCATAGATTTGGAGCATCAGCGAAGCAGGATAGCGCTGCCAGAGTGCCTAGCACCGAGGTGGTCTTATTGGTGATCGGTTGTGGGGACGCAATCAATTACAGAAATTTCGCTGCCGCTTCCGTGCGGGCCTCGAAAGGCGTCACTCACCTGAGCATTGATTTGACAAAGGCAACAGCAGAAGAGATTCTGCTGGCAGCCGAGGGTTGCCTGCTAGGCATTGACACTCCTTCAGAATACAAAAAATCAACAACGGAGCTCGTAGCCATTGAGCTTGTAATAATCGAGCAACACCTTGGAACAGATATTGCGTCTTCTCTGAACCTTGCCAGCAGAATTGTTCAAGCACGGCAGATAATCAACACGCCGGCCAACGACTTGTGGCCCGAGAAGCTTGCAGAAATCTGCATCACCGCCAGCCATGGCCTGGCAATAGAGGTAGAAGTCTGGGATGAAGCGAGACTAGCCCAGGAAAATTGCGGTGGAATCCTGGGCGTCGGAAAAGGTTCGGAACGGCCACCGAGGCTTATAAAGATGCACTATCGCGGCGGTGGTAAACACCTAGGGCTAGTTGGTAAAGGCATCACCTTTGATACTGGAGGCCTTTCTTTAAAGCCAGCAAATCTAATGGTCGGCATGAAGTACGACATGGCGGGAGCTGCCACCGTAATGGCAGCTGTTCTTGCAATTGCCGAGCAAAACCTGGCTTTGGACGTGACGGCAATACTCTGCGTTGCTGAAAATATGCCCTCCGGCCAAGCAACTAGGCCAGGCGATGTGCTGACCATGAGAAATGGCAAGACAGTTGAAGTCTTGAACACCGATGCTGAAGGTAGATTGGTGATGGCCGATGGCCTATCAATACTGACTGAAATGAACCTTGACCACATCGTCGACGTCGCAACTTTGACCGGAGCGGCAACGATTGCCCTCGGTAACAGATATGCGGGAGTAATGGGCCACGGTGAAGCCGTAAATCTGGTTCAAGCGGCGGCTGTCGAAGCGGACGAGCTGATGTGGGAGATGCCATTGCCTGCTGAACTGAGGCCCCTACTAGATTCCGACATTGCAGATCTGACAAACGTGAAGATCGGAAACCGGGCCGGTGGGATGCTTATCGCCGGATGGTTCCTAAGTGAGTTTGTAAAACCAGAGGCATCTTGGGCGCACTTGGACATTGCTGGTCCAGCAAATAATGACGGCGGACCGTTTGCCTCTACTCCGAAGGGTGCCTCCGGGGTAGCCATTCGCACGCTCGTGCAAATGGCCAAGAACTTGAGTTCTAGCTAAGTAGTAGACTTCTTTTTACAAGCCGCGTTTTTTTGGAGTTTTTTATGGCAGAGAATAATTTTGACCTTGTAATCCTTGGCAGCGGAAGCGGTGGCTATGCGGCTGCCCTTCGTGCAGCACAGCTGGGGCTTTCAGTAGCACTCATCGAACGAGACAAGCTAGGCGGTACCTGCCTTCACCGTGGTTGTATCCCAACAAAAGCGCTGTTGCACTCGGCCGAAGTAGCCGACACGACTAAAGAGGCCGCGCACTTCGGAGTGAATGCCACTTTCCAGAGCATCGACATGGTTCAGGTAAATAAGTACCGGGATTCCATCGTTGAAAAGCTCTACAAGGGTTTGACAGGGCTGGTGGGTTCAAAAAACATAACTTCAGTGCAAGGAGAAGGTCACCTAACCGGACCTAAGTCGATCACCGTGGGTACCGAGGTTTACACCGGAACCAATGTGCTTCTTGCAACAGGTTCGGTCACAAAGACCTTGGGCGTGGAGATCACAGGCCGTGTAATAACAAGTGACCAGGCGCTGCAAATGGATTGGGTTCCGGCGAAGGTCGCAATCCTCGGCGGTGGCGTGATTGGTGTTGAATTCGCTTCGATTTGGAGGTCTTTCGGAGCTGAAGTGACAATCATTGAAGGCTTTGACCGACTAGTGCCCAACGAAGACCCCGCAATGAGTAAGGGTCTCGAGCGTGCTTATAAGAAACGCGGCATGGAGCTAAAACTTGGAAACAAGTTCAGCCAAGTAACCCAGGATGACAACGGCGTTGTAGTCACTCTGGAAAACGGAGACAGCGTAGCCGCTGACCTTCTTCTGGTGGCCGTCGGTCGTGGACCAAATGCCACAGGCTTTGGGTTTGAAGAGCAGGGCATAACCATGGATCGCGGATTTGTCCTAACAAACGAACGACTCCAGACAAACCTGCCGGGAGTGTTTGCAGTCGGTGACATGACACCTGGACTGCAGCTTGCTCACCGTGGCTTCATGCAAGGAATTTTCGTGGCCGAGGAAATTGCAGGCCTCAAGCCAGTTGTAGTTGACGAAATGGGAGTTCCTCGAGTGACTTATTGCGAGCCTGAAATTGCATCCGTCGGACTAACCGAGGCGCAAGCAAAAGAGAAGTTCGGTGCGGATAAGATTTCGATTTACGAATACAACCTTGCCGGTAACGGCAAGAGCAACATCCTTGGAACTGCAGGTGTCATAAAACTGATTCGCGAGGTAGACGGTCCAGTTATCGGCTTCCACATGATCGGCTCAAGAGCCGGTGAGCAAATTGGCGAGGCGCAGCTAATAATTAACTGGGAGGCTTACCCAGAGGACGTTGCGCCACTTATCCACGCCCACCCAACAATGAACGAAGCCATTGGCGAGGCACACCTCGCTCTAGCCGGCAAACCTCTTCACGCCCACGCATAACTAAGAACAATAGAGATAGGTATCCAAGATGAGCGAAGTAATACTTCCGGCACTGGGAGAATCCGTCACCGAAGGAACAGTCACACGATGGCTGAAGAACATCGGAGACTCGGTAGCCGTCGATGAACCGCTAGTGGAAGTTTCCACCGACAAGGTCGACACCGAAATCCCGTCCCCATTCGCTGGAACCCTCACCCAAATCATGGTCCAAGAAGATGAAACCGTTGATGTTGGTGCGGTTCTTGCCATCGTCGGTGAGGCTACCTCGGCTGCTCCTGCCGAAACTGCCCCCGAGGCCCCCGAGGCCGTGGCCCCGCCGGTTGCACCAGTAGCTACTCCACCAGTAGCCGCAGCTCCTGTTTCTCCCCCTGCACCGGAAGCCACTGCATCGGCCGCTCCAGTCGCTCCAGTCGCTCCAGTAGCTCCAGTAGCAACTCCACCGGTAGCCGCCGCGCCAGTAGCCCCCGAACAGGCGGCGCCTGTTGCTCCTGCGCCTGTTGCTCCTGCGCCTGTTGCTCCTGCCGCAACAGCTCCAGTAGCTTCCAACGAAGAAACTCCAAGCGATCCGAACTACGTCACTCCCATAGTC
>CAJJAJ010000018.1 GCA_905182225.1 uncultured Aquiluna sp.
TTGGCGCTGGCTGGTCTTGCGCTCATAAAAACCTTTGCATCGTCTCTTAGAACTGCAGTGAGCGATGAGTCGACGAGGCTTGCGGGTATTGTGACTTTTGTCATTGGCGCAGCAGGCATTTCGGTATTTGGCATCGGTGGAGCCTTCTGGGCACTTGTCGCTGGAATTATTGTCTGGTCTATCAGAACGCGCTAGTCCTGATCGGGCTGAAACCTCAGATCTGTCACAGATACCTCTTTAGCTTCTTTGAAGTTCAGTTCGGCGATGTGACCAACAGCCGCTAGGTCCTTGGCCATACTTTGCATTGCAACTGGACCTGAAACAAGCGCAGTCGCGATCTCAGCCTTCATCGATAACTTGTTATCCGACTTTGACTTTCTGATTTGAACTAGAGCGGCACTCGCCAAGATCATTAGCCCAGCATCCTCGCCTGATATTTCACCGGTAGTTGGCCAAGAGGACTTGTGCACTGTGCCGTCTTGCCACCAGCTCCAGACTTCTTCGGCTGCGAATGGAATGAATGGCGCAAATAGTCGAACCAATACCCCAAGGGCCTGCCTCAGAGCAATAACTGCGCTTCCCTTTTCCTGTTCCGTGAAGTCGCCTTGGCCATAGGCCCGCTCTTTTACTAGCTCCAGGTAGTCGTCTGTGAATGTCCAGAAGAAGGACTCTGCTTTTTCCAGCGCTTTGGTGTGATCGTAGCCCTCGAAGGCTTCTGTTGATCCGGCAATTACTTCCTGGAGGCTAGCGAGCATAGATTTATCAATCGGCTCTGTAACTGCCGTAACGCCGGCTGGAAGCTCAAAGCTAAGGGCAAAGCGGGCAGCGTTTAGAAGCTTAATTGCAAGCCTTCTGCCGATTTTCATCTGGCCTTCGTCGAACGCGGCATCGGTTCCAAGTCGCGCACTGGCGGCCCAGTATCGAACCGCATCCGAACCGTGTGTTTCGAGGATTTCGTTCGGAACAACTACGTTGCCTTTGGACTTTGACATCTTCTTGCGATCTGGATCCAGAATCCATCCGGAAATGGCTGCGTGCTTCCAAGGAGCCTGGCCGTGTTCGAGTTCAGAGCGAACTAAGGTTGAAAACAGCCATGTTCTAATAATGTCCTGACCCTGAGGTCTAAGGTCGTAGGGAAAGACCTTCTCAAACTTTTCCGGATTCGATAGCCATCCGCCTGCCAACTGGGGAGTTAGGGAGCTGGTTGCCCAGGTGTCCATGATGTCCAGTTCGCCAATAAAGCCCTTGGCTTGACCTCGCATTGACTCCTCATAGCCGTCTGGGGTGTCGCTAGATGGGTCGACTGGGAGTTGGGCTTCGCTCGGAACAATCGGGTTTTCGTAGTCAGGATTGCCTTCGGTATCCAACGGATACCAAAGCGGTAACGGGACGCCGAAGAAGCGTTGACGAGAAATAAGCCAGTCACCGTTTAGTCCGTTGATCCAGTCCTCAAGCCGAACTCTCATGAAATCCGGGTGGAAGGCAACTTCCTTGCCAAGGCCTACTAGTCTTTCTCCAAGTTTTTTGTCGTTGCCACCGTTTTTTATGTACCACTGTCTGGTGGAAACTATTTCAAGAGGCTTTTCGCCCTTCTCGAAGAACTTCACAGGGTGAGTAATCGGCTTGGCTTCTCCGACCATGTCGCCGGAAGCCTGCAGGGACTTGACTAAAATTTCCTTGGCGCTAAAGACGGTTTTGCCCGCAAGCTCCGCGTATAGATCAGCACCCTTGCTGGCTGCTATCGCCTCGGGCGCATCTTTGAGTATTCGTCCATCAAAACCAATAATGGGTCGGGTCGGCAGCTTTAGCTCGCGCCACCAGGTCACGTCAGTGACATCTCCAAAGGTGCAAATCATTGCTATGCCCGAGCCCTTGTCAATTTGTGCCAATCGATGGGCCAAAATCGGAACTTCTACTCCAAAGAGCGGAGTTTTGGCTGTCTTGCCAAACAGGTGTGCGTATCGTTCGTCATCGGGGTGAGCAACCAGTGCAACACAGGCCGGAATTAACTCTGGTCTAGTGGTTTCGATAAATATCTTGCCATCTGGGCCATCGAACCCGATGCGGTGATAAGCACCCGGCATCTCGCGGTCTTCGAGTTCGGCCTGGGCCACCGCGGTCCTAAAGCTCACGTCCCACAGTGTTGGTGCCATCTGTGAATAGGCTTCGTTGCGAGCTAAGTTGTTCAGAAATGCACGCTGGGACACCAGTTGTGACTCTTTGGAGATAGTTCTGTAACTTTGTGCCCAGTCGACTGAGAGGCCTAAGTTTCTCCATAGGTTTTCAAAGGTCTTCTCATCTTCTTCGGTTAGCTGCTCACACAGCGCGATGAAGTTCTGCCTGGAGATGGGAAGCTGATCCTGCACTCTCGAGGACTTGTTGTCTCCGCCCGTCTGGGGCGGTTGGAAATCTTTGTCAAATGGCAGCGTTGGGTCACATCGTACGCCGTAATAATTCTGAACTCTTCTTTCTGTTGGAAGACCATTGTCGTCCCAACCCATGGGGTAATAGACGGCCTTGCCGTTCATTCGCTTGTAGCGAGCCACCACGTCGGTGTGGGTATAGCTAAAAACATGGCCAACGTGCAGAGAACCAGACGCTGTTGGCGGAGGAGTGTCGATCGAGTAGATGTCGTCCTTCAGGGCACGAGACTCAAACTCATAAACTTTATTTGTCTCCCAAATAGGAGCCCACTTAGCTTCTAGGCCCTCTACGGAGGCTTTTTCTGGCACGCTGGCGGGCCGGAGTGGCTCGGGAATGTAGTTATTCAATAGGTCTGACCTCTGTATATTCGTAGTCTCTAGATTAACATTGTTCTTGACCGTTACTTCTCCGAAAGCCGTGATGTATCCAAAGCACCGCAATTCCGCTCAAGGGCCAGTAGCCTCGCCTTCCTTTCCTGAACTTGAAAAGGAGGTGCTGGACTACTGGGACAAAGACGGAACTTTTCAAGAATCAATTGACCAGCGGGCCGCCGCTGATGCTCCGGAGTTCGTTTTCTATGACGGCCCTCCTTTTGCCAACGGTCTTCCACACTACGGTCACCTTCTAACCGGGTACGCAAAGGACTTAGTGCCTCGCTACCAAACCATGAGGGGCAAGCGGGTTGAGCGCAGGTTCGGCTGGGACACGCACGGGTTGCCTGCAGAAGTTGAGGCGGAGAGACTCTTAGGCATATCCGGCCGACCAGAGATCGAAAAATTTGGAGTAGCTAAGTTCAATGAATTTTGCAAGACTTCCGTACTGAAGTACACCGAGGACTGGCGCAGCTACATTACTCGGCAAGCCCGCTGGGTCGACTTTGATAATGATTACAAGACTCTGGACCAGAACTATACCGAGAGCGTCATCTGGGCGTTTCAGCAGCTCTACAACAAAGGCTTGATCTACGAGGGCTTCAAGGTCCTGGCTTACTGCTGGCGATGCGAGACTCCTCTTTCAAATCACGAACTGAAGATGGACGATGAGGTTTACCGGGATAGACAGGATCAGTCCGTAACTGTCACTTTTCCGATAACGAGCCAGGGTGAACTTGCAGACGTAAAAATACTTGCCTGGACGACAACGCCGTGGACACTGCCGACTAACTTTGCATTGGCCGTGGGGCCGAATATCGAATATTCCTTGGTACATGCGAAAGACAGTGACTTGGGCGACGAAAAGTTCTTGATCGCTTCGGCGCTTTTGCCAAACTATCTAAAAGAACTCGGCTTCGAAGACGTTGAGAGTGCGCAAGCCGCGGTGTCCAAGACCTATCTTGGTTCTGATCTAGGTGGCATTAAGTACGAGCCAATCTTTGACTTCTACAACGATCCCAGTAAGTTCAGCATCGAAAATGCGTGGCAAGTTCTAGTCGGCGACTACGTAACTGCCGAGGATGGCACCGGAATTGTCCACCAGGCCCCGGCTTACGGTGAAGACGATCAGATGCTCTGTAATGCCGCCGGCATCCCGACTTACGTCTCAGTCAATGAAAGAGGCGAATTCACCTCTCTGATAGGCCCGTACGAGGGGCAGCATGTATTTGAGGCCAACAAGCCAATTACTCAAGACTTGAAAGCGAATGGCCGACTTATCAGGCAAGCGTCCTACGATCACAGCTACCCGCACTGCTACCGATGCAAAAACCCTCTGATTTACAAGGCGGTTTCATCTTGGTTTGTTGAGACCACAAAGGTCAAAGACCGGATGCTTGAACTGAACCAGGATATCAACTGGGTTCCGGATCACACCAAGAACGGCGGCTTCGGAAAATGGCTTGAGAACGTTCGAGATTGGGCAATTTCAAGAAACAGGTTCTGGGGAGCACCGATACCAGTTTGGAAATCAGACGATCCCAATTACCCAAGAATCGATGTTTACGGCTCGCTTGACGAAATGGAGCGCGACTTTGGTGTTCGCCCCACCGATTTTCACAGGCCCGTTATCGACGAGCTAACTAGACCAAACCCTGATGACCCAACCGGTAAGTCGACGATGAGACGAGTGCCGGAGGTTTTGGATTGCTGGTTTGAATCTGGATCGATGCCATTTGCTCAGGTTCACTATCCATTTGAAAACCAGGATTGGTTTGACTCGCATTTTCCCGGCGACTACATAGTCGAGTACGTTGGGCAAACCAAGGGCTGGTTTTACACACTTCACGTTTTGTCGACGGCGCTGTTTGATCGCCCGGCCTTTAAAAACGCGGTGAGCCACGGAATTGTTTTGGGTAATGACGGACAGAAGATGTCTAAGTCGCTTCGAAACTATCCGGACGTCAACGAGGTTTTTGATCGTGACGGCTCCGATGCAATGAGATGGTTTTTGATGTCAAGCCCGATTCTTCGAGGTGGAAACATTTCAGTTACCGAGCAGGGCATTCGAGAAGGTGTTCGTCAAGCTCTCTTGCCGCTGTGGAATAGCTATTACTTCTTCGCTCTCTACGCCAACGCCTCCAGCTACACTGCGAGCCCGTCGATGGCCTCAACTCAATTATTGGACAGGTATATTCTGGCTAAAACCCGCGAGCTAATTGATTCGGTGACCTTAGACCTTGACACTTTTGACAGCTTCGCGGCCTCTGCCAAAGTTAGGGACTTCGCTGAAGTGCTTACCAATTGGTACATCCGGCGCTCCAGGGATCGTTTTTGGGAAGGCGACAAGGACGCCTTCGACACTCTCTACACGGTTCTAGAAGCTGCATTCAGAGTTATCGCTCCAATGCTGCCGCTGGTCGCTGAGGAGATGTGGCGCGGTTTGACCGACGGTCGTTCCGTTCATCTCGAGAGCTGGCCGGAGGCCGAGGAGTTCTTGCAGGATGCTCAGCTGGTTCGGGACATGGATGCAATCCGCGAGGCTGCATCCTCAGGGCTTTCATTGAGGAAGTCCTCCGGGATTCGCGTTAGGCAGCCACTTGCAAAAATCACGGTCGCTGTAGTTGGTTCTGATTCTCTTCGAGATTATGCCGAGTTATTGGCTGATGAACTGAACGTGAAGGCCGTGGACATCGTGGAGGCCAACGCCGAAACCTCCTCGAGCTTTGGCCTAAAGCAATCTCTGGCCGTTAACGCTAGAGCGCTGGGACCTAGGGTTGGCAAGGATGTTCAGCGAATAATTGGACAAGCCAAGGCAGGTAACTGGGAAAAGTTGTCGGAGGGAATATTCGTTGATGGCACGTTGCTGATGGAGCCCGAGTACGAATTGACTCTGGTTGCAGACAATGAGTCCAGCGATTTTGCCGTTGGGGTGACTAGTTCCGGATTCATTCTGCTTGACACTCGACTTACGCCGGAGCTTCAGTCAGAGGGTCTTGCCAGAGACACCATTCGACACATTCAGCAGGCCAGGAAAGATTTCGGGCTTGATGTTTCGGACCGTATTTCACTGCAGCTTGTTTGTGATGAGGAATCGGTAACCGCTTTGGAAACTCATTCCGATTTGATCTCAAGGGAAACTCTGTCCAGCGACATAGAAATTGCTGCCGGTCAGATATCAGCGCCACTTTCAGTAGGCGAAACCGGGGCCATCGCGATCACCTTGGCCAAAAAATGACCTTAGAAAGCCAACCTCTATCTATCGATGAGGTTCTTGCTGCCCTTTACGCAAGGAGGCCTGAAAACCAAATTAGGCCTCGCTTGGAGCCCACCAGACGACTAGTCGAAATGATGGGAAACCCCCAAAACAATTACAAAGTAATTCACATCACTGGCACCAACGGTAAGAGTTCAACAGCAAGAGTCATTGAGCGGCTACTAAGAGAACACGGTTTGAGAACCGG
Organism: uncultured Aquiluna sp.; assembly: GCA_905182225.1. Lineage (GTDB taxonomy): Bacteria > Actinomycetota > Actinomycetes > Actinomycetales > Microbacteriaceae > Aquiluna. The sequence continues at coordinate 6,260 of CAJJAJ010000018.1, forward strand.
CAGGCTGACCAGTCCCCATTTAGTTTCTTTCAACGAGCGCATTGCGCTTGACGGTGAGCCGGTTGATGATCAGTTGATCATCGAGGCTTACCAGGAAAATCTGGTGCTACTAGAGCTTGTGGACCAAGAGCTCACCGACAAAGGGGAGGGTCCCCTTACTTTTTTCGAAGCTTTCACTGCACTTGCTTTTCACGTCTTTTCGGATGCTCCGATCGATGTTTTGGTTCTTGAAGTTGGAATCGGTGGAGAGTGGGATGCTACCAACGTTGCCGATGCAGATGTTGCCGTATTCACGGCGATAGACCTTGATCATCAGGAAACACTCGGTGACACCGTGGAGGAGATCGCCCGAACAAAGGCCGGCATCACAAAGGCGCATTCGATTGTGGTGTCAAGCTTTCAGCAGCCAGGTGTGGCATCGATTCTGCGCGCAAGGGCTTCTCAAGAAGTTTTTATGGCCGGCGATGAATTTGGATACTCGGAGATTAACCCAGATGGTTTCGGAACCAGGTTTAGCGTGCAAGGAATTTGGGCTGGGTATCCCGAGCTCTGGATGCCAATCATTGGCCAACACCAGACAGAAAACGCGGCGACCGCAATTGTCGCCACGGAAGCATTCTTGGGAAGAGCAATTGCGGACGAGGTACTCAGGAGCGCACTGGCAGACTCGGTCAGTCCTGGGAGACTTCAAGTCATTAGTAAACAACCGCTGGTTGTAATCGATGGGGCCCACAACCCAGCAGGGTTGGTAAGCCTTAGAAACACTATTCAGTGGCACTTCGGAGCGCCAAAAGCAATAGGTGTCGTTGGAATGCTCCGAGAAAAAGACATTCAGTCTTCGGCCCAGGAGTTAATTGGAGTATTCGACCACCTCATAATTACCTCGGCCCCTGGTGAAAGAGGTCTTCCCGCCTTTGAGCTTGCAAATAGTTTCTCCGATGAGGGTCTAATCGTCGATGAAATAGTCCCGGATTTCTGGTCGGCCTACGAGCAGGCAATTAGGCTTGGAGCTAGCAGCGAGAGGCCTGTATTTATAACCGGGTCTCTGTACCTTGTGGGAGCAGTGCTTGAAAAGCTTCAGCTGGAAAATTCGAACATGAGCGATCAGGACGGGCAAGAAGTTGAGTAAAAGGTCTTCAAAACGAGCTCTCGGATCAATCGCACTTAGCTTCGAGGCCTTTGTGGTGTTTTTCGCGACCCTCACCGCTTTTGGGCTAAAGGCATCAGACGTAAGCCCAAACTTGCCCAGGGTCGAGATAATTTGGGCAATTGGGCTGGGCGTCGCTCTTCTTTGTATCCTGACGCCTGCTCTGCTATCGAAGCCATGGGGTTACTTCATTGGCTGGGGGATTCAGGTGGCGGTTTTGGCTTCTGGTTTCTGGCTCTGGGGCATGTTTGTGATCGGCGCAATGGTAGCTGGAATGTGGATTTGGGCGATGGTGGCCGGTGGCACAATAGACAAAGCAAGAGCAAATTATGAAAAGCTGAATGAAGAGGATCCAAATGCAGACACTAGTTCTATGTAAGCCGGACGCAGTTCGTCGTAATCTCATCGGCGAAGTTATTCGACGCTGTGAGCAAAAGGGTTATATGGTTGCGAAGCTGGTCAAATTAGCACCATCAAGACAGCTACTTGCTCAGCACTACCTTGAGCACGAGGGAAAACCCTTTTATGAGCCTTTGATGGAGTTCATGCTGTCTGGCGAGGTCGTGGCCATTGCTCTTGAGGGCGAACGCGTCATAGAAGGATTCCGTTCTCTTGCTGGAGCCACTGACCCAACACTTGCGGCTCCGGGCACCATCCGGGGTGACCTCGGAAGAGATTGGGGAACGAAGGTTGTTCAGAACCTGGTTCATGGCTCAGATTCGGATGAGAGCGCAGCACGAGAGCTAGCGCTCTGGTTTGGCTAGCACTCGCTCTGGTAAAAACTAGATGAGAGTTACCCAGTAGTCCCAGAACTGGATCAAGATCAATACGATCAGCACTAAATAGGTCATGAGCGTGAAAACCCAGCTCCACGAGTAGACAAAATCCCCGAGCTTTTCGTTATTGCCCAGGTTGCCATCGCGCATAGTGCGGCCCAAAATCATCCAGAACAATGGGATAGTCGCTGCCCAAGCGACCATGCAATAGATGCAAAGCGATCCGATTACATAAGCGGACTGTGTAAAGAGCCAAATGGCAAAACCAAGACCAAATAAGTGTCCCAGCAGAAATAGTCGCCAAAACCATGGTGCAAACTTTGCCCCCGCGAGAATTGCCATTCCTACCAATACCGGCGCAAAGAAGGCGGCCAGACCAATTAGTGGATTGGGAAATCCCAATAGGGCAGCCTGTTCGCTGAGCATTACGGACTTGCAACTAAGGATAGGAGAGATGTCGCACGAGGTGCTGGCGTCCGGATTTTCTGCGACATGGAGACGTTCGAGCGTCAGGCCAAAGCTAGCGATCCAGCCCATGACACCCATTGAGATCAGGGCAATCGGAAATAGCATGATTCAATTATCGCATTTTGGTAACAAGTCGTGACATACTTACCAAAGATGTATTCACACTTACATCAAAGATTTTTTTCGGAGAGCGATATGCCCCGAAGAATAAGAATTAGATTCCGGCTGAGGCTTGAATCACTAGAACAGGCTCGGCGGGTGTGGACCTAAGGGCTACAAAGGCATAAGTGGCTGAAAAAAAAGAAATTCCAGAAAAGACGACTTCAGAAAAGACGACTTCAAAAAAGGCACCTGCTAAGAAAGTGGCCGTTAAAAAAGTAGTCGATAAAAAAGTGGTCGACAAAAAAGTAGTCGACAAGAAAATAGTCGACAAAAAACCGGCAGCGAAAAAAGAAGCTTCAACAAAGGTCGTTGGAAAAAAGGACGAGCCTAAGAAGCCACTGAGCATTCAGCTAATTTTTCAGGCACCAGACCTCCCTACTCCAAAGGTGAATCCTCGAAGTGGCAAGCTTGCCGAAGAGGAAACTTCAGAAGCTGCGACTAGGTCTGCTCCGACTAGGTCCGCCTCTACTAGAACCAGACAGCGAAGCAAGCCCGAGGTTGAGGCCAAGCCAAAGACCAACGATGAGCCTGCCGAAGAAAAGGATTCCGGGTCGACCAGGGTCGCTGCAAAGCGTCAACGTCGCAAGGATTCAAGAGACACTGGTCGCCGCAGGACTGCAGTTACTGAGTCAGAGTTTTTGGCAAGAAGAGAATCCGTAGATCGTCGAATGGTTGTTCGCGAGAAGGATGCCAGGGTTCAAATCGGAGTTCTTGAAGACGGCCTATTGGTCGAACACTACGTAGCCGAAAGCCAAGGCGGGTCACTCATTGGAAATGTTTATCTTGGCAAGGTGCAGAACGTACTGCCATCAATGGAAGCCGCTTTTGTTGACATTGGACGCGGTCGGAATGCTGTTCTGTACTCGGGCGAAGTCGATTGGGATGCCGCTGAAACTGGAAACCAACCGAGAAGGATTGAACTAGCGCTAAAGTCTGGCGACCAAGTTTTGGTTCAGGTAACCAAGGACCCGGTTGGCCAAAAAGGGGCAAGGCTTACCTCGCAGATCTCACTACCCGGACGATTCCTTGTCTACGTTCCCGGCGGTAACATGTCCGGGATTTCCAGGAAGCTACCTGAAGGCGAGAGGCAGCGACTGAAGCAAATTCTGAAGCACGCTTTGCCTGAAGACGCTGGGGTTATCGTGCGAACCGCTGCAGAGGGCGCTGCCGAAGATCAGCTGACTCTGGATGTTGAAAGACTAAAAATGCAGTGGGAGAGCATAAATAGCGAGGTAGCAAAAGGTAAAGCCCCGACGCTTCTTCATAGTGAACCGGACTTGTTGGTAAAAATTATCCGTGATGTCTTTAACGAGGACTTCACTGACCTGGTTGTTTCGGGGGAAGAGTCCCTAGAGACGATCAGACAGTATCTGGAGTCTGTGGCACCTGAGCTAATTGAACGCTTGGTTGAGTTCACCGCAAGCGAGGATGTGTTCGATAGCTATCGACTCGGGGATCAAATTATCAAAGCTCTGGACAGAAAGGTTTTTCTTCCCTCCGGAGGTTCCCTGGTTATTGATCGCACCGAAGCCATGACAGTTGTTGATGTGAACACTGGAAAATTCATCGGATCCGGCGGAAACCTCGAAGAGACGGTTACCAAGAACAACCTTGAGGCAGCCGAAGAACTTGTTCGACAGCTTAGATTGCGCGACATCGGCGGAATCGTCGTAGTGGACTTTATCGACATGATTCAAGAGTCAAACCAGGAAATGGTGCGAAGGCGCCTATTGGAGTGCCTATCAAGAGATCGCACCAAAAATCAGGTTGGCGAGATCACTTCACTTGGGCTCGTCCAGATGACTAGAAAGAAAATTGGTCTCGGATTACTTGAAACCTTCTCAGAGCCATGTGACTGCTGTGCTGGAAGAGGCGTAGTAGTTCACGACGAGCCGAGGTTCAGGATGCCGGAAGTTTCGGAGAATAAGAGAACCAAGAAGAAAGAGAAGACTAAGCCGACTGTCGTTAAAAAAATAGTAACGGCGGAGCAGGCTGACGCATTCAAGAGCGTAGTTAATCAGATCGCGAGTGCTGGTAATTCGAGTGATGAGGCGGTTCTTCAGCTAAAGAAGGAGCCCGAGGGCAAGACAGAAATCCTTAACGCTGTGCTTGATTCGCTCCCAGAACCCGAGGATGTGCCGAAGCCAAAGCGTCGACGGGCTACGTCAGCGGGTAAGCTTTCAATTACAACCGAGTAAAACGCGGTTGAGTGTTGCTCACTCTTGGTTTATTTGCTAAACTTCGAGGCTGTTGCTCACGTTCTGTGCTTCAACAAGATTTCCCCTAATAGTTAGGCAAAAAGTGGTTTACGCAATTGTTCGAGCTGGTGGACGCCAGGAAAAGGTTGAGGTCGGCACCATCGTGACCATGAACCGCATCAAAGCGTCTTCAGGCTCCATAGAGCTTCCGGCTGTTTTGTTGGTTGATGGCGACAAAGTCACCTCAGACTCACAGTCTCTTTCCAAGGTCAAGGTTGTTGCTGAGGTTCTTGACCAGTTGCGCGGCCCAAAGATTTCGATTCAAAAATACAAAAACAAGACTGGATACAAGAAGCGTCAGGGTCACCGTCAAGACTTGACCCGCGTCCAGGTCACAGAGATCAAGTAACTAGGAGTTAGACAATGGCATCCAAAAAGGGAGTTAGCTCCACACGTAACGGTCGCGACTCGAACTCTCAGCGTTTGGGCGTAAAGCGTCACGATGGCCAGGCAGTCAATGCTGGTGAGATAATCGTTCGCCAGCGCGGCACTCACTTTCACCCGGGAGTAAATGTTGGCCGCGGCAAGGACGACACTCTGTTCGCTCTTGCAGCAGGTGCAGTCAAATTCGGCGCAAAGGCAGGCCGACGAGTAGTAAACATCGTCACCCTGTAACAGGATTCAGCAAAAAGGCGGACCTGGACCAGGTTCGTCTTTTTTTGTAGGGAGGGAAGAATGGTCACATTTGTTGATCAAGTAACCCTGCACCTATCCGCGGGCAATGGCGGAGACGGGTGCACGAGCACAAAACGCGAGAAATTTAAGCCTCTTGCTGGACCTGACGGCGCCAATGGCGGCGATGGCGGAACTATTTCGCTTATCTCAGACGTAAACACGACCACACTTCTTGACTACCACCACCGTCCACACCGCACTGGGCTGAATGGAACAGCTGGAGCTGGCGATTACCGAAACGGCGCTCACGGCGGCGACATTGTTCTAAAAGTTCCAGTAGGAACCGTAGTAAAAGACGCTCGTGGGAAATTGCTGGCTGATCTTGACTCAGTTGGAATGGAAATCGTCGTTGCTCAGGGCGGACAGGGAGGCCTCGGCAACGATGCACTGTCCAACCAGAAAAGAATTGCTCCTGGTTTTCACCTCCTAGGCGTGCCCGGCTGGAAGGGCGAGGTAATCCTCGAGCTCAAGGTTGTCGCTGATATCGCTTTTGTGGGATTCCCCAGTGCAGGTAAGAGTTCACTGATTGCCTCGATGAGCTCAGCTCGTCCGAAAATTGCAGATTATCCATTCACCACTCTTCACCCAAACCTTGGCGTAGTTCAGGCCGGAGAGCAAAGGTACACCGTTGCTGACGTACCTGGTCTCATAGAGGGCGCAAGCCAAGGAAAAGGCCTAGGTCTTGAGTTTCTAAGGCACGTGGAAAGATGCAGCGCTCTGCTGCACGTTATCGACTGTGCCACCATGGAGCCGGGCAGGGATCCTCTGACTGACTTAAAGGTGATTCTCGGTGAACTTCGTGACTACCAGGTGCCTGAGGGGCAGACGCCTCTGCACGAAAGACCTCAGTTAGTGGCCTTGAATAAAATCGACATTCCCGATGCTAAGGAATTGGCCGCTTTTGTCACAGAGGAACTGCAAGCCATGGGGTACCCAGTCTTTGCTGTCTCAACTGCCACTCACGAGGGCTTGAAAGAACTGAACTTCGCTCTTAGTGCAGTTGTTCAGAAGGAACGCGAGGGCAAGGTTGTGGGAGCCCAGAAGAGATTCTCATTGATTCCAAACAAGGCCGAGGACTCAAGCTACATAGTGCGAAAAGAATCTGTCTCCGGTGAGGATGTGTTTCGAATCATTGGCTTCAAGCCTGAGCGGTGGGTTGCACAAACGCATTTTGGAAACACAGAGGCGGTTGGATATCTGGCCGAGCGTCTTCAGAAGATCGGCATAGAGGACGAGCTTGTGAGAAAAGGGGCGAAGCGCGGTTCCACCGTAATCATCGGTGAGGAAAATGGTGTCGTGTTTGACTGGGATCCGTTGATCGACTCTGTCGCAGAATTAGCCGATGGTATCGGTCTTGGGGAAGATGAAAAGCGAAGAACTAACGAACAACGACGTGGCGAATACTACGCGATGATGGATCAACGAGCCAAGGGCCGTGAAGAACGTGCTGCCGTTCGAGAGGCCAGCGTCTTCGTAGAAGAAGACCAAGAGTGAAAACCTCCGAAAGGATTGCATCAGCCAGCAGAATTCTGATCAAAGTTGGATCGAGCTCTATAACCGGTGTGAATCACTCTAATCTAGATAAGATCGTGGACCTTAGCGCTGCTCTAATAGCTCTTGGTAAAGACGTTATCGTGGTGAGCTCCGGGGCAATCGCAACGGCTGCGCCATTCATAGGACTCACTGTCAAAGCGGAGGATCTGCCGACGTCGCAAGCGCTGGCCAGCATCGGTCAAGCAAAGCTAATGAGTCGATACGAAAAGTCTCTTGAGCGCCACAATCTAATGCCGGGGCAAATACTTCTTACGGTAGAGAACTTGGATCAGGAAGTTACTTCGCTAAATGCGCTGCGTGCACTCGAAAGGCTGCTGGAGATAAAAGTTTTACCAATAATCAATGAGAACGATTCGGTTGCAACAAATGAGATCCGATTTGGCGACAACGATCAGCTTGCAGCCCGAGTTTCAAGTTTGGCCAAGGTCGATCTTATGATTCTGCTGAGTGATGTCGATGGGCTCTACACCAAACCTCCGGAGGAGGACGGCTCAGAGCATATTCCGGTTGTGGTTTTCGGTTCAGACCTAACTTGGGTAGAGGTGTCTGGCACCTCGACAGGATACGGAACCGGAGGCGCACTAACTAAGCTGTCCGCGGCCAAATTAGCAACAGAGTTCTCGGTTGGAGTGATTCTGACATCCAGCCAGAGCGTCAGTCAGTTGATTGACGGTGACTGCAGACACACTTGGTTTGAGCCTGGACCTAAGGGCTAGGATTTTAGAATGAGTGTTCAAAAGCTTTTGCAGGAGGCCAAGGCAGCCTCAACCGCAATGGGTCGAGCAAACAGCGCTGCGAAAAATCAGGCACTGGAAAACATCGCGTCAGAGCTCGAGAGCAGTTCACAATTGATAATCGCGGCAAACCAGCTAGATATGACTGCCGCAGAAACAAGTGGCGTAAGTCTCGCCCTTCAGGACAGGTTGCGCCTTGACCAGGCAAGGGTTTCGTCGTTGGCCATTGCGCTTAGGAAAATAGCCCAACTGGAAGACCCAATTGGAGAGTCAGTTCGGGGAATGACTCTTGCGAATGGCGTACTGGTCCAGCAGGTTAGGGTTCCGTTCGGTGTTATTGGCTGCATTTATGAGGCTCGACCCAATGTGACAATTGACATTGCTGGCCTAGCCATTAAGAGCGGAAACTGCGCCGTACTGAGAGGCGGCAGTGCTGCCGAGAATACCAATAAGAGCCTGATTGGTGTCATCCAAGCGGGACTGGAAAAAACGGGACTACCGAAGTCGGCTGTCTCGACAGTGGATCCTTTTGGCAGAGATGGCGCTGTTGAGCTCATGAAGGCCAATGGTCTGGTTGATGTTCTGATTCCTCGTGGATCCGCGAGCCTTATCCGAGCAGTTGTGACCGAATCCACCGTGCCAGTGATTGAAACCGGCGACGGTGTTGTGCATATCTTTGTAGACGCCTCAGCAGACATAGCGACGGCGATTCCAATAATTATCAATTCGAAAGTGCAACGCCCCTCGGTGTGCAATGCTCTCGAGACGCTGCTTGTACACGCCGATGCTGCGCAGAAGCTTTTGCCGGCACTCGCCAAAGAATTGAAGGAAAACGGAGTCACAGTTCACGGCTGCCAGCAGACGTTGCTACATATCCCGTATGCGATTCCGGCAACAGATGATGATTGGGCGACCGAATACTTGAGTTTGGATTTGGCCATCCGTGTGGTTGCCAATTTAGATTTTGCGCTGTCTCACATCGCTGAGTTTTCGACCAAGCACACTGAATCAATCTTAACTTCCGATGCTTCAAACGCGGAGCGATTCCTTGCCGATGTGGATTCATCGGTGGTTATGGTCAACTCTTCCACCAGATTTACTGACGGGGGAGAGTTCGGCTTCGGCGCTGAGGTAGGGATTTCTACTCAAAAACTTCACGCAAGAGGCCCAATGGGCCTTCGGGAATTAACATCAACCAAGTGGTTGGTTCGCGGAAGCGGACAAGTCCGAAGCTAAACTAGTGGGAGAAGAAGGGGCAAGAACATGATTTCCATATTATTTGAGGAAGGTGTGATTATTCATCACACTGAACTACCGATTCCTGGATTGATGTTTGGGATCATAGCCTTCGCATCATTCTTGGTTCTTGCTGCAATCACGTGGTCTTATCGAGACGTGGCGAACAGGCATTCCCACAAGGAGTCGGGCTCCAGGGCCGGCCACTAGTCCAATATGACTTCCAAGCGACGACGCATTGGTGTGATGGGTGGAACTTTTGACCCAATTCATCACGGCCACTTAGTCGCGGCCAGCGAAGTCGCGGCAGCCCTCAGCCTTGACGAAGTGGTTTTTGTTCCAACCGGTGAACCTTGGCACAAGAAGCCTGTTAGTTCCGCTGAGCACCGGTATCTAATGACCGTCATCGCGACTGCTGCCAATCCTCAGTTCACGGTCAGTCGAATCGACATCGATCGACCAGGTGTTACCTATACGGTCGACACCCTGCGCGATCTTTTAGCTCTGATGCCTGATGCCGACTTGTTCTTTATCTCAGGAGCCGACGCGATCGCGCAAATCTTGGCTTGGAAAGAAGTGGACGAAATCTGGTCTTTGGCCGAGTTCATAGCTGTTAGTCGCCCCGGTCACAACCTAGAGCTGCCAGAAGCCCCCGAGGGCAACATGTCGGTTCTTGAGGTGCCGGCTCTTTCTATCTCATCGACAAACATCCGACAGCGAGCTGGTGCGAGTAAGCCGATCTGGTACCTGGTTCCCGACGGCGTTGTTCAGTACATTGCCAAGCACAAGCTCTACGAGGGGGAGTCTTGACGACTCCCATGACCAGGCGCGAGCTACGAGAGCTTGAGAGAGCGGGAGCAATTAGCGAACCGAAAGTTCTAGCGCCGATTGAACAGCAGGTATCGAGTCAAATGTCATTTCAAGGTCAAAACCCTGAACTGGCCGAAGAGCACTTTGACACTATTGAAGTAGCGTCTCCATCGCTTACGCGGAGACAAATGCGCGAACAGGGTCTTCTGGGTTCAACTGCAGAAACTAACAATCCAGGTATTTTGAGAAGCACCAACCTCAAGCCCCCCTTGCTCGAGGACCCCGCTAGTTCCCAGCTGCTTTCAAGGCGTAGCCTCAGAGAGCCTCCGGCGACCGTTGCCGAAGTGACCTCTGTGACTTCTGAGGAGGATAGCTCAGGAATTAGCGCAATCGAACCCCCCGAGGAGCAGCTGTTTACCGGGGCAAACCTATTTTCCGAACCAAGCACACAATCAATTGTTTTGCAGGGGGTCACCGAAGCGATCTCGCTACCCATGGATACTGGCGAGATTTTCACAACCGGGTCTATTTCTATCGTTTCAGACCCTGCCACCGGCGCGCATACAGCCGGTTTCGACCTCGACGGAATCTCACAAGGCCAAGAGAGTGTTTTTGGCGTGGTATCAACCGTTAGCCCGATAAGCGCGCTGGACTTGATCGACCAGCGCTCATCCATCGGAGTGGTTCCGCAATCTGTGCTGCGAAGGGGGTGGTGGAAGCCGTGGGCTCTAGCTGTCTGCGCGCTAGTTCTCGCAATTGCTGCCATACTTGCCAGCATCACCATTCTCGGGGCCATAGGAGGCTAAGTACTTGCCAGCAAGCAAAGAGACTATTTCACTAGTTAAAACCGCATCGAAAGCAGCCTCTGACAAGCTGGGAGAGAACATAGTCGCCCTCGATGTCACCGAGCCATTTGCGCTTGCAGAGGTCTTCTTGATGATTAGCGCTACCAACGAGCGTCAGGCTCAGGCAATTGGGGACGCTATCGAGGATGAGTTGCTAAAGCAAAAAGTGAAGGCCCGCTTCCGCGAAGGCAGGCAAACTGGCCGTTGGATTTTGCTCGATTTTGGAGATCTAATCGTTCACGTTATGCACGAGCAGGAGCGTGAATTTTATTCGCTAGAGCGCCTTTGGAGTGATTGCCCTGTTGTCCCAACTGCCTAGGTTTTTTGTGTAGACTTAGGCACTTCACGGGCCTGTGGCGCAGCTGGTAGCGCACCTGCATGGCATGCAGGGGGTCAGGGGTTCGAGTCCCCTCAGGTCCACCGTGGTTTTGGCAGGCTAATTTGGCTGCTCGAATCTTCTCTTGCAATCTTGTTGTGGGGGGTCTGCCGATTTGCGAACATAAAGTCCGAAATAACCAATCTGATTTCCAGCAAATTTTCAGCAATCTGGCCTAGACTTCCTCAAAGTTGTAAACCCTTAAGAAAGGATAGAAGTGGCTTCTCATAATCCCGCTTTTAACCAGAGCATGCGTTCCGGACTGGCCGCTGCGAACCAAAATCAAGTCAACATCGAATTTGATCGAATGACTTCCAAGCCTATGACCATGGAGGGCACCACCTCAAAGGTGCTAGGTATGTTTTTGGCAGTTCTTGTTGGAGCAGGTGCGACTTGGTACTTGGAGCTTTACTCACTATTTTTCCCCGCCATGTTCGTTGGCCTAGGTCTCGGTCTATGGGCAAGTTTTAGCAAGAAGGTGCGCCCAGGCCTTTATATGGCATACGCGTTGGTTCAGGGTGTTTTCATCGGAGGTATCAGCGGTTTGCTGGAGTCCTTCTACCCCGGAATTGTTCAGACTGCGGTTATCGGAACTTTTGCAACTGCTGGCACGATGTTTGCGGCCTATCGTTTTGGGTGGATAAAGGTCGATCAGCGCTTTACTCGGTTCATGACTTTTGCGGTCACCGGATACCTGGTGTTTGCTCTTGTAAACCTCGGCTTTGCCATGTTTGCCGGCATCAGCATTTACAGCTCACCATTCGGCTGGCTAATTGCATTGGTTGGAGTAGGGCTCGCTGCGTTTACTTTGAATCTTGACTTTGAGGTTATTAGCCAGGGTGTTAGTCAGCGTTGGCCCGAGGAGATGGAGTGGCGAGCTGCATTTGGTTTGACGGCTACTCTCATTTGGCTGTACGTCGAGATTCTTCGATTGCTTGCTATTTTCAACCAAAACTAAGAGGCCCGTTTCTCCCATTGCTGCCATAACTGGCGAAGGTCCCAAGCGTTTTCGGCGAGTATTGAAACCCCTCGCACCCCGGTGCGGCGAGTTTTTCCAGATATTAGAAGCAACTTATTTTGAAATAACAACTGGCTGCATCGACGTTGTGCTTCATCAAAGAACGTTGCATCTGCAATCCCGGATCCATCGTCCAGGCTAATAAATACGACCCTCTTACCGCTGCGCATAGGTGGAGTTTGGGTTGCAATTCGGACTCCGGCCACCAAGACCTCGGTGTTGCTCCTCAGTGAGCCAACCTCACTTGCTCGCACAACTCCCATTTCTTCTAGCATCTGCTGGAACTTTTGAATCTGGTGTTCGGAGATGTCCATCCCCGTAACAGCCATTTCAGCCGCAAGCTCTTGTTGCCTGGTGGGCGGAGAGTTGCCCACTGGAAGTTGATCAAGGTTTGTCAGGTCAAATGCCAACTGATTTTTATCAATTTTTGGTGCGGCCTTTGAGCTGATCTGTCTAATCTTTACCAGTAGATCACTTCGGTTGTGGATTGATTCTTCATTCGATACTCCGGCTATTGTGTCCAGCGCGCCCACTAGTGCAAGGCGCTCTAGGGTTCGCCTCGAAGGTCTGGCTCTTAGATAAAAATCAGTCACATCTGCGTAGGGTTGCTCGCAAATTATTCGATCCATCTCAGGTCTTGAGATACCCGAAATTTCACCGAGCGAGACTCTCACTCCAAGCTCTTTGCCACTTTTCTGGACAACGTACTGACTGGTCGAATAATTTACGTCAATGCCAAGCAGTTTAACTCCCAATCTTCTAGCTTCTGCGAGCAGCAATCTTCTTGGGTACATTCCAGGGTCGTGGGTCAGCAGCCCCGCTATGAACTCAGTGGGGTAGTGAGTTTTTAGCCACGCGGAATGATACGTGGGGACTGCAAATGCAGCGCCGTGTGCCTTGCAGAAGCCAAAGCTTCCGAAACCTTCGAGGATTGACCACACTCGATCCACTACGGCTGGAGTGTAATCTCTGGCGGCGGCTGACTTTTTGAAGTAGCGCTGAACTATACGAGCCTTATCTGGCTTACCCAGCTGTCGACGCATCTCATCGGCCCTGGCTAAAGAGCAACCCGTCATCACCTGCATTATGCGCATTAGCTGCTCATGAAAGACCACCACTCCGTAGCTTTCTTTGAGGATGTCATGAAGATCTGGATGCATGTAGTCCGGCTGGATAAAGCCGTGTCTGCCATCAAGGTAGGGCTTAATCATGTTGCCCTTCATTGGCCCCGGTCTAAAAAGTGAAATCTGCATCGTGAGGTCATTGAACTTGGTTGGTTGATGTTTGCCGGTGAGCTCTCTTTGACCTGGGCTTTCGATTTGGAACAATCCCAGGGTGTTGGTGGTCCTGATCATCTTGTAGACGGTTGGGTCGTCTCTTGCGACCTTGTCTAAATCAAGGTCAACATTTTTGACTCTTTTAATCTCTTTGATTGTGTAGGCCATTGCGCTTTGCATTCGAACGCCGAGTACATCGAGCTTTAAAAAGCCCATGGGGTCCATGTCGTCTTTATCAAACTGGCTCATCGGTAAGCCCATCCCGCTCGGTTCGGTTGGGGTTAGGTCAAGCAGTCTTGAGTTTCCCAAAATCACACCGCATGGGTGCATGGAAATGTGTCTAGGCAACCTGTCTAGTCGCTGGGTTATATCAACCAGCAGGTTTAGCTTGCGGTCAGATTCGGCGAGCTTGGAAAAGTCTGCAAGCTCGGGCTTATTCGACATTTCTGATCGAAAGTTTTTTGCCGAAAACCGCCACATGTTCTTGGCAATCTCGTCTACCTGCTGGTCGTCTAATCCAAGCGCCATTCCGCCGTCTCTGACAGCACCCCTGCCTCGGTAGGTGGACTGCATTGAAAGTAGGGTGACTCGTTTACCGCCGTAGCGCCGAAAGATAGCGCGATAAATCTCGTGTCGCCTAGCAGATTCGACATCAATGTCTATGTCTGGCAAGGTGCTGCGCTCTGTTGAAAGAAATCTTTCGAATAGCAGGCCTTCTTCTATGGGGTCAACGCTGCTTATGCCAAGCAAGTAATTAATCAAAGAGCCAGCGCCGGAACCTCTCGCTGCAATTCTTATGCGCATGTCTCTAATCATTTGAGCCACATCGGCAACCGTTAGGAAGTAGGTTGCAAAGCCAAGCTTGTTTACCGCTATCAACTCCTTGGAGAGTCGATGTTGAATAGTTGCGAGTTCGGCTGCCTTGATTCCTGGGTAGCGCAAGCTAATTGCAGCATGACTTCTTTGCCAGAGAACTTCGAAGGGGTTTTCTGTCACTCCAAGCGAAGATTGCTCTGGAGTCTTTGGTTGGTTCCAGCCACAATCATCAGTTGGGTCTAGAGAGCATTTTTGAGCTAGAAGTTCTGTTGTCCTCAGAAGCGCTACTGACTCGCTGGTGTCTTCGGTTACCTCCAGCGCCAGCGTTGCCATCTGATGAGATGGCTTTAGCCAGGCCTGGGCGTTCGGCTGTGGGGTAAATAAACCTAGAGGTTCCAGATATCTTGCGGAATCTAAAACATCTGCGGTTAGCGCACCATCCGGTTCTATGTAACGAACCGCGTTGGTTATTACCGGAGGAATGCCAACTGTTTTTGCTAGATCAAACATTGCCTTTGCGTGCTGCGCGGAACCTAATTTGCCGGGCTCAGTCATGTGATTCACCACTTCGATGGCAAGTGCAGCCGGGGCTGGAAAACACTCTCGCCACATCGTTGCTAGCTCACGCGCAGTGGCTCTGGAGGTGAGTGCGGCATCAGCTAAAGCACTTTCAAGGCCAATCAGTATCGTGCAGGAAGTTTCTTCCTTGAAAAAGCCAGCAAGATCGTCAATTTTTATAGAGACATCTTTTTTCCCACCTTTTCTCTCCTGCGCCTTAGAAATGATGCGGCATAGGGTTGCCCAACCCTTACCTGAGTTGTGGCCGTGAGCCAGAATCAGAACGCGCCCCAGCGACTTATCTGCGGTCACTTCTAGGCTGACGCCCACAATGGGAGCTATGCCAGTAGATATACAGGCCCCTATGTGCTTTATTGCCCCGTAGAGGCCGTCTCGATCGGTTATTGCTAAAGATTCACAGCCCATCGAGCTTGCAGCCGCACAAAGCTGCTCAGGTCTGTTTACGCCATAGTGGGCAGAGAAGGCGGAGCTGACGTTTAGGTGAGTAAAGCTCATTTAGGGCGTGGCTTGCTCAATTTGCCAGTCGTCACCGGGCATTTGGTGCCTTAGCTGGAAAAAGTATCTACTGCCAGGGCTTGCTGCCCACAAGCGCCACATTTCTGTCTCAACCAGGTTTTGACCCTGACCGGGGTGGGCCTGACCCGCATGTTGCCACCAGAGTGACCTGGAGTACCAACGAACCGGCCGAGATGTGGTCAAAAAGACAGCATCGCGCCAGGTAAAGCAAGCCGGAGCACCGTCAGCATCAAGTACGACACCGGTGACTAATTCTGTTTCCAAAGCTAGCGCCCCTTCTAACTATTCGAACAAGTGTTCGAATAGTTAGAAGTGTAAGTCTTAGCTGAGACATTTACAAAATTGCATGGAAACTATGGCTCAGTTTTTTGTTTTTTTGCCAATCCCCGACAAAGTTAACTACCTTGAGGCTTGAATCTAATTTCTAGTTTTTACTAGGCGATAGAAAGGTCGTCGCTTTGGGACGGGTTGGTGAGAAGAGCTAAGCGTTTGCGAAATGAGCTGAGCCTATTTAGGTTCGAGAGCGGAATGTTTTGCCAATGAGTTACACCCCTGATTCCTTGCAGTGCTGAGAGGCTCCAAACTTCACAGCCCGCCAGGTCTTCAGGCTTGGAATTCACGAAAGCAGTCTCGAATCCTGCCTGATTTGCCATCTCGAAAACTAGTTCTCTGGTGATCGATGGGAGCCAGTCAGTTGAGTCATCGGGTCCGCAAAGCACGTCGTCACGCCACCAAACGATCGACGATAGCGCTCCGTCCGCAACATTCCCGTGGGCATCTAAAATCACCGCTTCGTCGGCGCCGTGGAGGTTGGCTTTTCTTCTAAGTTTTTGGCACACCGAGAGATCCGGTCCTTTGACTTGAGAGTCAACCCGAGGATCCGGCTCGTCTAATGACCATAGAGAACAGGTAAGAGTCCTAACCGGTGCCTGGCGGAGTCGGAAAAATAGCTGTTCACCAGGGTTTTGTTCCTTGCGGAATTCGATTCTTGGAAACCATTCGCCTTCCGCCGGAATTGCGGACACGACGGCGTCAAAAAAGCCACTCAGGTCCTGCTGCTGTATTTTGGTAACCGAACCAGAAAACCTCGCAAAGTGCCGATCTATAACTCGGGTTGAACCGTTGGAAACCAGCCAACTGTCCGCCACGCTAAGAGTGGTTGGAATGGCGTGGTCAATCGGATTCAACTCACCACCGGTGAATTGAAAGAAATCTCCAGATACGCTCATCTTGTCTAGAATACGGGTCTGGAAAAGGATTAGATGCCACTTTATTATGAACGCATAGCCGGGTGGAGCCCCGTGGCTGATACTTTCGTGGCTTTTTTCGGGAGTAAGCCAAACTCGTTTTGGTTGGACCGGGAACATCACCATGACGCTCGATTTTCGATAATTGGCTCTGGACCAAAGACTTCCCAGTTGCCGAAGTATGCCAAAGATGAGCAGAATCACAACCTGCCGTTTGGCTTTCGCCCGGGCTTCGTGGGCGTCATTGAATATGAACTACCGGAAAAGGGACCACTGGTTGTATCAGGCATTGAGGTAGACAGGGCTTTTGTCTACGACCATGACAATCGGGCCATGTTTTTTGTTGGCGAGTTTGTTGATAGGGCGTCTTTTGCCGATTGGTTCCACGCCGCTTTGTTGCGATTGGCTCTAGCTGGGGGAGATGCGGCCAACTACGCGCTCAGTCACGACGCTGCAACAGCCGCCAGCTTTGAAGTCAAGGACACCAAGAATGACTACATTGCAAACATCGAAAAGGCTAAAGATCAAATCGCCAAGGGCGAGATCTACCAGTTGTGTCTGACAACTGAATTGTCAGCAGATTATGTCGGAGACCCACTTGCGCTGTTTCTTCGTCTCAGAAAGGATCACGGGGCGCCCTACTGCAGCTATCTAAGAGTTGATGGTGTTAGTTACTTGAGTATTTCGCCTGAACGGTTCTTGACAGTTTCTGGCGTGAGGGTTACCAGTTCACCCATCAAGGGCACTCGGGCTAGATCGAGTGATCCGGAAGTCGATTCGGCCTTGCAGGCTTCGCTTGGGGCCGATGAGAAAGAACGAGCAGAAAACCTAATGATTGTTGATTTAATAAGGAATGACCTGTCATCGGTCTGCACGGCTCAATCAATAACGGTTGAGTCGCTATTGGCGCTGCGGTCATATTCGACCGTCCATCAGCTCGAATCTGATGTTGCGGGCGAGCTGGCGGATACTAAGACTGGCTTTGATGCCCTTAGCGCTTTGTTCCCGGGAGGCTCGATGACCGGTGCGCCAAAAATTAGGGCCTGCGCATTGATTGCGGAACTAGAGAATAGGCCCAGGGGGGTTTATTCGGGGGCAATTGGGTGGGTAAGCCCATCGGGCGACATGGATCTCGGAATGGTTATTAGAACGGCTATTTTTCAAAAACAAACAGTTAGTATTTCGGTGGGCGGGGGAATCACCTCTGGATCAGACCCCGAAACTGAGCACGCTGAAATGCAATTGAAGGCACTGGCCCTAGTTCAGGCAATGGGCGCCTCGGTGAATTGGTAACCTATAAGCCCGCTAAGCAAAAGGCCACTAAGTGCAAGAAGATTACAACGTCACAACCATTCAAGATAAGTGGCTGCCGGTTTGGGATGACCTAAAGCCTTTTGACTCATCCAGAAAAGACGACACCAGGCCCACTAAGTATGTTTTGGACATGTTCCCATACCCCTCTGGTGACTTGCATATGGGCCATGCAGAGGCCTACGCCCTCGGCGATGTTATTGCGCGTTATTGGGGCCAAAAGGGTTATAACGTTATGCACCCAATTGGATGGGATGCCTTTGGGTTGCCAGCCGAAAACGCAGCGATTAAGCGCGGCCTTGACCCAAGAGCTTGGACCTACGAAAACATCGCTCAGCAAAAAGCATCTATGCGCAGGTATGCCTGCAGCTTCGACTGGGACAGAGTTCTGCAGACTTGTGATCCGAGTTACTACCAGTGGAACCAGTGGTTGTTTCTAGAGCTCTACAGCCGCGGTCTTGCCTACCGCAAGAACTCGAACGTGAACTGGTGCCCGAGCTGCCAAACAGTGCTAGCTAACGAGCAGGTAGTGCAGGGTCTTTGCGAACGCTGTGATTCTGTCGTTACCAAGAAGTCGCTTACTCAGTGGTACTTCAAAGTTACTGACTACGCAGATCGCCTTCTTGATGACCTAAGTCAGCTAGAGGGCAAGTGGCCTTCCAAGGTGCTCTCGATGCAGCGAAACTGGATTGGAAGATCTCAGGGTGCAAACATCGATTTTGCAATCGAAGGCATGGATCAAAAGATTTCAGTGTTCACCACTCGACCTGACACTTTATACGGGGCGACTTTTATGGTTTTGGCAGCTGACAGCGAGCTAGCCCAAGAGCTTGCCAGTGCCGCAGCCCCAGAGATTCGTGAGCAGTTCAATAACTACCTCGAGGAAGTCAAGAAGGCTAACGACATCGAGCGTTTGGCTACCGACCGAAAGAAAACCGGAGTGTTCTTGGGGCACTATGCGCTGAACCCAATAAACGACGAGCGGATCCCAGTTTGGGTTTCCGACTATGTTTTGGCTGATTATGGAACCGGCGCAATCATGGCGGTTCCCGCCCATGATGATCGTGACATTGAATTCGCAAAAACCTTTGACCTGCCGGTGTTCATGGTTGTCGACACCGGCGAAGAGGACCCAGCAGTTTCTGGAATCGCGACCAGCGGCGACGGTGTCATCGTGAACTCTGGAGAACTGAACGGTCTAAGTAAGTCAGATGCAATCTCCAAGGCCATCGAGCTAGTTGAAGCAAAGGGCACCGGTAAGGGAGCGAAGAACTTCAGGCTTAGAGACTGGTTGATTTCTAGGCAACGCTACTGGGGAACTCCAATACCGATCATTCACTGCGACCAGTGCGGGGAAGTTCCGGTCCCCGCCGATCAACTGCCGGTTGAGTTGCCGGCAAGCGAAGGTCTAGATCTTTCACCTAAGGGGACATCACCTCTCGGCGCTGCCTCGGACTGGCTAAATGTCGATTGTCCAAAATGTGGCGGCAAGGCCAAACGAGACTCTGACACCATGGACACCTTTGTTGACAGCTCATGGTATTTTTTGAGGTTCCTAAACCCAAATTCTGATGAAGTTCCTTTCGAAAAGGCGCAAGCTGAGAAGTGGGCACCGGTTGACCAGTACGTCGGCGGAGTGACTCACGCCATCTTGCACTTGCTCTATGCGAGATTCTTCACCAAGGTGCTTCACGACATTGGGATGGTTGATTTCGAAGAGCCCTTTACTAGGTTGCTAAACCAGGGCATGGTCTTGATGAACGGTTCCGCGATGAGCAAGTCCAGGGGGAACCTAGTTCGACTAAGCGAACAGCTGGACATTCACGGGGTGGATGCAATTCGACTAACTATGGCTTTCGCGGGACCACCGGAGGATGACATCGACTGGTCCGATGTTTCACCGGCTGCGTCGGCTAAGTTTTTGGCACGCGCTTGGCGCATTACCCAAGATGTTTCTAGCAAGCCAGAATCGAATTTTGCTTCTGGAGACAAAGGGGTCCGAAAGGCAACCCA
This sequence comes from uncultured Aquiluna sp., assembly GCA_905182225.1. Classification (GTDB taxonomy): domain Bacteria; phylum Actinomycetota; class Actinomycetes; order Actinomycetales; family Microbacteriaceae; genus Aquiluna. The sequence goes on from CAJJAJ010000018.1 coordinate 26,078, forward strand.
CCAATTCTTGGCTGGATTCAAAGAGGCAATTGAGAGCCATAAATTCAACGTTGGCGTTGCCAAGGCCATGGAGCTTACCAACCACTTACGCAAGGCAATCGATCAAGGTGTCGGCCCAGCCGACATTGCTGTCAGAGAGGGCGCCGAGGAGCTAGCCAAGGCACTAAGCCTGTTTGCTCCCTACACCGCAGAAGACATGTGGCAGCTGCTCGGTCATGAGCCGACAGTCGCGCTAGCTCAATTCGCAGAAGTTGAGAATGATCTGCTTGTCGAGCAAAAGGGCACTGCAATCGTTCAGATTGACGGCAAGCTGCGAGATAAGTTCGAAGTGGATGTCTCTATCTCAGAAGATGAGCTACGAGAGCTCGCGTTAAGTTCCGAGCTAGTGAAAAAGGCACTTCAGGGCAAAGAAACTTTAAACATAATCATTAGGGCTCCAAAACTTGTGAACATAGCAACCAAGTAGCGGTTTCTCGACAGAGTTTTTCAGCGGCCAGTAGCACATTTGATATTTAGGGCATCTTGTTTGGATGCAGAAAATACTTCAATGGCTAAACGCTCTGGATTCTAAAAAACGCAAGCAGTTGTATCTTGCCGGCGGGCTCGTTGCGATCCTGCTTGGAGTTTTACTTTCAAATTCCGGCGCACCTAAAGTGCAAGATGCGATTGTCCAACAAAGTGAAAACTTTACGGTTTCTGGTGAGGTTTTTATTCGCGTTGTTGGCGAAGTAATTGAGCCTGGCCTATACGAGCTTTCCAATGGATCTAGGGTTCGAGACGTTATCGATGCTGCCGGGGGCTTTACGGACTCGGCTGTTCAGTCAAGCGTCAGCTTAGCTCGCCTAGTGTCGGATGGCGAGCAAGTGGTGATCCTGGCAGAGTCCCAAATGGCAACTGACTCAAGCCTGGGCTTCATTTCCCTGAATAGAGCCTCAAGCTCGCAGTTAGAGTCACTTCCGGGCA
>CAJJAJ010000019.1 GCA_905182225.1 uncultured Aquiluna sp.
GGCATTGCGGTGTCACTAGTGATGCTTTTTCTGGCGTTGACTCGGTAAAAAGAAAAACCCTCCCATTTCTGGGAGGGTTTTCTTCCTTGTGGAGACTAGCGGGGTCTATGTGGCCCGCCAATTCAATGCTTTGGCGCCTATGTTTTTAGAAATCAGACTATAAATCAGACTATTTCTCGGGCCCTTGGGGCTCGAAAGAGAAAACTAGGGCGAAACTTGTCTTAGAGAGTGCGGCGCCACGGCCCGAGGAATAAATGCTCTCTTGAGTGGGAGGTGTTCCCTTAAAAGAAAAATATCCGTCTAGATTCTCGGTTACAAGGCGATATTGGCCCTCTCGAAATTTGATGCATCCGGCAGGCTGCAGTTCAGGATTGAGGATCGCGAGACTAGCATCACCATGGCTGTTGTTGACCAGCAGCTTGCCACCTGCCATGAGGTAGGGAAGCGCTGCAGAGACTGATGGTCCGCTGTAAAGCGAAATCACCATGTCGAAACTTTGCGGCGAAAGCTCGGGGTAACCATTGAAGTCGTCGTGCACAAATCTTATGTCTGGGGGTTCCGGTTCATATTTGCGACCAGATAGTTGACCAAGGACTCTTTCATGATCTTCGAAGAATTTTTTTGCCCTTTTGTCAGTGTCAAGATATGTAACCGCCCTCCAAACCATCGAGGGCGAAATATCGACATAACTACCCAGGTAGAGAACTTTATTGAGGGGCCATTTGTCTGCCACGCACTGGAACATTTGGCTTCGGTCGCCAATTTGCCCTCGATAGGAATACCAGTCAGCGCCGCTCATACTTGGATTCTACCTGGGACCAGAAAAGTAAAACCCCTCCCGAAGGAGGGGTTTTCGCATTGTGGAGACTAGGGGGGTCGAACCCCTGACCCCCTGCTTGCAAAGCAGGTGCTCTACCAACTGAGCTAAGTCCCCATAGCGAGCATTCCCTGGCGGAAAGTGCTCACCGTGGGCCTAGGAGGACTTGAACCTCCGACCTCTTCATTATCAGTGAAGCGCTCTAACCACCTGAGCTATAGGCCCGTCGAGCAAGATGATGCTACTAGAAAAAAACACCTGCCACAAACCCTAGATCTCTAGTTGTTGGTGAAAGTGAGCGAAAGCCCACCAACCAGCTTAGAAATCAGGTTGAAAATTACTGCCCATACTGCCCACAGGGCAGTAGTTAGCACGACATTTAGAAGTGCGAGGGTGGTTGCCGTGGTCATGACGTTAGTAAAAGAAAAATCATCCTCTAGGTTCACATTGCTGCCATCTCCAAGAACAGATCCAAGCAAGCTCCCGATTGAGGAGAAAATCCCGGAATTCGCAAGCACCGACCAAATCAACCAAGCTCCAACCACCAGAGCGATTGAGCTCGCGATTGAGATAAGGAATCCGACCTTTACGGCGGACCAAACATCTACGCCTCTTAGCTTCAGGCGAATTTGTTTCTTGGGTTCCTTAGGGGTCTTATTCCGGTTGAACAGCGATGTCATCTGCCGCTCCTTCAGTTTCTGGATCATCATTAGTTTCTAGGTTCCGCTCAGCATTTCTGGCTATCGACAGAACTGAATCGCTCTGGTCAAACCTAGCAAATACTACGCCCATGGTGTCGCGTCCCTTGGCCGGTACCTCATTAGCCGAACTCCTGATTACCTTGCCGGAAGACAATACCGCTAGAACCTCGTCAGTTTCATCGACCATTAGCGCACCGACCAAGTCACCACGCTTCTCATCGAGCTTCGCCACCTTAATTCCAATGCCGCCACGCTTCTGAACTCGGTACTGATCCGCCGCAGTTCGCTTGGCATAACCGCCCTCGGTTACAACAAAGACGAAACCAGACTCCCCAATGACGGAAGCCGACAACAGCTCGTCGCCCTTTCTAAAGGCCATGCCGATGACACCTGAGGTGTCTCGACCCATTGGACGCATCGAGTCGTTAGCCGCGGAGAATCTAATTGACATTCCCTTACGGCTTACCAAAAGAACATCGTTCTCTTCGCTCACCAACATTGCGTTGATAAGCTCATCGCCTTCGCGGAGCTTGATAGCGATGATGCCACCAGTTCTAGCGGTGTCATAAAGCTCCAGGGCGGTCTTTTTGACAAGTCCGTTCTTGGTGGCCATAACCAAATAAGGCTCCTGCTGATAGTCCTTAAGATCCAGCACCTTGACTACATATTCCTCTGGCTGCAAGGCTAAGAGGTTGGCAACGTGCTGGCCCTTTGAATCTCGGCCAGATTCTTGAACCTCATAAACCTTGGAGCGATAAACCCTTCCGGTATTAGTGAAGAACATCAGCCAATGGTGAGTAGTGGAAACAATAAAGTTCTGCACCACATCATCGGCTCGGAGGCTTGCTCCCTTAACGCCCCTACCACCGCGGTGCTGCACGCGATAGTTGTCGCTTCTGGTTCGCTTGATGTAGCCGCCTTGGGTCAAGGTAACTACCATTTCCTCTTCGGGAATTAGGTCCTCTAGGCTGACGTCGCCGTCGTAACCAAGCATTATCTCCGAGCGACGATCGTCGCCGTATTTGCTAACAACTTCAGCCAACTCAGTAGAAACGATGTCGCGCTGGGCTTTTTCGTCTCCAATTATTCTCTGGAATTCAGTGATCTGAGTTTCAAGCTCAGCGGCCTCGTCAATAATTTTCTGTCGCTCAAGAGCCGCAAGTTGACGCAGCTGCATGTTCAAGATCGCGCGCGCTTGAAGCTCGTCGATTTTCAACAGCTTGATTAGTCCGTCGCGAGCGTCTTCCACGGTCGCGCTTTTGCGAATCAGAGCGATTACATCGTCGAGTGAGTCAAGAGCCTTCAGGTAACCGCGAAGGATGTGGGCTCGCTCTTCTGCCTTACGCAGCCTGAACTGAGTTCTTCTGACGATGATGTCAATCTGGTGTGTTACCCAATGGGTGATGAAGCCATCAATCGACAGCGTTCTGGGGATTCCATCGACAAGTGCAAGCATGTTCGCACCGAAGTTGTCCTGCAACTGGGTGTACTTATAAAGGTTATTCAGTACAACCCTTGCAACCGCGTCGCGCTTTAGAACGATTACCAATCGCTGACCAGTTCTACCGGATGTTTCGTCGCGAATGTCTGCGATGCCGGTGAGCTTGCCCTCTTTGGTCAGCTCTGCAATCTTGAGCGCCAAGTTATCTGGGTTTACTTGATAAGGAAGTTCGGTGACAACTAGGCAGGTTCGGTTCTGAACCTCTTCGACGTTCACAACCGCACGCATTGTTATTGAGCCGCGGCCGGTTCGATAAGCGTCTTCAATTCCGCGGCGACCAAGAATCTGAGCGCCGGTTGGGAAATCTGGGCCCTTCACAATCTTGATTAGCTCTTCAATTAGCGCTTCACCTTCGATTTCGGGGTTAGCAAGAACAAACTGAGCTGCCTCTGATACTTCTCTGAGGTTGTGGGGAGGAATGTTTGTTGCCATTCCAACCGCAATACCGATTGATCCATTGACCAATAGGTTTGGGAACCTGGCAGGCAAAATGGTCGGCTCTTGGGTGCGGCCGTCGTAGTTGTCTTGGAAGTCAACGGTCTCTTCGTCGATGTCTCGAACCATCTCCATCGCCAACGGAGCCATCTTGCACTCGGTATATCGTGGCGCGGCAGCTGGGTCATTTCCGGGGGAACCGAAGTTGCCCTGGCCCGAAACGAGAGGGTAACGAAGGTTCCAGTCTTGGACCAAGCGAACCAAGGTGTCGTAAATAGCTGTGTCACCGTGAGGGTGGTACTGACCCATCACATCGCCAACTACACGCGAGCACTTTGAGAACTGTTTGTCTGGTCGGTAACCGCCGTCGTACATCGCGTAAAGAACTCGACGGTGAACTGGTTTTAGCCCGTCTCTCACGTCCGGAAGTGCTCGCCCGACAATAACGCTCATCGCGTAGTCGAGGTAGCTTCGTTGCATTTCGACCTTGAGGTCGATTTGCTCTATTTTGTCCATCTGGTTTTCTGACATTTTTCTCTCCTACCTAGATGTCCAAGAATCGGACGTCTTTGGCGTTCCGCTGAATAAAGTTTCTTCGGCTTTCGACGTCTTCACCCATCAAGGTCGAAAAGACCTCGTCGGCTAGTGCTCCGTCGTCCAGGGTCACTTGAAGCAAGGTTCTGGTGGCCGGGTTCATTGTGGTTTCCCAAAGCTCGTCGTAATCCATCTCTCCAAGACCCTTGTAGCGCTGGATGGCATTTTCCTTTGGAATTCTCCGGCCAGCTGCTTGGCCCTCTTGCAACTTTCGGTCGCGCTCTTCGTCCGAGTAGACATATTCGTGAGGAGCGTTGGACCACTTGAGCTTGAACAACGGCGGCTGAGCCATGTACACGTAGCCGTGTTCTATCAAAGGACGCATGTACCTAAACAACAGAGTCAGCAACAGGGTTCTGATGTGCTGACCGTCGACATCCGCGTCGGCCATCAAAATGCACTTGTGGTAGCGAATCTTGCTGACATCAAACTCTTCACCGATGCCGGTACCGAAGGCAGTAATTAGCGCTTGAACTTCGGTGTTTGCCAAAGCTCGATCAAGTCTCGCCTTTTCAACATTCAAGATCTTGCCTCGAAGCGGCAGGATCGCCTGGGTCTCAGGATCTCTACCTCGAACAGCTGAGCCGCCGGCCGAATCACCCTCAACGATGTAAATCTCAGAGACAACTGGGTCTCTAGATGAGCAGTCTCTTAGCTTTCCTGGCATTCCGCCGGACTCCAGCAAGCCCTTGCGTCTGGTTGCCTCGCGAGCTTTTCTTGCTGCCATTCTTGCGCTGGCAGCCTGGATTGCCTTGCGAACAATCTCTTTAGCTTGAACAGGATTACGGGCTAGCCAGTCACCAAGTTGATCGTTCACTACTTTTTGCACAAAGGCTTTGGCTTCGGTGTTGCCAAGTTTGGTTTTGGTCTGTCCCTCAAACTGGGGCTCGGTTAGCTTCAGAGAAACAACCGCTGTCAAACCCTCACGAACGTCATCACCGGTGAGGTTGTCATCTTTTTCTTTTAGTAAGGACTTATCACGGGCGTATTTATTGAGCAAGGAGGTCAGAGCCGTGCGGAAGCCCTCTTCGTGCGTGCCACCCTCGTGGGTATTGATCGTGTTCGCGTAGGTGTGGACGCCTTCGTTGTATCCGGTGGTCCACTGCATTGCGATCTCGACGGAGATTGTTTTTTCTTTAGTTTCAGTTTCGATTGAAATAATCTCGTCGTGAATAGTCTCGACTTTTTTGGCTGAGTTCAGATACTCGACGTAATCAGCAAGACCGCGCTCGTAGTAATAGTTGTCTTTTCTTCCATCGCGCTCGTCCAGAAGGTTGATCTTCAAGCCCTTGTTCAAAAAACACATCTGCTGAAAACGCTGGCGAAGCGTTTCGTAGTCGTAGTCAATAGTTTCAAAAATGTCCGCACTCGGCGAAAACTCGATTGTTGTTCCGCTGCGATCGGTCTTTTCGCCCTTGGCTAGCGGGGCGTCTGGAACACCGATTGAATAACCCTGGCGCCAGACGTGGCCATCGCGATGGACCTCAACAGAAAGCGTCGAGGACAAAGCATTTACAACAGAAGCACCCACGCCGTGAAGACCACCGGAAACGGCATATCCGCCGCCGCCAAATTTTCCACCGGCGTGCAGAACAGTTAGGACTACCTCTACGGCGGGTCTTTTTTCCACCGGGTGCATGTCAACCGGGATACCTCGACCGTTGTCGGAAACCTTTATATTTCCGGCCTTGGTGATAACAACATCGATGTTGTCGCAGTGGCCGGCAAGAGCCTCGTCGACTGAGTTGTCGACAATCTCATAAACCAAGTGATGAAGGCCGCGGGGGCCTGTGGAGCCGATATACATTCCCGGTCGCTTGCGAACGGCCTCCAGTCCCTCAAGGACTTGAATGTCTCCGGCATCGTAGTTTCTCGTTGGTTCTGACATATTCAATTACTTCCCGTTTGGGTTAGCTCCACGTAAACGCGGTCTAGGACCGACTTAGATTCAGGTTTGCTAACCCCTCAATTCTAGTCCAGAGGGCAGAAAAAGGAGTGCATATGGTTATTAGCCATAGGTGTCGCGCGGACCCCGTCCAGGAACCGATCTAGGACCTTTTTTCCAACTCGGCGCGTTCGGGCCGATGAACATGATTTCATCAACAACAAGTTTTGGATGAACTTCTGCCAGCTTCTGCAAAACCTGGGTCTCTAAAAGCCGCATTTGAGTAGCCCACGCGGTTGACTTGCAACGAATAATTAGTTGCGTGCCCTTGAGCTCTTCGGGGAAAGAGGCATTCGCACTCTCTGGACCCACGACCCGATCCCAGTCTGCAAAGAGCGACGCCTTTTCCAAGTCCGCGGTCCAGTTAAACTCCCCAAACAAATGCTCCAGGCTTTGACTCGCGGTGACTAGATCGCGACCCGGGTCAAAGGGTTTCGTGCCACGAGTCTGGTTTTTCTCCCGACGCTTTTGATCTTTTGATTTCATGCCGTGGGAGTTTGCAAGAAAGCTTTTGAAGAATCCGTCAGCCACTTCAAAGAAGATATTAGGCACTTACAACACCTCCCGATACGTGCAGTTTTTCAGACCAATCGAGATTCGGCGCCATCGTTTCATCTGCTGCGGTGATTATTACCTGCTCATAATCTGTCACGAATTCAACTAGGCGCTCTCGCCTGCCCTTGTCTAATACTGCAAACACGTCATCCAATAGCAAAATCGGATCCCCGATATTGCTGGTTTTTCGTGAAACATCTCCGAGGGCAAGCTTTAGGCCCAGCGCTAGAGACCAGGCCTCGCCCTGCGAGGCATGAGTTTTGGCCAGTAATCCTGCCTTATCGATCAGCAGCTCGTCCCGGTGGGGTCCCGCGAGAGTTATCCCGCGCTCAAGTTCCTTTTTTCGCAATGACTCGAGACGTTCGTAAAACAGCTGAGAGTAGATCTTTGGATCACGTTCGATGTCTGTCCACTTTTCGTTTTCATCACTGCCCACTGCCGAAACAACCCGAAGACTAATTTCATCTTTCGAGTCGCTAAGGGCGGTGTAAAAGGTTTGCAAAAGCGGCGAGAGGGCAGTGACTAGCTCAAGACGCTCGGCTGCAAGCTCGGTACCCAGGGCAACAAGTTGATCGTCCCAGATTTCTAGAGTCGAAAGTTCAGGATTTTTTACGCCTCTCGCAGATTTCAATAGGGCGTTTCTTTGCTTGAGGACACGCTCGTAATCTGCTTTAACACCCGATAAACGCGGTTTTAGTTGAACAAGCGAGCTATCTAGGAACTTTCTTCTGTCACTCGGATCACGTCTTATTAGATCTAGGTCCTCAGGCGAAAAAGAAACGGTTCTAACAAGACCCAGAACCTCTGAGGTTTTCTTCCTGGCTGAGCCGTTCAAAAAATACCGGTTGCTCGCCTCTTTGTTGAGTTCGACACCAATCAGAAGTTCTCGGGAGTTGTGGTTTACTTTTCCGGAAAGTTGGGCTGTGGTTTGTCCTTGTTGTATCAGGGACTGGTATCCGGTAACTCGATGCGACTCCAGGGTAGACAAGTAGCTGATTGCCTCGACAAGGTTTGTTTTTCCTTCACCGTTTTGTCCATAAAGCAAGACCTGACCGAAAGAGAGATCAAGATTTAGCTGTAAGTAGTTTCGGAAATTAGCTAGCTGTAAAGACTTGAGCCACAAGTGCCGAGTCCTTTGCTTAGGAAACTAGAAGATTTGGCTGCAACAGGTACTTGAAGTCTTTGTCGCTGTCCTTTGGATCGACTGGACTAATTAGCACCGGGCCGGGTTTGTTTGGATTGTTTGGATTCACAGTGAAACCAATTTTCACATTCTCAACATCAAGCCCTGCAAGAGCATCTGTAAGAAATTGAGGTCGTAGGGAAACCACTGTTTCTTCACCCTTCATAGAGCACGAGACCTGTTCGGAGGCATCGGCTACGTCCGAACCTATCGACTCCAGGGACAGCTCGCTTTCAGTGAACTTATATCTCAGGGGTTTTTCTCGGTCTACAACCAAGGCAACCCTGCGCGTGGCATCTAACAGCTCCTGCTTGCTTAGGATTGCAAAACTCGCGGTTTCCTCTGGAAAAAGCTGCAATACAGCTGGGTACTTGCCTTTAATGGTGGCTGTGGATACGGACTTGTTGGCGCTTGAAAAACCAATCATGTCTTTTTCGCCCTCTCCAAAACCAAGTTCAAGTTCGCTGTCATGGCTGAAGGTTTTTGATATTTCACTTAGAACTCTCGCCGGAATTAAAACCTCGCGCTCAACAGGTTTCCCAGCCCAAGGAATCGCCTTTACGGCGACCCTAAATCGATCTGTCGAAACCATAGTCAGCTCTTTAGAGCTCGCGGTTATCATTACAGCTGTTAGCACTGGGGTTACTTCTTCACGCGATGCAGCAACAGCCACCTTTGCGACACCATTTGTAAATTCAATTGCAGACACCTTGCCGGTTGCGACAGGAAAATCTGGAGTGTCCGGGTAATCCGTGGTGGACATCGACGAAAGCGAAAACTTGCTGGTCCCAGAGTTGACATGAAATCTTGTTTCATCCAGCGCCATGGATACAGATGCGGCTGGCAACTTGCTTAGGATTTCAGATAGAAGTCTTGCCTGAACCAAAACCCTTCCGGGAGTATCAATCGCCGCTGCAATCTTTACTCTCGCCGCAACCTCGTAATCAAAAATCGACAATTGCACTTCGTTGCCATCAGCCTCTATCATCACGCCTGATAGTTGCGGCAATTGAGGCCTGGGCGACAAAAGACGAACTAGAAAAGAAACAGCATCACTTAGCACTTCGCGATCGGCTTGAAATTTCATGGTGACCTTCTAGTTGATTGGCTTTTATCTTGGCACAAGAATTCCCAAGAGTCACAACTTGTCAGGGGGAGTGAAATTATTATTTATTTAATATCTTTAATAATCACTAATAACCTGCTGTGTAAAAGTGGATAACTCCCGCTCAAGCTTTTGTATCTTGAGAACTACATCGTTGTAAGTTGTTCACATGTCTGTGCATAAACTTGGGGATAAGTCATTACCCTGTTGAATTATTTTGTTTTGTGAACAAATAATCTGGATTTTTAGGCCTAAAAAGCCCTTTTATTCGTGTTGTTTTGGAAGTTATCCACAGGTTTTCTCTAAAACTATTTGTGGCTATCTTTGATCTTTTGAATTATTTCGGAGACTTGATTGTAAATATATCGCTTTTCCCTCATTTGGGAGCTAATTTTCTTCGTGGCATACATAACGGTTGTGTGGTCTCGATTCCCAAAGTGAGTTCCAATCTTAGGAAGAGACAAGTCCGTCAGTTCGCGACAGATGTGCATTGCAATTTGACGGGCGAGAGCTATCGCTGCCTGCCTCCCTGAGCCTGTTAGCTGTTCTTGGGTGATTTTAAAGTAAGTGGAGGTCGCGGCAATGATTTCTAGAGGACTAATTCTTGTGTCCTCAGATACAGAGTAGGTGTCTTTTAGGACTGTTTGTACAAGGTCCATGTCTAGGGGTTGTCGATTTAGGTTTGCAAAAGCGGTGACCCTAATCAGGGTTCCCTCGAGTTCACGTATGTTTGAAGAAATTCGTGTCGCCATGTATTCGATTACTTCGTCCGGAACTGGGATTCTCTCTAGGGCAGCCTTTTTGCGAAGGATAGCGACACGGGTCTCAAACTCTGGTGCCTGAATGTCTGTGATCAAGCCCCATTCAAACCGGGAGAGCATACGCTCCTCAAAGCCCTCTAGCTGCTTAGGGCGAAGATCCGAGGTGATTACAACTTGCTTGTTGTGATCGTGCAAGTTATTGAAAGTGTGGAAAAAAGCCTCTTGAGTCTGATCTTTACCCTGGAGGAATTGAATGTCATCCACGAGCAAAATATCAACATCTCGATACTGCGCCTGGAACTCGGAGGTCTTGTTGTTCTGGATTGCGTTTATAAAGTCGTTCGTGAATTCCTCGCTGGAGACATAGCGAACCTTGGTTCGTGGCTTCAGGTGCATGGCGTAGTGACCGATGGCGTGTAGGAGGTGTGTCTTGCCCAAGCCGCTTGATCCGTATATAAACAACGGGTTATATGCCTCGGCAGGTGCCTCGGCAACCGCAAATGATGCAGCGTGCGCAAACCTGTTCGAACCACCAGTCACAAAGTTATCAAAACTATATTTTGGGTTTAGCCCGGAAGATCCAGTTATCGGAACTGGACCAGTCGCAGGATCTCGTTCGACTACTGGGGGCTCGGGTTCTACCGCTAGCTCAATCCGAGTTGCGGTCTGAAGCTCTTCGTTGGTAATTATTAGGAACGAAGTTGGGCCGCCAAATTCAGCAACCTCGCCCAGAGCGTCAAGGAGTAATTCTTTGAGACGCTGCTGAAGCATCGAACGAGTGGTCTCGTTGGGTACTTCTAAATAAAGAGTGTCATCCAGCACGCCTTTTGGTACAGCAAGATCGAGATGTCCTTTGAGGTGAGGGGTCACCCTGGGGTCCGAGGTAATTTTAGAAACAAGGTCGCTCCACATTGTTGTGAGGGCGACGTCGGCCATCTGGAGCTCCTTCTGGTTCTTATAATACTTATGCACAGATTTTTGCACAGATAATTTGGCCTGTGCATAAACCCTCAATGCTTGTGGAAAACTTTGTGTTAAAGTCACAGAATACTTCGATTGGAACATTCAAGTGGATACCGCGGTTGGATATCAAATTAACTCGGCGTGTCGCAACTGATTTTTTTGAATTTGTATGAGAAGCACTCAATTTGGTGCATTTAGTCCGCAACAGCCTTGACTATCGGCTATATTCGTCGTAGATTATGGAAGTTGTTTTGGGATGTAATTCCCAACAGACCCAGGGAGTTTTAAGTGAGCAAGCGCACATTCCAACCGAACAATCGTCGCCGTGCAAAAAAGCATGGCTTCCGTCTACGTATGCGTACTCGTGCGGGACGTGCCATCATGGCCGCTCGCCGTCGCAAGGGTCGCACAGAACTAAGCGCCTAGAGGGCAGTTGCTAGCGCGCGAGAATCGATTATCTTCTAGCGATGAAATCCGCCAGGTGATACGACTCGGCAAGCGTAGTAGCAATGAATTTGCAACCATCCATTTTTTGCCGGCCGAATCAAGCCGCTTCGCGATCGTAACCTCCCGCGCCGTGGGCAATGCCGTTGTTAGAAACAAAATCCGTCGCAGAACCAAAGCTGTTCTTAGTGAGCAGATTGTTGGAAAGCCACAAATTCACGGCGTCGTGCGATACCGACCCGGCGCCACCAATCTCAGCTTTGAAGATCTGAAGGTTTCAATACTGAAACTCATGGAGCGGACTGAGAAATGAAATCTCTTTGTGTTTTGCTTCTCGTGCCCAGAAACATCTTGATTGCTTTGGTGTTGGTTTACAGAAAAATTATCTCCCCGCTTTACGGAGACGTCTGTCGTTACTACCCCTCATGTTCCACCTACGGTCTTCACTCCCTTCAGCGCCTTGGTGTGTTGCGCGCTATCCCTCTTACTGGTTGGCGCGTTCTACGTTGTAACCCGTGGTCGGCCGGCGGGGTGGATGAGGTAGTAAGTGGGCCCAACTGGATATCCATAAGCCAGCTAGGATTTAGTTCACCCGCTAGTTCAGAAATAAAGAGGTAATTGTGGATCTGTTATGGCCAATTAAGTGGCTCATTGAACTAATTCTTGTGAGTTTTCACACGGTCTTCAGTTCCATTGGCTTTTCGTTCGACTCCGGTGGATCGTGGGTCCTGGCAATCGTCGGTTTAGTTTTGGTCGTACGCGCTGCCTTGATACCTGTCTTTGTTCGTCAAATCAAGAGCCAGCGAAACATGATGATGGTTCAGCCACAACTTGCCAAACTTCAGAAGAAGTACAAGGGCAAGACGGATAAAGACTCACGAGAGCGATTCGCCAAAGAGCAGATGGCCCTCTATAAGGAGACTGGCTCCAACCCCCTTAGCTCCTGTCTTCCGCTTATTTTGCAGATGCCAATCTTTATTAGCCTGTTTTACGTTCTCAATGGTGCCCAGCGAAACGAAGCAGGGGTCGGAGTTCTAACCGAAAGCCTGGCTCAGTCGTTTTCGCAGGCCAAATTATTTGGAGCGACTTTGTCTGACACCTTCTTCGGGTCTGATGACATAAACGTGAAGGTAATTGCCGCCATCATGATTGTGCTGATGTCTTCCTCGCAGTTCATCACCCAGAAGCAGATCATGGCTAAGAACCAAAACCCAGAGACTCAAAACAGCCAGTTCATGCGGACCCAGAAGATCATGCTCTACACACTTCCAGCGGTCTTCCTGTTTTCCGGACTGACCTTCCCCCTGGGTGTTATGACCTACTGGTTGGTTTCCAACTTCTGGACCATGGGCCAGCAATTCATTGTTATTCGCAACATGCCTACCCCCGGTTCACCAGCGCACAAAGCGCGACAGGAGCGACTGGAGCGCAGGGGCAAGCTGCCCAAACTAGAGACCACCCCAGCTATCGAGGAGGAGACGCCCGAGCCAGAAGTTCGTCAGCGTAACCAGCCAGTTAGCAAAAACCGATCCAAGAAAAAGAAGAAGAAGTAAATGAGCGAAGAAAAAGAACTGGAACAGCAAGGCGAAATCGCAGCGGACTTCATCGAAGAGTTCTTAGATGTAGCGGACCTAGACGGCGATCTGGAGATTGAGTTTAAGAAGGAGCGCGTTTACATAAGCGTTCAGAGTGATGCAAAGTCAAACCTGGGCAAGATCTCTGACCCCGACACTGTCGAAGCAGTTCAAGAGCTCGCACGCCTGGCAGTTCAGGCCAAGACCGGCGAGATGAGCAGATTGATTCTCGACATTGGTGGATCGCGCCAGGCAAAGACCGACAAGCTCAAGCAGCTTGTAGAGCGAACCATTGAAAAGCTAGAGGGGTCTGACAGCGAGCAGCACCTAAAGCCAATGACCTCCTACGATCGCAAGCAAGTGCACGACATGGTGTCGGAAGCAGGCTTCGTTTCGGAGTCCGAAGGCCAAGGTCGTGACCGCCACATAGTTGTTCGCAAGCCCTAAATGTTTCACGTGAAACTTGTGGTGACTTGAACGAGCCAAGCCAGGTTGAACTCGAACCGGCCTTCGCCAAGGAACTATTCGGGTCAAACATTTCTCTGGCTCGTGTTTACACGGCGTTATTAGCCAAAGACTCAGAGACTTTCGGTCTACTCGGGCCACGTGAGCTTCCTCAATTATGGAGCCGTCACGTAATAAGCGGTGGACTGCTAGCCGAGCTAGTTGAACCGGGTCAAAAGGTCGTTGACGTCGGAAGCGGCGCAGGCCTGCCGGGGATCCCTATGGCTATTGCCGCTCCCAACTCTCACTTCACCTTGGTTGAACCGATGGAGCGCAGGGCTAACTGGTTATCGGCTGCGGTTACTGAACTTGGACTAGAGAACGTCTCAGTGGTTCGCGCAAGAGCCGAGGACGTTCATCGCACTGATTTCGATATCGCCACCGCAAGGGCTGTCGCGGCTCTGGATAAGTTGATTCGTCTACTTAGTCCGCTTATTAGAGGCTCTTCGGGAAAAACAGTGCTAGCGCTCAAGGGCTCAAAGGCCCCGGAGGAGATTATTGCTGCAACCGAGCGCCTTGAGCTACTCGGGTTCGATACTCCTGAGATACTTACTCTGGGTTTGAATAAAGCACCGGAAACTGCGACTGTTGTCCGTATTAGGTTAAAGGCTTGAGGAAAATGACTGAACAACCAGCGGAAGAGACTTCGATCACCAAACCGAGCGTTGCACAGGGGTTGGGCTATCCAAAACACCGCGACGAGCAATCTCCGGAGCCAACTGGCTGGCAGCAATCCCCCGGCAACGAAACTGAGCATGTTTCACGTGAAACATCTACTGGCGGCGATCATGAGTAGCCAGCAAGATGTCAGGGCCCCAATCCTAAGGGAAATCACTCTCAATACTGAGCGTGCTAAGCGAGTTGAAGCCGCCAGGCTGACTGCGCCGGCAAAGACCCGAATCATCACAGTTTCGAACCAAAAGGGCGGTGTCGGTAAAACCACGACCGCGGTTAACATTGCCGCAGCCCTTGCAACCAAGGGCCTCAGGGTTTTGGTGATTGATCTTGATCCACAAGGCAACGCATCTACTGCACTTGGAGTTGAACACCACAACGGGGTCCCCGGAAGCTACGAAGTTTTGGTCGATGGGTCAGCAGTTGGGCCTTTGGTTCAGCAGAGCCCAGAGCACGAAAACTTATTTTGTTTACCGGCCAGCATTAATCTTGCCGGCGCTGAGATCGACATGGTTAGCGCAAGTCAACGCGAGAAGGTTTTAGCCTCGGCTTTGGAAACCTATGTCAACCAGACGTCTCCCCGAATAGATTTTATTTTCATCGACTCGCCACCTAGCCTTGGTTTGCTGACAGTGAATGCTCTGGTCGCTGCGACCGAGGTTTTAGTGCCGATTCAGTGCGAGTATTACGCCCTCGAGGGGGTAACTCAACTCATCGCCAACATCGAGCGAGTGAAGAAAGCCTTGAACCCAAGCCTCGACATTAGTTCAATCCTGCTGACGATGTTCGATAACAGGACCAATCTCAGCACCGACGTCGCCAATGAGGTTCGCAAGTACTTCCCCGAGCAGACACTTGCAGCAACTATTCCGCGCTCTGTGCGGCTTTCTGAGGCTCCGAGCTACGGCCAGACTGCAATTACCTTTGATCCTAAGAATTCGGGCTCCCTGGCCTACCAGGAAGCTGCTATCGAGCTGGCTCAGCGAGGAGAACACGTATGACTACGAGTAAACGCCCCGAACGCCGCGGTGGCCTTGGAAGAGGCATCGGTTCTTTGATTCCTGAGGGCGACCGAAATGCGGTCGATGTCTTCTTCGGTTCTGACAATAAACAGCCAATAGGTGTTGAAGTTGCGCCTGGTGCCAGATTGGGCCAGCTGGACCTGGACCAAATAACACCAAACCCCCAGCAGCCAAGAACGGTCTTTGAAGCCGATGCCTTCGCAGAGCTAGTTCACTCCATCCGCGAATTCGGTGTCTTGCAGCCTATTGTCGTTCGCCCACTTGGCGCCGGCTATGAACTAATTATGGGCGAGCGAAGGCTTCGAGCATCGAAGGAAGCCGGGCTTGTGTCTATCCCGGCCGTTGTTCGCGAAACGGCTGACGAGAACATGCTTCGTGACGCGTTGCTTGAGAACATTCACCGCGCAAACCTAAACCCCTTGGAAGAAGCCTCTGCCTACAAGCAGATGCTTGAGGACTTTGGGACCACGCAGGATCAGTTGGCTGACAAGCTTGGCCGCTCCAGACCGCAAATCACGAATACCTTGCGATTACTCAAGTTGCCAATGGATGTTCAGGACAAGGTAGCTGCAGGCGTTCTAAGCGCGGGCCATGCCAGGGCGTTGCTGTCAACCAACGATGAGACCACGATGCGTGAGCTAGCCAACCGGGTCATTCGCGAAGGTATTTCGGTTCGAGGACTCGAAGAGATAGTTTCTGGCGCCAAGGTGAGGCTCGGCAAGGCCACAATTAGGCCGGGCGGCAAGCAGGACATGCTCAAGGAGCTGGCGGAGGAAGTGGGAGACCACCTAAATACAGTTGTCAAGATAAGCATTGGGCGCAAGAAGGGCCAAATGGTCATCGAATTTGGAAACCTAGTGGACTTGAGGCGCATAATCCAGGACATCAAGGGTAAAAACTAGCTTTTTTGGGCCATCTTCACTAGCGCTAGGTAAGTCTCGGGCAAGGTCGCCTCGGTTGCCAGCACTGCCTGCGGGAAAAGCGAAGTCTCTGTCATTCCGGGTGTCACGTTCGCCTCTAGGAACCAAATTTCCCCCGACTCGTCAACAATCAGGTCCACCCGGCTTAGCTGAGTGAGCCCAAGGCTGTTGTGAGCCGCGACCGCAATGCGGGCAGCTTCCGCCAGAATTTCTCCATCCAGCCGAGCCGGAACGTAATAGTTTGTCTGGCCAGGGGTATAGCGCTCGTTGTAGCCAAATTCACCGGAGTCAGGCACTATCTCAACCGCCGGAAGGGCCAATGGCCCATCTCCTAGGTCAATAACACTAACCGCCAGCTCAGTGCCTGCAACAAAACGCTCAATCATGACTTGATCACAGTAGGCAAAAGCATCGATCATGGCTTTCGCAAAGCTCTTCGGTTCAGAAACTTTCGCGCAACCCTGCGCAGACCCACTTTTGGCAGGCTTCACTACTACTGGGAAACCAAGTTCAGTGCCAACCATCGCGAGCACCGACTCAGCATTCAACTCTCGAAAGCTTGATTTAGGAAGTGCTATGGACTCGGGTGTTTTTATTCCTTGTCTAGCGACTAGTACTTTTGCCACTGGCTTATCCCAAGCCAGACGAGCACCTGCGGAATCAGACCCTACAAATGCGATTCCGGCCAGTTGCAATAGATTCTGTAAAGAGCCGTCTTCGCCGACAGCTCCGTGGAGGGTGGACCAAACCACATCTGGCCTAGTTGCCATTAGGTGACCGACCAGCTCGCCGTCCGGTTCACGAATCTCTGTCGAAATCCCGGCATCGGTCAGTGCATCGGCAACTCTTCGGCCCGATTTCAGAGAAACGTCCCGCTCATGAGAGATTCCGCCGGCTAAAACCAGCACTCGAAGATTGCTCACTAGTCCCGCTTCCCAAAAGTCTCTAGGAGATCAATTTGTTGGTTCAGAACCCTGGAAAGTCTCTCAATACCGACCCGAACGTTGTCGGCCGTCGGGTGTGAGAAGCAAATCCTGATGTTGTCCGCGCCACGGCCATCCCCAAAGAAGGCAGTTCCAGGGGTATACGCCACCAGCTCAGTGACGGCCAATGGCAGCATTTCTTTGCTGTTTAGACCCTCGGGAAGCGTCAGCCACAGGAAGAAGCCCCCGTCCGGTCTGGTCGTGTGAACCTTCGGCAAAAACTGCTCGACAGCCTCCAGAGCGGCGTCACGCTTGGTTTGATAAAGGTCCCTAAAGGTCGCGATTTGTTTTTGCCAGTCGGCAATAATCAGGTATTCGCTAACGAGCATCTGGGCGAAGCTTGCCGGGGACAATATCGCTGACTCGTTGGCAAGTACCAGCTTTTCCCTGATTGCCGGCGGTGCAAGCACGTAGCCGACCCGCAGGCCCGGAGACAAAATCTTAGAAAAACTTCCCAGGTAAACCACGTTCTGTTCATCGAGCGACCGCATCGCGTTCGGCGGTTTTTCGCCGAAGTAAAGCTGTCCGTAGGGATTATCCTCAATAATTAGGATTCCGCGTTGCTTGCAAATTTCTAGAACCTCAAGCCTGCGGTCGGCAGTGAGAGTTACACCGCTTGGGTTTGCAAAGTTTGGCACCAAATACAGCAGCTTTATGCGCTTGCCCTCTGCAATCAGCCGATCGGCTGTCTCGGCAAGGGCCTCAGGCGAAATGCCATGCTCATCTGTATAAACGTGAGCAACCTGAGCTTCTTTGTGACGGAAAATCCCGACGGCACCCACGTAACTTGGGGCTTCAACCAAAACGACATCGCCCTGGTCCAAAAATAAGTCCGAGACTAGTTCTAAGCCGTGCTGAGACCCGGTGGTGATTGTGATGTCTTCAACCGAGCTGTGAATACCCTCAAGGGCCATGATCTCTTGGATCTGCTCCCGCAGCCGCAAGTCTCCCTGTCCGCCACCATATTGGAGAGCCAGGTCCCCACGGTTGGACATTAAAGATGCAAAAGCTTTTTCAATTAGTTCAGTGTCAAGAGCGGCAACATCCGGCATTCCGCCGGCCAGAGAGACCACTTCTGGCCTAGATACCACTGCGAATAGAGCTCTGACCTCGGAAACAGATAGGTTTTCGGCTCGCGCGGCGTAGGCGTGCTTCCAAGCATCAAAGTTGGTTACTCCGTCAGCACGCGTCTTAGTCATTCGAACTCCAAGGGTAGGTTCTAAAAAAGTCTAGTTCCCTAAGTGGCTCGTGACTAGCTAACTAGATGGAAGTAGGTCGCGGATTTCATCCATGATCGCAGCCTTTGGCCTTGCTCCAACCAACTGCTTCACCAACTTGCCGTCATGGAAAATACCAAGGAGCGGAATCGAGGTCACGCTGTAGTCCATGGCAAGCTGCTGCTCTAGGTCAACGTTTACCTTCACGATCTTGATGCTGTCTGCGTTCTCGCTTGCTATTTCGTCTAGAACCGGGGCAACCATGCGGCATGGGCCACACCATTCAGCCCAAAAATCAACGATTACTAGTTTGTCGGCATGCAGAACTTCTTGGTCAAAAGATGCTTTTGTTGCTTCAACTGGTTGCATTTTTGTCTCCTTATTTCGAACTTAGGTAGTGCTCGGCATCGAGGGCTGCAACGCAGCCTGATCCAGCCGCAGTGATTGCTTGACGGTAGGTCGGGTCAATCACGTCTCCAGCCGCAAATACTCCCGGCAGGCTCGTCTTTGATGTTCGGCCATCCACTTTTATAAAACGCTCGTCAGAAATCTCCACTTGATTCTCAACCAACCCAACCCTCGGGTCGCTTCCGATGGCAACGAACAAGCCTTCAATGGCTAGGCCCCGCTTTTCACCGGTGACGGTGTCTTCCAATACGACACCATCTAGCTTCGGAGACCCCTTCAGCTCGGCGACTGCCGAGTTCCAGATGAATTCAATTTTCTCGTTGTCAAAAGACCGCTTCTGCATGATTTCTGAGGCCTTCAGGCTGTCCCTGCGGTGGATGACATAGACCTTGGAAGCAAATTTGGTTAGGAAATTAGCTTCTTCCATCGCTGAGTCCCCGCCGCCGACAACCGCAATAACTTTGTCGCGGAAGAAGAAACCGTCGCAGGTTGCGCACCAGGACACTCCGTGACCACTCAGCTCTTGTTCTCGAGCAACACCGAGCTCTCGGTAGGCAGCTCCGGTCGACAAAATAACGGTTTTGGCCTCGTAGGTCTCACCGCTTCCAGTTTTGACTATCTTGATGTCGCCGGTGAGATCGACCTCTGTGACATCTTCAAACAAAATTTCGGTGCCGAAGCGCTCCGCCTGCTCTTGGAAGCTAGCCATTAGATCTGGACCCATAAGGCCGTTCGGGAAACCCGGGTAGTTCTCGACCTCCGTGGTTTTCATCAGCTCACCGCCAGGTTCAACGCTCGAGGCGATCATAAGCGGTTTCAAGGCAGCCCTGGCAGCGTAGATGGCTGCCGTGTAACCGGCAGGACCGGAACCGATGATTATTACTTCTCTCATGATGCTCTTTCCTGGTTATTGCGTAAAACATAGATGACCATCTATTTATTCCAACAATAGATTAGCGCCCTACTTTGAATTCCTGCCAAATCTAATGGTCAATTGCTTCGAAACTTCTCTGAGCTCCGGAACTTTGAACAACCAGAGCAACCCCAAGTAGGTGAACAGCATGGCGGACCCAACCGCGAATCCGCTCGCTAGCGCAGTTACCACCCGGTCCACCGGGTAGCTTCCCTCGCCGATGCCACCCAGCCAATTCAAAACTAGAACTCCGACTATGGCCGAGGGAATCATTGCCAAGAAAAAAGTAATTAGCGATCTGCCAACTCCAAAGCCCTCTAGACCGCCGATTCGGGACTTTAGGGCTAAGTAGGCGATGATTCCTTGAATCGAAACGGAGAAAGCCGTCAATAACGCAATTGACACCACCAGCCACTGCTTGTCCATTGTTGCGCCAAGAATCAGTGAACCGGTGATGTGGATTGCGATCTGGATGCTGGTAAAGAAAAACGGTGTTTTGGTGTCCTCAAGAGCAAAAAAGGCCCGTTGCATCATGTAGACGAAGCTAAATGGAACCAGGCCGATCATGAATGCCGCAACCACGTTCCCAAGCGCAGCAGTTGCTGGATACTCTCCGGCGAAAACCCGGGCAATTGGGTAAGACAGCACTATTAGCATCGCCGTCGATATCATGCTCACGAGTGCGATTACCTTGAGCCCGGTGGTCATATCGCTCTTGAATTTAGCCATGTCTTTATTGGCTGCGTGGTGGCTCATTCTCGTGAAGTAGGCGGTGGCTACTGACACAGTGACTACCGAGTGCGGAAGCATAAAAATTAGCCATGCAATCGCGGCCGCAGCCACTGATGCCACGACAATCCCGGTGTCTCTGGCGCTTGCCGCAGTGGAGGCAACCGCAGTCTGAACTAAACCGCCGATTTGTGTAACAAGAACCATCGCGAGCGACCAGCTGGCGGTTTTTAGGGCCGGACCTAAGCCAAAGCCTCGCCAGCGGAAATTTAGCTTTAATTTCAAGCCTATTCTGCGCCAGCTTGCCAACAGGATCATCGACTGCGCCGCCACACCCAAAGTCGCGGTTCCTGCCAACAGTGCTATTTGGTCAGCGCCCCAGTCTGTGACATTCCTTGCCCCGGTGGGGTCTGCTCCAAAAACCGCTATGAAGACCGCTAGGCCGCCCAAAGAAACCAAGTTATTTAGAACCGGCGCCCACATGTATGGACCAAAGGCACTTCGGGAGTTCAGAACCTCGCCAAAAACCGAATAGATCCCGTAAAAAAACAGCTGCGGCAGGCACCAGTAAGCAAAAGCGGTCGCCAGTGCCAGCTGCTGTTCAGTCCAACCGGCCGTGTAGAGCCGAACTAGGAACGGAGCCGCGATGGTGAAGATAAGCCCGACAACAAAAAACACCGTGATGGCCAGCGTTACAAAGCGATCGAGGTAGCCCTTGCCGCCATCTTTGGCCGCGCGGGCTCGAACCAACTGAGGAACCAGTACGGCATTCAAAACACCACCGACGATTATTGCGTAAACGCTGTTTGGAAGCTGATTGGCGACGCCGAAGGCATCAGCTGCGTCGGTCGTAACGCCGATTGTGGCGGCTAGCAATACAGCGCGCGCAAAACCTAGTAGCCGGGACACAATTGTTCCGCTTGCCATGATCAGCGAACTGCGAGTCACTGAGGGGTTGATATCACTCACGGGGCTGCTTTCGAAGCTTCGAGGTGGTTCGGATCACACCAATAACAATTAGTGCGAACATCGCCACACCAAAGCTAACCAGCAAAAACAGTTCAATGTCGTAATTTACGATCACTTCCACAATTACGGTGTCGCCGATTTGGTTGCCCTCTACGCTTAGCCACACCGAAATTTCTAGTGGCCCATTGGCAATTGCCTTGATTGGCAGTTCGGCCACGGCGCTTGATCTTGCCGGGACGATCAGCGTCGCGTTCTCAATTATTTCTAGGCGAAAGCTGTTGCTTGCTGCCATAACAATGACTTCAATGTCTTGATCGGTTGGGTTTGTGACTGTTACCGGTATGCGGGCATCTCTGGCAACAACGTTTATGTTGCTGCCCGGGACAATGCTTGGCTCAGCAGCGATGGCGGCGTTAGGGATGAGCAAAAGCGCTAGCACCAGAAGCCAAACCTGCCTCACTGAATCAGCCTCTGAGCCTTCTCCGCGATGCGCTTTTCGGTGGCGTGTGCCAGAACATCTTCGAGCTGGCTTAGATCGAACCATCGAACCTCAACCACTTCGCCGGTCGGATCGTTGTTTGCGGAAAGCTCGCCGCCGGTGTGTCTAAGCAGATAGTGGTGAACTGTTTTTTTGATTCTTTTTTTGCCAACCGTAAACCCATATTGAATCTCGCCAATTTTTGACACCACTTCGCAGGCCAGGCCAGTTTCTTCCTCAACTTCGCGTCTAGCAGTTTGTTCTAGGGCTTCTCCGGACTCGACATGACCCTTCGGGATCACCCAGTCCATGCCGCCACCGCGATTTCGATGGCTAATCAAGGCGACTTGATTTGGATTTGCGGCGCTAATAACCAGACCTCCTGCGGAGACCTCCGTGACAGTTCTATTACTGGGCGCGCTCATAACCCAACTCTACTTGTCGACTGTGGCAAGCTATTGCCCATGCAACAAGTGGCGGATGCTCTCAAGAACCTGACGGACAACACGGATCACCCGTTGTTCACCGTCTTGGGCGAGGCCTTCGCGGCAGCCGGCGAAGAGCTAGCTTTGGTCGGAGGCCCAGTCCGAGACGCCATTATGGGCAGGCGCTCAATTGACTTAGATTTTGCTACAAGTGCAAACCCGGACAAGATCCTCAGCATCGTTGGACCGTTGGCTAGCGCCACCTGGGATATCGGCAGAGCCTTTGGCACAATTGCAGCTCAAATCGGTGACGAAAAAGTTGAGATCACAAGTTATCGTGCCGACAGCTACGAGGTTGATTCCAGGAAGCCGACGATTGAATTTGGCGACAACCTAGAGGA
>CAJJAJ010000020.1 GCA_905182225.1 uncultured Aquiluna sp.
CAATGTTCGGTTAGGTCTCAGTGCCTAGAGTACGCACTACAAAATGACGAGCGATTCGGTATTTGGGGCGGACTTTCTGAGCGCGAACGTCGCCGTCTGCGCAAGTCCGCCTAACAACCCGTGTCAACGCTCTCGGTAGCGACGGTAGTCGTCTCACACGGGGCGGTCGATTATTTAGCTACCACCCTCAAAGCGCTGTCACTTCAGACCCACGCGATTGAGCAAATTGTTGTTGTTGAAACCAGTGCAGACCCGGCCTGCTCGGCGCTAGCCAAGCAATTCGGGTTTTCAGTTGTTGAGCCCGGTGACATCAAGCTAGGTGCTGCGATTGAATCCGGCGTCCAGTCGCTAAAGGCTGTTCCCGGCTGGCTCTGGATTCTCCACGACGATTCCGCCCCCGAACCCACAGCGCTTCAAATGCTTGCAAGTGCGGCTGAGTTGTCCCCCTCGGTCGCGATTGTAGGACCGAAGCTTCTGGAGTGGGGAAATGAAATACAGATTCAACAGCTCGGAATCACCGTTACTCCAACGGGTAAGCCTTTTCTGCTGGTCGATAATCAATATGACCAAGGTCAGCACGATGACTCGAGAGACACTCTTGCAGTTTCTACGGCTGGAATGCTGGTGGCAGGAGGTCTCTGGCAGAAACTCGGTGGCCTGAATGACACCGCACCGCTGTTTGCCCAAGACATAGAGTTTTGTGCGCAGGCTCGAGTTGCTGGGTTCCGCGTGGTAGTAGAGCCACGAGCCAGGGTTTTGCATGCGGGTCTATCCATGCAGCAAGCACGGACTCGAAAGTGGCTTGGCGGGAGTCGAACCCAAGCTCTTTCAAAAGCGCACGTTCATCTGGCCGGCATACTTGCCCCGGCCCTGCTCCTACCGCTTATCTATTTAGCTCTTCCGCTCGTAGCTTTGATTTCGATCCCTCAAAACCTGATTACAAAAAAACCGTCGCGAATCTTTGGGCAGTTCGCCGCTTGGCTGTGGGCATGGTTCACCGTTGGTTCAAGGCTCAGGGCTCGCAAGAGGCTTCGGGGCCTGGGAAAGATTCGGCCGCTGAGAGATTTTCTGGCGACAAGAGCTCAGAGAAAAAAGCGCCGAGAAGCCAAATTTGAGTACGTAATCGAAGCCCAAGAGTCGACCGGGAAGGGCCTCTTCGCTAGCGGATCAGTTTGGCTGGGTTTGGTGCCGCTTATTTTTGGCTGGTCACTTTTGCCAGTTGGCGCAATCTATGCCGGGCGACTGGTTCCAATCGGCGATTCGTTCGGCTCGATTTGGTCGGCCACGGCTCTGGCCCAGGTTCCTTACCTGTCTGCGATTGGCCTGCCGACAGATCCATTTAACTGGGTGTTGTCCGTCTTTGGCTTGACCCTAAGCTCTAACCCGAGTTTGGCCCTGGCCATTTTTGTGTTCGTGGCGCCTAGCCTCGGGTTTGCAGGCTTTTGGATGCTCACTAGCTTGCTCCTTGCACGAGTATGGGTGCGAAATTTGGTGAGTCTCGTTTTTGCACTGAGCCCTCAGGTTCTGATGGTTCAGGCGATGGCCGGAGTGGCGGACCTGGTCACAATTTCCGTGGCCCCTTGGTTGGCTTTCGTGCTTATAAAAGCGGCCACAAGCTATAACTCATCGCGAACTTGGCGATGGGTGGGTCTAGCTGGCTTGTTGGCTGCCTTGATAGCAGCAAGCAACCCAATAATCTTTTTCCTATTCGTAATCTTTGGCATTGCGCTTGGCGTCAATAACATCCGCAAGCTGGCGATCTTGAGTTGGTTCGCACTTCCCGGGGCGGTTCTCATATACCCCTGGGTACTCCTGGCCGTTGAGCAAAATCAGTTCGCTTTACTGACTGTCTCTAGTTCAGCGTTTTTGCTTCCTGCAAGCCTTTATGGCTCAGTCAGTGCCCTTTTCTTTCTTGGCGCCGCAGGAATCGGTGCGGCAGCAAGTCTTTTTGGAACCCGATTGGCAGTTTCGGTCAGCTCTTGGGTGGTGGCGATTATCCTGGCGCTGGGCAGCACCTATCAGCCAATTGCCGGGAGTTTGGCTATGCAGGCACTTAGCTTGGCGGCCTTGCTGGTCGGGACTGGCTTGTTCCTGAACGACCTAAATCGCAAGTGGGCAATCACCGCGGCATCGATCGCCGTAAGTGCTGGAGCAGTTGCCTCTGGGCTTGTTTTCGGACCGTTGGCGCCTAGCCAAGTTTCTTTCGGGTCCCAGCGGCAGGCCCCTGCTTTAGTTGTCGCAGCAGCTGAGGTTGATGAGAGGATAAGAACTCTCCGGATTGATGCCAATGGACGTCAGCTCGACGTTGAGCTGCTCTGGGGAGCCGGCAGGAGCCTTGAGCAGACAAGCTTGGCCTACCAACTGCTGCTACCGGCCAGCCCCATTACTAATGAGCTTGCCCAATTGAGTGGCTCGCTGGTTGCAGGTAACCCTTCTGGAGTTCAGGACCTACTTTCCAGCATGGGTATTGATTTTGTTCTGCTGCAAGGAGACCACCAGGAGAGCATTTCTGCTGCACGAGTAGCCATCGATTCAGTGACCATGCTTCAGGCTGCTGGCAAGACCCCTTACGGCCACCTGTGGCAGGTGGTCGGCTCCGCGAAAAACACCCCATCTATCCCTGGGTCCCCGAGCAACAAGAATCTTCAGCTTGGCGTTCTTGCTGCGTTCTTGTTACTGGCAATTCCAACCCCAGCCTCCATTCGAGGGGCCAAGAGATTGGGGAAGCAGAAGTGAAGTTAGCTGCACGCATTGTCCTCGCCACAGCCTTGGTCGGGTTGTTTCTTTCGCAAATTGTGGCGGCCCAGTTTCCGGTGGCCTCGACCTCATTCGCGGCTCCAGATGTCAAGAGCGTTGCTGTGGAGCCGCTACCGCTCGCGCTCTACTGTCCTGGGGCTTTTGCCGAAGTCGGTGGTGAGTCTGGAATAGAACTAGGACAAATAGACCGAATTGGTGAGGCGAGTATCTACCAGTTTCTAGGAAGTGGTGAGTTGATTGAGGATCCCGGCCTGACAACTACAACTGGCGCCAGGCTGGTCGCTGCTGGCGACAACCAATCAACCGGGCTGCTATCCGCGATCCAGTCCCAAGGAGTCTCGAGGGATCGAGCGCTTGGGCTAATGGCAAGCACCTGCTCGCAGCCCTCATTTAGCGGATGGTTTATTTCGGGTGCCGCGGCGCTGGGGCAAGAAACCGTTTTGCTGCTGTCGAACCCGAGCGAATCAGAAACCTTAGTGTCATTGCAGTTTCTAATACCGGGCGGGAAGATTTCAAAGCAGGTCAGCTTGGCCGCTGGGCATACCGATGTTCTACCGGTGTCCTCTGTGATTTTCCAAGAGCCTGTTTTTGCCCTGTGGTTTGAAACCAGCGGGGTTCCTATTTCTGTTGCCATGCAGCAAAGAGCAACCGCAGGCCTATCGACCAGGGGTGTGGACCTACAACTCCCGAGCCTTGCTCCAGCGAACGAGAATTTATTAACCGGTCTAAGCGTTCGGTCTCAGGGCTTTGACAAGCCAGTATTGAGATTGTTTAATTTTGGAGACACTACATCTGAAGCCGTCATTACTGCCGTTGCAAGCACCAACGTTGTAGTCCTGAGGCAGCAGGTCCAGCCCGAGGGCTTTGCCGAAATAGAACTTGATCTGACCGATGGCGATTATCTGGTCAGGGTGGAGAGCACCACACCACTCTTGGTGGGCATTAGGAACACTATTTTGAAGCCGGTGGTGGATTTTTCTTGGCTCACCCAGTCATCACAATTCACGGATTTAACTCTTCCGGTTCCAAGCTATAAAACTCGTTTGCACGTTGCAAACTTCGGCTCGACCGCTTTGATAGTGAACTTAGAAATAACCAGCGGAACCAGAGTCGAATACCAGAGTTTTGAAATCGCCTCACTATCGCAAGTCTCGTTGCCGGTAAGTGGTGATTCGATTCGTATCAACTCTGCGTCGGAATTTACGGCCGCGCTCGAAGTTATTGACGTGCCTGGTTACGCCGTTATTAATCCGCGCGAGAATCAAAACTTTGGAGATGAGCTATCGGTGAGTGTCCGATAGCTCACTGGTCCAATAAGTCCCAGGGTTCTTTGCCAAGCAGGCTCGCGGCGGCAGAAACCACCGCCTGTTCAATCTGAATCCTCGGATCGGAGGTCCTGGAGCTTGCACTTCTCTCAATCGGAATTCGGTAGAGAATTATGGTCATAGTTTGAGGCTTTGTATGCCAACGGTTTAGGGATTCTGGACGCTCCTGGAGTGGTACTTCTTCGATCTTCCAATTCAAGGCTCCAAGTTCCTCTGGAAACCTAGACCGAAGATAATCCGCAGTGTCGGCAACTGCATCCTGGAAAAAAGTTTGGCGGCTCAGCCCGTGACGAAAAAGTTTTGACGGTACCGGTCGGCGCATACCTCTGCCGTGACGATCTCTTTTTTGCGGGATTGAAGCCATGGAGCCATTGTATTCTTGGAGGGCAACCTAATCGGGAGATCCCTATTGACCAAATTTAATGCATTTGTTAAGACCTACGACGTTCGTGGGCTGGTGGGGAGTCAACTTTCCGAAGAAGTTGTCGAATGCTTTGGTGCCGCATTTGCTGATGAGCTCGACCTGGTGGGCAAAGAGTTCGTGGTAGGCCATGATATGCGAGATTCCTCTCCGGGTTTCGCAGCAGCCTTTTCACTTGGCGCAAGAAAGCGCGGAGCAAACGCTGTCATGTTGGGCCTCTGCTCAACAGACATGAACTATTACGCTTCGGGGCTCTTGGATCTTCCAGCAGCGATGTTCACTGCGAGCCACAACCCTGCCAGCTACAACGGAATAAAGCTTTCACGAGCCGGAGCAAGGGGTATTAGCCTCGACACTGGACTCGCTGCAATTAGAGACAGGGCGGCAGTCTTTTTCGAAACTGGCATCCCCGCTGATTCTGTTCGTGGCTCGGAGCGGAACCTTTCGGTTATTGCTGACTATTCGGACTATCTTCGCAAACTGGTTCCCTTGAAGGGCATAAGGAAACTCAAGATAGTAATTGACACCGCAAACGGTATGGGCGGACTTACGGTTCCCGTTGTTCTCGGGGATGATGCTTCCGTAGATTTAGTGCCGATGTATTTCGAGCTTGATGGCTCATTCCCAAATCATGAGGCAAATCCTCTGGATTCAAAAAACCTTGTTGATCTGCAGCAAATGGTTGTTTCCTCGGGCGCGGATCTAGGTCTTGCGTTCGACGGCGATGCTGATCGCTGCTTCGCGGTTGATGAAAAAGGTGTCGCAGTGACTCCGTCTGCGGTCGCTGCTATCGTGTCCAAGCGCGAAATCTTGAGGGTTCAGGCTTTGGGGGAAAAGACTCCGACCGTGCTGCACAACTTGCTCACATCCAAATCGGTGCCAGAGACGATAGCTGCTCAGGGCGCCATCCCACAGGTAACCAAGGTTGGGCACTCGCTAATCAAAGACCAAATGGCTTTAACCGCTGCGGTTTTTGGTGGTGAGCACTCGGCTCATTATTACTTCCGTGAATTCTGGGGGGCAGACAACGGCATGCTTGCCGCAATGCACCTAATCAGCGAACTCGGATCGCAAGCTCGGGCCATGTCTGAGATTTCGGCCGACTACACACCCTATTTTGCATCGGGTGAAATCAACTCAACCGTCACTGACGCTCATGAGGCTCAGTTGCGGGTCGCGGCAGAATTCGAAGGAGCTTTTGTCGAGCAGCTGGATGGAAAGTCCTACAGTCACCAGGATGGGCAAGTCTGGTGGTGGTGCAACATCCGCTCTTCAAACACGGAGCCGTTATTGAGACTAAACGTCGAGTCAAATCAGGAATCGGTTATGCATCAAATTCGCAATCGAGCTCTTGCTGCAATCACATCTAAGGCTTGAGAGCAATTGCTTCGGAAGTAGGCGATTACAAATTCTTAGGTTTCCTGCCCCGCTTCAAGCTACATTTAAGGAGCGGTTTCTTTGACCATTACTGTTGAAGGTAATCGCGGGTGATTGGAGGGTGATTTGATTCACAAGGTGTTGGTTGTTGACGATGATGATGCCCTTCGCGAAATGGTAGGCCTGGTGCTGGCTGGAGCAGGATACGAGCCGGTGTTCGCCGCAGACGGTATCTCGGCCGTTGAGATCTTTAAGGATAGAAATCCAGATTTAGTTCTTCTAGACATAATGCTCCCCGGTCAATCCGGGATTGAGGTTTGCAAGCAGATTCGAGCCGTATCCGGAGTGCCAATTGTCATGTTGACAGCCAGGGGAGACACCAACGATGTTGTCTTGGGCCTTGAAGCCGGAGCCGATGATTACGTTGTGAAGCCTCACAAGGGTGAAGAGTTGATTGCAAGGGTCAAGGCCAGACTTCGACCGTTGCCAGACGATTCTTTAGTTCTTCAAGTCGGAGGTCTTACGCTGGACCCGAAAACTTTCGAAGTTCAACGAGAGGGCGCGAATCTGTCGCTAACGCCTCTGGAGTTCAAGTTGCTTCACACCTTGGCTTCGAAGCCTCAACAGGTTTTTAGCAGAGAAATGCTACTCGAGCAGGTTTGGGGCTACCAATACAAGGCTGATACCCGACTAGTGAACGTCCACGTTCAGCGATTGCGGTCCAAGGTGGAAAAAGATCCAGAGAACCCGAAGATTGTCATGACAGTCCGTGGTCACGGATATCGGGCTGGCTCAGAGACTCTGTGATTTCGCTGTTTAGGCGATCGCTAACTGCCAGAGCTGTGGTCGCAACCGTTTTGCTCAGTGCTTTGGCACTGGTTACCCTTGGCGGATTTTTGTCCTACTCGTTGGCAAACGGCTTTTATCAAAATCGACTTGATCAAGTGTTGAGCGAAACAGAGCGCGCGGTAAGCAGCGTCCAAGGAACAGTTTCGGCTGCCTCGGTAAACGACGAAACTGCCCTGCAAACACTAATAAATGCCGTTGTTCCATCACTGGAAATAGTTGGCGGATCTGGATCTAGGCAGGTAGCTCTTCTTAGAAGCCCAGGGCAAGCCCAGCTTCAGCTTTTTCAGTCCCCGATTTCTCAGGATTTAGACCTCAAGACCATTCCTGATGAGCTGCGAGTCAAGGTTCGGGAGTCTGCTGGAATCCTCACCTATACACCAGTGAGCTTCTCTAAAGACGGTGTCCTGGTTGCTGGCATTACGGTTGGAGCTCCAGTGGTGATTCCACTTGCTGGAAACTTCGAACTGTTCCTGGTTTTTGATCTCAGTGTGGAGCAGCAATCTTTGGCACTTGTTCAAAGTGCGATTACGGTCGCCGGAATAATTCTTCTGGCTCTAATCGCCCTGGTTAGCTATTTGGTCACCCGCTCTGTGGTTCGGCCTGTGGAGCAGGCAGCTCTTGCCGCCCAGACTCTGTCGGCCGGAAAACTTGATGAACGATTGGTTGAGCGTGGTGATGACGTATTAGCTCAGCTTGCTAGATCTTTCAACAAGATGGCCGCGAGCTTGCAGCAACAGATTCAACAGCTGGACTCACTCTCGAAAATGCAGCAACGTTTTGTTGCCGATGTGTCCCATGAACTGAGAACACCGTTGACAACCATAAAGCTCGCCGGCGAGGTAATTTTTGGCAATCGGGAGAAGCTAGACCCGGCTCTTTCAAGATCAGCGGAGCTGATGCAAAACCAGATAGAGCGTTTTGAGTCCCTGCTAGCCGACCTCTTAGAGATATCACGATATGACGCTAGAGCCGTGGTCGCTGATCTTGAAGCTCAAGATCTAAACGCCGTCGTTGGGGCTTCGATTGTCAGCATTGAGCCACTTGCTCATGCAAAGAATACTGAGATTCGAATTGACTTACCTGCGGGACCGGTAGAGGCGGAGTTTGATGCCAAGCGCATCGAGAGACTGCTACGCAATTTACTTTCTAACGCTGTCGAGCACGGAGAGGGCGGGGCCATAACTGTTCAAGTTGGTCAAAATGCCAGCTCAGTCGCGGTTTGTGTCACCGATTCGGGAGTTGGAATGTCACGACTACAACTCGACAGAGTTTTTGACCGGTTCTGGCGAGCGGACCCGGCTAGGCAAAGATCCGTGGGCGGGACTGGCTTAGGGCTTGCCATTTCCAAAGAGGACGCAACCCTGCACCGGGGATGGCTGCAGGTTTGGTCCAAGCCGAATAAAGGCACTAGCTTCCGGTTGACGCTTCCTAGACGCGCAGACTCTGTGATTGGAAACTCGCCAATACCTCTTCCACCTAGATCGGTGCAGACATGATCAAAAAAGCCTTTGTTCTTGTTGCGACTTTGGTTTTGGCTGGGTGCGCCTCGATACCAACTCAGCTTGATGTTCAAAGTGGTCCAGATATTGCTCCTGAGGCTCAGCAGGAATTTGCTTACTACACGCCGTCAGGACCGTCCCTGAATGCCACTTCGCAGGAAATAGTGTCGGGATTCTTAGCCGCGGGAACCAGCCCCCTAAACGACTACGCTGTGGCAAGAGAGTTTCTGAGTGACGATTTCGCTCAGCGTTGGAACCCCGAGAACCAAACTGTCATTAGAGCCGGTGCTCCGGTTTTTCGGCAGGCGGGGGAGTCCTTGGTCGTCGTTGAGCTAAGTGCTGGAGCGAGAATTGACGATCAGGGCCGCTACGAGGACTCGGTTGAGCTATCTACAACCAACCTTAGATTCGGGGTCGCGTTGCAAGACGGGCAATGGCGAATCTCAAGCGCCCCCAATTTGACGGTTGTAACACCTCCGGTTTTCAGCGTGGTGTTTAACGCGTTCCCTGTCTATTTTTTGGACTCGAGCATGGAGAGCTTGGTACCTGATTTGCGATGGTTCCCAACAAAAACCTCTACCCCGACCAGGCTGGTAAATGCGTTGCTTGCAGGACCAAGTGCTTGGCTGTCCGCGGGTGTCAGGTCGGCAATCCCTGAGGGCACTCAGTTGACAATTAGCGCGGTACGAATCCTGAATCGCGTCGCTCAAGTTGATCTCGATTCTGACGCACTTGCTGCCGGACAGCAAGATAGAAGGAACATGCTCGGACAGTTGAGATCAACCTTGACGCAACTGCCCGGCGTTGACGATATTTCGCTCTCCGTGAATGGTGCGTTTCAGGACATTGGGCCCGGAGGTGCAGAGCCCAACGATGAAATCAGTATCAGCTATGTCCTAAAGCCGACAGGAGTTGAGCCGCTAACCAGCATCGGTTCGATGTCTCTTTCTGGCACGCAGGCCATGGTTGCGAACTACAGCCCAAAACTAATAGCGATCACCGACAACGGTGATCAAGTCGCCTTCACGAGCGCTGAGGGCGTTTTTGAACTAACCAATCAGTCACTGCAGGTTGAGATCACCAAGCTGAGCTCTTTGATTGACGTCGTAGCACTTGAATATGACACGACTGGATCGCTGTGGGCTTTTCCGGCCGATGCCAGTTTGCCCGTGGAGGTTTACGACCAGACCACTGTGGTTCGAACTTTAGCCAGTCCATTCTTGGGGCTCCGGTTGGCAGCAGCTATTGCGCCCGAGGGTACTCGCGTCATTCAGTCAATACAGACCGAGGACGCGGAATCATTCCTGGACGTTGGGGTCGTGCTCAGAGACGCCAATTCAATCCCATTAGCTCTGAATAAAGGCTTGAGAATCCAACCAGTTCTAGGAACTCCCATTGCAGTTGCGTGGCGGGAGCCGGCATCTATGCGCGTTCTTGAGAGGACTGCGAGTGGCCTGACGGCTTTCAGCGAGTACTCAATCTCGGGTCCAAGAACGCAGCTACCCATGCCTCCGACCATGGGCATCGAGTTGCACGCTGCTGCTTCATCGGGAAGCAGCTATCTGCTCTCGGAGGTAGGCGAGGTCTGGCTCTTCTCGGCTAACAGCTGGCGACGAATCGCAACCGGGGTTTCCAGCATCATCCCACTTCGCTAACAGGCAATTTTCTAGACTGTTTTTCAACAAAAAAGTTTAGTTGACTGCCCTGAATTGCAATGAGGCTAAAGCTATTTGGATGTTCAAGGCCCTTCTAGATTTTGTTTTCCCGACCGCATGCGCCGTTTGTGATGCGTCTCCCAGTCCGCTTTGTGACGGTTGCGCTCCCGCGTTTGATGTCGCGCAATCCTGGTTAGGGAGCACGCCGGTTTGGTATGCCACAAAATATAGTGAGCCAATTTCTAGAATCTTTAGAGCGTATAAAGATCAAAACAGAACAGCGCTTGTCACTTACTTGGCTCCCGGCCTCGAGCTGGCTGTGGCCAAAGGAGCACTGGTTCTTGGAGAATGCTGGATTTGTCTCCCACCAAGGAATCGGGTGAACTTCAAAAAACGCGGTTTCGATCCGGTCGCGCGTCTGATCACCGGTAGCGACAAGCCAGTGCTTGGGCAGTTACCGAGCAACACTCTTAGATTTCACCGTCAAGTTCGAGACCAGCGCAGGCTCAATAAGCCAGGGCGCGAATCCAACATCCTGGGCTCCATGACAGCCATACCAGGATCCAAAAGAGTGTTGTTGGTCGACGACGTCATGACAACTGGCTCAACACTCAAGGAATGTACCCGCGCTCTGAGTGCTGCCGGTTACGAAGTTGCCGGAATCTGTGTATTAGCCAAGAGAAACCTCTAAAGCTGGAGCGAGGCCATAGAAAAAGGCGTAGTTTGGTATTGCGGCGAAACAGCCCACTAGGAGGTAAAAATGGAACTTCGAATTTCAGCGAAAAACCTCACGGTCTCGGATCGTTTCAGAGACTATGTAACCGAAAAAGCCGGCAAGGTTGAGCAATTTGCTCATCGCCCGCAGGAACTGAACATAAAAATAACTCGCTACGAACACTCAAAAGGTGCCGGTCAAGAAGACCAGGTCGAACTGACCGTTTATGAACCAGGACACGTGGTTAGGGCCGAGGCCAGGGCTTCAGACAAGTTCGCTGCTTTTGACATGGCCTTCGCAAAACTGCTCGAGCGACTTAGGCGGTATTCAGACAAGCAAAAAAAACACCAAGGTCTCGGGGCGAGCGAGCTAGCCGCGTCTGACTTCAGAGACCTAGCGATTATTCCTGCAGACTCTCAGCTGCTAACCGGCGAAATTCCAGTTGTGCAGCAAGAGGAAACCGAAGAACCAGGGGGTGAGCTTGTGATTCGCTCGAAAGAGTTTGAAAAGAATGCGATGACCAAAGAAGAAGCGGTCGGTCACATGGAGCTGGTAGGGCACGACTTCTACCTCTATCACGACCTTGAACATGATAAAGCTGCGGTAGTTTATAGGCGAAAGGCCTACAGCTACGGTGTTATTTCACTCAGCTAGGCACAGCCAACAGCAGCTAGAATTTTACCCGAACCTCAAGGAGTAACTCTTGGCATTATTTGTAGACAAACTGCTGCGTGCTGGCGAAGGCAGGCTTGTACGAAAGCTAGAGGGCATTGCAAATGAAGTCAATGCTTTAGAGGTGAACTACAAAGAGCTCAGTGACGAGGAGCTAAAGGCAGAGACCAATACTCTTCGGGAGCGCTACGCAGCAGGCGAATCTTTGGATGACCTCTTGCCAGAGGCTTTCTCGGCTGTGCGCGAGGCTTCGGTGCGAACTCTGGGAATGCGTCACTTTGATGTTCAGGTCATGGGTGGAGCAGCGCTTCATCTGGGGAATATTTCGGAGATGAAGACCGGAGAAGGTAAGACACTTGTTGCAACCTTGGCCTCTTATCTGAATGCCATCCCTGGCCGCGGAGTCCACGTCGTTACCGTGAATGATTTCTTGGCCAAGTATCAATCAGAACTAATGGGCAGAATCTTCCGAGCGCTCGGCATGACCACCGGCTGCATTGTTAGCGGGCAGGACCCTGAAGAGCGCAGGGCTCAATACGAGTGTGACATTACCTATGGGACAAACAACGAATTTGGTTTTGATTATCTAAGAGACAACATGGCTAACTCCAAGCAGGAGCTTGTTCAGAGAGGACACTTCTTCGCTGTGGTTGACGAGGTCGACTCAATCCTGATCGACGAGGCCCGGACGCCATTGATTATTTCCGGACCCGCAGCTGCGGATGTCAACCGATGGTTTGGTATTTTTGCAAAGCTCGCCAATGACCTTATTGCCGAGGAGGACTACGAAGTAGACGAGAAGAAAAGAACGATCGGTGTTCTTGAATCCGGAATCGACAAAGTCGAAGATTACTTAGGAATCACCAACCTCTATGAAACGGCGAACACCCCGCTTATCTCTTTTCTAAACAACTCCATTCGGGCCAAGGAACTTTTCAAGCTCGACAAGGACTACGTGGTTGTGAACGGCGAAGTTCAAATTGTTGATGAGCACACGGGCCGGATTTTGCCAGGGCGTCGATACAGCGAAGGTATGCACCAGGCAATTGAGGCAAGAGAAGGCGTGACAATTAAACCAGAGAATCAAACTCTTGCCACTGTGACGCTGCAGAACTACTTCCGTCTCTACAGCAAAATCTCGGGCATGACCGGAACTGCTGAGACTGAGGCAGCCGAATTCATGTCCACCTACAAACTAGGCGTAGTTTCAATCCCAACTAACCGCAAAATGGTTAGAAAAGACCAATCCGACCTTATCTACAAGAACGAAGAAGTTAAGTTCCGAATGGTCGTTGAGGACATCGCCGAACGCCACGAAAAGGGCCAGCCGGTACTTGTTGGAACTACCAGCGTCGAAAAGAGCGAGTATCTTTCAAAGCTTTTGGCCAAAAGAGGCGTGAAGCACGAGGTTCTAAACGCGAAGAACAATGCGCGTGAGGCAATAATCGTGGCTCAGGCCGGTCGTTTCGGCGCTGTCACGGTTGCCACCAACATGGCTGGTCGAGGAACAGACATCATGCTCGGCGGTAACGCAGAGTTTTTGGCCGTGCAGCAAATGGCCAAGATCGGGTTGACACTAGCTGAGCAGCCAGAAGAGTACGAAGCAAAGTGGGACGAAGTTTTCGACGGTCTCAAGAAAGAGGTTGCTACCGAAGCAGCGAAAGTTTTGGAAGTTGGTGGGCTCTACGTGCTTGGCACAGAGCGCCACGAATCAAGGAGAATCGATAATCAGCTTCGAGGTCGCTCAGGTCGCCAAGGTGACCCGGGAGAATCGCGTTTCTATCTTTCGTTGACAGATGATCTGATGAGACTATTCAACTCCGGTGCGGCAGCGGCACTTATGAACCGTTCCTCAGTGCCTGACGATTCGGCTATCGAATCCGGAGTGGTTTCCAGGGCGATCATGTCGGCTCAGTCCCAGGTAGAGGGTCGAAACGCTGAAATCCGCAAGAACATCTTGAAGTATGACGATGTAATGAACCGCCAGCGTGAAGCAATCTATACCGATCGCCGTCAGATTTTGCAGGGTGAGGACATTTCTGGGACCTTCCAGGAGTTCCTCGACTTAGTAATTACCCAAATCGTCGAGTCTGCAGGTCTGGAGTCCAACTCTGCTGACTGGGATCTCGAGACGCTTTGGGCCGAGCTCAAGGTCAGTTACCCCATAGCGCTCGAGGTCGATGAAGTCTTCCAAGAAGCCGGGTCCCGAAGTAAAATCACAGCCGGCTGGCTGACAGAAGAAGTACTAAGCGATGCCCGTATTGCTTATCAAAATAGGACCGATGAGGTTGGCGTCGAAATCATGCGCGAGCTCGAGCGTCGCGTAATGCTTTCCGTAATCGATCGAAAGTGGCGCGACCACCTCTATGAGATGGATTATTTGAAAGAGGGAATCGGGCTAAGGGCGATGGCTCAGCGCGATCCCCTGATCGAATATCAGCGCGAGGGTTATGCCATGTTCTTGGAGATGATGGCTGGCATCAGGGAAGAAGCTGTTCAGTTCCTGTTCAACGTTGAGATAAAGCAGTCGCTGCCAGAGGTTCAGGCCCCGCAGCCAGCACAGTTAACCTATTCAGCTCCAACAGAGCAGGGCAAGGTCGATGTTCACAAGGAAGCTAACCCGAAAGCCGATCGAGCGTCCAAAGGCCCTCAGCGGCCATCTCAGGCGCCCCCGAAGCCTCCACAGGGTGGTCAGGGCAGCTCCTTTTTCAAGAACTAGAGCTGATAAGCAAGATCTCGGTAATCCGGAAGCGACCGTGCACCATTTCAGCCCTGACGGAAACGGCTCGAAGAACGGAAGATATTTCTAGCAGCACTACGCCTTGATAAGCGCCTTTGTCAGTTGGAAAGATTTTGCTTTGCCTCAAAATAATTGTCGGTCGAGTGCCAGGTCCGACCAGTGCCTGCTGTCTAGCACGTCGAATTGATCGCTGTGAGATGTCGTAGTAGGCCTTGTCGCTTAGCCATCTAGAAAGTTGTTCTGGGCGCCTGACTCCGGCGAGAATCTCGATGTAGGCTGTCGAAATTTCGGCAAAAAGCTTTGCAGGACTGGGCTGCGTTTTGCTCAATTTGTTCTCGATTATGTAACCCCCCGATCAAATATTTTTCTGAATTCTTGTCCTCAGCTGAAAAAAATGGAAGACAAATATCCTTATTTGTGGATAACTATTTGATAACCCAAAGTCCTAATGCAAGATAACCCTTCATGGATATCATCAGTGAACTCGAGTCAGAATTTGAAGCCCTAAGAGCTGGGCGAAACGATAGCGCGCGCGCTGAGGTGGTTCGAGTAGAACATTTGGGCGGGGTGTCTTTTCTAGTCAACCTCCTGGTGGGTATCGACTTTGTAGCCGGAACAGGCAATCAAGCGCTGTTGGTATTTCCAACCAATGCAGTTGCCATGATCACTGCAAATGCGATGCCAGAACTGCAGCAAAAATCCATAAGTAATCTGCTGGCGGCTCAGCGGAACCCAGTGCGGGTGCATTTCAGGCTTCGTAGCCAGGATAGAAGAGGCTGGCTTCTTAGTGAGCATGGGCCATGGCTGCGAATTGCGGCAGACCGAAAAGTTGTTTGGTGCCCCATTGGGGTTGTGACGCTGATCGAGGTGTCGGCTGTGGAAAACACTTAACGGCCGAAGGCAAACTTTGCCACCCTTCTTTGCAAAGGAGGCCCCATGCCAAAAAGGCTAAGAGCAAGACCGGCGAATTGGGTGTTGTTGCTAATCAGTTCGTCATTGGTACTTGGCGGGCTCGTGGTTGCAAGCGCCATCAAACCGCTACCAAGTTATTTGGTGGCATCGTCGACAATTCCCACCGGGACTTTTGTATCTGATGCCGAAATGGTTACCGCCGAGATAGATCTAGGAACCCTGAGCGACGCGTACGTCACTGCCAGCACGCCTATCGAGGGTCTCAGCGTGACGGCGGTAATTGGCAAAGGGGAGTTGATTCCGTTGCGACTAATTGGCAAGGGGCTCAGACCGGACCAGACGGCCATTAGATTCGTCCCAAACCTAAAGCCAGCTGAATCAATTGTGGCTGGAAGCGTGGTGTCGGTTTGGCAGGTAACCGAGACCGAAGACGGGTTTGTCCCGCAGAGGATCGTTTCGGTATCTGAGGTTTTGGCAATTGAGTTTGGCGATGGCTTGTTCGCGGAGGATGCTCCCGATGTTGAGCTCTTGCTGAACCTGGACCAGTCCACTTTGGTGCTGGCGGCAGTAGCCGCTGGGTATCCAATCTATGTTTTACCACTGCCATGACCCTGGCTGACATCCTGAGACCCAAGCCGCCACTGGTTCGTGAACAAGAATCCGAACAAGTGTCGCTGAATGCTCCGGTAATTCAACAAGCCAAGGTAATAGCAGTTTGGGGGAGTGCCGGTAGCGGCAAAACCACTCTTGCTGTAAACATCGGTTTTGAACTGTCTTCAATGGATCTTAGGGTTTTGATTATTGATGCGGACAGCTATCGACCATCTGTTGCCGCATGCCTTGGCCTAACTGAGCCCGGACCTGGCATAACTGCCATGCTGCGACTTGCTCGAACCTCAAGGCTAAGCGTTGATGAATTGCACCGGCTAACCGAGGAAATTCAGTTTGGAAAGAAGAGCCTTCGCGTGCTAACCGGGCTAAACGCACCGAGTCGCTGGCCCGAGCTAGATTCCGACTCGATTGCAACACTTATCCAGTTCTCAAAAGAGCATTTCGATGTCGTGGTCATCGATGTTTCCGCGGAATTGGAGCAAGGCCTGGTCAGTTCCGGAAGCGAAATCTCGAGGAACTCCTCAACGCGAGTAATTATTGACCAGGCGGACTTTGCTCTAGGTCTATTCGCTGCAGACCCAGTCGGATTGAACAGGTTTTTATGGGACTGTCGAAACGCGGACTTTGAATTTTGGCCGATTGCAAATCGCGTTCGGGCATCTACTATCGGAAAAAACCCGGACAGACGGCTAAGAGACACTATGCATCGCTTAGCGAGACTCGAGCTTAGGGCCGTTGTTGCCGAAGATGCTCACGCCGCGGATCTGTCCTTACTCAAAGCACAGCCGCTTTACCTGTGTGCCAAGAACTCAAAAACCCGTGAATCAATAAGACTGCTGAGCCTCGATCTGTTAGATGCTACTTAGGGCGGGTAAACTTGGCGGCTGTGGCTGTCAAAGACTTTCAACGTGAATCCTGGCTCAGTGCTGTGCTGGCTGATTGGCAACTTGTTGCGGATGCCGCATTCTCTGACTTGGTGCTGTGGGTTCCCAATCGGACCAGCTTTGAGGCCTCCGCTCACGCCCGTCCAGCTGCTGCGCCAACTTTGTTCTATCGGGACATTATTGGTAATTCACCCAGGAGCGACTGGGCGAAGCAGATAAATCAGGCATGGACCACGAAGGTGCCAGCGCTGGGTTCAGAGCTGGAGCGATTTGAGGGAAATGCCAGCAGGGTCTCGGCTTACCCAGTTTTTACTCCAGATAAGTCAAAAAATTCTTTACCGATTGCGATTATCACTCGCCACACCAACCTCGGCGAATCGCGAATGCCAAATAAATTAAAGTTAAATTTCGTTGCGGTTGGCGAAGAGCTCTTGAAGATGATTTCTGAGGGCTGCTACCCAACCGCTGAAGCCGGCACCGCTCCTAAGCGAGGAGCCCCCAGGGCTAATGACGGTCTAATTCGCCTCGATGCCGCCGGTCGAGTTTTGTTCGCAAGCCCCAGTGCGCTATCCGTGTTCAATGCCGCGGGAGTCGATGGTGAGCTTGAAGGCAGGTTGTTGGCAGAGACAGTAAACGCGCTACCGACCGGCTTCAACCAAGTTGATGAGGGTCTGCCGCTGATCCTGACCGGCAAGGGCGCTTGGCGAAGTGACGTTGATTTTGAGGGTCAGACCGTATCGCTTCGCTCGGTTCCTCTGATGAGTAACGGGAAAAGAAGCGGCGCGATTGTGCTTTGTCGTGATGTAACTCAGTTGCGAGTTCGAGATCGAGAGCTGATAAGCAAAGACGCAACCATCAGGGAGATCCACCATCGAGTGAAAAACAACCTGCAGACAGTGGCCAGCCTGCTTAGAATTCAGTCCAGACAGACCAAATCCGTAGAGGCCAAAGAGTCGCTTGCTCAAGCCATGCGACGAGTCAGTGCTATTGCTGTGGTTCACGACGTTTTGACTGAGGGCGTGGACCAGGACGTGAGCTTCGACCAAGTTTTCAAGAGGATTTTGACTCTGGTTCCTGAAACTGCTGTGACGAACAACACGCAAGTCACAACCGAGTTCGAAGGAAGCTTCGGAGAACTGCCTGCGGAGCGCAGCACCTCACTGGCCCTAGTTCTAACCGAGATAGTTTCAAATGCTGTGGAGCACGGCCTAGAGGATAACCCCGGCATCATCAAAGTTGCTGCCGAGCGTGAGAAGAAGGTTCTAAGAATTACCGTTGAGGACAATGGAGTAGGCCTCCCCGAAGGAAAGCTAGGCTCCGGGCTTGGCACTCAAATCGTAAAGACGCTCGTGGAATCTGAGCTTCGTGGAAGCATCAATTGGACGTCGCCGATTAGAGGCGGCACCAGAGTGGTTATAGAAATACCTGTTTAGCCGGCGCGACGGGCTCTTGCGTAACGACGCTTCAAAGACCTGCGCTCATCCTCGGAGAGGCCACCCCACACACCAGTGTCCTGGTTTTCTTTGATCGCATATTCCAGGCACTGAGCCGAAACATCGCACTGACGGCAGATGGTTTTCGCTTGCTCTATCTGCTCTAAAGCAGGTCCTGTGTTCCCAACTGGGAAGAATAGCTCTGGGTCTGCATTGAGACAACGGGCCTTATTTAACCAAACCATATCCATATTGTTCTGTTATTCCTAAGGTCGAATTTTGGGCCGATTTGAAGGTAGAGTCCTTCTTGCAACTCCCAAAATAGTTTCACAGCCGACTCGAGAAATCAAGACCCAATTGTCTAAAAAGCCCAAAATTTTGCTATTAGCAGTATTAATTACCGCTATCCAGTCGGTTGTGCTATGGCTAATTGCCCTCTGGTCAGCGTGGTCAATTTTTCAGGGAGACGTGCTCTCACTGGTGAGTGCACTATTTCTAACCGGCATCGTTTTAGGG
This sequence comes from uncultured Aquiluna sp., assembly GCA_905182225.1. Classification (GTDB taxonomy): domain Bacteria; phylum Actinomycetota; class Actinomycetes; order Actinomycetales; family Microbacteriaceae; genus Aquiluna. The sequence goes on from CAJJAJ010000020.1 coordinate 18,368, forward strand.
GCTGCATTGTTTCTTTCAAACGTCGCGATCGGAATGCTTAGACTCCAGCGCTGGGCCTACACTCCCTCATTTGTAATTCAGCTTTTGATTGTTTCAATTGGAGTTGCAAGCTTCGGGGGCGAGTACGGCCTTGCTTTTCTCGGCTTCGGCCTGCTGTTACCGGCTGCGTTAGTTTTTTTCGCAATGTTCTCAAGGCCGGTTCGGGCGCTTTTTAGAAAAGACTAGATACCCAGGCGCTTTTTCAGCATGTTGGTGTGACCGGTGGCTTTGACGTTATAGAGCGCTTGATTAATTTTGCCATTTTCATCCGTGACAATCGTTGAGCGGAGAACTCCGGTGTAGACCCGTCCGTAAAGGTTCTTTTCCCCGAAGGCCCCGAAGGATCGGTGGGCCGCTAAATCTGGATCAGAGAGCAACTGGAAGCTTAAGTCGTGAGACAGCGAAAACTCCTTTAGGCGACTGACGCTGTCCGGAGAAATGCCCACTACTTGATATCCTTGGGCCGCGAAGTCCTCTAAGTAATCTTGGAAATCGACAGCTTCTTTAGTGCAACCGGGACTTCCTGCGGCCGGAAAAAAGAAGAAAATTGTTGGAGTGGTCAGCAGCTCTTTGGAGGTGACAGAACTGTTGTCCTGGTTGGCTAGCGAGAATGTTGGTGATTTGTCTCCTGGTTCCAAGCGAGAAACTTTGATAGCCATAAAACTCTCCTAAGAGTCACAGGCTAGCGGAATTTGCGATGCACTCACTTGCTAGTTCGCCAATAGCGTTTTTGGGCAAGCCGGAGCTAGCTCATAAACAAAACCGGAACCATGCTGGCCACTAGCAACAGCCCAGCCACCCAGTTGAAAATGAGGCGTTTTTTAGGATCGGCCATGAAATTCTTTAGAAGACCCCCAAACACTGCCCATGCCAGCGCCCCGGGAAATGTGAGTGCGAGAAAGACGGCAACCAGGCCAATTGTTTCCTCGATAGATGAGCCAATTGGTATAAACGAGGCCATGAAGCTTGGCATCACAACCCAAACCTTTGGATTCACAAATTGGAAAAAGGTTGCTTCAAACAGACCAAACAGCTTGCTGTTTTCATCAATGGGTTTGTAGCCGGATCGAATAATCGAATAGCCCAAGAAAAGAATGTAGGCGAAGCCCAGATATTTGAGGATTTGATAAAGACCGGGGAGAGTGACAAAAACAACCCCAAGGCCCAATCCAATTGCGGTGAGAATTACGGTCAGTCCAAGCATGATTCCGAATAAAAACGGCAAGGCCTTCTTCACGCCGTAATTGACTCCAGTGGCGAACAAAATGGTGTTGTTGGGCCCCGGTGTCACCGAGGTCACAAAGCCAAAGGTAGCTACCGCTAAAATAAGTTCAATGGGCACTCGGTTATCTTGGCACAACAAAATTAGATGACGAGTATTCATCAATGTCTTGGATAACTTCAGTTGCTTGGTGGTATGCTTTTGCGCTGATGCGCCTCTAGCTCAATTGGCAGAGCAACTGACTCTTAATCAGTGGGTTCCCGGTTCAAGTCCGGGGGGGCGCACCAACAAAACCCCCCTTTCTCCCTTGTATTTCAAGGGATTTTTTCAATATGTCCTATGATTTAGATATCATTGAGTAACAAGCAATAACAACAAGTTTGGGCACGTATTGGGCACGTATTGGGCACGAAAG
>CAJJAJ010000021.1 GCA_905182225.1 uncultured Aquiluna sp.
ATTCGTCAAAATCTTTCTGATTTGAACTTTATCTACCGCACCGTAAAAACCGTGCCAAGGCGCTCACCTAACCTACGATCTAGTCCTCATCGTCAGTCAGGCCAACGCCATCTTGGTCCGTGATCATGGCGTGGAGGGTGTCGTCAGCGTTGTCGACGATGTGCTGGGCCCTCGTCAATAGTTCTTCAGTGGACTGCGACTGCAACAAATCGATTTGATCCAACTGACCAACCGGAAGTACTCCGGCTAATTGCCAGGAGGCCTCCATTGGGTCATCACTCAAAACTGTGTCCGCCCCATACTGCAAATCGGCAAACTCGCTTGCGAAAGACAAAAGCTTTCGAACCTTTGACTCGAGTTCTTGCCGAAGCGGTTCAAGACCCTGATCCCAAACTAGATCGGGCAAGAAATCAATATCGGCGAGCGGATACGGGTCGTCTGGAAGCCAAGCATTCACCTTGAACCTAGGCCCCCCAACCGATTGCAGGCCATAAAACTCTTCTGTGGTTCCAATGTCTGTCACTAGAGCCACCGTGCCCATGTCAAAGCGCTTTTCCTTGCCACGCTCATCCTCACCGCGACCGTTTAGAACAACGCCAAACTCCGGGTTTTCATCTCCGAGCAAATCCCCAAGCAGCTTTAGATAGCGCTCCTCAAAGATTCTTAGGTCAAGTGGCAAATGGGGCATGAGAACTAGGCCCAATGGAAACATTGGCATTACTGGCATCTGGCAGCCTCAACAATCAGGCTCACGTCAAACCTCTTAGTGTTCTGATTACTCACTTTTTTTATCCAATCGCACTTGCTCGAATTCAATCAAACCAAGCAAAAACTAATTAAATTTCAACAAGAACATCAATCAGGTTCCTGTTATCGCAATAGCGTGTTCTTAGCCTGACTAAAGTTCACTATGAGGGCGGTAATAATGAGCGATCTAAACCAAATTGGCCAAAATGATAACTGGCGCTGTTGGCTATGCGACGAACCAGTAGACCCAGACGGTTCTGTGAATTCCGACCAAGGACCAAGTACCGACAGCTACGCAGCGTCAAGGGCAAAAAAGGGAGCCACGACCATTGAACGACTAGCCCACCGTTCCTGCAACACTATGCGCGGCAAGATTGCGCCGGTCGTGCCATGGTCAAAGGATCTGTTTGTCTTTGACCCAGCACCGATATTTGAATCGGTCGAACGCCTCACGAAAAAAGGCGGCAGGGAAGCCGTCGGCCGTTGCGCAACCAACGAAGATGCCGAACAGGCATCCGTCTGGCTATTGGACCGTTTATCAAGGCTCGCGCCAACCACCAAGTTCTTCACTGAAATAACCCCAGGGGCCGGGCAATTTCTACTGAAGCTAAGCGCCAAGTAACACTGCAGCTGGCAGGCCTCTCCGAAGAGTTTGGCGCTACCGCCTCTAATTGCTTGATTCTTGGGCTTAGATTTTTCCTTCACTCAAGCCACTTAAAACCTCGGCGGCACGGGTTTTGAGCTCCGGCAAATCCGATAGCCGATTCAACCCAAAGACCTGCTGACTCATGCGGTGGTTTTTCTTGAAATCTTCTTTGTGTCGGTCAAGAAAATCCCAATACAAAGTGGTGAACGGACAGGCATCGTCGCCCACTCGCTTCTTAGGGTCGTATGCGCAGCCCTTGCAGTACTGCGTCATCCGATTGATATAGGCACCACCGGCGGCATAGGGCTTGGTCATGAGGCGGCCGCTATCGGCATGAACTCCCATGCCGATGATGTTCGGCACCATTACCCATTCGGCCGCATCGACAAACTGCTCTCGCATCCAGTCTAAAAACTCCTGCGGATTGGTGCCGGTAACAAGTGCCAAGTTGCTAAGGATCATGAGCCTTGGAATGTGGTGGGTCCAAGCACGCGTCTCCACCTGAGAAACGACTTGGCTAACGCAGTTCATTTTAGTTTTCGACGAATCCCCAAACAGGGGCAGTAGCTTTCTGGTCGCACTAAGGCCGTTTAGCTCTTTGTAGTCCTCGCCCAAAAACCAGTACATGCCATTTATGTATTCGCGCCAGCCAATGATTTGCCGAACAAAGGCCTCCACTGACTCAATCGGAGCGTGGCCCTGGTTGTAGCGCTCGATTGCAGACGCAACCACTTCGGCTGGTGTGATCAGGCCGTTATTCAAATAGGGACTCAAAAGACTGTGGTGCAGAGACCACTCATCCAGGGTCACGGCATCTTCGTATGGCCCAAAGCCCGCAAGGTGATTATTCAAAAAGTGTTCAAGCTGCCTAAGTGCTCCATCGCGAGTTGTAGCCCAGCTGTCAGTTGGTTCATAGTTCAGGCTCTTTGCCACCTCAGTATCGATTGCGTCTCGAGCGTGGGTGAGCCTTTCTGGCCAGGTGTAATTCTTAGGTGGCGGCAGCCGGTTATCGGCATCAAAGTTCCAGCGACCCTGTTCCGGCTTACCGTCCGTAACTAACAGATCAAGACGAACTCTTTGGGCTCGATAGAAGTTCTCCATTACAAAACTCTTTTGGCCACCGGCCCACTCTTGAAATAACTTTCTTGGCGTCAAGAAAAAGTCATTCTCCACAAACTCAACACCGAAATTAGCAAGCTGAGACCGCTGCCTAAAAGAAGA
>CAJJAJ010000022.1 GCA_905182225.1 uncultured Aquiluna sp.
GTGTCAGAAACACTCCATCGCTGCTTGGCAATGCCACCTTCATACATCAGGTCAACAATTAGCTTTAGCTCGTGAAGAACTTCGAAGTAAGCAATCTCAGGCTGGTAGCCGGCCTCAACCAAAGTCTCAAAGCCATACATCACAAGCTGCGATGCGCCACCACAAAGAACTGCCTGCTCGCCAAATAGATCTGTCTCAGTCTCTTCGGTGAAGGTCGTCTTGATGGTTCCGGCTCGAGTGCCACCGATTGCAGAAGAGTAAGAAAGACCAAGTGCCATCGCGTTTCCAGTTGCATCCTGCTCAACCGCAATCAGGTTAGGAACACCCTTTCCGGCGACGTACTCGCGACGCACCAAGTGGCCTGGGCCCTTAGGTGCGACAAGGAACACGTCGATGTCTGCTGGTGGCTGAATCTGGCCGTAGCGAATTGCGAAGCCGTGGCCAAACACCAAAGCGTCTCCCGCTTCCAGGTTCGGCTCAATGTCAGTCTTGAAAAGATCGCGCTGCTTTGGGTCCGGAGCAAGCACAACGATAACGTTTGCCCACTTGACCGCTTCGCCCGGAGTAAGAACTGTTAGACCCTGGTCGGTTGCCTTGGAGATTGACTTGGAGCCCTCCAAAAGTCCAACTACGACGTCAACGCCGGAGTCCTTCAGGTTTAGCGCGTGAGCGTGCCCCTGCGAACCGAAACCGAGAACTGCAACCTTGCGGCCCTGAATGATGCTGATGTCTGCGTCTTTGTCGTAGAAAATCTCTGCCAATTTATTTGCTCTCCTTGATTGTTATTTAGTAAACCCTAGCGAAGGACTTTTTCGCTCATTGACTTAGATCCTCGCGAAACAGCGATCGCGCCTGACTGAACCAATTCTTTTATGCCAAATGGCTCCAAGACCTTCAAGAAAGCCTGGCATTTAGCAGTATCTCCGGTGACCTCTATTACCACCGCATCACTCACAACGTCGATGACGCGAGCCCTAAACAAAGTGACGGCCTCTAAAACCTGTGACCTGGTTGACGAGTCGGTTCGAACCTTTACCAACATGTGGTCTCTGGCAACCGAAGTTTCTTCTTCGAGTTCAACAATTTTTAGAACGTTGATTAGCTTGTTGAGCTGCTTTGTTACCTGCTCGAGTGGCAGGCCATCCAGGCTGACAACAACGGTTATTCTGGACACACCCTCAATTTCGGTGGTTCCAACGGCTAGTGACTCGATGTTATAGCCGCGCCTGGCAAACAGAGCAGCTACTCGGGTAAGAATTCCTGGCTTGTTTTCAACCAGCAGCGAAAGCACATGCTGAGTCGTCATTACTCATCACCATCCCAAATCGGTGCTGCATCTCGTGCATACTGAACCGCGTCGTTCGAGATTCCTGATGGCACCATTGGCCAAACCATAGCGTCTCGGCCGACTATGAAGTCAATTACTACAGGTCGATCGTTAGTTTCCATCGCCAGCTTGATCGCCGCATCCACATCTTCGATCTTCTCGACCCTGATTGCTAGGCAGCCATAGGCCTCTCCAAGCTTCACGAAGTCCGGCACCATGATTGTGTCGGTTCCAGTATTCAAGTCCGTGTTGGAGTAGCGAGAGTTATAGAACAAGGTTTGCCACTGCCTGACCATCCCAAGCGAAGAGTTGTTGATGATGGCGACCTTGATTGGAATGTCGTTGATGGTGCAGGTCGCAAGCTCCTGATTTGTCATCTGGAAGCAGCCGTCACCATCAATCGCCCAAACTAAACGGTCTGGTTGAGCGACTTTGGCCCCCATGGCGGCCGGGACCGCGTAGCCCATGGTTCCCAGTCCGCCGGAATTTAGCCATGAATTAGGTCGCTCATACTTAATGAACTGTGCAGACCACATCTGGTGTTGGCCCACTCCAGCAGCGAATATTGCCTCTGGGCCAGATAGCTCACCAATACGTTGAATGACGTACTGAGGAGATAGCTTGCCGTCCTCGGTCTCGCTGTAGCCAAGAGGGTAGCGTTCCTTGAGCCCGTTTAGAAAAACCCACCAGTCTTCGTAATCAGGCCTTGAGTTCTTCATCTGCGCCTTGAGCTCGGCAATCAACATCAAGATCACAACCTTGGCGTCACCGACTATCGGTACATCGGCGTGTCGAATCTTTCCGATTTCAGCAGGATCAATGTCAACGTGGATTACTTTTGCACCCTTGGCAAAGCTCTTGATGTCACCGGTTACCCGATCATCAAAGCGGGCGCCGAGGGTGATCAAGAGGTCTGATTTTTGCAAAGCAGTTACAGCTGGAACCGTTCCGTGCATTCCCGGCATGCCCAGGTGCTGAGGGTGCGAGTCTGGGAAAGCACCTCTGGCCATCAAAGTTGTGGTCACTGGAGCATGTAGAAGTTCCGCCAAGGCAAGAAGCTCATTACTTGCTTCGGCCCGAATAACTCCACCGCCGACATAAAGAATTGGCTTGTGGGACTTGAGGATAAGCTCCGCTGCGGCCTGGACCTGTTTGCCGTGAGGATCAGTGATGGGCCTGAAACCAGGAAGATCAATCTTTGGTGGCCAAGAGAACTCGAACTTTCCGTTCTGGGCATCCTTGGCGAAGTCAATCAAAACCGGGCCTGGCCGGCCGGTAGTGGCTATTTCATAGGCGGCCGCAACGACGCCGGGTATGTCCTCGGCGCGAGTAACCAAGAAACTGTGCTTGGTGATCGGCATTGTTATTCCAACAATGTCCGCCTCCTGAAAGGCATCGGTTCCAATTGCAAATGAGTTGACCTGACCGGTGATTGCAAGCATTGGAACTGAGTCCATGTGAGCATCTGCGATTGCAGTTACCAGGTTTGTAGCACCCGGGCCGCTTGTAGCAATACAAACTCCAACTCTTCCACTTGCCGCAGCATAACCCTCGGCAGCGTGACCGGCACCTTGCTCGTGCCTAACCAAGATGTGGCGAAGCTTTTTTGAGTCCATAAGCGGGTCATATGTGGGCAAAATTGCTCCGCCGGGAAGGCCAAAGACCGTGTCGACGCCGAGCAGCTCGAGCGAACGGATTAGTGCTTGCGCCCCGGTTAGGGTCTCGGTTGCCATGATGTCCTTTTCAACTCACTAATTAGCCGCAGTATGCGCCCTCGGAAGCCGAGTGCACAAGCTTAGAATATTTCGCTAACACACCGCGGTTGTATCGCGGTGGCAATGGCTGCCAGTCCTTACGACGATCAGCCAGCTCCTCTTCGCTGACGAGTAAATCAAGCGAGCGAGCTGCGATGTCGACTCGAATCAAGTCTCCATCGCGAACCAGAGAAATTGGCCCACCGTCGGTGGTCTCTGGCGATACGTGGCCGATACACAGTCCGGTTGTGCCGCCTGAGAATCTGCCGTCCGTTAATAGTAGGACATCTTTACCCAATCCCGCACCCTTGATAGCTGCAGTGAAGGCAAGCATCTCACGCATTCCTGGTCCACCCTTGGGTCCTTCGTAGCGAATCACCACTGCATCGCCAGACTTGATCTCGCCATTATTTAAGGCGTCGATGGCTGCTCCTTCGCGATCAAAAACGCGTGCCGGACCCTCAAAAGTGGCCAGCTCAAAACCTGCAGTCTTTACGACCGCACCTTCCGGAGCCATCGAACCGTGCAGCACATTGATTCCGCCACGCTTACTCATTGGGTTGTTGATAGCCCGAATGATTTTTCCATCTGGGTCCGGTGGCGAAATATCCGCTAAGTTTTCGGCCATGGTCTTGCCGGTCACGGTCATAACGTCACCGTGCATTAGCCCAGCATCTAGAAGTGCCTTCATAAGAACTGGAACGCCGCCGACACGATCAACATCGTTCATAACATATTGCCCAAAGGGCTTTAGGTCACCCAAGTGAGGAACCTTGTCGGCAATGCGGTTGAAATCAGAAAGCTGAAGGTCAACTTCTGCCTCGCGAGCTATCGCCAAGAGATGGAGAACGGCATTTGTGGAACCGCCGAACGCCATCAAAACCGCAATCGCATTCTCAAAAGCTGGCTTAGTCATAATCTGTCGGGCCGTGATGCCCTTGTCTATCAAGTTCACTATCGCCTCGCCGGAACGGTGAGCCCAAATGTCTCGCCTGCGATCAGCCGATGGCGGTGCAGCTGAACCAGGAAGGCTCATGCCGAGTGCTTCACCAATGGAAGCCATGGTGTTGGCCGTGTACATACCGCCACAAGCGCCCTCTCCGGGGCAGATTGCGCGTTCAATTCGACCGAGATCCTCTTCGCTCATTTTCCCGGCCTTGCAGGCACCGACTGCTTCGAAGGCATCGATGATTGTCACCTGCTTCTCGGTGCCATCTGTTAGCTTTACCCAACCCGGTGCGATTGTGCCCGCGTACAAAAATACCGATGCAAGATCCAGCCTTGCGGCTGCCATTAGCATTCCCGGAAGCGACTTGTCGCAGCCGGCAAGCAGCACTGAGCCGTCCAAGCGCTCGGCCTGCATCACGGTCTCGACAGAATCCGCAATTACTTCTCGAGACACAAGTGAAAAGTGCATGCCCTCGTGACCCATTGATATCCCGTCCGAAACTGAAATCGTTCCAAACTCCATTGGCCAGCCGTTTGCCTGACGAACACCAACTTTTGCGGCGTCTGCAAGACGATCTAAAGACAGGTTGCAAGGAGTCACTTCATTCCAAGAAGATGCAACGCCAATTTGTGGCTTAACCCAGTCGTCGTCACCCATACCCACGGCTCGGAGCATTCCGCGGGCTGGTGCGCGCTCAATTCCATCGGTTACATCATGGCTTCTTGGCTTCATGTGATTGGTCATGGGTTAATCTTACGATTTATATCGCGATACTCTGGTCGTGTGGAAAATCAAGACACAACAAAGGTCCCGACAGGTCTGGCGCTTTATAACCGAGCCGCCCACCGCGCCAGCAAAGAAGTTATCTACTCCTATTCGACCTCTTTTGGCATGGCAACTAGGGTCCTAAACAAAGACTTACGTCACCACGTCGAGAACATCTACGCGCTGGTTCGGGTAGCCGATGAAATTGTTGATGGCAGTGCTGAACAGGCCTCAGCGGCATCAGACGGCTTTGACCCCGGCGTGCTGCTGACTGAATTTGAAAACGAAACATACCTAGCACTGGTGCGAGGTTTCAGCACAAACCTAGTCATACATGCCTTTGCTTTGACCGCCAGAGAAGTTGGCATCACGAAAGACATCATTGAGCCTTTCTTTTTCTCGATGAGGCAAGATTTGACCGAAACTATTCATGATCAAAAATCTTTCGAGATTTATGTTTATGGCAGCGCCGAGGTTGTCGGCTTGATGTGCCTAGCTGCATTCGTCCATGGCAGGGATTACACCGAAGAGGAAAAACTGCTCTTGGTCAAGGGCGCTCGTGCGCTAGGGGCAGCCTTTCAGAAGGTCAACTTTCTAAGGGATCTGGCCGCCGATTTCGACAAGCTTGGACGCAGCTACTTTCCAGAGGTTGCAATAAAGACCTTTGACGAGAAGACCAAAAATAGATTGGTTGAAGATATCCAAAATGATTTGCGAGTTTCCGCTTTGTCGCTACCACTATTGGAACCATCCGCGAGAAAAGCAGTCACGGCCGCTCAATTCTTGTTTCAGGAGCTCAACGACAAAATATCTAAAACCCCCGCCGAGGAACTAATTCGGACCCGTATCTCTGTTAACAAGTTACGGAAGCTATTCGTGCTTGCCAAAGCCCTATTAGGAGTAAAGCCTTGAGTAATAAAACTGCAGTCGTCGTTGGTGGAGGAATCGCCGGTCTTGCAAGCGCAGCACTTTTAGCTAAGGCAGGGATGAAAGTTCAGCTTTTCGAAGCGAACGCCACCCTTGGTGGTCGAGCAGATGTCTGGGAGAAAGACGGCTTCCGCTTTGACATGGGTCCAAGCTGGTACTTGATGCCGGATGCCTTTGAGCAGTTTTTCAAGCTCATGGGAACCTCGGCCAAGGAACAGCTCGACCTAGTGAGACTGAACCCGGCTTACCAAACTCGAAACGAGGGTCTGGGTGATGCACTCTTAATGCCGGATAACGTCGAGGGCATAAAAGAGCTCTTTGAATCGATTGAAGCTGGGGCAGGCGAAGGTCTTCAGAGATATTTAGACAGCGCAGAGGATGCCTACGACCTTTCGATCAAGCACTTTTTGTATACGAACTTCCAAGATGCCAGAAGCTTCGTGCAGCCAGAGGTAATTGCGAAACTTGGCCGATTCATGAAGCTTCTTCTAAAGCCGCTCTATTCATTTTCCGGGGAGTACGTAAAAGACGACCGGTTGAAAAAAATGCTGAACTTTCCAGCCGTCTTTTTAGGTGCTTCCCCGTACGACACCCCAAGCATGTATCACCTAATGACCCACGTCGACATGAATCAGGGAGTGTTTTACCCGCAGGGTGGACTCCACAGCGTCATTGAGGCTATCGCCAGGCTTGCGAAGCAATACGGAGTCGAGATACACACCAGTTCGCCGGTCACAAAGATTCTGACCGACGGCAATAGGGCCGTTGGCCTTCAAGTTGGTTCTTCTGAGTATTTGGCCGATGTCGTTGTCGCGAGCGCCGACCTGCATCACGTCGAGACTAAATTGCTTGAAAAAAAGCACCAGACTTACCCGCAAAAATTCTGGGACAAGAAAACCCCGGGACCTTCGGCGATGCTCATCTACTTAGGGGTCAAAGGCAAGATAGACCAGCTTGATCACCACACGCTTTTGTATACCAAGGACTGGAGCACTAATTTCTCCGAGGTGTTTAGAAAAGCTGATGGAAAGAGTCACGTTCCGTCACCGGCTTCTCTGTATATCTGTAACCCTTCTAAGTCGGATGCGTCAGTTGCCCCAGATGGGCACGAGAACCTTTTCGTACTAGTACCTATCGCTCCGGACCCGGTTATTGGCCGAGGTGGCATTGAGCGAAGTGGTGATGAGGACTTTGAGGCTGCCGCCGACAAGATAATTGATCAGATTGCTAAGTGGTGTGACATCCCGGACCTTCACGATCGCATCGTGGTGAGGCGCACCATGGGGCCAGGTAACTTCGAGTCGGAACTCAATGCCTGGAGCGGTACCGCACTTGGCATGGCTCACACTTTGACCCAGAGCGCATTCTTTAGGCCAAAGAACTACTCCAAGAAACTGAAGAACCTTTTCTACACCGGCCACAACACCATCCCGGGGATCGGCCTGCCGATGTGTCTGATTGGTGCTGAGCTGGTTTATAAGCACCTCACGAACGACCGTAGTTCTGGGCCAATTCAAAAAGAGCTAACCGAGGTTCAAAGGTGGAAAGGCATTAGTTGATTGATGCGCTAACCCCTTTTGCTTACCTGGCAGCACTTGTTTTATCGATAACTGGGCTCTACCTTCTTGACCGACGAAACAAGCTGGCATTTGCGTCCTCCCCCAGGGCTGCCTCTCTCTCAATTGGAATTGCAGTTGCTCTGTTCCTGGTTTGGGACCTAGTTGGAATAGCCTTTGGCATATTTTTTCGCGGTGACGCCCCTCACCTTTCTGGATTACTGCTTGCACCAGAACTGCCGCTCGAGGAGTTGTTTTTCCTTATTTTGCTGAGCTATAACGCACTGCTTGTCTACTTAGGTTTTGCAAGGTGGCTGAAAAAATGACCTACCTTTTGCTGACTGTAACGGTGATGGCCCTTGTGGTGATTTACGCATTATTGATGCGCCACTGGTTGGTTGCAAAGCCGCTAGTGGGAACTGCTGCCGTAATGCTGATACTCACTGCTATTTTTGACAACGTGATAATCGCAACGGGTATCGTCGCCTACGACCAGGAGAAAATTTCCGGCATTATGGTAGGCGTGGCTCCCATCGAAGACTTTGCCTACACGGTGCTTGCGATCGTTCTGGTGCCATCGCTGTTCAATTTTTTCAGGACTAAATTGTGAAACTAGTTTCCAGGCTGGTGGTTTCTTCAAGGCCAATTTCCTGGGTAAATACTGCCTTCCCGTTCGCAGTTGCCTATTTTCTTGGGACCGGCAACATAGATATGACCTTGGTCGTTGGCGCTTTTTTCTTCCTAATCCCCTATAACTTGCTGATGTATGGGGTTAACGATGTTTTCGACTACGAGTCTGATCTCACGAACCCTAGAAAGGGTGGCCTAGAAGGCGCTCTTCTGGAGCCCAAATATCACGCGGCTACACTCTGGATCTCAACCAGCCTTGCGACACCGTTTGTGATTTATCTTCTCGCAGTCGGCAGCGTTTTTTCCGGGGCGCTCTTGCTTTTGGTTATCTTCTCAGTAGTCGCCTACTCGGCCAAGTACTTAAGATTCAAAGAGATTCCGGTTCTGGACTCCTTCACATCCGCCCTGCACTTTATCGGTCCAATGCTCTTTGGGCTTGCGCTTGCCGGGACAAGTCTCATGGGCGATGTTGTGATTATGGCAACAATTGCATTTTTTCTCTGGGGTATGGCCTCTCATGCTTTTGGCGCAGTTCAAGACATAAGGGCCGATAAGGACGCGAACATCGCATCAATCGCCACTTTTTTTGGAGCCGGCTTGACGGTGAAGCTGGCTTTGGGCTCGTATTTACTCGCAGCTCTAATGCTGCTGGGGCTTCCGGGTAGATTTCAGTTTGCGGCCATAGCCGCTCTCCCGTACTTGTTTGTCACTGCAAGAGAGTTCGGAATCACTGATGAGACCTGTGAAACTGCCAACAGGGGCTGGAAGAGATTTATATGGCTGAACTTTTTTGCGGGCGCGATTATCTCGTCACTCTTGATTGGCCCCAGCTAATTAGCCCTCCAGCTAATTAGATGCGATCTTGAGAAACTCGGCGCACATAGCTTGCAGCTGAGAACTGAACTGGGCCTGCGCATTCGGTAGTGCTTGTGGCCCGCAGCACACTCCCCCAAATACTTTGCACTAGATTCGGCGATCACGGCGCCATCGAGTTTTTCGTGACGATAGCCGAGTAAAGATGCTTGCTGTTTCCAAAGCTTTCCGTGACCAACAGATCTTCCGACCAGGGCGTGAGCAACCTCGTGAAGCAGCACCTGATGAATTTGATCCAGATCTGCCGTCGCAACAAAATGCTTGCTCAAAGTGATTCGCTTCTTGGAGTAGTCACACTGACCGGCTCTTCTGATCGCTCGATCGAAGCCAAAAGAGTAGTTGATTACTCCGTGAGCTTGGAATAGCTCAAGTGCCATCTGTTCAACCTGGGCATTGGTGACTGAGGAATCGCTTTTTTCTACAGAGGTCATGCTTTTAGGGTTAGCCCTCACACAGCTCGCTGATGCGCCTGACAGCCTCGGTAATTCTTGGTTTGGAGCTTGCAAAATTGAACCGGATAAAGCCCTCAAAGTCATCTTGGGGGCTGTGATCGGGACCTGCATTCACGGACACCTTCGCCTCGCTCAAAATAGTTTTTGCCAAGTCAGGAATTCGATAGGCCTCAAGGTCAATCCACGCCAAATAAGTAGCTTCCATCTGGAACATCTTTGCCCTTGGCAGCCTGGTGGCAACTTCGTGGCGCAAGTGCTCGAGGTTTTCCTGCAGAGTGTTTACGGTTTCATCGAGCCAGGGAGTCCCAGATTCATATGCGGCAACCATCGCGTGAGCACCGAGGATCGAAGATCGCCACTGCATTGCATCCGGCAACCTTGAAAGCTTCTTTCTTACCTGATCGGACTGGGTTATTAGAAAACCCGCCTTTAGCCCGGCGGTATTCCAGCCCTTCGAACTTGAAGTGATGGTCACCCCGGTCTCAATTGCCTGCTGGCCAAGAGACAAATAAGGAGTAAAGGGTCCCCAGCTAAGCGGGGCGTGAATTTCATCAGAAATCACCAGCACGTCAAACTCCTGAGCCATCAGGGCAATCTCGGTCAACTCCTGAGCCGAGTGAATACGTCCAACGGGGTTTTGTGGTGAGCAGAGTAAATAGACCCTCACGCCGTTTTCAAACTGCTCTCGAATAGCGGCTAAGTCTAATTTCCATGTGTCGCCGTCTAGCTGCAGAGGGGCATCTACCGGTTCACATTGGGCTTCCTTTAGCCACTTGAAGAATGCCGCATAAACGGGGGAATTTATAAGAATCTTTTCGCCCGGAGTGGTAACAGCTTTAAGTATTTCAACCGCGGCAACGCCAACATCGGTAGCTAGCTTTATGCCGCCGGGCTCTATTTTCCAACCCCAACGGTTTAGGGCGAACGACTGAAAGGCTGGACCAATCTCAGGAAATTGGCCCTGATAGCCAAGGTCGGAATTAGCGACCATCTGACTTAGTCGATCTCGAATCGGCTTTGCGACATCAAAGTCCATCTCCGCCACGTGCATTGGCAGAACTTCTTCTGGAAACCTTCGCCACTTAGAGCTTGATCGATTGGCAAAATTGCTAAAACTATTTGGGTCTTGCATGCTTCGATTATGCCCTAGAAGCCAAAGAGCAAGTAACCCGCGATGAAGAACATCACTAGCGCAATTAGCGAATCAAGAATGCGCCAGAACTTCATCGAGGCTGTAAGCGGCGCCAAGAGTCTCGCGAAGTAACCCAGGCCAAAGAACCACACAAAGCTTCCAATGCTCGCCCCGAACCAAAACCACCACCTGTCATTTACAAACTGATTGCCAATTGATCCAAGCAAAATAACGGTGTCTATGTAGACGTGAGGATTCAAAAAAGTAAGCGCTGCCGCAGTCCCGATTGCCTTTGCCAAGTTCGATTTTGCTTGCCCACTTACTTCCAGGGTGCTGGGACTAATGGCCCTTCGAATTGAGCTAATTCCAAACCAGACCAGATAGGCAGCTCCACCAAAGCGCAGAACTACTAATAACCAAGGAACAGATTCGATAACCGCCCCCAAGCCCAAAATGCCAGCGCCTATTAAAACTGCATCGGCGACAGCGCAAAAAAGGACAACGGCGAAAATGTTTTGGCGCTTCAGCCCCTGCCTCAGAACAAAAGCGTTCTGCGCTCCGATGGCAATAATCAAAGCCAAGCCGCTGGCAAAACCGGTAGTGATTGCTAGCACGGGACCCTAACTGAGAATTAGCCTTGACAGAAAATTGGAAATAAATTCTGGTCAAAGCCTATTGAAAAATTACATGACTCTAGAAACCGGAACCACAGCCCCAGAATTTAGTCTTATGAATCAAGATGGACAAAGCGTCTCTCTTGCTGATCACCTGGGTAAAAATGTCATCGTCTATTTCTATCCGGCGGCCTCGACACCTGGCTGCACGGTTCAAGCCTGTGATTTTAGAGACAACATAAACTCACTCAAGGCCCTGGGTTACGTGGTAATTGGCATCTCTCCTGACAAGCAGAGCAAGCTAAAAACATTTCAAGAAAAACAGAACCTAAACTTCGATCTTCTTTCCGATGAGGAAAGCTCTGTTCAAAAGGCCTATGGCGCCTATGGCGCGAAGCAAATGTATGGCAAGGAATACATGGGCACGATTCGATCCACTTTTCTGGTTGACCCGGCCGGCAAGATTAGCCACGCTTTCTACAAGGTCAAAACAGCCGGCCACGTTGCATTCCTGAAAGAGCAGCTCGGCCTCTAGCCACGAAGTGGAAGCAAAACTCCGATGGCAATAAAAATGCCGCCGAAGACGCGGTTGAAACTTTTTCCGGCTCGAACCAAAAGCGGCTTTATTCGGTCTGCGAATGAAGCCACTGTGAATTCATAGATAAATTCGATCACAAGAAACGTCATTGCCATCAGCAAAAACTGTGTGAAAAGTGATTCTCGCGGGTTCACAAACTGCGGCAGAAACGCAACGAAAAACAGGATGCCTTTTGGGTTGCTAATTGCTGAAATCAAACCCTGACTGAACAGCGTTCTAAGCGCTCCATTGCCAGCGTTTTTGGTCCGTGAAATGTCGATTGGTTCGGACCTGATCACTTGAATGCCCAGCCACACCAAATACGCTCCTCCGAGCCATTTCATGATCACCAACAGGCCTACCCATGTCGTAAGTAGGGCTCCGATGCCAAACATTGAAAGCCCGATAATCAACCCGAAACCGAGAGACCCTCCAGCGATTGTCGCAAGAGTCCGTTTGGTTCCGTGCAGCGCTCCATGGGTCAGAGCCAAGAGCCCGTTCGGCCCAGGAGTTAGCGATAGCCCAATTGCCGCAAGAGCATAAAGAGACCAGGCTTGCCACGTCATGTCTAAATAGTGCCAGTAAAGCTAGCTCGTTACCGTTTCATTGTTCTTGGAAACGGACACAGCGAGGTTGTCGGGTTTCTTGGCGGACATTCCCGCCACAATCACAAGAGCAGAGCCAATAATTACCAAGTTCTTCACAATGTACTGACCCTCGAGAGTCAGGCCGAAAGGAACAACCGTGAAGCAAACTTCAGGTAGCAGCACAAGTGGTAAAAAGGTTCCCGGCATCTGAAACGCCAGGAGCACAATCCCAGCTCGCGTTAGCGCAGGAACCAAGAAAGCAACTCCGATTGCAACCTCCCATAATCCAAGCAACGGAACAATAATCTCCGGTGTCAACCAATAGATGGTTGCCGCAACCAGGTCATAGGCCGGCGATATTTCACCGATCATCTTGAGGGCTCCAAACCAAATAAAAATAATTCCTATGGCATACCTGAGAAACGGAACCCCAATCTTGGTAGAAAACCGGATCATATATTTGTCGAACTGGGCTTCTAGTTTTGTGACGAACTCTTTGAATATCATTTGGCTCCCTATAGACGCTCGAAATTACTGATTTGAGACTGGATTTGATGCCAAGCGTCTTTGGCCGGCGACTTATAAAAAGAACACGTATCCCGGCCTACCAATTCCCATGATTGCCAAAATGTCCGGCAGTGCACCTTGCGACAAGAAGTCTAGAAATAATGAGCTAGGGGCAGACATTCACTAGACCGGTATCGGCCTAAACCTAATTTTGCTCTCCGCGTTTTGCGTTGATTTGTGGCCAAGCATTTTCTAGCAAGGGAGTGCTGCAAAAAAATCAACAGGTACTCGCTATGAGAGCGATGGATCCGAACTTAGTTAGCTTCAATCAGGAGTAGAGCTACTCTGAACCAACTCGCGTCGGCTTCTCAGTGCTGCCAAAACCATTAGTAGCAGGAAGGCAGCTAGGCCCATGCTCATAGTGGTCAAGATGCCCGCGACTGGATTCCTGAGCACTATCACCGTCAGCAGTAACGGACTAAAAGCAACCACAATTTTTGAAAACATCATTATGTATCCCTGACGTTCACCAAACTGCTCGGGACCAAAAAACAAAAGTGGCAATGTTCCGCGAATAAATGGATCAAGCCCAACGGCAATGCCCTGCAAAATAACGAATGGAATCAGCGCATCCACGCCAAAGACCAAAACCAATACAACGCCGAGCGGGTGAGCAAGCATTGCCAGCCCCGCAACGCGCATCGGGGTCATCATTTTTCCCAGGGCAACTAGCAGTACTCTGGCCAACACTTGAGATGGTCCAAGGATTGCAGCTGCGAACAGTGCCGCCCCGATAGAAGCGCCGAGTTCAGTTAACAAAAAGGGCAAGATCGTGTTAACCGAGGCAACCATGAAGCCTTCTAGGGCGAACATCACCGCAAAGACTACGATCAGCAGGTCGATACGAATACGCCTTTTGTTACCGGCCGGGGTTTCGGGCGCAGGCTCTGCAGCAGGTCTCGGCTCTAGTCGAGGAATTGTTAGGTTCAGCGGCAGCGAAATTAGTAAGTGTGCAAAGGCCCAAACCATCACTGCCCACTGCCAACTAAAATTTTCGGTCACCCAAGCATTTAGGGGCCAAGAAATTGTCGAGGAGAGGCCAACGAATACAGTGATTCCAGCAATAATCTTGTTCGACTCGTCACCAAAAAAAGTAACGACGGTTGCAAATGCAGCGTCATAGTTACCCATCGCAGCTCCGATGCCAATGAGCACCCACGCGGCAAAAAGCATCTGCACCGAGGTGCTCGCCGCCAAGGTGCTAAGACCCAGAATAAAAGCGATACTTCCAAAAGGAAGAACACGCCTTCCCCCTAGACGATCGATCGCCTTGCCAACGCGGGGACCCAAAAAGGCCGCTACCAAAAGCGCAGCAGTGAAGGCCCAAAAAAAGGTTTCAGTGGCTATTCCAAGAGACTCTGATATCGGCACGGCCAAGATTGCCGGGAGATAGAAACCCGAACTCCAACCGATGAATTGAGAAACTCCAAGTCGAGCAGTCAAGCGTGAGCTAGGTTTCAATTAGATTCCAATTCTTGTGCGTTGGCAACTGGACGTAGTTGGGTTGGTTGCCCGAGAGTTTTGCTATTGGTTGCTGTTCACTAGCCTCTAAATCATAGGACAGAATGAAAAAAATCACTTGGAATTCAAGGAGTGGAGGGAGATTTCAAGGGTGCATCCGCACGGCTTACAGCGTTTGTGTCTCGTTTCAATGCGGCAGGTGCTTGCCACAGCAACGCTGCGGCTCCGGAAATCGGACTCGAGGCCCGAAATCACAGCCCAGCTCATTTAAAAACTTCTCATGATTTTTCCGGAGTTCAGCCCCAAAGCCAATTAGAGTTTTGATCAACATAGTCACTATCGAAAGAGGCAAAAGCGATGAAGCCGGAAACAAAACTTGGCAACCAGCTGCAAACATTCAACAGATTTGCGGGGCTGTTTCACCTGATTCAGGCCGTTGCGCTGTTCTTCATCTTGAATAACGAGACAAAGATCCCAGTTATCACAAGGTTCTTTACCGATACCCCAGAGGGCATCCGCCCAATGAGCGAGACCTTATTCGAATTTCCAATAGCTTTGATTGCTCCGATCTTCCTGTTGCTTTCAGCGATCGCGCACCTGCTCATCTCTGCTCCGTTCTACATTCAGCGCTATGAGCAAAACATTGCCAAGGGCATCAATCCTCCGCGCTGGTGGGAGTACTCAATCAGCTCCTCACTGATGCTGGTTGTGCTGCTGATGCTGGGTGGCCTCATAGAGATTTCAGCAATTGTGTTCATCTTCACGCTGAACTTCATCATGAGCCTGATGGGTCTGGTGATGGAAAAGTACAACCAACTGACCGAAAAGGTGAGCTGGTTGCCATTCAACATCGGAGTTGTAGCAGGAATTGTTCCTTGGATTATGGGTGGCCTTTACTTCTGGGTCTCCACCAACAACATTGCGGACGCTATCCCCGTCTATGCGCAGTTTGGTTTCCTGCTTACCTTTATCTTCTTCAACACCTTCGCCATCAACATGTTCTTGCAATACAAGAAGGTTGGAAAGTGGAAGGACTACCCATACGGCGAAAAGGCCTACATCGTTCTAAGCCTGATATCAAAGTCAGTACTTGGTTGGGTAATCGTGCTCGGAACAATGGGGGTTTAGCTCACAAGCTGGATTCAAACCCTTCTTCAGTTCGCAGTAGTTGGTGAGCAATCTTTATTAGGCGGTTGGCTCGGTAAGCATTCCTTGCCCAACCGGCTGCCGTAGCCACCTGACCAAAGCTCCTATGGTGGCAAGCACTAGCACGGGAAGAAGAATCTGAACCGCAAGGATTATGTTTTGGTATTGCTGATCCCATTCTGTTTCAGACATGTGGCGAGAGTAAATTCCCCAGAAGGCCCAAACCAAAACCAGGGAGTAGTCTGGCGAGGAATTCGCCAGTGCCGTAGCGGAGCCAATAAGCACTGCAACAACCAAAATCACCACTGTCCAAGATTGGGCTGAGAGGCCAAAGCCTTCCTCAAAACCCAACTGGACCAACAGCGAAGAGATATTGGCGATGGTTGCGACGGTCACCCAACCGAAGTAGATGGCGAACGGGAGCCTAACCGAGAGGGTGCTGGCCAAGTCCGTGCGCTTAGCCGTGGTTATCTGGTTAATTTTGAAAAGCGTAAATAACAACAGCGCAAGAATTAAAGCCGAGAGCCAAAGCAGCTCTAAGCGCCACGCAATGATCCAAGAGCCATTTAGTATGTTGGCGAGAATAAACCAGGGTGTGATGCCTCTGATGACTGGAGTATTGGCTGCCAGCTGAGTGAAGCTATAGACAGCAAGCCCCAGGTAGATTAGACCCCAGATGCCAAAGGTGAAATCTATTGGCGCAAACAAGGTGTCGTATCTTCTTGACACCTCACCAACTGAAAGCCCACCGAGTGGAAGGGCTGTGGCCACCCCATTCATGACCAGCACGAACCCAAAGCTCGCTAGAGAAACAATGCGTTGGGGCAAATACGAGGCCATGCTCTTGAGTAAACCACAGCTGCGCTTGGTTATCCATCGCCCACACAGCCCGCGGTGCTTCCACTTCAAACGTTTTGATTAAGAGTGGGCTTCTATGGCTAAAGGTGCCGCAAAGCGAAAAACCAACGTCATTTAGGGGTTTGTCTGATTTTTTTCTGGTGCGCCCCCCCGGACTTGAACCGGGAACCCACTGATTAAGAGTCAGTATGCTTATGCCTCGCTTGCCACGTAATAGCGGGCTTTTGTTGATTGCTTGTTCCCGTTCGTGCCCAATACGTGCCCAACGCAAAAGATCCCGGGTCGCAAGAGCAAGTGAAGCCTGATTGGTTTTCTGGACCAACCTCCGACTAACTTTCCGTTTGGTTAGTTGAATCGCTATCGCACTATAGGCTTATTTTTTTTACTATAAGGGAGTTTTAATTGTTGCTGAAATCGAAGAAATTGTCACTGGCCGCTGTGTTTGGTTTACTGGTGACGACCGTAGTTGCAACGCCAGTGTGGGCTGAAACTGAGACTGTAACCTGCACAACCGGAGAGATCACAATTACAAATAATGTGGTGACTGGAAATACAAATTGCGCCGGGCTTGTAGTAATCCCGAGCAGCGTTACCTCAATCGACAGCTGGGCGTTCATACGCGCCGAAAAACTTGAGCACGTAATTTTCGCAGCTGGACCTTCTGGAAGCAAACTAACCACAATCGGTGAGGGCGCATTCTATAAAGCCGGCCTAACCTCAATAACCATCCCGGGCAGCGTGACCTCAATCGGACAATTAGCGTTCGCCAGTAACCGCGCACTTGCGTTCGTAAATTTCTCAACATGTGCTTCTTGTGGGGATACTTTTTCCGAAACTAGAAGCCAACTAACTACGATTGGTGTGGACGCGTTCGGGTATGCCACCGCCCTACAGTCGATAACCATCCCAAGCAACGTCACTTCGATTGGCATGGGTGCGTTCCGCAAAACAACTTCTCTTGAGACAGTAACTTTCGCAGCAGGCAGTGCCCTCACCGATCTCGGACACTCTGCGTTTGCTGAGGCAACTGCCCTAACATCAATAACCATCCCGGATGGAGTTACTTCAATCGACCTATGGGCGTTTTCTGGCGCAATTTCTCTTGAGGCAGTAACCATCCCGGACAGCGTTACTTCAATCGGCCAAGGGGCGTTTGTCGGTGCCACAAAACTAACGCGGCTAACCTTTGAGGGCAACGCACCGAGCACTGGCCCGCATGCGTTCACAGGAACTTCTGCAGTGGCATACATTGCTTTTGCTTCCCTCGGCTTCGAAGAAAACACCACTTGGGAGGGTCTAAAATATGTCAAAGCCTCGTCAGATTGCGCGGGAAACTAAGCCACGACCTGACACTCCACGACATACCTTGGCCGCACTTTGGCACCTGAGTCAAGCCAGCACGCAATTCCAGTTGTCAAATAGCCGGTACAGATAATTTGCCCAATGCGTAAAAACCTGATGAGATACATGTGGTCTTTTTTTTCTGAGTCTCCGCCCTTACCCCATGTATCTCTTCAAGTTTTTACACGATGGGTGAAATATTTGTACCGGCTATTCGAGAAATGGTATTTACCTTAAAGGAGCAATAATTTACAAGGTAGCGGGGGGAGAAGATGCAAGCTCCGCAATAAACCCTCCAATAAAACTGTCACCGAGTCCGATGGTTGTGGGTCGGTCGGTCTCGAGCTTAAAGCCTGAGGAAAAAACGAAGCTATCCCCCAACTCATCTGTCAAGACCTGATTCACTTTTTCCGCGAACCTATTTTTCGGGAAAGACGCAACGAGATCGTACTGATCCAGTCGCAGAGCATCTCCGAAGAGGTAACGAGAGCTAGCCATTTGAACTGCGGCGTCCAAGGGCTGTTGAAAAAGACTTGCCTGGGGGCCTACTAGAGCAGCCCATAAGTGAGTGTGAACCATTAGGTGTTCTGCGGGGATCAGCTCTCGCAATTTTATGAGCATGTGAGCAACTTCCGGTCCGGAGCTTAGGTCAACGTCGACCATTACGCATTGTTGAGCCTCTACCTCGTTCATACTGAAGACACCTACGAGTGGAGACAGGGCCTCCTTCACAATTTGCGAGTATTTAGGGATGTGGAAACCAGCATCCTCGTAAATAACCGTCCTCTCCTCTTTCGATTCCTGTAGGACCACTGTGAGCTGTTTCACACGCTCTCGCAAACGCTCCTCATCCTTGAAAATATTTAAGCCCGACAATAAAAATATTTTTGAATCCGAGGCCTTTTGTTTGAGGTCTTTCGAGAGCAGTAACTCTTCATTAGGAGGATCGTGTGTATAAATCAGACGGTTGGCCCGTGGAGACCGAATGATTCGATCTTTCAGTCTTATACAAGCACCGCTCGGGTACTGAAAAATCAAGTGAGGAAAAAGAGAGTCTTTAGTCGCACTCGAAATTATTTCTGTTCCCGCTGGAAGAAGCTCTCGGGTCTCACGGTTGGTGCTAACCAGGTGCACCGTCGCAGGAACGCTCCTGACAGCCATAGCAAGCGCGGCCCTAACCGGGGTGCCTCCGAGCGTCACCTGATATCTAAACCCAGAGGCAAAAGACGAGATGATCTCAGGGTCAACGACATTTCGCTCCTCACTTAGACCCTTATCGAGAAAATAAAGCAACGAAATAACTAGATCACGTTCGGAAGTTACCTCTTTGATGTCCTCGAGGTCGTCTCCCGATACTCCGAGTTTCCTGGCTCGGGCTTCCAGCGAGAAAGAATCCCATTCAAGCTCATAATCCACAGTCCCCCCGAGGCCGAGAACTATTTGATTTGCACCAATCATAGGATCCCGCCTAATAGAGAGAAGCTTTGCCAGTGGCCCCGAAAAGGTCCATTTTTTGAGCCGCAACTTCCTTCATTGCCACCATGCAGCTGGGTTGAATGCTGTTAGGTTCACGCACCTTTGCATCTTCAAGCACCCTTCGCATCTCGTTATAGTAAGCAACTTTTATGTCGCTTGAAATATTGATTTTATTGATGCCTCTTTTTACTGCCTCCGAAATTTCATCATCTGGATTATTTGATCCACCATGCAGCACCAGTGGAATCTCTATTTTGGCCTTGATTTCAGATAGTAAGTCCAGCTTCAGTTCTGGCTTCATCGAACTTGGGTACAGTCCGTGGAATGTACCTACGGCAACTGCGAGACTGTGGATACCTGTCAATTTTGCGAACTCGACCGCCTCATCTGGTTTTGTATAGATAATTCTCTCCGTCCCAGCCTCGGCCTCCTCATCTCCTTTTCCAATCGTCCCGAGCTCGCCTTCGATGCCTATTCCCACGGCATTTCCGGCCACAACGGCTAGCTTTGTTAGGGCGACGTTGTCAGCAAACGTCAGGGTAGAGCCGTCAAGCATCGCCGAATTGAAGCCCGCTTGAATGCCCTTCAAAACGTGCGCGTAAGTTGTTCCATGGTCCAGATGAATGACCACGGGAACCTTCGACCGGTGGGCCCAATCCAGAGCACTCGCCAGAAATGAAGCACCGACATGAGCCAGCTCGTCCGGATGAATCGCGATTATGACGGGGGACTGCTTTTCCTCGCTTATTTCGAAGATGGCTTTCATCATGGAGTAATCGCTTATGTTGAAAGCAGGGATTGCGAAGTAGTTCTCATTTGCGACACCTAAGAGGTCTTTTGCGTTGTGGAGCATAATATTTTTCCTTCTCGATTGCGGTTGCGGTTGAGGTTGCGGATTAGTTTTAGTTTTTTATGCCTCCAGCGGTTAGGCCACCTATGAAGTAGCGCTGAAAAAATAGAAAAAGCAACAAAATTGGGATCGCTCCGAGAACGCTCATGGCCATCATTTCGTTCCATTCGTAGGACATCTGACCCATCAGAAGCTGAATACCAATTGGAACGGTCCGCATATCTGTAGTTCGAGTCAGAGTCAAAGCAAACAAGTATTCGTTCCAGGCGATCATGAACGTGTAGGTTCCGACCGAAACCATCGCGGGAACTGAGATCGGCAGGATCACGCGAGTAAGAATTTTGAGGGGGTTGGCCCCATCAATCTTGGCGGCCTCATCCAGCTCCTTCGACAAAGTGTTGAAATAAGCCGTCATCATAATGATCGCGTAGGGGAGAGTAAAAACCATGTATGTGAGAATTAAACCTTGATAGGTGTTGTAAAGCCTCAGTGTGACAATTAGGGAAAAGAAGGGAATCAATAAGGTAATTGGCGGAACGGCTTGGACACTCAAGATAATCAAGTTAAGGCTCTTCCGACCGGCAAATTCGTATCGGCTGAAGGCATAGGCCGCCAGGACCGCAACAACCAAGGTAAGCGCCGTTACAGAAAGCGCAACCAAGTATGAATTTGCAAAAAATCGCAGCTTTTCAGGATCAGTAAGAATGCTTAGGTACGCATCAGCAGAAAATCCATCCGTCAGAAGGCTCGGGGGGTAAGCGAAGATTTCAGAGTTTTTCTTAAACGAGCTGGAGATCATCCAAACCACAGGAAAACCCGCAAATGTGGCTCCGAGCGCAAGGCCCACGATCACCCATACCCTTGAAGCCCGGTCAATTGCCCTCCTGGTTTTAGCCATCTCCTAGTCCCTGGCTTTCTGATGCCTGATGTAAAAAAAGGCTAAGACCATCGACAACAACAAAATAATCACTGCACTGGCCGAAGCTAAACCAAACTCATAATTCGAGAATGCGAGCTTGTAGGTGTAAGTCGGCAGCATCTCGGTCGCATCAAATGGTCCGCCGCCTGTCGTTAGCCAAATCAACGCAAACTGTTGAGAGGTCCAGATCATGTCGAGGATGACCATGGAAATGATGATGGGCCGCAGTTGCGGCAAAGTGATGTGTCTAAATTGCTGCCAGGGCTTAGCGCCATCAATAGATGCGGCCTCGTAAAGGTCTCGAGAAATACCCTGAAGCCCCGCCAGTAAAGTAACCATAAAAAATGGGTATCCAGCCCATATGTTTATGAAAGTGACGGCAAGCAGAGCCGTGCCCCTCGAAGACAGCCACTCAACTCCTACATCCACTACACCCGACGACACCAAAAAGTAATTAATAACGCCATTGGGGTTCAGCAACATGCGCCAAAGTATCGCGATAATTGCCACAGTAAAAAGCCAAGGGAGAATAAAAATCGCTCTAAATATAGTCTTCACAAAACCGGGCAGAAGCCTAGAGTTAAGGAGCGAAGCGAAGGTTATTCCAAGTACAAAATGTGCGCCGACACTTCCGACAGTAAACACAAACGAGTTCCTGGCAGCAACATAGAACGTTCCGTCGGTCAGAATAGTGAAGTAATTACTAAGGCCCACAAATTTTGACTCGGGCGTCATGATGACGTTATCTAAAGTTGAATAACCGATGACTATAGCTATCGGTATGAAAGTCAAGATGAGAATCAAAACAGTCACGGGGGCCACAAACCCGTAAGGGGTCAGGGCTTGCATCCACTTCCTACTGGTAGGTAAGTCTTTTTTTCTCAGAGTATCGATTCTAAATTTCCCCACGATCCCTTCATTACTCATTCGCCACTTGCAGGGTGAGACCCGCACTGGTCAGACCAGTGCGGGTCTTGCCGAAGAATTACGGCCTGTTACTTAGAACTTATCAACCCAGCTTTCCTGAGCGACCTTGAGCATGTCGTTCAGCGATATGTCATCGTCCAGATACAGCTGGAACTGCTCGTCGAACAAGCGCATTAGCTGCTCCGCCACGGGGAGGCCAACAAACTCATTCGCTGGGAAACCAGATTGATAGATTTCGAACGCTTCCCCAAACAATTCGTCACCCTGGACGAAATCAGGAGAGGCAGTCGTGTTGCCAGGGAAGGCATTGGCAATTGACGAGAGCTTTGCGTTGGTGCTCTCGCTCATCAGGAAGGAAATCAGCTTCCATGCCTCCGCTTTATGTTCTGAGTTCTCCGCGACTCCGATCCCCCACGAAGCGTAAGGAATCCCCCGCTTGCCCGTATAGCCATCGACGGCAGGCATTGCCGAAACGCTGAAGTTCAATTCCGGGTTGCTATCTCGGATCACGTTGATGTGTGACAGTGACGAGACAATCATCGCGGCACGGCCATTCGTGAACTCTTCAAGCTTGTCCTGTTCCTTCATGGTGAAAGATCCTGGCGCTATCGAACCGTCGTCCCAGATGTTCTTGATGAACTCAACTGCGTCGCTCACATCACTGTTGGTAACGTCCGGCTGTCCATCCTTCAGCATGCTTCCACCCGACGCCCAAACCCATGACATAACGTCGTTTTGAATTCCGTTTGGTGCTTCAAGTGAAAGAGGCAGAGCCCAGCCGTGGACGCCTGCTCCTGAAACCGCCTTCGCTGCGGCGCGGAATTCAGTCCTGTTTGTGGGAGGCGAGGTTACGCCTGCCGACGCGAGTAAATCGTCATTGGTGTACAAGGGGTAGACAAAGTTAACGATTGGAATCATGTAAGTCGAGCCCTGAATCTGGATTTGGCTGGCAAGCTGACCTTGATCATATGAAGTGGCCTCCATTAGCTTGGTCATGTCTGCGAGCGAACCTGTTTTTGCAAAGTCATTTACCCATGCACCGTCAAGGCCGACGACGTCCGCCATTGTTCCCGATGCTGCACCGGCAAACAATTGTTCTTTGGTGGTCGAATATGGCCCACTCAAAAGTTCAACTTTTATGCCTGGATTTTGCGATTCAAACTCATCCATAAGGGCTCTAAAGGAACCGTCTGGGAGTTCAGGTTCCCACCACTGGGCAAACTCAAGAACCACCTCTGCCTGGGTCGTGGTTCCGTCACCAGTATCGGTTGCAGTTTCTGTGATGTCCTCAGCTGCGGGCGCGCATCCTGCCGCGGTTAGTACTAAAGCAGCAGTGGCCAATAACCCCAGGCCTCGTCGTGCTTTGAGGGAATGTTTTTTCATTCTTTCTTCCTAACGATAACGTGCTTCTTTCTGCGGTTATCTGCGTACTTTTGCACGATTGTTCAAAACAATACGCCTCGCTCAAAAAAAAATAAGCAGGTTGCTGAAACCTTTATCAAACCGTTATGGAGTGATGGCACGGTTATCAGGGGAAATACTTTGTGCGGTTTTCTGCGTATACTTGCGTTATGTCTTCAGTAGCCAACGAAATGTCGGATCCTGCCAAATCCCTTCCGGGAAGTCGCAAAATTGAGCTAGCAGAATACGTCACCGCCGTGGGCCAAGTGACTGTTTCGGAGCTGGTCAACCGATTCGATGTCTCTGCCGACACCATTCGTCGAGACCTTGACTTTTTAGATAAAGAAGGAATCGTGCTTCGAACCCATGGGGGTGCCATGGGAATGGCAGCCACTCCAAGAGTCGACACTCCAATGGACGTGCGCATGCGACTACAAGCATCCGCAAAAGAATCAGTGGGCGCTCTTGCGGCTACCTTGGTCAAAAACGATTCAGTGTTGATGATAAACGCAGGCACGACAGCGCTTGCGGTAATTAGAAACCTCAAAGGGCTTAAGGGCATCACGCTCGCCACAAATAATCTCAGGGCAGCAGGAGCTGCGCCATTAGGAGCCCTTCGATACTTGTACGTTTTCGGAGGTAGCGTGAACATGACCGCGCAGGCCACAATTGGACCTGTCGCGTTTCCCTCAGCCTCAGGAGGACTTGAACTTGAAGTTCAATGTGATCTTGCAGTGATCGTTGTGGGTGGGGTCTCTCTAGATGGAGGCTTCACGACCAACAACCTCAACGAAGCTTCCATGATGCACGATATGCTTTCCCGGGCCACACGTGTCGCAATAGTCGCTGACTCAAGCAAGATTGGAGCCAAGCTTTTTGCCCAAGTTGCTGAGCTGGGCCGCGCCGATTATTTTGTTACGGACACACTGCCTCCGAGTGAGTTAGTAGAAGAGCTCTCGAGACTAAAAGTGACTCTGGTTATTCCTGAGACGC
>CAJJAJ010000023.1 GCA_905182225.1 uncultured Aquiluna sp.
GCTTCGGTTTTTGGAGCTTCGGTTGTTGGGGCCTCGGCCGCAGCGTCGGTAGCTTCCGACTTGCCCTGCTCTAGCAATTCGCGTTCCCACTCGGCCAAAGGCTCAGCCTGAGCCTCGTCCTTCGAGTGACGAGCAATCATGCCGTCGGCTGCTGCGTCAGCAATTACCTTGGTCAAGATCTCGATTGAGCGAATAGCGTCGTCGTTACCTGGAATACCGATGGTTACATCGTCCGGGTCACAGTTGCTGTCAAGAATTGCAATTACAGGAATTCCAAGCTTCTTGGCCTCAGTGATTGCAAGGTGCTCCTTGATGGTGTCAACCACCCAAAGTGCACTCGGGGTCTTCGCCATATTGCGAATTCCACCCAGTGACTTTTCTAGCTTGTCGCGCTCACGACGGAAAATTAGAAGTTCTTTTTTGGTGAATGACGACTTGCTTGCGTCTTCAAAATCCATGGTGTCAAGCTCTTTTAGGCGCTGGATACGCTTGTTTACCGTGTTGAAGTTTGTAAGGAGCCCGCCCAACCAACGCTGGTTGATATAAGGCTGCCCAACTCGAAGAGCCTCGGCGGAAATAACCCCCTGAGCCTGCTTCTTGGTTCCAACGAACATAATCGATCCGCCATTAGCAACTAGATCGCGAACGAAGTTGTATGCGTCGTCAATGTGCTTAACTGACTGTTGTAGGTCGATGATATAAATGCCGGAACGGTCGGTAAGAATGAACGGCTTCATTTTTGGGTTCCAGCGCTTGGTCTGGTGACCGAAGTGGACTCCCGCGTCCAGTAGTTGACGCATTGTGATCGTGGCCAATTGGCCCTCCTTTTGGACACCGAAGTATCCACTCAGTTTCATGATTCGACCGGTCGGCCCAATCCCTGGCATTCCATTTGACAGCACCTATTTCTAGGACCGAGTTATCAAATTGATTGGAACACGCGAATTCACTCAATACCGAGGCATTGAGAGTGTTATTAGCATACCAACCAAAGCTCATGTTTTCCAGTGCAATGAGTCTGAGCTCAATGAGTGGGGGCCTTTTTGGCAAGCTCGAGTCATGTTTAGATTATTTGCGATTCTTTCGGCCTTGGTGGGTCTGGTCAGCTATGAGTTTCGTCCTCCAGAAATCTGGGCAAAGCCGATTCCGTTTTTCCAAGTCGAACACCAATTTTTAGCTCCGGTCTCTCTTTATGGCCCGGGACATCGAGGGTTAGATTTTGTCCTGGAAGCTGAGCAGAGGGTTTTGGCACCAACTTCAGGACTAGTAACTTTCTCGGGGCCAGTAGTAGATCGGAACATCATCACGATCATCTCTAGTGGTGGGTACCTGCTTAGCTTTGAGCAAATTTGCTCTTCATTGCGGCCGGGTGATTTCGTCGAACGGGGCTTGACACTTGGTAAGTTTTGCTCAATCAACAAAGCCTTTGAATCTCACTGTGAGAGCTGCATCCATTTTTCTGTGCGAGGTAACCGCGGCTACCTAAACCCAGAGCTCTTTCTGGGTAGCCTTTTGCCCAGCGTTCTGAAGGCTTAGCTTCACTCAACTTGATCCATGGAGGTAATTCTCACAGCTGGCACCCAAAGCACGGAAGCTACCAAATCGATGCGTTGACCTGAGCTACGCGCGAGGATGCGCCTGCTCAAACGAAGAGCGCAAACGTTCAACCGAAACGTGTGTGTAAATCTGAGTGGTAGCCAAGGAAGCGTGCCCAAGTATCTCCTGCACGGCCCTCAAGTCGGCCCCATGGTCTAAAAGGTGAGTCGCAGCCGAGTGCCGAAGAGTGTGAGGGCCTGCAGAACCGATATTGGTGGTCGCCAGTTGACTTGCAACAACGTCATAGAGCTGGCGAACTCCAACCCTTTTACCACGCGAACTCAAGAGCAGAGCATCTGACGAGCTCGGTATCTCCAATGCCGGTCTTCCAAGCCTGATCCAGCGCTCGATTGCGTCCTTCGCTCGCAGGCCGTATGGCAGCATTCGCTGCTTATTTCCTTTGCCGGTGGCCCTCAGGAGCTGTCGATCGTGGTCTATGTCCGATAAATCCAGCCCGGCTAGCTCGCTTACTCTCATGCCGGTTGCATACAAAAGCTCGACGGCACAGTGGTTCATCAGGCCGACCGGGTTATCCACGGTTGCCAGGGACAGCATGCGATCGAAAACCGCTGCCAGCGAAAGCTCCGAAGCCACCTTCGGCAATGGCCGCTCCAGCTTCGGAGAACGAAGCCTCAATGCGGGGTCTTGATCAGCGAGGCCGGAATCAGCCCTCCAGGCAGTGAAGTTTTTAATCGCCGAGGTTTTTCTTGCCAGTGTTGCCTTGGACCCGCCGGCTTCGGAAATTCGATAGAGCCAGCTTCTGAGTGCCTCAAGGTCTAGCGACTGTTTTGTGTCGGACAAAAAACCCAGCAAGTCGTTGATGTCAGAGCTGTAGGCCTTTTGGGTGTTTGCAGAAACCCCGCGCGCTGTTAGCTGCTCTAGGAAATGAGCTAGGTCCTGGTTGAGATTCTGCATGCCTCCAGAGTAAACGCAGAATCTAGAAATGCTAGTTGCCGTCAAACGTTTTCGAAGGTCTCCTGGGCGCCAAAGATCGGCGCTTAGCCATAAGTTTTCGCTGCTATAGGCATACTGGCTTTTACTTGCCTGAGGCCGAGTCCAGACTCAATCGCTATTTCTCTTGGAGTTTCTGCTCCTGCTCGAAGGGCATCTTCAACTCGCTTTTTGGTCCAGGAAGGCTCAATCTCTATAGGTTCATCAAGAACATATTGCTTAGCTAACCCCTCCTGGATCATTGCGTTGCAGCCTTGACTTTGCTCACTGGCCCAAGGACCCGCCAGTGCATAGACCTCTCGCCCGAGGGCCCTAGCGTGATTGGCGGTATTTCTCGAACCTGACCTAAAGGCAGCTTCAACGACGAAGAGTTCCTTGCAGATGGCTGCTATCAGGCGGTTGCGCTGCAAAAACCTAAACCTGCTGGGAGCTGTGCCGGGTGGCATTTCACTCATAAGCACTCCCCCGGATCGCACTATCTGATGAAACAATTCCCAGTTCTCCATCGGGTACGCCTTGTCCAGACCCCCGGCCATAATTGCGACCGTTGGAAGTCCAATTTCAAGTGCTGCTTGATGAGCCGCTCTATCAATTCCCTTGGCGCCACCTGAAACTATGGGCATGCGCAGGCTCGCAACCAACCGCCTAGCATGTGATGCCCCCATTTCTGAAGGCTTTCTGGTTCCTACAATCCCCGCGAATTCTTGCTCCAACAAGTTCTCATCACCTGCCACCCACAATAAAAGCGGTGCGTGATTCCCAAGATCGGTAAGCCTGCGATGGACACTTGGTAGAGATGCGACCGCAACCGGTTTTGCGTTCCACCGGATTCCGCGTTCAACAAGATGATGAGGATTGACCGAAGGTAGCCGAAGACAAACTCGTTCCTCCATGGATCCAAGTTCACTCAAATACTCTGGGAAGCTTTCAGAAATAAAAGCCCGCCACGTTTCGAATTTCTGCTCTTTTACGCTTTCTAGGGCTTTCGGTCCGAATTCATTCCAGATCAAACTGGTCAAAGCGTCGCCTGGCTCCGATAGTGAACACCAGGAAATCAGATCTAATTGCTCTTGGCTTAGATGCATGGACCCTCCTTTTGAAAGGAGTGTTTCATTCAAAATGCCGAAGTTTCAGGGAGCCTTTAAAATCTGTTGAAAACTAGGGCTGGTCGCCCACTGCTAACTCTTCCGGCAACTCGAATTCTTGACTGCCGATTTCCTCAACATTGACATCCTTAAATGTCATGACCTTAACCTGTTTTACAAATCGATCGGTGCGATAAATGTCCCAGACCCAAACATCGGTCATTGCAAGCTCGAAGTAGAAATCCGTTGCAGTGTCTACTCGTTTTAGTTCCACATCGTTGGCAAGATAAAATCTGCGCTCAGTCTCAATTACGTAGCGGAACATTTTCACTACGTCTCGATACTCGCGATAGAGAGCTAGTTCAGCTTCCCTGTCGTAGTCCTCAAATTCGTTCTCATCCATAGAGCTAAATCCTAACCCTCAAAACAAGCTGCTGTCATCCGCAAGAATCTTCGTTAGCCAACTGAGACGGTGATGAGGGCTTGGGCCAATTTGACGCAGTGCTGCTATGTGGGCCGGTGAAGAATATCCTTTATTCCCCTCCCAACCGTAAACCGGGAATCCCTGAGCAAGCTTCGTCATAAGGGAATCACGCTCGACCTTGGCACTAATTGCCCCGCCAGAAACCGAACCGCAATCCCGGTCCGCTTTTACAATCACCCGCACCTCGATGCCGATATCCCCCAGCCAATTGTGGCTCCCATCCAGCAACACAATCGCTTCCGATAGGTCAAAGTTTTCTAGGGCACTTAGAGCGGCCTTTTGAAGAGCAAAATTGATTCCCTTTGTCTCAATAACTTCAACATCCGCGTATCCAACGCTCGGCTGCCCCCATTTAGCAACCTCAAGAGCTAATGGGGCACGCCTTTTCTCAGTTACTAACTTCGAGTCACGTAAATCAGCTGGCATTGAGTCAAGACCTTCGCCATTTAGACCAAAGGCACCCACGGCGACTGGCCCGGCAAGCGCTCCGCGACCGACCTCATCAATACCGATTACAAGGCGATGAGTTTTGAGGAGCTCACGCTCGAGATCAAGGCTTGGGTAAGACATCGAATGTGTTCGAGTAGTTATCTAGGTAACTCCAGTTTTCCACTGGCCAGCTAACTAACATGGCTCGACCTACGACCACATCAAGCGAGACAAATCCTTTGGAAGGAAGATCCTGATGGAAACGAGAATCAGTTGAATTTCCCCGGTTGTCGCCCATGACCCAGAGGTGCCCCTCGGGAACAGTTATAGAAAATTCGATATCGGAAGGGTTTGCCCCATCCCGAATATATGATTCGTCGATAGCAACGCCATTCACCATTAGTTTGCCGTCAGCATCACAGCAAGTGATTACATCTCCGCCAACGCCGATGACGCGCTTAACAAGGTGCTCTGCCGAATCCGGAGCAGTTATCCCAAACGTTCCTAGAACAAAGTCCCCAAGTTCCTCAATAACCGGCTTCTCAATCGATGTGGCTACGCCCAGCCAGCCGCCTGGATCTTGGAAGACCACCACGTCGCCTCGTTGCACGGGAACTACTTCTGGGACCAACACGTTCACGATAATGCGGTCATTTATCTGGAGAGTCTCCAACATTGAGCCAGAGGGTATGAAGAATGACCTAATTAAAAAAGCTTTTATAAGAACTGAAAGCAGTAAAGCCACACCCACGATTGCAACAAAGTCGAGGAGGAAAGCTAGGAATGGATTTTTTCGTAAACGGCGAGACCTGCGCCTGAAAGCGTTCATGGCACCAGGCTTCCGAGGTCGCAATCCCCCGTCAAACGACATGGGGCTTTTTCTACTTGACGTTGTCGCGCTTCTCGCGAACCTTTGCGGCCTTGCCGCGAAGCTTACGCAAGTAATAAAGCTTTGCGCGTCGAACATCTCCGCGCGAAACAAGCTCAATCTTTTCTAGAACTGGAGTGTGTACAGGCCAGGTGCGCTCTACGCCAACCTGGAAGGAAACCTTGCGAACTGTGAAGGTCTCGCGAATGCCGTCGCCGGAGCGACCGATTACGATTCCCTGGAAAAGCTGAACACGGCTGCGGCTACCCTCAACGATGTTTACGTGAACCTTGACAGTGTCACCGGCTCGGAAGTCTGGAATATCGTGCCTTAGGCTCTTGGCATCTAAGTCATCAAGAATGTTCATTTTTATTCTTTCCTTTTGCACGCAGGTCAAAATGGCTAGTTTCTAATAATTTGTTTATTCCGACTCCCCTGCGGCAGAGATGATTGGAACAGCTAGAAGTCTCTCACAGCGAATGAGTATTGGCAACTATTCGGCTAGTAAATCAGGCCTATTTGCTTTGGTGCGACGTAGCGATTGCTCGTTACGCCACTTCTCAATCTCGGCATGATGCCCAGAAAGCAACATTTCAGGGACCTCCAGGCCACGCCAGCTTGCCGGCTTTGTGTAGCTGGGGTACTCAAGAAGCCCAGAGTTATGTGATTCTTCACTCAATGATTCAGCGTTTCCGATCACGCCTGGAATCAGGCGACAAATCGCTTCTATCATTGCTATGGCCGCGACCTCCCCGCCATTTAGGACATAGTCACCTATGGAAACTTCCAAAACCTCTGCCTGGTCCCCAGCATGTTCCACAACTCTTTGATCGATGCCCTCGTATCGGCCGCAAGCAAAAACCAAGTGCGATTTTGTGGCCAGCTCTGCGGCAAGCTTCTGAGTGAAAGGGATACCGGCTGGAGTGGTGAAAATTATTGTTGGCCTTTGATCATCTGGAATGATTTCATCAAAAGCATCGCCCCAAGGCTCTGGCTTCATAACCATTCCGGCCCCTCCTCCGTATGGAGAATCGTCGACGGTTCGGTGCTTATCGCTGGTCCACTTGCGTAGGTCGTGCGCTTCAAACCCGATGATTTTTTGATCTTGGGCCTTGCCTAAAAGCGATAGCCCCAAGACATCAAAAAACTCCGGGAAAATGCTTATCGCATCAATCTTCATTCGCTGGAGTCTCCAACTGTTCGAAAAGCCCTCCGGGTGGAGTGATTTCCACGATACCCGAATCAATATCAACCTTTGGAACAAAAATCTTTAGAAACGGCAACAGCACTTCGCCATTCTCGGTTGTAATGGCGAGTAAATCCTGCGCTGGTTTGTGCTCAACTCGGTCAATAAAGCCAACTTCGATAGAGTCTCGAAACACCTTCAGTCCAGTTAGCTGATGATCGAACCATGCCTCAGGTTCTTGCGGGAGCTCACCCAGAGGCTGGTCAACAAGAAGGATCGCCCGAATTAGACCCTCGGCATCTTCGCGGCTCTCTATGCCCTCGATAAACAGCACAGGAGAGCTGTTGTACATGCGAAGTTCCTTAACAACGATGGCCTTACCAAACCAAGGAGAATCTTCTGGTACCTGAAGTTTTATTTCTGCGCCCGGTGTGAAACGCTGCTCGGGACTGTCGGTGTAAATTTCGAGCTTTATAGCTCCCTTGAGACCGTGAGCCTTGAGCAATCGCCCCACTCGGAGCTCAGTGGAACTAGAAATCTGTGTCCACCACGTCTACTCGAACACGCTTGCCGTCTGCAAGAGCATTTACGACGGTTCTAAGAGCTGTCGCAGTCCTGCCATTTTTCCCAATTACACGACCTAGGTCGTCGGGGTGCACGCGCACCTCCAGTAGGTCGTTCGGTCCAACCTTCCGCGTTGCCACGGTGGCGTCATCAGGGTTGCTGACAATCGAACGAACTACAAACTGGAGGGTTGCCTGCAACATGCTTATTCGGCCTTTGGTTCTTCAGCTTCGGCTACTGGCTCCTCGGCTGGAGCTTCTTCAGCAACAACTTCTACTGCCTCTGCCGCAGGAGCCTCTTCGGCTGCTACTTCAGCTGGGGCTTCGGCTGGAGCTTCTTCAGCAACAACTTCTACTGTCTCTGCCGCAGGAGCCTCTTCGGCTACTACGTCAGCTGGGGTCTCTGCTTCAGCCACTGGTGCTTCAGCTACTGGAGCTTCAGCTGACGGGGTCTCAGATGGTGCCTCTGCAGCAGGAGCTTTTGGCTCCTTGGCGGCAGGCGCATCTTCAACCGGTGCCTTCTTCTCGACCTTAGGAAGAAGAACTGACTTCTTCTTTGCGTCTGGCACGAACGGAGTCTTTGCAACCTGAGGCTTGATGGTGTTCTTGAACTCACCATTTTCATTGGCCAAGTCACCGCTGAGCTTCAGAAGAACAGCAGCCTGCTCGGTTGGCTGAGCGCCAACTGATAGCCAGTACTTGGCTCGTTCCGACTGAATCTCAATGATTGACGGGTGATTAGTTGGAACATAACGCCCAATCTCTTCAATTACTCGACCATTACGGTGAGTACGAGAGTCGGCTACCACAATGCGGTAGTGAGGGCTGCGCTTTTTACCAATGCGCTGAAGTCTGATCTTTACGGCCACAATTCTCCTGTGAGTTTCTGGGTCGAGTTTCACCGTGAGCGTGGGGACACACTCTGGTGTTTCTCTAAGGTTTTTCGATTACGTCTCGTTAGAGGGTCGAGACGCTCGAACTGTCAAAGTCTGCCAGAAAACACGAAGTTTCGCTAGTTTCGGAGACCAAAAGCACTACCGGGTTTTGATTCGGGGGGTTGCGAGATGCTCAAACCTTGATTTTCTGCCGCTCTTTTAGCGGGATTTCCGCTTTTAGAGCCCTGCTTTTTCTTGCTGCTTTTTTTCCCACCGATGTAACCTCCGCCAACAGCTCCGCCCATCGCGACGGGATTTGTGCCAGGAATATTTGGCATCCCACCCTTTGACATGGTCTTCATGACTTTGGCGGCCTGCTCGAATCTATTGACGAGTTGATTAACTTCTGTGACCGATGTGCCAGCGCCCTTTGCTATTCGCATGCGCCTTGATCCGTTTAGCACCTTGGGGCCGTTTCTTTCCAAAGGGGTCATTGAATAGATGATTGCTTCGGTCCTAGCGATTTCGGATTCGTCGAAGTCCTCGAGCTGCTGCTTCATCTTCCCTGCACCTGGAAGCATGCCCAGCAGGCTCTTCATGTTGCCCATTTTTCTGAGTTGCTGCATTTGCTCAAGGAAATCCTGGAGCGTAAATTCCTCATTGGCTATCTTGTCGGCAAGCTTTTTTGACTCTTCCTCATCGAAGGTCTTCTGAGCCTGCTCGATGAGACTGACAACGTCACCCATATCAAGGATTCGACTTGCCATCCGCTCTGGATAAAACGGTTCAAATGAGTCAAGGTCTTCGCCCGTGGAGCTAAAGAGAATCGGAGCTCCGGTTATGTTTGCAACCGAAAGTGCAGCTCCTCCTCTTGAATCGCCATCAAGTTTTGTGAGCACCACTCCAGATACCCCAACACCATCCTTGAATGCCTTCGCCACGTTTACTGCATCCTGACCCAGCATCGAGTCGACGACAAACAGAATCTCGTCTGGAGTCACGGCATCGCGGATACCGATGGCCTGCTGCATCATTTCCTCGTCGACACCCAGGCGTCCAGCCGTGTCCACGATGACAACTGAAAATTGCGCTTTCTTGGCATGAGCAATGGCGTCTTTGGCAACTTTTATCGGGCTTCCTACGCCGTTTCCGGACTCCGGAGCAAAGACCGGAACACCGACCTTTTCGCCCAAAACCTGCAGTTGCGTGACCGCGTTTGGTCGCTGTAAATCAGCCGCAACTAAAAGTGGAGTTTGATTCTGCTCTTTTAGCCACTTGGCAAGCTTGCCTGCCAAGGTGGTTTTTCCAGAACCCTGGAGCCCGGCCAGCATGATCACGGTTGGAGGGGACTTGGCAAATTGAATTCTTTTGTTTTCTTTTCCGAGAATCTTGGTCAGCTCGTCATTGACGATCTGAACAACCTGCTGAGCCGGATTCAGGGCCTTAGAAACCTCATCACCGAGTGCACGCTCACGGATGGCAGCTATGAAGTCCTTTACGACCTCAAGGGCTACATCAGCCTCAAGGAGCGCCCTGCGGATATCCCTGAGCGTGGCATCGATATCACTTGACGAGAGCCTGCCCTTGCCTCGCAGGTTCTTGAAAGTGTCTGATAACCGATCAGAAAGATTGCCGAACAATGAAACTCCTATTTCTTAGCGACTAGGCCCTTGGCGAATTCTTCCGGTGAGAAAAACGCAAAATCATTGATTTGCTCGCCAACACCAACGAGCTTAATTGGCAAATTCAATTCTTTTTGCAATGCATAAAGGATTCCGCCCTTTGCAGTTCCGTCCAGCTTGGTCATAACAATGCCGGTCACTTCTGCAACCTCGGTAAAAGCCCTGGCTTGGCTCATGGCGTTTTGACCGTTCGTTGCGTCTATTACTAGAAGCACCTCTGAGATTTTTGTTTGTTTCTCAACTGCTCTTCTGAGCTTTCCAAGTTCGTCCATCAGGTCTTTTTTGTTTTGCAACCTGCCTGCGGTGTCAATGATTGCAATGTCAGCCTGAGTCCTGATCGCCATTTCCACGGTTTGGTAAGCAACAGAGGCAGGGTCCGCTCCCTCTTTGACCGGCTTGACGATTGGAGAATCAGCTCTCTTGGCCCACGTTTCCAGTTGATCAACCGCGGCTGCTCGATAGGTATCGGCTGCCCCTAGAACAACCTCCCAATCTCCATCCTTGAGCCACCTCGCAAGTTTCCCGATCGTTGTGGTCTTTCCAGCACCGTTCACACCCACTACCAAAATCACATATGGCAACGTGCCGTCATCTAGGTTCAGCGCTGAGTCAGTTCGACTAAGCCTTTTTGCCAACAAGTCTTTGAGCAATAATCGCAATTCAGGGTCGGTGGTTGCGCCCTGCCTATTTGCCTCACGCTTTAGTTCGGTAGCAATCTCTTCCGCTGTCTCAACTCCAAAATCAGCCAGAATCAAAATGTCTTCAAGCTCATCGATATCCATTGAATCGCTGAATAGTGACCTTATTCCGGTGCCGAGTGAGCGCTTAGGGAGCTCTACAGAAACAAGGTCTGGCTCTTTACTCTCTGCATTATTTGCAACGATGTCCGACTTGAGTGCGGTTGTCTGAGTTTTAGTTTCGGCTTCTTGCTCCACCGGAGCAACGTCCTTAGCAGGCACATCAAGCTCGGGCAAAACTTCAATGATTGCCGCCGGCTGATTTTCTTGCTCTGGCGCAGAGGCATCCACATCTTTGCCGCGCAGCCGCTTGAGAAATTTGAACATTAGCTTGCCAACTCGACTCTCTGGCCGACGACCTGCGTGATGCCGTCTTGACGCATCGAGACTCCGTAGAGAGCGTCGGCGATCTCCATCGTGCGCTTCTGGTGAGTAACAACAATCAGCTGCGAGCTGTCTCGAAGTGACTTGATAACGTTCAATAGACGACCCAAGTTTGAATCGTCTAGCGCGGCTTCAACCTCGTCCAGAACATAAAACGGACTTGGTCTCGCCTTGAAAATTGAAATGAGCAACGCAACTGCAGCTAAAGATCGCTCTCCACCGGAAAGAAGCGACATTCGCTCAATTCTCTTGCCGGCAGGCTTGACCGAAACCTCAAGTCCTGTCGCGAGCAAGTTATCGGGGTCGGTCAGACTCAGTGAGCCAGTACCTCCAGGGAATAGAAGCGGAAACACTTTTTCAAATTCCTTTTTAGTGTCCTCGAACGCACTAGCAAAAATATGCTGCATCTTGCCATCAAGGTCGCCGATGATTCCGGTTAGGTCTGCCCTAGCAGCAGTTAGATCAGCGAGCTGATCGCTCAGATACTTGTGCCGCTCTTCAAGTGCTGAAAATTCCTCGAGAGCAAGTGGGTTGAAGGCGCCCAGTTGTGCCAACTTGGCTTCAGCCTGCCTAAGCAACTTCTGCAATTCTTCGACCGGCTGATCAACAAGGGCATTTTCCTCCAGCAACTCCTCGATGCTCATCGATAACTCAGACTCGACGCGCTCCTTTAGGTTTTGCAAGGTTAGGCGAAGCTCGTAATTTTGCATCTCGACTTCGTGAACAGAGGAGTTCAAGCTGGTAAATCGAGCCTCCAATTCAATCGCTTGAGACCTCAGCTGAGCTAGACGCTCGCTTCGTTGCGACCGTTTAGCCTCCAGGTCTAAAAGCTCAACCCGAAGCTTAGAAGAAAGAGCCTGGGTCAGCGTCA
This sequence comes from uncultured Aquiluna sp., assembly GCA_905182225.1. Classification (GTDB taxonomy): domain Bacteria; phylum Actinomycetota; class Actinomycetes; order Actinomycetales; family Microbacteriaceae; genus Aquiluna. The sequence goes on from CAJJAJ010000023.1 coordinate 11,712, forward strand.
TTACTTGAGGTAATTTCGTAAGAACATCTTTAGCGCTTGCAAGCTGGCTCTCTCTAGCCAAGCTCGCATCATTGGCGGCAAGCTTGGCAGAAGCGGCCTCAGCTAATCGACCCTTCAAAACTGCCAGTTGCTTGGAGGCTGCGCTGCTTCGCTCGGCAAGAGTTCCGGCCTCAATTCTGGCTTCTAGCTCTTGCTGTCTAGTGGAGTCTAGATTCCTTGAAAGCTCCAGGCGCGCATCTATGGACACTTCGACTGAAGACTGCTCAGGGAGATCTGCAACTTTCTTAGTCAAGGCTTCAAGTTCCTGATTGGCGGTGAGCGCCAACTTGTCTTGAAGTTCAATTTCGGCCTCAAACCTTGCGATTTCAGCGCGACCGGAATCGAGTTGCGCTATGAGCCTTCCAGCGCGCTCAGCACTTGCTGCCAAAAGCGCATCGTGTTCTTGCAGCTCAGACAGGTTTGTTTTCACGGCTGCAGTTGCAATCAACGAACCTGCCTCGGCATCGCTTAGTTTTTTCGCAAGATTTTGTATTTCAGACTCAAATTTAGTTAGGTCTTTGGCTGCAAAATCTCTTTCGGCACTGAGTTCTAGCTTGGATGCAAACTTTGTTCCGCCACCTCTTACCGAATGCTCAGAAACCAAGTCGCCGTCTTTGGTGATGACGGTTATTTCAGGATCTATTTCTAGGGCCCTTTCGGCATCGTCGAGGTTTGTTGCCACATAGAAATGCTCTAGGAGTGACAGAACTGACTTTGGTGCGCTCACCAGCGTGCTGGCGTTTACAAGCCCTGCCCTTTGGGCAAGCTTTCCAGTTTCAACTTCGGAGCTCGTTATAAGAAACTCCGCACGACCGAGATCTTGAGCCTTGAGAAACCGAATAGCTTCGATTGCCTGAGCCCTAGTGTCGACCACTATCGCGTCTGAAAGGGCCCCCAGTGCAAGGGCAATGGCCTTCTCAAAGCCTTTTTCAATTCTCACGCTCTTGGCTAGCAGGCCTTTGAGGCCCTGCAGTTTTGCCCTTATCGCCTCTCCGCCGCCGTCTGATTGATCGAGGGTTAGACCCAATGCGGCATGCCTTGCGGCCATAGCATCGCGCTCCCGCTCGGCAGAATGCAACCGCTGGCGAGACTCATCGACTAGCTTCCGAGCTTCTGATTCGGCCAGCTGAGCCAATTCATAACCCTTTCGAAGCGCATCGTCTGAGGTCGACAGGCCCTCTGTTGTCATAGCGGACTGCTGCGTAGCCAACTCCGTCACGCGGGACTCGGCCTGGGAAATGCTGTCCTGAAGCTTGAGCCGGGCTTGGGCTATAGATTCAATTCTTGCTTCCTGTAGGGAAACATCCCCGGTCGCCTGATTTCTCTCGCGGGCCCGAGATTCTTGCTCGTTACGTTGACGGATAGCGTCCGCGTCAAATAAGTTCATGGCTTCTGCAGCCAGTTGCCTGGCCTGCTCGAATCCAGCAAGCTTTTTAGCGCTGGCCTCTATCTCGAGTTCGATGGCTCTGAGCGAATCTGTCGCCGATGAAAATTCTGTTTCTAATGCCTCGATTTCAAAACCGGAAGATTCGGACTGCTTATCTGCCAGGAGGCTTACGCGCTGATCCGCAAGATTTTTTAAGTTTCTGAGTTTTTGCTCGATGGCTTCGAATCGAAACAGTTTCGACCTAGCTTGATCTAATTCATCCGAACTTAGTTCGGATTCAATTTGCGCAATGGCGGTTCTAGCGCTTGCTAGCTGTTGTTGAGCAAAAGAGGATTCGGCTTTGCGTTCGTTCTCGGACTTAGAGGCGACTTCTAGCTTTTCTTTAGAGTTGCGTACCTGAACGCTAAGAAGCTGGGCCTTGGCATGCCTTGCCACGGCACCTATTTCCTGGGCGCTTCTCGCAACCTCCGCTTGTCGTCCAAGCGGTTTTAGATTCCGCCTAATTTCCGCAATCAGGTCATGCAATCTGGTGAGATTCGACTGCATAGCTTCCAGCTTGCGCTCTGTCTTTTCCTTGCGGCGACGAAACTTTAGGATTCCGGCAGCTTCCTCTATAAAAGCGCGACGCTCAAGTGGTGTAGCCCTGAGAACGGTGTCAAGCTGCCCCTGGCCCACGATCACGTGCATCTCTCGGCCCAGACCAGTGTCGCTCAGAAGCTCTTGAACATCTAACAGACGACAAGGTTGTTGGTTGATCGAATATTCGGAGGCCCCATTTCGAAACAAGACCCTTGAAATCGTGACCTCGGCATACTCAATCGGCAGAGCGCCGTCCGAGTTGTCGATGGTAAGTGAAACTTCCGCCCGGCCAAGCGGTGCCCTGGTTGAAGTTCCCGCGAAAATAACATCTTCCATCTTGCCGCCGCGAAGGGTTTTTGCACCCTGTTCACCCATAACCCAAGCTAGAGCGTCGACGATGTTGGACTTGCCGGATCCATTTGGCCCGACCACGCAAGTGATTCCAGGTTCCAACTCAATCGTGGTCGCCTGGGCGAAGGATTTAAAGCCTTTCAGGGTGATGCTTTTTAGATGCAAGCTCAAACACCCCTTTCGCTTCTAGATAAAGCCTATCCGAGCCAGCAGTTTAGCGATTTTCTTGCCGTTTGACTTGGCATGCATCTCAAAGGCTGGTGTGGGACAGGCTGCGGTGGGCGCTTAGGTTCTAGGCTCAAGATGTGGAAAGCAAAAAAAGATTCATTGGCAAAAATATTTCGGCAGTCCTGAAGGCCTCAACCGTTGCGGTTTTCGGAACGATCCTGCATCAAAGCTCGCTATTCGACCAGGTCCCAATTGGCTCAGTCTTAGGCCTCAGCCTGGTGCTGCTGGTCGCTCTCCAGATCAGAATTGCATCAGGCTTCAGAAGTCCAAATCTCTTTTTTGCGTTTGTTATTCTCGGGCTGCTTTTTTTATTTAGCCAAGGCTTTTGGCAAGACAAGATGATTCCGGCTAATCAAGCCGGATTTATTTGGTCCTACGGTGCCGCGGTGCTGGCCTTTGCAGTGGCGATGTGGCCAAGGATTTCCTCCAAGCAGTGGCTAGGGGATTCAAGACCTAGCTAGCTAGCCGCTGACAGTTTGGGCAGAAATGACTTCCCCTGTTTGCCCAAGCGACTCGCTTAATTTCTTCGCCGCATCTTGGACATGGTTTTCCAGCTTGCCCGTAGGCATTTAGCGACTGGGCAAAATAACCGCTGTCGCCGTTTACGTTTTTGTACTGCTCATCAAAAGAAGTCCCGCCTTGGATAACTGCGCGCTCGAGGACTCCGGTTGCGATTGATATCAGCTTCGTCAACTTCTCAGGAGCGATTCTGTTAGTTGGTTGGTCATAGTGAAGCTGCGCGAGCCAGAGTGATTCATCAGCGTAGATATTGCCGATGCCGCTCAGCAAATTCTGGTCGAGTAGCACGCGCTTGATGCCAGAAGATCGAGCCTGCATTTTATTTACGACGCTATCGCTATTGAAATTTTGATCGAGCAAGTCTCTAGCGATGTGCGCAACCACAGCGGGAATGCTGCTGCCCACAGGACTCTCCGGGCTAAAGCCTCCTGGTGCGCCATCCGAAGTTGGAACCAAATCCTCAATTGCCAAAGAACCAAAAATTCTTTGATCGACGAATCTGATCTCTAGCGGTTGACCTGACTGGGACTCAACAGATAAAACCACCCTGGTCTGTGGATCGGAGTCGTGACCCTTGTCGCGCAAAAGCATTTGGCCGCTCATGCCTAAGTGACCAACAAGGGCTCGAGAATCTGACAGCGGGAGCCAAAGAAACTTTCCCCTTCGAACAACTGCCAAAAGGCACTGCCCTAAAAGCTCATCAACAAAGTGCTTGGGGCCTAAGACATGACGCTTAAGGGATCTGGCGTCACTTATTGAAACATCAACCACTCGGGCGCCGATTATCTTGGAGGCAAGCCCAGCACGAACCGTCTCAACTTCTGGAAGTTCGGGCATTAGGACTCTTGAAGCAACCTGAGGGCTTGAATAGCGGCCTCAGTCTCTGCGTTGCGCTTAGTTCTACCTTCGCCGACCGCCAATAATTTTCCGGCCGAAAAACACTCCGCCCGATAAACCCGCTCATGCTCAGGCCCAGTGGCGGTTATTTCGTAGGAAGCAGGTTCTCTCGATAGCCGCTGAAGTTTTTCAATCAACGACGTCTTTGGGTCGCTGGCTTCTCGGACCGCGTCCGGGTCATCCAAAAGCGGCAGGATAAATTTTTGCACAATTTTGCTTGCGCCCTCGAGGCCGTTTGAAAGATATGCGGCACCAAGGACCGCTTCAAAAGTGTCGGCGAGAATGTTAGTTTTCTGTCGACCGTCGGTCTGCTCTTCACCTTTACCAAGAAAAATATAAGCACCAAGGTTCATGCGATTAGCGGCTGTGGCCAGGGCGTTAGCAGACACTACGGCATTTTTTAGCTTTGTGAGCTCGCCCTCTTGAAGGTCGGAATGAGTTTGATAAACAAAGGTTGCGACTAAAAAACCAAGCACGGAGTCACCGAGATACTCGAGACGTTCATTGTCCTTGGAGCCGTTTTCGTAAGCGTGAGAAGAGTGCGTCAGAGCAAGCGTAAGCAGCTCGGGATCAATCTTGATGCCGAGCGTTCGTGACAGCTCGTCAAGGGGCATTGGTTATGCGTCTGCTACCTTGCGACCCTTGTATTCCATGTAAAGCGCGGTGCCGACGGAGTCAGTGACCACCTTGGCACGGTGAGGCAAGCTGTATACGGTCTCGCCGTTTTCAATGGTCTTTACCAATGTGATTGGCGCAGCCTTCCACTGAGAGCGACGTGAGCGTGTGTTCGAGCGAGACTGTCGACGTTTTGGTACTGGCATCTTTACTCTTCCTTATTCGCGAAATCTTGTAGCGCACTGAAACGCGGATCAACCGGTTTTTCGTGGCCGTGTTCTAAGTCTTGGGTCAACCTTATTCCACATTCTGGGCACAAGCCAAGACAGGTCTTGGAACACACAGGCTGGAAAGGAAGATTCAAGACTATCGAATCAATGAGGACCTGTTCTAAATCGATGTGCTCGCTAAGAACTACTGAATCTTCATCAGAGCTAGAAGAATAGGCGAAAAGTTCCTGAAAATCCACCTCAACATCAAGGTTGATTGCATCTAAGCATCTGGAGCACTGCGCCTCGGCAGCCGCAAATACTTCGCCGGTGGCCAAAACACCTTCGTGTACTGACTCCAGCCTAAGAGAAATATTTACGGTTGACTTGGCAGGAACCTCAACAACCGAGGTCCCGATTCCCATTTCCGGCGCGTGATCAATCTGAATCTCCCGCATTTGACCGGGTCGTTTCATTAGGTCGTGGACTGCAACCAGAAGTGTCATTCTTTTCCTTCTTGCATCTTTTTGAGAATCGATGGAGTGACGTATTTGGATATGTCTCCGCCGAGTGCAAAGACCTCCTTGACCAAACTTGAGGAAACGTGTCCGAAGTTTCCATCGGAGGCAATAAACACCGTCTCAATCCCAGCTAGGTCGTGATTAACCGTGGCCATCGGAAGTTCGTAGTCGATGTCTGCGGAGTTGCGGAAGCCCTTTACGATGGCATTCGCACCAAGTTCTTCGGCTTTTTTCACAAGAAGACCGCTGTGCAGAGGCTGAACTGAGCACTTGTCTGCGAGGCCAGCTTCGGCTATCACCCGTTCGGCCATCGCCACGCGCGTCTCAAGGTCCATAGCAGCTGTTTTGGAGCTGTTATGCACTACTAGCAGGTAAACCTGGTCAAAGACCGTTGCGGAGCGCGCAAGAACTGACAGGTGCCCCTTGGTTATCGGGTCAAAGGACCCCGGATAAATCGCTACAGTGCTCACGAGACTAGGTTAGCCGCGAGCCAGCTGGCTCGCATCCTGTATTTGCAAAACCAACTTCAATTCTTCAGACATGTCGGCCTTTTCAACATCTACAGCCAGAGGCCTCACCTCTTGAATCAGCTTGGCATCCCTGACAACTCGAAGAAGTTGCAACGACGAGCGACCACCCGACTGAGTATTACCCAAAACGTCGCCCTCGCCTCGAAGGTCAAGATCGATCTCAGAAAGCTCAAAGCCGTCGCTGATTCGACTGAGAGCATCCAAGCGCTGAAACGCCAAGGTTTCAGGCTCTGCCCCCGAAACCAAGAGACAAAGCCCGGCATGCTCTCCCCTACCAACCCGACCACGAAGCTGGTGAAGTTGGGAAAGCCCGAAGTGATCAGCGTCGAGCACCACCATCGTTGAGGCATTTGGAACATTCACTCCAACCTCAATTACGGTGGTGGCGACAAGCACCTGCAATTGCCCCGACTCAAACTGATCCATGACCTCGTCTTTTTCTTTCGAGCTCATGCGTCCGTGGAGTAAGCCAATGCGAATTCCTGCCAGCATCTTGTTGTTTTCCAGGGAGGCAAAAACACTTGTCACGCTCGCAGGCTCGGGGCCTGGCTCGGATTCCAGATTCTCAGGTTCCGGAACCATTTCTCCAGTGTCTTCTAAATGCTGAGGGTCAATTTTTGGACAAACAACAAACGCCTGCCTGCCTGCCGAGATTTCCTCGGAGACTCGCTCCCATACTCGGGCAACGAGGTCCGTACGTGAGATATCTACGACATGAGTAACAATTGGCTGACGGCCCTTTGGCAGCTCCCTCAGGGACGAGACATCAAGATCGCCAAAGACCGTGACCGCGAGAGTCCTAGGAATTGGCGTTGCTGTCATTACCAAGCTGTGCGGGGAGTGTTTTGCCTTGGATTTGAGAGCTTCGCGCTGGCCCACGCCGAATCGATGCTGCTCGTCGACAATCACCAAACCGAGGTCAAAAAACGAAACATTCTCACTTAGTAACGCGTGAGTTCCGATTACAAGACGGCAATTACCTGAGGCCATATCGAGCAAAGTCTTTTTGCGGATAGAAAGGGGCTGCTGGCCAGTAAGTAGCCTGACTCCAAGCTCCTTGGTAACGGCCGGTCCAAGCGCTTGAACTATTGAACGATAATGCTGTGATGCCAAGACCTCGGTTGGTGCCAACAGAGCACTTTGCCCGCCAGATTCGGCGACAGCAAGAACTGCTCGAAGCGCCACTACCGTCTTACCCGAGCCCACTTCACCCTGCAGCATTCGGTTCATTGGGTGGCCTTTAGCTAAATCAGCCGTGATTTGGCCTCCCGCGGCAACCTGTCCGGGTGTTAGCTCGAATGGAAGCCCTGCATCAAATTGGGAAAGTAGCACCCCGGATTTGTAGACGGCAGCCTTTTCTAATTCGGCATTTTTTCGGCGTTGCAGCAATCCAAGCTGTAAGAGCATGGCTTCATGAAACTTCAATGATTTAGTTGCCTTTCCCCAGTCCGAATCCTTTTTGGGGCGGTGAATCATTTCTATTGCCATCAGAAGCGGCATGAGCTTCTGCTTTTCTAAAAGGTCTGCTGGAATAACTTCTTGAGCCTGGTGGCCGGCATCAAGCACTTTTTCGATAGCTTTTTGAATTCTCCAGCTCGATAAAGTTCCGGTGGCTCGGTAAATCGGAATCGGGAGCTCAGCCCAAGCCTTAGCCTGCTGATCAATAATTTCGGCGTCGAACAACTCATAGTCAGGATGAGTTAGTTGCAATCTGCCCGAGAACGCACCGATTTTTCCGGAAAACAAGCCTTGAACCCCCGCATGCAACTCGGCTTGCCGCCAGGTTTGATTAAAAAACGCAAGCGTCAGCTGACCATTTCCGTCCCCGAGAACCACCTCGAAGATGCTGCCCTTGCGCCCCTTCATGCTGCGCTGGTTCGTGCTTTGAACCTGGCCAACAACCGTTACCACTTCCCCGATTGGTAACGAGGCAAAATCGGTGAGTTCGCCGCGCTTTGAGTAGCGCCTTGGAAAATGCAAGAGCAAGTCTGCAACTGTTTTGATTCCAAACTGCTTATCGAGAGCCTTGGCAGTTTTATCTCCAAGAACTCCGGCCAATGGCGTCAGATCAGTAAGCACAAGCCAATCATGACCGATGTTCTGAAAAAAGATTCACTAGGCTCACTTGCGTGAGCAGAATCATTTCAGGAGACGCCGGGTCAATTAGATTGCACTCGGTGGCTAAGGCCACCCGACCGACAGGGGATCGAGTCAAGGAATCTGTTTTTGCCGCCCTGGAGGCCCGAGGGCTAATCGAGGACTGCGTCGTGCTGGATTTATTCGCCGGCACCGGAGCGCTGGGTCTTGAATCGCTATCTCGCGGCGCAAGCAGCGTTATCCTCGTCGAAAAGGACCCCGAAGCTCACGAGATTTGCCAGAAGAACTCGGTTCAGGTCCTAAAAGCAGTTCAGAAAATTCGCCCGGGCACAGCCGTGTCAAACAAAAACCTAGATGCTTTTAGGTATCTAAAGAACGCAACCCGAGTGTTTGACTTGGTGTTTTTAGATCCGCCCTATGAATTTGGCAATAGTGACCTTCTGAACATCTTGACTTCCCTAACCAACCTTTTGAGCCCGGACGCGACAGTCGTAATCGAGCGGTCAGATAGAACAGAAGATTTGGATCAACCGGATTGGCTACAAGTCATTTCCGACAAGAAATTCGGCAGCACCAAGGTGCGGATGTACCAAAAAATCTAAAGTGAGCGTTCGGCCGGTCCTGTGTAAAGCTGTTGTGGCCTGCCGATGCGAGTACTTGGATCTTCCATCATCTCGCGCCAGTGGGCAATCCAACCCGGCAGGCGTCCAACTGCAAACAAAGGCGTGAACATTCGAGGAGGAAAACCTAGAGCCTTGTAAATCACGCCAGTGTAGAAATCGACGTTCGGGTAAAGCTTGCGCTCCACAAAATACTCGTCCGAAAGCGCGACCGCTTCAAGCTCCTTGGCAATTTCCAGCATCGGATCGTTTATGCCCAATTCATTTAGGACCTGATCTGCAGTCTGCTTAACGATCGTTGCCCTGGGATCAAAGGACTTGTAGATGCGGTGACCAAAGCCCATGAGCCGGATTCCGTCTTCTTTGTTTTTGATTCGATCTACGTACTGGCTAACGCTCTCGCCTGAATTTTGAATCGAGCTCAGCATCTCCAGAACCGCTTCATTTGCGCCACCGTGTGATGGACCGGAAAGAGCGTTTATGCCGGAGGCAACAGATGCGAACAAGTTGGCATTTGAAGATCCGACCAGTCGAACAGTAGAGGTGCTGCAGTTCTGTTCGTGATCAGCGTGAAGCAGCAGCAATGTGTCCAGCGCTTGAGTGACCACCGAGTTCTGAGAGTAATCTTCGGCGTAGTTTCCAAAGGTCATCTTTAGGAAATTCTCAACCAATGAGTAAGAGTTATCCGGGTAAACAAGCGCTTGCCCAATCGAAGACTTGTAAGCGTATGAGGCAATGACCGGAAGTTTGGCCAACAGCCGAAGTGTTGAAATTTCGACCTGCTCAGGGTCTTTAGTGTCCAGCGAGTCTTGGTAGAAAGTCGAGAGTGCACTAACCCCAGCGGATATAACCGACATCGGGTGAGCGTTCTGAGGGAAGGCCTTGAAAAAGTCCTTCATGCCTTCGTGAATCAGGGTGTGGCGTCTGAGGCTCTGGTCGAACTCTTCTGCTTCTGCAGCCGTTGGCAACTCTCCATGGATTAGCAGATAAGAGGTTTCAAGGAAGCTTTTGTTAGCAGCAAGTTGCTCGATCGGATATCCGCGATAGCGCAGGATCCCTTTGTCCCCGTCAATGAAAGTAATTGCGGATTTTGTGGAGGCGGTGTTCACGAAACCTTGGTCGAACACGGTCAGGCCGGTGTTGGTGATTAGATTTGAAATGTCTATACCCGATGGGCCTTGGGTCGCAGGAATTACCGCATACTCTTCAACTTTGCCATCGATGTCGATGGAAACCTTATCCGCACTCAATTGCTACTCCTAGTCATACGTGTTGCCCAGCCTAGGGCACTTGTGTTTACTGCTAGAAAAAGTTGTGAAAACTACGCCTGCAACTGCGGGGGCAGAGCTGCAACTATCGGGTGATCTCCGGCGATTGGGCCGACCTTCGCAGCGCCTCCAGGAGAGCCGACATCGTCGAAGAAGTCAACATTTACCTTGTAGTAATCGCTCCACTCGGCAGGGATATCATCCTCGTAGTAAATGGCCTCCACCGGACAAACTGGCTCACAAGCACCGCAGTCAACGCACTCGTCTGGGTGAATGTAGAGCATGCGATCACCCTCATAGATGCAATCAACAGGGCACTCATCAATGCAGGCCTTGTCCTTCACATCGACACATGGCAAAGCAATCAAATAAGTCACAGTTAGCTCCTCAAAACTACGGTAATTCTAACCCGATAAAACTTGCGAAAAGAGCACTCACCACTCTTTACCAAGAGTTGCAACGGCTCTCGCGACCTCTCGGGTATCCTGAGCCTCTTTAAGGCTCTGGCGCTTGTCATATTCTTTTTTACCCTTGGCAAGAGCGATTTTTACCTTGGCCTTGCCATCCAAAAAATACAACGACAGCGGTATCAATGTCATTCCTGAGCCGCTAATTTTTCCAGCTAGCTTTTCTATTTCGGCCCTGTGCATCAGCAGCTTTCTTCGACGCCTAGTTCCGTGATTTGTCCAAGAACCTGCTAAAAACTCCGGAATATGAACATTCTCTAGCCAAGCTTCGCCGCGATCGATGACCGCATAGCCGTCCACCAGCGACGCTCGTCCCTCGCGCAGTGACTTAACCTCGGTGCCAGTCAACACCAAG
>CAJJAJ010000024.1 GCA_905182225.1 uncultured Aquiluna sp.
ACCCCTGCCGCGGACAATACTTCTTTAGCGGTGGCCTCATCGCCACCGATTAGAACGCAGCTAGAAACATCTTGGCCAAGGCCAGCAAAATTCACCGTCACCCGCACGCCATCGCAACTGCCGTCTGCCGCAAATTCCGATGCCGATGCCGATGCACAGCCAGTCAAGACCAAAGCTGCTATCACCATCAGTGAAACTGATTTGAACATAAAATCCCCTTCAGGATCTTTCGAAGACAGAGCTACAAGGCCCAAGTTTAGGCTCCCGTAAGAAATTCATATGGTTCATCGAAATACAGCGAGCCACATTGGTGTTAGCTTTCCCTATGGACCTTTCAGGAAAAACTATATTGGTGACCGGTGCCTCAGGCGCACTTGGTTCAGAACTAACAAACGTGCTTTCATCAAAGGGCGCAAAGGTGCTTGGCACTGCAACTAACAACGAGTCTGCTGGCAGCATCCCTGCCAAGGCTGAAGTTAGATTGCTGCTTGATTATCAAGAGCCAGACTCAATTCAAACTTTGACCGACTACCTGGTTGCTGCCAGCCAAGTTGACGGAATCATCAACGCCAGTGGAGTTGTTGCGTTTGGGCCGGTCAGTGAGCTGACCGTTGAGACCAGCAAGCGACTAACAGCTGTGAACTCCCAAGGGCCTATTCAGCTAATCTCTCAGCTGTTTGGAAAACTAAAAGAATCCTCAGAGGCCGGCAACGAACCTTTCGTGCTGAACATTACCGGAGTGGTCGCAGAGACTCCGATGATGGGCATGGCGGCTTACTGCGGCTCAAAGACCGCGGTTCACGGGTTCTTAACCGCACTGGGTAAAGAATGGCGTCGCGAAGGAATTCGAGTCATTTCCGCAAGGCCAGGTCACACCGAAACTGGTTTGGCCTCAAGAGCGATTGCTGGACAGGCTCCGAACTTCCCAGCTGGCATGACAACGGAACACGTGGTTGCTAGGTTGATTACCGCCCTAGAAGCTGACGAGAAAGACCTAGCCTCTAGCGACTTCTAATTTCATAGCTGTAGCTTTTGGATTCGCCTGGCAGAATTTGGGCGCTTTCTATGTCAGTTGCGAACACGTTCGTTAGATGGGACATCGGCTCAATGGCAAGCGCGGACCCTTGCGCAAATACCCTTGACGGCGGCCTATAAAGCATAAAGTAGTTGATATTTTCTAGACCGCGCACTACAAAAGCGCCCGAAGGGCCGGTAACCAGCACCTCATTGCTCCCGCAGTAGCAGTCATCAAGTGTGGCTAGCTCCGGGGAGTTTTGGTTGAGATCTAAACCCGAAACCTCTTTAGTTGAGACCGGCAACATTCGGTCATCGGTCAATACCCGGTGTGTGAAGCCCGCGGAAACAGCGAACTCGTCACCCGTTAGAAAATATGGATGAAAGCCGATGGCAAATGGGGCTGCATTCACAGAGTTGTTCGTTGCAGTTGCTCGGGTTACCAGTGCATTTTCCTCGAGGCTAAATTCAATTTCTAAATCAATCGCAAATGGATAGTGAACATCTTTACCAAAGCTGTAGGAGAGCTTTAGAGAATCCGAATCGTGGGAGAGAATTTCCATTTTTTCATCGAGCAATAACCCGTGGTTGGCGTTGTTTTGAGAATCAAGTTTTGGAATCTGATAGTCGATGCCAGCCATCTGGTATTTACCGTCTTCAAGACGGTTGGGCCAAGGAGCCATTGTGTAACCAAACACCCGAGCACGCGCATTTTCCCCAGAAAATTTAGGGATTACCTCAACGCCACCCAATACAAGATGGCTAATTTGACCTCCAAGCACGCCAAGTTCTGCAATACTGAGAGACTTCCCGTCTAGGCGGGAAATACTCAGTTGCTCACCAGGGTCGTTTTTGCGCACCCGTTTATGTTACAGACAGTGAGTAAGAGGTACTTGAGTGAACAAGACCAGTATTGAAGCCAAGCTTTTTGATGGCCGCGACATCTTTTATTTTGATGACGCCGAATCAAAGCTCCCAGTAGGCCGTATGCAAGATCAGCGAGAGTCGGATCAAAGACCAGAAACTGCTGAATTGCGTTACGACGCTCTGTCTGGTGAATGGATCACTGTCGCATCCCATAGACAACAGCGCGCATTTCTGCCACCTGCTCACGCTTGTCCGCTCTGTCCAACTTCCGAAAGTAACCCAAGCGAAGTTCCAGACAACTTCGATGTCGCGGTTTTTGAGAACAAGGGCCCGGCTTTTGGCCCGGATCTCGGTGAGACCTCACAGCCCAATCAAACTGCCCCGTTTGGTTTCTCAACTACCTCCTTTGGCCGCTGTGAGGTTGTTGTTTTCAGCCCCGATCACACGGGCAACTTGGGCTCCATGCCGGTTGCGCGCATCGAAACTGTCATAAGGGCCTGGCAGTCTCGCACCGCTCACCTTCAGCAACTACCAGGCGTTGTTCAGGTCTTCCCCTTTGAAAACCGCGGGCAGGATATAGGTGTCACCCTGCACCACCCACACGGACAGATCTACTCGTATCCGTTTGTTACTCCAAGGACTGAAAAGCTAATTGCGAGTGTCCGTAATCACGGCGGTGATTTCTTCGGTGAGTTAGTCGAATTCGAAAAATCCTCGAGCAGAAATATTCTAGAAACTGAGAACTTTTTGGCGTTTGTGCCTTTTGCCGCAAGATGGCCAATTGAAATCCACCTATTGCCAAAACGCCAGGTTGCAGATTTCACTGAGCTGACAGCTGCTGAAGTAAGCGAGCTGGCTGGCGCCTATAAGCAAATACTTTTGGGCCTTGATGCCCTTTATGACAGGCCGATTCCATATATTTCGGCTTGGCACCAGGCTCCGATGATTGAAAACCGGGACCAAATTAGGTTGATGCTTCAAATCACGTCTCCGCTTCGCGATGCCGACAAGCTGAAGTATTTGGCAGGATCGGAAAGCGCCATGGGCGCCTTTGTCGGAGACGTTGCTCCAGAAGAAACTGCTGCAAGACTCAAGAAGGTAATCAAGTGAACCTGACGAAGCAAACAACAACGGGCTTTGAAAAACAGTTTGGTTACTTACCAACGGGAGTCTGGTCAGCGCCGGGCCGCGCCAACCTAATCGGCGAGCACACCGATTACAACAATGGGTTTGTTCTTCCCTTTGGAATCAACAAGAGAACCTATGCGGCCATGTCCAAGCGGGATGACTCCCTGATCCGAGTCGGAACTTCCTTTACCGAAGGCATCGTCGAATTTGAACTCAGAGACGCCGAGCCGCAAGATCTCGACTGGGCGCTATATCCTCTAGGAGTGGCGTGGGTAATGCGCGCGGGTCTTGATGCTGGCTTTGATCTCTACTTGGATTCAGATGTTCCAATTGGAGCAGGTCTTTCATCTTCTGCCGCAGTGGAGTGCTCCGTAGCCATTGCCCTAAACGACCTTTGGGACATGGGCCACAGCAAAAAGGAGCTGGCCCTAATCGGTCAGCGAGCCGAGAACGAAGTAGTGGGTGCTCCGACCGGAATCATGGATCAGACAGCATCGATGCTGGCCTCCACCGATGCTGCGGTTTTGATTGACTGCCTAAGCCTTGAAACAAAAATAGTTGAGCTGGGGCTTGAGGCTCAGAACTTAGTTGTGGCTGTAATCGACACCCAGGTCTCACATCGTCACTCCGACGGTGGCTACCGGTTTAGAAGAGATTCCTGCGAGAAAGGTGCGCTTATTATGGGCGTTAGTTCCCTGCGCGAACTTGGACAGGCTGACCTTGAAGCTGCAAAGTCAAAGCTAGACGATCTCACCTTTCGCCGCGTTCGCCACATCATCACCGAAAACGATCGAGTGTTAGCAGCCGTTGCGGCCCTTAGATCCGGCCAAATTGAAAAGATCGGCCCAATTTTTGCAGCCAGCCACGTCTCAATGCGCGATGATTTTGAGATTTCTATCCCGGAACTAGACCTGGCGGTCGAAACTGCCGTAAAAACTGGCGCAATCGCCTCCAGAATGACCGGTGGCGGCTTTGGAGGTGCTGCGATTGCAGTCATCAATAAAGACCTATTACCCAGCCTAGAATCGGCTGTCACGGCTGCATTTGCTCAAGCCGGATTTGGCCCACCAAACGTATTTACGGTCTCCGCGAGCGCCGGAGCAACCAGAGAAAGCTAATTTGCTTCGTAGACGGGAGTTACTTCGATTCCCTCATCGACCATGTCATCGATCGCATTTTCAGTGGAGCCTTGAGAGACACCAGCGGTTAGACCGGTAATGACCCTTACTGCTAGCCCAAATTTCTTTGCATCCATCGAAGACGCAAACACGCAGTAGTCGGTAGCTATCCCCACAACATCAACCTGGGTAATCTGAAGGTCAGTTACCAGATTAGGGAAGCTGGTGCCGGAATCATCAACACCCTCGAAGATTGAGTAACCGTTTGCTCCTTGGCCTTTTTTTATGTGAATGTCGATAAGGCTGGTGTCTAGGTTCGCGTGGTACTGACTTCCCAGTTCATTTTCAACACAGTGTTCCGGCCAGCTGGTTTTGAAGTCGGGAGATTCGTTCTTGACCGCAAAGTGACCATCGTTCGCATCGTTGGCTTTGTGCCAATCTCTTGAGGCAATTACATAGTCGTAATCACCTTTATTGATTTCTAGGTGTTCGGTAATGCGCTTGGCCGTTATTGCCCCTCCG
>CAJJAJ010000025.1 GCA_905182225.1 uncultured Aquiluna sp.
TACCAGGTGTGTTCAGCGAGACCTTCTAAAACTTGCTCTTGTCGAGAAAGCGCGAAGTCAATCAGTCTTAATAGAAAGTCCACCGGGTTCTTTAGTCGATCAGGCCTTCAGAAACCAGGTAATCCCTGGCTACAGCGCCTGCGTCCTGACCTTCAGCCGAGACAAAGCCGTTCAGCTCTGCCATTTTGACGTTAGTCAACGGAGCAAGGATTGCCTTGATGATTGCATCAAACGCATCTGGTGCTTCGTTGTACTTGTCCTGGCCCATGGTTCCGGAAACGTTGTAGAGAATGTTGACGCCTGGATCTTCAACAAGTGTCAAACCTAGGGCCGGGATGCGACCGTCAGTCGTGTAAACCTCGCCAAAGTCGCAGTTGTTGGACTGTGTCTCGGTGTAGATGATTCCAGTATCAAGAATCAACTGCTGGCTGTCAGGCAAAGTGATTCCCGAGTGGTTCTCGGTCAAAATCAGTCCGTCTGGACGGGATGGGAATTCAGACTCCATGCAGACAATTGCATCTGGGTTGGCCTGCGTGTACTCCATCATGGTGGTCAACGTGAACGCCCCACCATTTGCCTCGGTTGCTGCTGGACTGGATGCGAACCCGTAAGTGTTGTTAAACGGTGAGCGGCCAATCCAAACAATGCCATTCTCGGTAAGGTCTAGAGCTGCAACACCAGGTGTTAGAACCTCTGGGTCAAAGCTTGGGTCATCCTGGCCCAAGTGGACAGCCCAACCGGTTCCGTTGTACTCCATGTAAATGTCAATGTCGCCGGACTCAAGTGCTGCACGAGCAACACTAGTTCCACCAAGGTTTACCTTGTCGTCGACTGTTGCACCAGCTTCCTCAAAAGCTGCAACCAGCATTTCGCCAAGAATCAACTGCTCGTCAAAGTCCTTCGAGCCAACTGCTATGTCAATGCCGGATAGGTCATATGCTCCGATGACTGACGTTGCGGCAGCCTCGGTTCCGACTGCGGTGTCTGTATCTGTCTCTGTCTCTGTCTCGGCTGCTGCGCAGCCTGCAAGCACTAGGGCCGCTGCGGCGCCAATTGCCAACATTGAGAACGTTTTACTCTGCTTCATATTTCTCTCCTGTAGGTTTTCGTTAAGGGTAAGCCAGTCAATTGGCAGGGTCGAATTAAGTTGTGCATAGGTCAACCTAAGGTTATATTAAGTGTATGAGAAACCACACCTCCGGCTTGGCAAGGGACCTTGAGGTGCTTGAGGTGCTCTCTTTTGCTGAGGCGTTTACGAGCGGTGGCCTTGGTGTAAACCGCATTGCAGAGCTCACAGAGCGCGACAAGGGTCAGATCTCGAGGGTCCTAAAAACACTTTCTTCAAGCGGTCTGGTTGATCGCGATGATAAGACTCGGCGTTATTCACTCGGACCGAGGCTTTACTCGATGGCAATGCGCACTAAGGAGGCCCACCTGGCGCTCCTTTCCGAACCGAGGTTGTTTGAGCTTGTTGCGCAGACCCAGGAAACTGCACACCTGAACGTATTGCGTGGGGGTCGAGTATTAACCACGAAGACGGTTGTGGCCGCCCAGGCACTTCGTCGCTCTGGTTGGGACGGCATCGTGAGTGCCGCCGGCAGCACTGCATCCGGCAGGGTTATGTTGGCGGGCCTGAGCGACGAGGAAATAGAGCTTTGGTGGCTTGAGCACGCTCAGGATGATCCGCTGCCAGCGCTGCAAACGGCCTTCACAAAGCCCCTTGAGCCAATCAACCGAAAAGTAAAGCGACAGTTGCCGGCCAAAAACCTGAAGGCGTTCCTAAAAATACTTCAGGAAGTTAGGGATCTTGGCTACGCAATAAGCGATGGCGAGTTTCAGCCGGGGATCGTTGATGCAGCAGCTCCGGTCAGGGACTCAAGCAACATAATTGTGGCTGCGATAAGCACCGGTGTTCCGAAAGAGCGAGTAGGCAGTCAGTTTGACTCGCTTGGTCAATTGGTTTCTGGTGCAGCTCTTCGTTTTTCCACCGATCTTGGAGCACCAATTATTGGCCCCGCTTAGTAAGGTTTTAAACATGAGCAACGTTGCTATCATCACGGGCGCAGGATCTGGCTTCGGCCTTGGACTGACTAAAAAACTATTAGGTGAGAACTGGATCGTTTACGGTGCAGATATTTCTCCCGACGGTCTGGCTCTGCTCAAATCAATTGGCGCACACCCTCTAAAAGTTAATGTCACTAGTGACAGTCAGGTTGCGGCCGGGGTTAAAAAGGTAATCAAGGAACAGGGTCGTATCGACGTCCTCGTTGCAAATGCCGGTTACGGCACTTTTTCCGCAGTCGAAGAGACCACCAGCGAACAAGTCCGAGCGATTTTCGACGTGAATGTATTTGGGATAGAGCGCTTTGTGAAAGCAGTGCTGCCGCAAATGCGCAAACAGGGTTCTGGCCGCATCATCGCAACAACTTCTGTTGTTGCTCACGTTTCTCTTGTTGGGCTTGGTTGGTATTCCGGAACCAAGCACGCGGTCAAAGCTATGACCAATGCTCTTCGTCAAGAAGTGCGTCACCTAGGGATTCGAGTCTCAACGGTTGAACCAGGGACCTCCAAAACTGGATTTGGTGCTCTGGCCTTCGAAACATTAGACAAGTCAAGATCGATAAGCGACTACGACGGTGTAATGCGAGGGCTAAACAAATGGCTCGGGGGCCTGTATAGAATTTCGCCGGGTCCAAAAACGGTTATAAATAAACTTCATCGGGCTGCAACCGCCAAGAGGCCCCGGGCCCACTACCCCGGAAGCTGGGACGTAGTTGCACTAAAGCTTGCCTTTTACCTATTGCCAAGAAAAACCTTGGACGCTCTAGTGCTATGGCTCGCCAAACACTAAATCAGGTCGGATCCAAGGTCGTCATTGGCGCCTTTTTGGTTTCCGGCACCTTCCACCTGATTGCACCGGCTCAGTTCATGCCGCTGCTGCCGGATTGGACCCCCTACCCCTTGGCATTGGTGTATTTATCTGGAATAGCTGAACTGCTGGCCGCTATCGGTCTAATTGCCAAATTACGCTGGGCACCAATTTTCACAGCCCTCGTGCTTCTGGCGGTGTGGCCGGCGAACTGGTGGGTGGCGATCGAGGCCACCAACAATGCCGAAATTGGAACTGCAGTGATTGCCTGGTTGCGGTTGCCTCTTCAGTTGCCGCTGATTTACTGGGCACTAAAGTCCCCTGTCAAAAGAGGATAGCCCTGTAAAAAGCTTTTTTTATGAGAGTCACAAGTGTCTGGAGCGAGCGACGGGAATCGAACCCGCACCACCAGCTTGGGAAGCTGGAGTTCTGCCATTGAACTACGCTCGCGAGTACTTAAATTCTAGCTCTGGGCCTCAGTCAGAAATTACTGGCTAACCGGCCAAGCTTTGTACTTGCGAGAATAGGAACCGACAGGGTTTCTGATCGGCTGAGTTATTGGACTCGAGTTGGTAATTTAGTGCTCACTTGATGCCGGTTTTTTGTTTGAGCTCGATAAGAATACCACCCTAAACTACAGAACATGAAACTACCTGAGCCAATCATTATCGAGCCGCAGTCCGTCCCAAGTTTGAGATGGGGAATCATTGGGCCGGGCCGAATAGCCGAGACGTTTGTAGCTGCCACCCAAAAGCACACTTCTCAGCGGTTTATTGGAGTTGCTTCAAGAACTCAAGGCCGGGCACAGGAGTTTGCAAGCAAATTCAACATCCCGAAGACCTTCGCAAGCTACCAGGATCTTGTGGCTGATGAAGAAATCGATGCTGTTTATATTTCTAGCCACATGTCCGATCACTTCGAGCACGCAATGCTTGCGATCAAAGCCGGAAAAAGCATTCTGGTTGAAAAGCCGATTACCTACCTGCCCGAGGAAGCGGAGCAAATTTTTGCTGCTGCAAGGCAAGCCAAGGTGCTCGCAATGGAGGCCATGTGGACAAGGTATCTGCCCCAGTCCACTATTTTGCGACAGCTTCTAGAATCCGGCGACCTTGGAAAGCCAGAATTACTAACAGCAAGCTTTTGCGCAGACAATCGGGCTGTTGAAAGACTCTGGAAACCAGGTGGTGGTGGAATTGTGTTCGACATGGGCATCTACCCGATTGCAATCGCTCAGGAAATGCTTGGGGAGCCAAGCTCCATTGCTGCGACCGGAAAAGTTAGACCGGATGGCATGGATGAGGAAAGCTACACCCTCTTGAATTACGAATCTGGTGCCAGAGCGTCACTTACCATTTCAGGCATTGCGACCCTCCCGATGCTTGCCAGCTGCTCCTTTGAAAGCGCAGTGATTTCTCTGGGCGAACCATTCTTCGTGCCATCAAGCATCAGCCTAAAGACCAAGGACTTTTATCCAGAACAGACCACCTGGGTCGATGAGTCAGGAATTGCAGGCCACGAGGGCCTTAGCTATCAGGCAACTTGGTTCGCTAAGTACTTGTCCGAAGGCAAACTTGAATCCGAAGTCCATACCCATGCTCAAACAGTTGCCAACATCAAAACAGCCTTCGAGATAACCAAGCAGATCGGCGCGAAGCCCTTCTAGCCCTTAATCCCAATAATCATTGGGTCGTGGAAGGTTCCGCCGAAGGCTCGCTCGGAGGCTCCGGAGCGATCTAGGTAAGGTGTAATTCCACCTAGGTGGAATGGCCAAGCGGCACCCATAATCATGCCTAAGTCGATGTCCTGCGCCGACTGGACAACACCCTCATCGAGCATCAGCTTCACCTCTTTGGCAAGACCTAGATTTACTGACTCAAAGATTTCCTCGCTAGAACGACCCTTACCTAAGCCATTGCCGACGATTTCCATAGCTTTTTTGTCGTAGCCCTTGATGTTTCCCTTTGCATCCCGGTCAATTAGCTTGCCGTATTCGGCCAGCTTGTGAAGGTTCGCACTGGCGTAAAACCTCTCGCTACTAAAAGCATGCATCGAATCAAGCACGTGGGCCCCAACCTTTAGGCCAACTAATTCTAGGAGGTCGAAAGGGTTCATTGGAAGACCAAGTGGCGCGATTGCTTCTGAGACCTGCTCGAAAGAGGCGCCCTCATCAACAGCCCGCATTGCTTCTCCAAGCAAGTACCCCAGCAGTCTGTTCACGACAAACCCTGCCGAGTCAGAGGTGATTACCGCAGTCTTTCTTAGGTTTCTAGCAACACTCATGGCAGTTGCAACCGCTTGGTCCGAAGACTTAGGTGCTCTGACTACCTCAACCAGCGGCATTACTGCAACCGGGTTGAAGAAGTGAAAACCAACTACCCGCTCAGGATTTGCTAGCTTGGAGCCGATTTCAGCAACAGAAAGTGAAGAAGTGTTTGTTGCCAAAATGCAAGCTTCACTGACGTGTTTTTCCAGCTCTGCAAACACTTCTTGCTTGATCTTGAGTTCCTCAAAAACCGCCTCAATCACCCAGTCGCAATCGCTAAAGGCTGCGTAATCCAAGGAACCGGAAAGGTTGCCGGCATAGCGATTTCGCTCGTCGGTCGAAAGCCTTCCTTTTTCAACTAGCTTGTCTAGCTCCCCGATTATGTAAGACAGGCCCTTGTCGATCCGTTCCTGGGATACATCGGTGATTACCACCGGTATTTCAAGTCTCCGCAAAAACAAGAGTGCGAACTGCGAAGCCATTAGGCCAGCTCCAAGAACACCAACCTTTGTTACCGGAACGGCCAAGGCCTTATCCGGAGCGCCCGAGGGCTTCTTCGCGTGCTTTTGAACCAGATTGAAAGCGTAAATCGATGCGTGGAATTGGTCGGAGGCACTCAGATCTTCAATGGCCTGGTCTTCCCTGGTAAAAGCGTCTTTCTTGGTCCCGGATTTTGCTGCATCGATCAGATCAAGCGCCACGTATGGTGACAGCGGAACAGAACCGAGTTTTTGCCGAACAGTTTTTCTAGCAATTGACACAGCCGGCGACCAAATGGTCGCTTTTTCAACTTTGCCTGGCTCGTTCTTGCGCTTTACCTTCTTGCCCCCGAGAACATCGTCGGCCCAATCCAGTGACTGCTCCAAAAACCTCGGTGAATCGAACATCACATCGGCAATGCCAAGCTCCAGGGCTTCGGCAGGCTTCAGCATCCGGTTTTGCTTTAGAGGATTTTCAATTATTACCTTCAGCGCATTTCTGATTCCGATCAAGTTAGGAAGCAAATATGCGCCTCCCCAACCCGGAATCAACCCCAGAAACACCTCGGGTAGTGCGATAGCGGGAGCAGCCTGGTTCACGGTTCGATAATGCGCATTTAGGGCAACCTCGAGGCCACCGCCAAGAGCAAGACCGTTGATGAACACGAAGCTTGGGACTCCTAGGTCAGATAACTTATCCAGCGCCCAGTGACCCATTTCTCCGATTAGACGCCCGGAGTGGCGATCTTTTAGGCCTTGGACCTTGGTTAGATCAACCCCGGCAGCTAAGTAGTACGGCTTTCCGGTAACTGCAACTCCGTGGATCTCTTTATTGGCCGCACGCTTTTTTAGTTCATCAAGTTTTCCGGCGAATTCCAGCAGTGTGTGCGGTCCGAGTGTGTTGGGACGGGTGTGGTCCTTGCCGTTATCTAGGGTTACGAGCGCAATTACACGACCCGAACCCAAAGTTACGTCCGAGACATAGGAGTGGCTGATGATTTCATTGGTGTCAGCAAGTAGCGGTGCGAAGTCCTGCATCTTCCTAGCCCTTCCAGTTGCTGTTTTCCCAAACCACACTTCCGCCCATACCCAGGCCGATACACATGGTGGTGAGGCCGAAGCGAACTTCGGGGTGCTCCTCAAACTGCTTTGCAAGCTGATTCATTAGCCTCACGCCGCTTGAGGCAAGCGGGTGCCCAAAAGCAATTGCTCCACCAAATTTATTTACCCGTGCGTCGTCGTCTGCAATCCCAAAGTGATCTAGGAACGACAGCACTTGGACCGCGAAAGCCTCGTTGATTTCCAACAGGCCGATATCTTCAATTTTTAGTCCTGCTTTTTCAAGAGCCTTTTCGGTGGCTGGAATCGGACCGATACCCATGATCTCCGGCGCGACACCAGCAAAAGCAAAAGAAACGAGTTTCATTTTTGGCTTCAGCCCGTGCTTAGCCAAAGCCCGCTCACCAGCCAAAAGCGCAACCGTCGCGCCATCGGTTAGTGGAGAAGCGTTGCCCGCAGTTACTTTTCCGTGAGCGCGGAAAGGGGTTTTGAGCCCCTGCATGCCCTCGATTGTTGACTCAGGTCGCATGAGCTCATCTTGGGAAACTAGGGACCAGCCGGCTTCACTGCCAGCCGAGACCGGTATCAAATCTGGCTGAATCTTATTGTCCTTATAGGCCTTGGCCGCCTTTTGCTGAGATGAAACCGCGAACGCGTCTGCTCTGTCTTTTGTGAGCGCTGGAAAACGGTCGTGAATCTTCTCGGCCGTGCAACCCATGTTTAGGGCATCCGGGCTAACTAGCTTTTCAGATAAAAACCTGGGGTTTGGGTCGGCATCGAAGCCCATTGGGTGTCGACCCATGTGCTCAACACCACCGGCCAAAACAAGGTCATACGCCCCGATACCAATTGAGCTTCCGGTCGTTGTGACGGCGGTCATTGCTCCGGCACACATCCGATCAATGGCAAAACCAGGAACACTTTCGGGAAGACCGGCCAAGATGCTGGAGGTTCGGCCGATAGTTAGGCCCTGATCGCCCTGCTGAGTGGTGGCTGCAATTGCCACGTCGTCGATTGCTGAGCGATCTAGGTCTGGGTGTCGCTCCAAAAGACCGATCATCGCCTTCACGATTAGGTCATCGGCTCGAGTGTTCCAGTAAACGCCCTTCTCGCCAGCTTTTCCGAATGGTGTTCTGACTCCGTCTACGAAGTAGACATCTTGAGGTTGCATTATTTCCTAACTAATTGCGAGCGAGTTGCCTGTCGTTCCTTCTCATCCGCGGCCAAAGTAGTGCGAACCAGGCCCGGCGTTAGCAAGAATGCGTCAACCAGGCTTTCTGCGTGAGGCCTCAGTCTTGGCAATAGCCTGGTGTCGATGTATTCGGTTATTGCTTCGGCTCTTGAGGAAGATAGTCGGCCATTAATTAAGTACCAAGACAGGTTCTTTTCCAAAACGCTGAAGCCATAGAGGTCTCTTAGCCAAGTAAGGATTTGCTTCGAGTCTTCATCCTCAATTGTCTTGAGTGCCGACGTGAACGCCTCCCAAAGGATTAGTTCACCGTGGGCTTTCGCCGCAAGAATCAAATCATTCTGATAGCGGTTAAACAGCTCAGCTTGCTTTTGAGCATCTTTGGGGCCCGAGTGCTTCAAGTTATTTGCAAGCTTCGCAATCATGGTGTGAACTCGGTCGGTTAGAAGTTGGTGCTGGTGCTCTTCTTCCTTGACGAAGCCAACCGAGCGAGCGGTAGAGCCAAAATCAACCATTTTTTGAGCTAGGCCCCGCAGGCCACCACGATTAATTGTGGCCTCTCCAACTTGGCCGGCAACATAGCTTGCAAGGGTTCCAAAATCGGGAGACTTGAAGGCTTTTGCGTAGTCGCCCAGAAGGCGCTTGGCAACAAGCTGAAGCATCACATTATTGTCGCCCTCAAAAGTGACATAGACATCTAGGTCTGCTCGAAGTCCCGTCAATCGGTGTTCGGCCATAAAGCCCTGGCCGCCGCATGCCTCGCGACATTCTTGAACTGTTTCTAGCGCATACCAAGAGCTGAGTGCCTTGGAAGCGGCAGCCACAGTCTCAAGATCCTGTCTTGACTCATCGGTGTCGTTTTGACCGGTAAACACAGCGTGGAACTGATCAAGAAGTTCCTGGTGAGTAAAGACTTGGGCATAGGTCCTAGCCAAGAGCGGCAAGAGCCTGCGCTGGTGACGTCCGTAATCCATGATGGTTTTCTCTTCACCATCTGGGCCTGGAAACTGTTTGCGCTCAAGCGAATATCTGATGGCAATGTCTAGGGCAAGCTTCTGAGCGTTCACGACGCCGCCGGTCAGAGAAACTCTCCCCTGAACCAAGGCGCCGAGCTGAGTAAAGAACCTTCTTCCGGAGGACTCGATGACCGAGGTGTAAACACCGTCTTCGCTCACGTCTGCGTAACGGTTTAGAAGGTTTGTCCTTGGAACTCTGACGCTATCGAAATGCAATCTTCCATTGTCGATACCGTTCAGACCGCCCTTCAGACCGTCGTCTTCGCTACCAACTCCGGGCAACAACTTTCCACGCTTGCGAATTGGGACATAGAAGGCGTGGACTCCGTGCTTTTCACCGCCGGTGTAAAGCTGTGCAAAGACAACTGCAGCGTGGCCGTGGAGTGCTGCGTTTCCCAAGTAGTCCTTGTAGCTGTGTCGATCCGGAGTGTGAATAACAAACTCTTTGGTGCCGGCGTCATAGGTGGCAGTTGTGCCAATCGAAGCCACATCTGAGCCATGGCCTGTCTCGGTCATCGCGAAGGCGCCGGGAATCTCGGAACTAACTGCACTGCCCAAGAAGGTCTTGTGGTGGTATTCGGTTCCCAGATACAAAATCGCAGAGCTGAACAGTCCGTACTGGACGCCATATTTAATCTGCAGCGAAGGGTCTGCAAACAGAAGCTCTTCGAAGCTAGAAAGTGAAGCCCCGGGGTTCATGGTTCCACCGAACTCTGACTGGAAACCGTGCTGTGTTGCTCCGGCGGCCACCAGGGTTCGAAGCTGCTTCAAAACTGTCTCTCGGTGCTCAGCCATTGGCTGGCCCTCTTGCTTAAAAAGCTTGTGCTCTTCTATCACCGAACGGGTGTGGCGACGAACGTCAGCCCACCTGCCCAAGACTCTTTCGCCGATTGCCTCGACGTCTAGTTGAATGTCCTCATTGAAATTCATTTTTCACCTCAACCTCTAGTAAATGACAGAATCGCCTTCTCGCCAAGGGGTGTTTACAAACTTTGTGACTGCGCACAATCCGCGTCATTTGAAGAATTCGTTCTTTAGAGCTTTCCTACAAAAACAGCATGGGCTTTTATTTTATAACGGACAAGAACTAATTGCCCTCAAACTTGGCAGGCTGCTTGGTCATGAAAGCCTCCATGCCTCTTGCAACGTCTCTTGTCTGCATCAAGGAGGCTAGTCTCTGAAAAACCTGCTTTTTTTCTTGCTCCGAATCGATTGCTCTTGAAGAGGCAAGAGTCGCCTGGACAGCCAGCGGAGCCTGATCAGCAACTCGGTTGGCAATTTTCAGAGCGATATCAAGCTCTTCGCCGGGTTCGCACACTTGAGTTGCTAAGTGCATCACTAGCGCCTGTTGAGCATCAAAGCTGTCTCCAGTTAGTAGATAACGCATCGCAGTTGCGTGTCCGGCAACTCTTGGAAACCTGATGGTTCCGCCGCCAAAAGGCATGATGCCCCTACTAACTTCTAGCTGAGCAAACCTTGAGTCAGTTGCCGCAATTACAACATCGCTTGCCAGGGCCAATTCCACGCCCAGAGTGAAGCAAGTCCCTCTGGTTGCCATAACCACTGGCTTTGAAACCTGTTTGGTCGTTATTCCCCACGGGTCTAGTCCACCCTCCGGAACCATTTGAAGTTTGCCTGCAGCAAGCTTTGGTCCGACATCTTGAAGATCAAGACCAGCAGTGAAGTGGTCACCGTGGGCAAAGACTAAACCGACTCTTAGATTGGGGTCGCCATCAAGCTGGCCGTAAGCAAGCGACAGCTCGTGGAGCATCTGTTCGTCAGCGGCGTTTAGCTTCTCGGGGCGATTCAGGCCGATAAGTAAAACGTGCCCTTGGGTCTCTAAAGTAATTCTGGTCATCGTCGACATGGCTCAAAGATTAGACGCTGTTAGACCGGTTGCGCCAATATCTGGTTCAAATACCGCAAAAGGTTTTTGTTTATGCCCGCGCTCAGTCGATTCATTGACGCGCGTCAGACAAGATAACTAGCGGCGTTTTCTGTTTGGCAAAGTGAGAATAATCGAACCGATAATTAGGCCCATTAGTGGAAATATCCCAATCGCCCAACTAATGCTGATGCCGAAAATAGCAGCGAACCCGGTGAGCGCATTGAAGACCATTGCTATCCAAGGCTTTAGCTTTTTGCGCCTCGATAAAACCGCCAACAGTATGTTGATTACCGCCATGCCAACAAATACAGCAAGGATGGTGGCAACCAGTGCAGCTAGATCTTCCATAGCTAATTATCTCAAGTGATCGCCGCTAACGGTTGCCGGGCTTTTTCGCTTTCCGGCTGGACACCCAAAGCCAAGCAACCAAAATTAGCAGTCCCAATAAAGAGGAGCTCAGCCCGAGGCTGGCCAGCCCGAGTGCCCAAAACTCCTCGACTAGAAAGCCCTCATCGTCGACATAATTTGGCGAGAGGTTGTAATAAAGGACCAACAGAACAGACATCGAAGTGGTCACACCGAGTGCCCTGAATAAAATCTTCTGCCCTGTGTTCATAATCGGAAGCCTAGCTTTCACTCATTAAGCGACAAAGCAAGCAACTAATCCAGAACTCGCATAACATTCAAGGATGCTCAGCTATGAAAATTGGAAACAACTAACCCAGTCCAGACGATCAACAAGAGACTTCCTAGACTCGCCCATCGAACCAGGTGTTCTAAACGAGCTTCTCTCCGATGGCCTCACTGCACCTAGCTGGTCGAACACCAGGCCTTTTGTCGTGGCGGTTGCCGAGGGTGAGCAGCGCGATCGAATAAGTAAGCGTCTGATCTCTAGGTTGCGGGAGTCAACTGAACTTCCAAACCTAGGAGCCAACCCGGACTTCACACACGAGATCCCGTATCCAAAGGGACTTGCGGAGCGAAGCCAAGCCGTTGGTAAAGGTATTTACGACACACTCGGCATTGACCGAAAAGACACGGCCTCAAGGTTTAGCTTCTTGGAGCGAAACTATGAGTTTTTCGGCGCACCAACAGCACTGTTCTTCTTCACCCACCGCGGCCTGGACCAGTTCGGAACGCTTGATCTTGGACTGTTTATGGAAAACGTGATGCTAGCGGCCAACGCTAAAGGTCTGGGGACCTGTGCCCAGGGGTACTTGGGTGGACACCCGGACATTATTCGCTCTGAATTCGAAGTTAGCGATGACTACGCATTGGTTTGCGGAATGTCGATCGGATATCCATCCGATCACCCCATCAATGGCTGGCACGCCGAAAGGCTACCAATAACCGACTTGCTTCTCGGCCCTAAAAACCAGTAACCGTATTTATACGCTCAATGTGGGCATCGGCTGAACTAGGGAGCTTTAGTCGTGGCCGTCTGTTGAAGGAAACATACGTCCCCAATTCGGCCCCTATTCCTTGCAGAGCGAAGGACCGTTCACAGTCTTCGTAACAACCGACGATGCCTTTGCGGCCCTCCAAGGGGTCTAGTAGCAAAAGCATTGCTTGCGTAATTCGTAACTAGGTCAAAAAAGACAAGCCAGGGAGAGGTTCTTGACTTGTCGTTTTAACAGGCACACCTTTGGTAAAAAGGCTAATCTTTGTCCTTTTTAGGCTGAACAGACCACAACCAGGCACCAACACCCAGCACGGCGAGAGTTACTCCGGCAAGGGCAACCATATAGGTGTTGTCAGAATAGAGCTCGTAGCCAGAAACGACTCCAAAGAACAGGGCGGCGTAGGCCAGAAGTATCCACTTATTGCTCATGCTAAAAATCCTAGCTGCCTCAGTCAGGTGTGTGAACTCGTGACCTGGTGTCCACCACGTCAAAAAGATTCCCCTTTTTCTGGGGGGATGTTCCACCTTTTGGAGACTAGGGGGTCCATGTACCCGGCCAAACCAGTGCTTTTAGACCGATGTTTTTGGAAACCAAACTATAAATCAGACTGTTTTTTGGCCCCAAAAGGGTGTCTCTTTCCGTTCAGAAGGTTGGAAATGACCGTGTGCCTGACCAGCACTTTGTAGCTAAGAAGGCCCAAGAAAAGAGTCAATGTGCTGGAAAGCGCGATAGTGGCAAACGCTCCAAAGCCGCTCACACTAAACACAACCAGAAATAGGAAGACTAAGGGTAAGTGGACAAGGTACAACCAATAGCTAGCATCAGCCACAAACGTCATTGCCCTGCTTGGCTTGTCACCGAATCTAAGAAATAGTCCGATTACTGCGTAGCTTCCCAAAACGACTGCTGCTCCATAGATCCAACCCGTCACCGCCAAGCCCCAATCTTGCACAAAGAAGAAGGCCGTGAACAAAATCAGAAATAACACGGTGAACCAAATTGCCGAGCGTCTCAGGTATTGCAGCCAAAACTCCCTTTGATGGTAGGCGACTGCCCCCGAAAGAAAAATCACAAAGTACCAAAGCAGCAACCCCGGATCTGGAAAAATCCCTGTGCTTGTGCTCAGAGTCCCCTCCTTGTCCAATACCCCTGGCAAGACAGGCGCTAGGGAGCCAATCAAAACCATTGTCAAGAGGGGGTGAATTCTCCTGCCAGCTAGCCAAAAGGTAACTCTTCCCATTGCCACGAAGATCAAGCTATAGATGACGATGAAAAACAGAAACCACAAGTGCTGAAAATCGATGGGCAGAATGCTGAAAGTCTGGCGACCAGTGATCCAAGACCCTTGGCTGGCCCAACCGTTAGCAAAAGTAAGGGGTAACCAGAAGATCGCCAGTGGGAGGGCAATCCGGCTAAGGCGGTTGCCCAAAAATCTTCGGGGACCGCGAGCTTCCAAAAGATACGCGGCAAAAAAACCGGAGATCACGAAAAATGCTGGCATGCGAAAAACATGAAGTAGCTGGTGAAGGTAAGTCACGACCAAAAATTCAGTAAAGCTCGCAGGCTCCTGATAGAGATACACAAAGACAGCGGAGTGAAAGAGCACCCCTAAAAGCAGAAGGGTTGCCCTAGCCGAATCCAGTGCGTGAAGTCGTGACATTTCGCCCACCCTAGCAAAAACTAAATCGCCGCCCTACCAGACACGGTAGTTGACTGTCTTGCGCCTGGCTGGAAAGGTGAGGTAACTAGAAAAGGGGCGAGAATGAGCTGGTACTGGGTTGGATTTGCGATCGGCATCTACATGACCTGGGGTGGTGCAACTAAGTCCTCTGCAAAGCCCTATTTCTTTCTCCACGCAAGGGCGAGCCTGCTTTGGAAGCAACAAGCCCACATTTTTCTAATGATTTCTGGCATTGCGGTGTCACTAGTGATGCTTTTTCTGGCGTTGACTCGGTAAAAAGAAAAACCCTCCCATTTCTGGGAGGGTTTTCTTCCTTGTGGAGACTAG
>CAJJAJ010000026.1 GCA_905182225.1 uncultured Aquiluna sp.
ACCGGAGCGTCGTGCTCCGAGGAAACTACAAGGTTCTTGATGTTAAGAATTACCTCAACAACGTCCTCCTTGACACCCGCGATTGTTGAAAACTCGTGGCTGACGCCCTGGATACGAATGTTTGTTACCGCTGCACCCGGAATCGAGCTGAGCAAAGTGCGTCGCATCGAGTTACCGAGGGTGTAGCCGAATCCTGGCTCAAGCGGATCCAAGATGAATCGTGAGCGGTTTGGTCCTAGAACTTCTTCGTGCAATGTGGGGCGCTGTGCAATTAGCACTATTGGTTCCTTTCATCTGAACATCCACTATTTGATGTTCGTCATGGAAACACGCAGGCGGGCACCTGTGTGCGTGAGGCGTTAGATTTTTATTGAAGTTATACGCGACGACGCTTTGGTGGGCGGCAACCGTTGTGAGCCTGTGGGGTCACATCGCTGATTGAGCCAACCTCCAGGCCGGCGGCCTGCAGCGAACGAATTGCAGTCTCTCGTCCAGAGCCTGGGCCCTTGACGAAGACATCAACCTTGCGGATACCGTGCTCTTGAGCCTTGCGGGCGGCCGACTCGGCTGCCATCTGAGCTGCGAACGGGGTCGACTTACGTGAACCCTTGAAGCCAACATCTCCAGAAGACGACCAGGAGATAACTGCTCCGGTTAGGTCGGTAATGGTGATGATGGTGTTGTTGAAGGTCGAGCGGATGTGCGCCTGACCTACCGGAATATTCTTCTTGTCCTTGCGACGAGGCTTGCGTGCTGCCGCGGATGCTTTAGGGGCTGCCATTTGATTTTCTCCTAGATCCTATGAGCCGCGACTAGCGGGCTGCCTTCTTCTTGCCTGCTACGGTGCGCTTCGGACCCTTGCGTGTTCTTGCATTGGTCTTAGTGCGCTGTCCGCGGACCGGAAGGCCCTTACGGTGACGAATTCCTTCGTATGAGCCGATTTCGACCTTGCGGCGAATATCTGCTGCAACTTCACGGCGAAGGTCACCCTCAACCTTGAAGTTCTGATCAATGTTGTCGCGAAGAGCGATCAACTGATCGTCAGTCAAGTCTTTTACTCTTACGTCTTCTGAGATGCTGGTGGCCTTCAGAATCTCGCGTGAGCGAGTTGGACCAATTCCATAGATGTAGGTAAGGGAAATCAACACTCGCTTGTCGCGAGGGATGTCCACTCCGGAGATACGTGCCATTATTTTTCTTTCGTTTTTTTGAAGGTCTGGGACAGCTCCATCTCAACTTGGCAAGTTGAGCCCCGGCCTTCAAACCGAGGGTTAGCTTTCGCTTGGTGCTGGCTTTTACTATTTAGTTTTGAGCTAGGGCTTGTTAGCCCTGGCGCTGCTTGTGACGAGGATTCTCGCAAATAACCATCACGTTTCCGTGACGACGAATGACCTTGCACTTGTCGCAGATCTTCTTGACGCTTGGATTAACCTTCATGCTCTTTCTTTCTACTTGTAGCGGTAAATAATGCGGCCGCGAGTCAGATCGTATGTCGACAGCTCAACTATCACGCGGTCTCCGGGGAGAATGCGGATATAGTGCTGACGCATCTTTCCCGAGATGTGGGCTAGAACTAGGTGACCGTTTGTTAGCTCCACCCGGAACATTGCGTTGGGTAGGGCTTCAACGACCGATCCCTCGATCTCGATAACGCCATCTTTGTTGGCCATGCACTCACTTAATCACTACTGGTTTAGCGTTACGAACGCGCAAAAACTCACAAAAATTGCAGAGGTTTTCACGCAGAAACGCCAAGTCGCAATTCTAAGGGGTTTTTGCCACGAAAGCTAGTGGCTAACCCAAGAAGACAGGGGCAATCCCAAAGGGCTTTAGGCCTTCGGCACCGCCATCGACCGCAGTCAGAACCCAAATACCGTCGTCGTGTACTGCAACCGAGTGCTCCCAATGAGCCCCATCCGAATTATCGCGCGTGGCGACGCCCCAGTCATCATCAAGAACAAAGGTGTTTTGGTCACCGAAAGTGATCATCGGTTCGATTGCGACGCACAACCCAGACTGCACCTTCGGTCCAGCATCACGAACTCGATAATTGAACACGGCCGGGTCTTCGTGCATAGATCGCCCGATACCGTGACCCACGTACTGCTCCAAAATCCCGTATGGCCCCGCACTGAGGACGTAATCCTGAACCGCGACTCCAACTTCATTTAGCTTCTTTGCGGTCGCCAGAGCAGCTATTCCCGCCCAGAGGGAACCCTCACAGACATCCGACAGCTGTTGGCGCTTTAGAGCAAAGTCATCGGTTGCGCCCGGCACCACCATGGAAAAGGCGCTGTCACCATTCCAGCCGTCAATTTCCGCCCCACAGTCAATCGAAACTAAATCGCCAGGTTCCAAGACAAGACTGGACGGTATTCCGTGGACCACGGTTGAATTTACAGAGGCACAGATGGTGTGAGAATACCCAGGCACCAGCTGAAAGTTTGGAATTCCACCGCCGGCCCGAATGGTTTTTTCTGCTATTTGGTCAAGTTCAAGAGTAGTAACCCCGGGCTTGATGGCGGCTTTCACATTTGCAAGGGCCTTGGCGGTGAGCAAGCCAGCTGTTCGCATTTTCCGAATTTGGTCCGGTGTTTTTAGCTCGTAACCCTTACGCATCTTCACTTAGACCGCGCGCGGACAAAACTTCGGAGATTCGAGCGGTAACGACATTGACATCGCCAAGACCGTCTACCTTTGCCACTAGCGAACGCGATGCGTAGACATCAATGAGAGGGGCAGTTTGCTCCTCGTAAATTCCCTGACGCTTGCGGATTACCTCGGGGGTATCATCGGTGCGACCCTGCTCTTTAGCTCTGTTTGCGAGCCTGGAAACCAGCTCTTCCCTGTCGGCTGTTAGCTGCACAACTACATCTAGCTTCGTCCCATTCTGGGACAAAAACTGATCAAGCTTTTCAACCTGATCGAGGGTTCTTGGGTAACCGTCTAGCAGGAAGCCATTCAAAACATCCGGCTGGGAAAGTCGATCTTTCACCAACGCATTGGTGAGAGTGTCCGGCACGTATTCGCCGCGGTCCATGTAGCCCTTAGCCTCAACACCAAGAGGAGTCTCGTCTGCAACGTTCCTGCGGAAGATGTCTCCGGTGGAAATTGCAGGTATTGAGTAACGAGTTGCAAGGAGTGCCGCCTGAGTCCCCTTGCCGGCACCCGGGGGGCCGATCAAAAGGATGCCGATCACTTGAGAAGGCCCTCGTAGTTTCGCTGCTGCATCTGAGCACTGATTTGCTTCACAGTGTCCAGTCCAACACCAACGATGATCAAGATCGAAGTTCCTCCGAATGGGAAGTTTTGATTGGTTCCAATGGCAGTGAATGCAACCAACGGAATCAGCGCGATCAAACCTAGGTAAATGGCACCCGGGAAAGTTATGCGGCTGATGACATACTGCAAGTACTCGGTGGTCGGACGACCAGCTCTAATACCAGGTATGAATCCGCCGTAGCGCTTCATGTTGTCGCTGATTTCCTCTGGGTTCAAGGTGATAGCAACGTAGAAATACGTGAACCCGACGATTAGCAAGAAATACATTGCCATGTAAAGCGGGTTGTCGCCAGAGGTCAGATATGTAGAAATAAAGCGAACCCAAGGAGACACCTGACCGGTTGTTGCATCCGGCTGGTTGAACTGAGCCAAGAGAGCTGGCAAATAAAGCATTGAGGACGCAAAGATAACCGGGATAACTCCGGCGGTGTTTACCTTCACTGGAATGTAGGTTGCCTGACCGCCGTAGGCCTTTCGGCCAACCATACGCTTGGCGTACTGAACTGGAATTCGTCGTTGCGACTGCTCAACAAGAACCACCAGTCCCACCACAATAAATCCGACAGCCATAACCATGACGAAGATTTCAATGCTTCTAGTCTGAAGAATCTGAAGCAAGCTGGATGGGAAGGTCGAGGCGATTGAAGTGAAGATCAAAAGCGACATTCCGTTTCCGACACCGCGCTCGGTGATTAGCTCACCAATCCACATGATCAAACCGGTTCCGGCAGTCATTGTCATCACCATCAAGGTGATGGAAAGCGGTCCAGTATCAACCAGAATCGGAAGCGTACAGTCAGCTCCGAACAAAGCGCCCTGTCTTGCAACGGTAACCAAAGTGGTTGCCTGTAGCAGTCCAAGAGCGATTGTTAGGTAACGGGTGTACTGAGTCAGCTTCGCCTGACCAGAAGGTCCTTCTTTGTGAAGGGTCTCGAAGCGAGGGATTACAACTCTAAGCAACTGGGTAATAATCGAAGCCGTAATGTACGGCATGATTCCCAGGGCGAAGATGGAAAGCTGCAAGAGCGCTCCACCGGAAAACAGGTTCACTAGTTCATACAGACCAGAAGTCGACTGACTCTGATCAAGACATTGCTGAACATTCGAGTAATCAACGTTTGGGGCTGGTATGAACGAGCCCAATCGGAAGATTGCAATCATGCTGAGCGTAAACGCCAGCTTGTTGCGCAGATCCGGAGTACGGAATGCGCGAGCTATTGCACTAAACAAAAGTGAACCTACTCCCCTAGATGATTAGGCGTTGACGCTGCCGCCGGCAGCTTCAATCTTGGTCTTTGCTGACTCGGAAACCTTGTCAACACTAATCTCTAGCTTAACCGACAGGTCACCGCCACCAAGAACCTTGACTGGCTTGTTCTTGCGAACAGCACCCTTGGCCACTAGATCAGAAATTGTTACAGCTCCACCCTTTGGATAAAGCTCAGTTAGCTTCTCAAGGTTTACTACCTGGTATTCCACCCGGAATGGGTTCTTGAATCCACGTAGCTTAGGTGTACGCATAACTAGGTTCACGCCACCACCCTCAAAGCCCAGGCGAGTAGTTGTGCGAGCACCGGTACCCTTGGTACCTCTACCTGCAGTCTTACCCTTCGAACCTTCACCAAGACCCTTACGAGTCTTATCCTTCTTGGCACCCTTTGCAGGGCGAAGGTGGTGAAGACGCAAGATCTGAGACTTCTCAATCTTTTCAGCCGGCTTCTTCTTCGACTTGGCAACCGCTGGCTTTGCAGCAGCGACAACCGGAGCCTTTTCGGCAACTGGCTTTGCAGCAGCAGCTTTTGGCGCAGCAGCTTTTGGTGCGGCAGCCTTAGTTGCTGGCTTTGCAGCAGCTTTCGGTGCGGCAGCCTTTGGCGCAGCAGTCTTAGCGGCTGGCTTTGCAGCAGCTTTCGGTGCGGCAGCCTTAGTTGCTGGCTTTGCAGCAGCTGGCTTCTTTACAGCCGGAGCCTTGGCAGCTGGCTTTGCAGCAGCTGGCTTCTTCTCGGCTGGCTTCTTCTCTTCAGCCATTTAGTCGATCTCCTCAACTTTAACGAGGTGGGCAACAGTGTTTACGAGGCCGCGGTTGGACTTAGTGTCCTCGCGTACAACGATGTCACCGATGCGCTTCAGTCCCAGGGTGCGAAGTGAATCGCGCTGGTTTTGCTTTCCACCGTTTGAACTTTTCAATTGGGTCACTTTGAGACGAGCAGCCATTAGACACCAGCCTTTTCAGTCTTTTCAGTCTTTTCAGTCTTTGCTGGCAACAGACGTGCTGGTGCTACCTCGGCAAGAGTCTTACCACGACGTGCTGCCACGGCGGCTGGTTCCTCTAGCTGACGCAAAGCCTCGACGGTTGCATGAACAATATTTAGTGTGTTGGAAGATCCGAGCGACTTCGAAAGCACGTCGTGAACTCCGGCGCACTCCAAAACTGCACGAACTGGACCACCGGCGATAACACCGGTACCCTCCGACGCTGGACGCAATAGAACGACTCCAGCTGCAGCCTCTCCCTGAACAGGGTGAGGAATTGTTGAGCCAGCACGTGGTACGCGGAAGAAGTTCTTCTTCGCATCCTCCACGCCCTTGGCAATCGCAGCTGGAACTTCTTTTGCCTTACCGTAACCAACGCCAACGGTTCCGTCGCCATCTCCAACCACAACAAGTGCGGTGAAGGAGAAACGACGACCACCCTTGACCACCTTGGATACACGGTTGATTGTTACAACACGCTCCAAGAACTGGCTCTTAGGCTCTTCGCGCTCACGACGGTCGTTCTTTGGTCCACGATCACGTGAACCACGACGCTGCTCGCGCTCGTTCGGGTCGACAGTAGTTACTGGCGCCTCAGTGGTTACTGCGGCATCGGTAGCTGCTGGAGTCTCGGTAGTTGCGGTAGCTTCAGCCACTGGCACTTCCTTCTTTTCTTCGCTCAAAGCACTAGTCCTTCCTCGCGAGCCGCAGCAGCAACAGCTGCAACGCGACCTGCATAGCGGTTACCACCGCGGTCAAAGACCACTTCGGAAACGCCGGCCTTCTTGGCACGCTCAGCAATTAGCTTGCCTACCATTGTGGCCTTGTCGGTCTTGGTGCCGGCTACTACGCGCATATCCGCTTCCATGGTCGATGCCGAGGCTAGGGTCTGACCCACGCCGTCATCAACTAGTTGGACGAATAGGTGACGTGCTGAGCGCGTGACAACTAGACGAGGTCGCATTGCTGTGCCCTCGATCTTCTTGCGCAGGCGAACGTGACGACGGCCACGAGCGGCTGACTTTGACTTGCCTCTAGTTCCTAGAGCCATGATTACTTACCAGCCTTTCCGGCCTTGCGACGGACTCGCTCGCCTTCGTAACGAACTCCCTTGCCCTTATAAGGCTCAGGCTTGCGAAGCTTACGAATGTTAGCTGCCATCTCTCCGACGGCTTGCTTGTCGATTCCCGACACGATGATCTTGGTGTTTCCTTCGACTACCAAAGTGATGCCCTCCGGAGGAGTTACAAACACTGGGTGGCTGAAGCCAAGAGATAGTTCCACGGTCGCACCCTTGAGTGCTGCACGATAACCGGTGCCTACGATTTCGAGTGCTTTAGTGAAGCCCTCGGAAACGCCGTGAACGTTGTTAGCGATTAGTGAACGGGTTAGTCCGTGAAGTGACTTTGAAACTGCCTCGTCGTCTGGACGAGCAACAATAACGCTGCCATCTTCTTGTGAAACAGTGATTGGTTTAGAAACGGTGAGCTTTAGCTCGCCCTTTGGGCCCTTGACTGCAACATCCTGGCCGTTGATCTCAACGGTCACGCCTGCTGGCAGCGGAATGGGTAGTTTTCCAATTCTCGACATTATTGCTTACCAGACGTAGGCGAGGACTTCCCCACCTACTCCCTTCTTTGAAGCCTGGCGGTCAGTTAGTAGGCCGCTAGAGGTGGACAGGATTGCAACGCCCAAGCCGCCAAGCACCTTGGGTAGCTCGGTGGACTTTGCGTAAACGCGAAGACCTGGCTTGGATACACGCTTGATACCAACGATGCTGGTCTCGCGATTTGGGCCGTACTTCATGGTGATGTGCATGGTCTTGCCGACCTTTGCATCCTCAACCTTGTAAGAAGCAATGTAACCCTCTGACTTCAAGATCTCAGCGATTGTTCCCTTTAGTTTGGAAAAAGGAACGTTCAGTGATTCGTGGTGAGCCATGTTGGCATTGCGCAGCCGGGTCAGGAAGTCTGCTACCGGATCTGTCATTGTCATAATGTGTCTTCTTTCTCGAAGTGGTTTCCAGGTGCTTTACAAGCACAGGGACCTACCTCAATCGTGTTATTAGGCCTGGAACGGGAAACCGAGCGCCTTTAGAAGCGCACGACCCTCGTCGTCAGATTTTGCTGTTGTTACAACTGTGATGTCCATACCGCGGACGTGATCAATCTTGTCAATGTCAATTTCGTGGAACATTGACTGCTCGGATAGACCAAAGGTGTAGTTTCCGTTGCCATCGAACTGCTTTGGCGAAAGACCGCGGAAGTCACGAATACGAGGAAGTGATAGTGAAAGCAAGCGGTCTAGGAACTCCCACATGCGGTCGCCACGCAAAGTAACGTGGGCGCCAATTGGCTGACCCTCACGAAGCTTGAACTGCGCAATTGACTTCTTTGCAATGTTGACCTGAGGCTTCTGGCCAGTAATTGCAATTAGGTCGCGAATAGCTCCCTCAATCAACTTGCCATCTTTGGCAGCCTGACCAACACCCATGTTTACAACGATCTTGGTTAGACCAGGAACCTGCATTGGGTTAGTGAAAGAAAACTCCTCGGTGAGAGTCTTTACGATCTCGCTGCGGTACTGAAGTTTTAGACGAGGAGTGGTCTCGGCGCCTGCTTTTTTATACCCGGTTGCCATTAGAACTCCTTCCCACTCTTCTTCGCGATGCGAACCTTGGTGGTTGCACCCTCTTTTGAAGTAGCTATCTTGAAACCAACCTTGGAAGGCTTCTTGGTGCTTGGGTCTACCAAAGCCACGTTAGAGATGTGGATCGGAGATTCCATAGTTTCGATGCCACCGGTCTTGCCACCGCGCTCGGACTGGCCGACGCGGTTGTGCTTCTTGACCATGTTGACGCCTTCAACGATGACCTTGTTGGTCTCCTTGATGACTTTTAGCACCAGGCCCTGCTTGCCACGGTAACCACCGCGATCTTGCTTGCCACCTGTAATGACCTCAACGAGGTCGCCCTTTTTAATCTTTGCCATGATTTACACAACCTCCGGTGCTAGCGAGATGATCTTCATAAAACGCTTTTCACGAAGCTCGCGGCCAATTGGCCCAAAAATACGGGTTCCACGAGGTTCGCCGTCAGCCTTGATAATGACCGCTGCGTTCTCGTCGAACTTCACGTAAGAACCATCTGCACGCCTAGTTTCCTTGACGGTGCGAACGATAACAGCTCTTACGACTTCACCCTTTTTGACGTTTCCGCCTGGGATGGCGTCCTTGACTGAGGCGACGATAGTGTCACCAATACCCGCGTAACGACGGGTGGAACCACCCAGTACGCGAATTGTCAGGAGCTCCTTGGCGCCCGAGTTATCGGCCACCTTGACCCTGGATTCTTGCTGTAGCACTTTTTTTCTCCTTGCTTAGTGAATAACGATTCCGACCGTTATTCGCGGGGTGTGTTACTTAGCCTTTTCGAGGATCTCGACTAGGCGCCAGTTCTTTGTTGCCGCAATCGGGCGAGTCTCGTCAATTACCACGAGGTCACCAATTCCGGCGCTATTTGTTTCGTCATGTGCCTTTACCTTCTTGGACACGCGAAGCACCTTGCCGTAAAGCGGGTGCTTCTTGCGGTCTTCAAGCAAGACAACGATGGTCTTATCCATCTTGTCCGAAACTACGTAGCCTTGACGTGACTTGCGGTAGCCGCGAGTCACTTCCTTTATTGCCTTCGGGGTCTTAGCTGTCTTTGGCTTAGCTACCTTAGGAGCTGCAGCTTTAGCTGCTGGCTTTGCTGCTGCCTTCGCAGCAGGCTTTGCAGCCGCTTTGGCGGCTGGCTTAGCTGCAGCTTTAGCTGCTGGCTTGGTTTCTTCTGCCATTTTTATGCCTCTTCCGTCTTGGCTGCAGCCTCTTCAACGGCTGGCTTCTTCTTGGTAGCAGCCTTCGCAGGTGCTGGAACCGGAACCGCACGAATACCCAGTTCACGCTCGCGCATGATTGTGTAAATGCGAGAAACATCGCGCTTGACCGCTCTGACTCGACCATGGGCATCTAGTTGGCCAGTAGCCGACTGGAAGCGTAGGTTGAATAGTTCTTCCTTGGCCTTACGAAGCTCTTCTACCAAAACCGAAGATTCGATTTTGTCTAGATCCTGTGGGGATAGGTTTTTTGAACCGATCATTATGCGTCACCTTCTTCACGCTTGATGATGCGAGCCTTCAGCGGGAGCTTGTGGATCGCACGAGTCAAAGCCTCTTTGGCAATGTCCTCTGATACACCGCTTAGCTCAAAGAGCACGCGGCCAGGCTTTACGTTTACTACCCACCACTCAGGAGAGCCCTTACCGGAACCCATTCGGGTTTCAGCTGGCTTCTTGGTTAGGGAGCGGTCAGGGAACACGTTAATCCAGACTTTTCCACCACGCTTGATGTGGCGAGTCATGGCAATACGTGCTGCCTCAATCTGACGGTTGGTTAGGTAGGCAGACGTTGTTGCCTGAATACCCCATTCACCGAACGAGACCTTAGTTCCACCGGTTGCATGGCCACGGCGCTTCGGGCTGTGCTGCTTACGGTGCTTTACTTTTCTAGGAATCAGCATTATTTGGCTTCACTTCCTGCTGCTAGTGGAGCAGCGTCGCCCTGACGAGGACCACGACGGCCAGCACCAGGTGCACCCTGACGAGGACCACGCTGAGTAGCCTGCTGTGCAGCAAGCTCACGTGCGGTCATGTCGCCGTTGTAGATCCAAACCTTCACACCGATTCGACCGAATGTGGTCTTGGCCTCGTAGAAGCCATAGTCGATGTTTGAACGAAGAGTATGTAGTGGAACTCGACCTTCGCGGTAGAACTCACTGCGAGACATCTCAGCGCCGCCCAAACGGCCGGAACACTGGATTCGGATCCCTTTAGCACCGGAACGAAGTGCGCCCTGAATTCCCTTACGCATCGCACGACGGAAGGCAACACGAGCAGCTAGCTGCTCGGCAACGCCCTGCGCGACAAGTTGTGCGTCAGATTCTGGGTTCTTAACCTCGAGGATGTTGAGCAAAACCTGCTTGCTAGTTAGTTCCTCAAGCTCAGTGCGAAGAGTTTCTGCCTCGGCTCCACGGCGGCCGATTACCAAACCTGGACGAGCAGCGAAGATGTCGACACGGACTCGGTCACGGGTTCTCTCTAGCTCAATGCGGCTGATGCCGGCACGGTCTAGCTTCTCCTGAAGGTAGGTGCGGATTTTGACATCCTCGACCACGTAGTCGGCGTAGCGCTGACCCTTCTTGGTGGAGTCTGCAAACCAGCGTGAGCGGTGCTCAGTGGTAATTCCCAGGCGGAAGCCGTAGGGATTGACTTTTTGACCCATGACTACTTACCTGCCTTTGCAAACTCGTCTGGAGTAGATACAACCACTGTGATGTGGCTGGTGCGCTTGTTGATTCGGAATGCTCGGCCTTGAGCACGAGGACGGAACCTTTTCAAGGTCACTCCCTCATCCACAAAAGCCTTGGAGATTATTAGGTCATCAACGTCCACAATTGCACCGGCGGCCTCGCCCTTTACCTGGGCGTTGGCAACTGCTGAGGCGACTAGCTTGTAGATCGGCTCAGATGCTGACTGTGGAGCAAACTTCAAAATACCCAATGCCTCGGTGGCTTGCTTGCCACGAATCAGGTTGACTACACGTCTGGCCTTCATTGGGGTCACGCGGATGTTACGCAGCTTGGCGATCGCTTCCATCGTTATTCCTTCTTGTCCTAGGCGCCCCGGCTTAGCCGCGGCGACCCTTCTTGTCGTCCTTCACGTGACCACGGAAGGTTCGGGTGGGTGCAAATTCGCCAAGCTTGTGGCCAACCATGTTCTCGGTTACGAAAACTGGAATGTGCTTGCGGCCATCGTGAACGGCAATGGTGTGCCCCAGCATCGGCGGAACAATCATTGAGCGACGTGACCAGGTCTTGATTACGTTCTTGCTGGAGGCCTCGTTCTGAACACGCACCTTTTTCATTAGGTGCTCGTCTACGAAGGGACCCTTCTTCAAACTTCTTGGCATCTAAAGATCTCCTACTTCTTGCCGGCGTAACGACGACGAACGATTTGCTTGTCTGATGGAAGGTTTGGCTTGCGTGTGCGGCCCTCTTTTTGGCCCCAAGGTGTAACTGGGTGACGCCCACCGGAAGTCTTACCCTCACCACCACCGTGTGGGTGATCCACTGGGTTCATGGCAACACCACGAACTGTTGGGCGAACACCCTTCCAGCGCTTACGTCCTGCTTTACCCCAGTTGATGTTTGACTGCTCGGCGTTGCCGACCTCACCAATGGTTGCTCGGCAGCGAGCATCAACGTTGCGGATTTCGCCAGATGGCAATCTCAGCTGAGCGTTGTCGCCTTCCTTGGCAACCAAACGAACCGAAGCACCTGCTGAACGAGCCATCTTGGCTCCTCCGCCTGGCTTTAGCTCGATGGCGTGGATAACGGTTCCCACTGGGATGTTCTTTAGAGGCAAGTTGTTGCCTGGCTTGATGTCGGCCTGTGCGCCCTGCTCGATGGCATCGCCCTGGTTT
The DNA here is from genome assembly GCA_905182225.1 of uncultured Aquiluna sp. GTDB lineage: Bacteria > Actinomycetota > Actinomycetes > Actinomycetales > Microbacteriaceae > Aquiluna. The sequence goes on from CAJJAJ010000026.1 coordinate 12,048, forward strand.
AGCTTGTTAGGGGCAATGATGTAGCGCTTGGTGCCATCAATGTAGTGCAACAGCGCAATACGAGCGGTGCGGTTCGGGTCATACTCAATGTGAGCAACCTTGGCCGGAACACCGTCTTTGTCATGACGACGGAAGTCGATAACGCGGTACTGACGCTTGTGTCCGCCACCGATGTGGCGAGTTGTGATGCGACCGTTTGAGTTGCGTCCACCAGTCTTAGGAAGAGGTCGCAAAAGCGACTTCTCTGGGGTGGAGCGTGTCAGCTCAGCAAAATCTGCAACTGAAGAGCCACGACGACCAGGAGTCGTTGGCTTGTACTTACGAATGCCCATGAGTATTCCCCTTAACCGATGTAGGTAAAGATGTCGATGGAACCCGACTTCAAGGAGACAATGGCGCGCTTGGTGTCCTTGCGCTTACCCATGCCGAAGCGAGTTTTGCGGGTCTTGCCCACGCGGTTTAGTGTGTTGATTGAATCAACCTTCACGCTAAAAATTTCTTCAATGGCCTGCTTGATCTCGGTCTTGTTAGAGCGAGTGTCGACCTCGAAGGTGTACTTACCCTCATCAATTAGCGCATAAGACTTCTCCGAAATGATCGGCTTAATGATTATGTCGCGGGGATTTTTCTTGATGTCGGTCATGTTTATGCCTCCTCGATAACATCTGTAACAACGGCCGACTCAACGAACGATGCCATTGCGGCCGCAGTGAAAACGAGGTCTTCGGCGTGCAGAACGTCATACGCATTCAGCTGGTCAGCTGGAATGACGTGGACGGACGGCAAGTTGCGAAGTGACTTGTAGGAAAGCTCGTCTTCACGACTCAAAACAACCAAGATGTTTCTTGAGGTTGCAACCTGAGCCAGGAAGCTAGCAGCTGCCTTGGTCGAAGGTGCATCGCCAATCGCAAACTGGTCAATAACGTGAATGCGGCCATTCCTTGCGCGGTCTGAAAGCGCTCCGCGAAGAGCTGCAGCAATCATCTTTTTAGGAGTGCGCTGTGAGTAGTCACGAGGCTTTGGACCGTGAATAATTCCACCACCGCGGTGCTGAGGCATACGAATCGAACCCTGACGCGCGCGACCGGTTCCCTTTTGCTTGAACGGCTTGCGGCCAGAACCAGAAACCTCACCACGGCGAAGTGTCGACTGTGTTCCCTGGCGAGCGGCTGCAAGCTGAGCAACAACTACCTGGTGAATCAGTGGAACGTTGGTCTGAACATCAAAGATTGATCCGGGAAGGTCCACAGAACCGGACTTCTTACCCTTTAGGTCAATTAGGTCAACTGTAGGCATTAGTCAGTCTCCTTTACTGCGTTACGAACGAACACCAACTGGCCCTTAGGACCTGGCACTGCACCCTTTATCAAAAGCAGACCCTTTTCAAGGTCAACGCCGTGAAGGGTGAGGTTCAATGTGGTTACTCGATCTGTTCCCATGCGACCAGGCATCTTCTTGCCCTTGAGAACGCGGGAAGGAGTAGTACCTGCTCCAACGGAACCCGGCTTACGGTGGTTCTTGTGAGCACCGTGGCTGGCGTGGATACCGGAGAAGCCGTGACGCTTCATAACACCGGCAAAACCTTTACCCTTGCTGGTTCCAACAACGTCCAGCTTCGAGCCAACCTCGAAGATGTCAACGCCGATGGACTGGCCAACGGTATAAATCTCAGTGTCAGCCGTACGGATTTCTGCAAGGAAGCGACGAGGTGTGGAACCGGCCTTAGCAAAGTGACCAGTTGTAGGCTTGTCTACTTTGCGGGGTTCGATCGCGCCATATGCAAGCTGAATTGCTGCATAGCCGTCTTTTTCTAAATTCTTGATTTGAGTGATGACGTTCTCGCCAGCCTCAACGACTGTGATCGGAACAAGCTTGTTGTCCGCGTCCCAGCCCTGCGTCATGCCGAGCTTCTTGCCCAGCAGTCCCTTTACGGTTCTAGTATTTACAGTCATTTCGCAATCCTTAGAGCTTGATCTCGATGTTGACATCTGCTGGGAGGTCCAGGCGCATCAGCGAATCGACCGCTTTAGGAGTCGGGTCGATAATGTCGATGAGACGCTTGTGGGTACGCATCTCAAAGTGCTCACGGCTGTCCTTGTACTTGTGAGGCGATTGGATAACCGTCACAATGTTTTTCTCGGTAGGAAGTGGTACTGGACCGACTACCTTGGCACCGGCGCGTATGACTGTATCGACGATTTTGCTCGCCGACGCGTCGATGACCTCATGGTCATACGACTTCAGTCGAATGCGGATCTTGTTAGCCGCCATGATGACTGCCTTCCGTATCTAGGTGACCTATCGGTCACAGAGTTTTACAGCCAATTCATTTGCGAGAACGCAAACTTCACTGCTGCCGTGATGCTGATGCACTGTTTTTATGTCAACGCCCTATTTCTAGGGCTCTGTCCGAGAAAGTCAATCTCGGTTCTCGCGATAAAGCTCGTGAAAAACCAAGGAGAAGATCTCAGATAAGTTTTGTTGGCTCTTAGCTGCGGAAGGCCCAGTTACCTGTGCACAAATCCTGCAGTGGTTCACGCACAAGGCGCAAATACTCACGAACTCGTCAATCTTGCCACAGTTCGGGGGGTCGGTGCAAGTTAAAAGTCGTCCAATATCTTCGCTTTGGCCAGATTATTGCTGCTGTAGCGCGCCGACCTAATATTTCTGGTTCCAAAAGGCCTGATCGCAAGAATCACGGTTAAAAAGCAAACCCCGCAAGTTTCCCTGCGGGGTTTCCAGTCAAGTTGTCGTTATGACTACTTGGTGACCTTTGTAACGGTACCGGCACCTACTGTGCGGCCACCCTCACGGATCGCGAAACGTAGTCCCTCTTCCATCGCGATTGGCTGGATTAGCTCCACGCCCATCTCGGTGGTGTCGCCAGGCATAACCATTTCGGTACCAGCTGGCAAGGTGATAACACCAGTTACGTCAGTGGTACGGAAGTAGAACTGCGGACGGTAGTTCGCGTAGAACGGGTTGTGACGGCCACCCTCATCCTTAGCAAGGATGTAGACGTTGGCGTCAAAGTTAGTGTGAGGAGTGATCGAACCTGGCTTACATACAACCTGGCCGCGCTCTACGTCCTCGCGCTTGGTTCCACGCAATAGAAGTCCAACGTTTTCGCCGGCCTCTGCGTAGTCAAGTAGCTTGCGGAACATTTCAATTCCGGTAACTGTGGTCTTCTGCTTGTCGCGGATTCCAACGATTTCTACTTCGTCGTTTACGTTTACAGTTCCGCGCTCGACCTTACCGGTGATAACGGTTCCACGACCAGTGATGGTAAACACGTCCTCAACAGGCATTAGGAATGCCTTGTCGATGTCGCGCTTTGGCTCCGGAATGTTCTCGTCACAAGCCTTGATTAGCTCGAAAACCTTCTCGGCCCACACTGCATCACCCTCAAGTGCTTTTAGTGCTGAAACCTGGACAACTGGTGCGTCGTCACCTGGGAACTCGTACTTGGAAAGAAGTTCGCGAACCTCAACCTCTACGAGCTCAAGAATCTCGGCGTCGTCAACCATGTCGGACTTGTTTAGTGCAACAACGATGTAAGGAACTCCAACCTGACGAGCAAGCAGCACGTGCTCCTTGGTCTGAGGCATCGGTCCATCAGTTGCAGCAACAACCAAGATTGCGCCGTCCATCTGGGCAGCTCCGGTAATCATGTTCTTGATGTAGTCAGCGTGACCCGGTGCGTCTACGTGTGCGTAGTGACGCGCATCGGTCTGGTACTCAACGTGTGAGATGTTGATAGTAATACCGCGCTGCTTCTCCTCTGGGGAGTTGTCAATCTGATCGAACGCATAGCTGTCGTTCAGATCAGGGAACTTGTCGTGTAGAACTTTAGTAATTGCCGCAGTCAGAGTGGTCTTACCGTGGTCGACGTGACCAATGGTTCCGATGTTGACGTGCGGCTTTGTGCGCTCGAATTTCGCCTTAGCCATTTTGGGTCCTCCTGATGGATCCGTAGTAAATCATCGACCCGTGGGCCGACTCTGATTGGGTTTTACAGAATTTCTATCTTAGTCAAGTTTAAGTAGTTTTTACTACTCGCCCTTGGCCTTCTGTACGATTTCGTCAGCAACTGCCTTCGGAACTTCTGAGTATGTGTCGAACGTCATTGAGTAGACGGCTCGACCAGAAGTCTTCGAACGGAGGTCGCCAACGTAACCAAACATCTCCGAAAGTGGCACTAGGGCGCGAATAACTTTCACTCCGGTAGCCTCTTCCATCGACTGTATCTGCCCGCGTCGCGAATTTATGTCTCCGATTACGTCTCCCATATATTCTTCTGGGGTACGAACTTCGACTGCCATCAACGGCTCGAGTAGAACTGGGTCTGCCAATCGAGCGGCCTCTTTAAAGACCATCGATCCGGCAAGCTTAAACGCCATTTCTGACGAGTCAACATCGTGGTAAGCACCATCTAGCAAGGTGGCCTTTACTCCAACGACTGGGTATCCAGCTAGCACACCGGACTGCATTGCGTCCTTCATGCCGGCGTCAACCGACGGGATGTACTCGCGTGGCACGCGACCACCGGTTACAGCGTCTACGAATTCATAAATCGTGTCACCGTCAACAACTAGAGGCTCAAGCTTGATCTGCACCTTGGCAAACTGACCAGAACCACCGGTCTGCTTCTTGTGTGTGTAGTCATGCTTTGGAACAGTGCGGCGAATTGTCTCGCGGTAAGCAACCTGTGGCTTACCGACGTTGGCCTCGACGCCGAACTCACGGCGCATACGGTCAACCAAAATATCCAAGTGAAGCTCGCCCATTCCAGAAATAATCGTCTGGCCAGTGTCGATGTCGTTCACTACACGGAATGTTGGGTCTTCTTCGGCAAGCTTCTGAATAGCAATTCCAAGCTTTTCCTGATCGGACTTAGTCTTTGGCTCGATGGCCACGGAGATAACTGGCTCCGGGAAAGTCATCGACTCAAGCACAATCTGGTTGTCCGTATCACACAAAGTATCACCGGTAGTGGTGTCCTTCAGGCCGATGGCTGCATAGATGTGGCCAGCGGTAACACCGCTGATAGGAATTTCCTTGTTGGCGTGCATCTGGAAAACTTTCCCGATGCGCTCTTTGCGTCCCTTTGTCGAGTTCGCAACAGCGTCGCCGGCGTTAGCCTTTCCGGAATAAACCCGGATGTATGTCAAGCGACCAAAGAATGGGTGTGTAACAACCTTGAAAGCAAGAGCCGCGAAAGGCTCGTTGGTGTCAGGCTTGCGGATGATTCGCTTTTCCTCGTCGCGAGGATCTCCACCCTCAACGCTTGCAACGTCAAGTGGTGATGGAAGATAGTCCAAGACAGCATCCAGCATTGGCTGAACACCCTTGTTCTTGAAAGCAGAGCCGCAGAGAATCGGGTAAGCAGCGCTAGTAACAGTCAGCTTACGAATTGCCTCTTTGATTTCGGCAACAGTCATCTCTGTGCCGTTGAAGTACTTCTCCATTAGTTCGTCAGAAGTGTCGGCAACAGCCTCAATTAGCTGAGCGCGGTACTCGTCGGCCTTGGCCTGCATGTCAGCTGGAATCGGCTCGATTTCGTACTTCGCACCCATTTCAACGTCTCCACGCCAGGTTAGAGCGCGCATTTCAACTAGGTCGATTACACCTTCGAAGTCATTCTCTGCTCCAATTGGAAGCTGAATAACCAATGGCTTAGCACCTAGTCGATCAATAATGGTCTTCACGGTGAAGTAAAAGTCAGCACCTAGCTTGTCCATCTTGTTTACAAAACAGATGCGAGGAACGCTGTACTTGTCAGCCTGACGCCAAACGGTCTCGGACTGAGGCTCAACACCCTCTTTACCGTCGAACACAGCAACGGCACCGTCTAGGACGCGCAATGAACGCTCGACCTCAACTGTGAAGTCAACGTGACCCGGGGTGTCGATGATGTTGATCTGGTTATCCTTCCAGAAACAGGTTGTCGCGGCAGAGGTGATAGTGATTCCACGCTCTTGCTCTTGCTCCATCCAGTCCATCTGTGATGCACCGTCGTGAGTTTCACCGATCTTGTGAGTGATACCCGTGTAGAACAGGATTCGCTCAGTCGCGGTTGTCTTACCGGCGTCAATGTGCGCCATGATGCCGATGTTACGAACCTTGTTCAGGTCAGTGAGCACGTCTTGTGCCACGGTTGCCTCCGAAGAAATTTATTGACTAGGGGTTTGGTGCTTGTGCCACCAAGGATCGAGATCCTCGATGCCAGTTTTTGGTTTTTACCAGCGGTAGTGAGCGAAGGCCTTGTTGGCCTCGGCCATCTTGTGAGTGTCCTCGCGACGCTTCACAGCAGCACCAAGGCCGTTAGAAGCATCAAGAATTTCATTCATCAAACGCTCGGTCATGGTCTTTTCACGACGCTGCTTAGCAAACTGAACCAACCAACGCATAGCCAAGGTGTTAGCACGGTGGCTCTTAACCTCGATTGGCACTTGGTAAGTCGAGCCACCAACACGGCGAGAACGAACCTCGACTGTTGGGCGAACGTTATCCAAAGCCTTCTTTAGAAGAACAACTGGATCGTCGCCGGTCTTGACGTTGGTGCCCTCTAGAGCGCCGTAAACGATTTTCTCTGCGATTGACTTCTTGCCGTCAAGCAGAATTTTGTTGACTAGCTGCGAAACAACTGGGGAACCGTAAACCGGATCCATAGCGACTGGGCGCTTAGCTATTGGGCCTTTACGAGGCATTACTTACCCTTCTTTGCGCCGTAGAGGCTACGAGCCTGCTTACGGTCTTTAACTGCCTGGGTATCCAGAGCACCACGAATGATCTTGTAACGAACACCTGGTAGGTCCTTCACACGACCACCACGGATAAGCACCATCGAGTGCTCCTGAAGGTTGTGACCTTCGCCCGGAATGTACGCGGTTACCTCGGTACCGTTTGACAGCTTGACACGTGCCACCTTACGAAGCGCAGAGTTCGGCTTCTTTGGGGTGGTGGTGTACACACGGGTGCATACACCGCGCTGCTGCGGGTTAGCCTTTAGGGCTGGAGCCTTGGTCTTGGTGACCTTTGGGCTGCGTCCCTTGCGAACCAACTGCTGAATTGTTGGCACTTGTTCTCCTCGTTCATTAATCTTTGGCGCGCCAGAACGGCGCTTTATAACCAAAGGTTTTGGCCGTGATCTCGAACATTCACGAGAGCTGGCCTGATACATGCAGTTGCATGACCAGCCCTAAGCATACCCGTAGCCCGTGAGAACGGTCAAATGGTTTTTTAGTTGTCTTGGTTACTTCTCATCGATTGCAAATGGATCAGAAACACTCAGGCTGAGCTCCTGCGAGTCCAGATCGGTTGGGTCGTAACCCTGGTCCGACCAGATTCGGTTTGGATAGCGCTCGGCTTTCGCCTCTTCTGTTCCATCTACTTCGAAGTTTCGGTAAGTCAATAGTCCAGTTCCGGCTGGAATTAGCTTTCCGATGATCACGTTTTCCTTTAGACCAACAAGTCTGTCCTCACGGCGATCTAGCGCTGCTTGGGTTAGGACTCGAGTGGTCTCCTGGAAGGATGCGGCCGATAGCCAAGACTGAGCAGCAAGTGAAGCACGGGTCATACCCATTACCTCTTGACGAGCACTAGCTGGACGATTGCCCTGCGCAACTGCTTGACGGTTCTGGCCTGCAAAGCTCTGGCGATCAATAATCTCACCCGGAAGCATGTTGGTGTCTCCAGAATCGATTACGGTCACCTTGTTCAACATCTGACGAACAATTACCTCGAGGTGCTTGTCGTGCAAAGGAACACCCTGAGAGCCATAGATAGCCTGAACACCGCGAATGATTTCCGCAGCCGCTTCACGCGAACCACGAATCATCAAAACCTCGTGTGGAATTGGAGTTCCATCGACCAGGTAATCTCCGGCGTCAACCATGTCACCCTTTTGAACCACTAGGTCGTCAACTGAGGCAACTACAGTGATTGGAAGGTAAGGACTTAGCTTCTTGAAGGTCTTGGATGCAGTACGGCTGAAGCTGTACTGAGTCGCAAGCGCCTCGGCTTCCTTCTCGGCCTTTTCACCCTGTGGGCGAACGTATACCTCGAAGCTCTTGGTTCCGGTTAGGGAAACCTTCTCAACGATGTCCACCTGACCGGCCCAGAATGCCATAACAGCAACCTTGCCGGCTTGACGCCAACCAACTCGAGCTTCTAGAAGGTCAGTAACACCGTTTAGGCCCTGTGTGATGTCATAGGAAATCAGACGCTCAACACGAACCTTCTGGCCACCAATCGACTTCAAAATGGTCTGCTTCTTTGCGCTCGATGCAGCTCCACCGGTGTGGAAGGTACGCATTGTTAGCTGAGTACCAGGCTCACCGATTGACTGAGCAGCGATGATTCCAATTGCCTCACCAATAGTTACCTTTTGGTTTGTGGCCAATGAAACACCGTAGCAAGCCGCGCAGATGCCGCTTTCGGCCTCACAGGTCAGAACGGAGCGAACAGTAATTGTCTCGACTCCGGCTTCCTTGATTCGTCTGGCCGCAGAGTGATCAATGTTCACGCCGGCAGGAAGAAGAACAGTCTTTCCCTGCTTGATGTCAACAAGATTCGTTCGACCAACGATCGAAAGCTCAACCTGTTCTTGATCTAGAAGATCCTTGTCCAGGCCCTTAGTGGTTCCACAGTCCTCAATCTGAATGATGACATCCTGCGCAACGTCGACCAAACGACGGGTTAGGTAACCCGCGGCAGCAGTCTTCATGGCGGTGTCAGCGTTACCCTTACGGGCACCGGTTGCGTTAATGAAGTACTCGTGAGGAGTGAGACCTAGTAGGTAGTTACCCTTCACTGGCATCGGAGCAAAGTCACCTGATGAGGTTGCAACCGGGCCACGCATTCCCATGATGGAACGAATCTGCAGCCAGTTACCCCTGGCACCAGATGTGACCATCTTGTAGATCGCGTTGTTAGTCGGGATTGATTCGCGCAGTAGCTGCTCGATTTCGCCGGTCTCCTTGAACCACAGTGCTCCAAGCTCGTCACGACGCTCAAGGTCAGACTTTAGACCGTTGTCGAACGCTTCCTGAATCTTGGTGTGAGCCTTCTCGGCCTTTAGAATCCTGGAAGCTCGCTCCTTGTCGAAGGTGCCCTTCGGATCAAAGTTGGCATCCGAGATGGCCATCGAAACGCCGGCACGGGTTGCCCAGTGGAATCCAGCGTCCTTCAACGCATCAAGAGACAGTGCAACTTCGGTGCGGCTGAACAGCTCGACCAAGTCAGAAACGATCTGGCCCAGTTCCTTCTTGCCGACCTGCATCTCCACGAATGGGTATGAGAGAGGAAGTGTCTCGTTGAAAAGCGCACGGCCGAATGTGGTCTCGCGCAATTCACCTTCGATACGAATTCGAACCTTGGCACCTAGATCAAGTCCACCAATGTCAAAGGCCATCTGGGCCTCTCCCATCGAGGTGAAAGCTAGGCCCTCACCGGTACCGCCAGGAACTTCAGCGGTTAGGTGGAAGAGCCCAATGATCATGTCCTGAGTAGGAGTAGCAACCGGACGTCCGTCCGATGGTTTCAAAATGTTGTTCGAAGCAAGCATCAAGATGCGAGCCTCGGCCTGGGCCTCAACTGACAAAGGAAGGTGAACAGCCATCTGGTCACCGTCGAAGTCAGCGTTGAAGGCCGCACAAACAAGCGGGTGAAGCTGAATAGCCTTACCCTCAACTAGCTGTGGCTCGAATGCCTGGATTCCCAAACGGTGCAAGGTAGGCGCACGGTTTAGTAGCACCGGACGCTCGCGAATAACTTCCTCGAGAACTCCCCATACCTGTGGGCGGCTTCTCTCAACCATGCGCTTAGCGCTCTTGATGTTCTGGGCAAGGCCCATGTCAACAAGACGCTTCATTACATATGGCTTGAATAGCTCAAGTGCCATCAGTTTTGGAAGTCCACACTGGTGAAGCTTCAACTGCGGTCCAACCACGATTACGGAACGACCGGAATAGTCAACTCGCTTACCCAGAAGGTTCTGACGGAAACGACCCTGCTTACCCTTTAGAAGATCAGATAGTGACTTCAGCGCACGGTTACCGGTTCCGGTGACAGCGCGACCGCGGCGACCGTTGTCAAACAGCGCGTCAACGGCTTCCTGAAGCATGCGCTTCTCGTTGTTCAAGATGGTCTTTGGAACAGCACCTAGATCAACGAATCGCTTTAGACGGTTATTACGGTTGATCACCCTGCGGTAAAGGTCGTTTAGATCGCTGGTCGCGAAGCGGCCACCGTCTAGCTGAACCATTGGGCGAATCTCCGGAGGTAGTACCGGAAGAACCGATAGCACCATGGAAGTCGGAGGAGTACCGGACTGAGCGAAACTGTTTACAACCTTCAGGCGCTTGATGGCCTGAGTCTGCTTTGAACCCTTGGTGGTTGCAATCTCAGCGCGCAATTCTGCAGCTGCGCCCTCTAGATCAAATGCAGCCAATACCTGCAATACCGCCTCGGCACCGATTGAAGTGATGACGTAATCGGAGAAGTAGTAGTCGAAGTAGTCAAAGACCACGTCGTTTGGCATTAGCTCACCGACTTCAGCCGTCAGGAACATGCGCCAGGCCAACTGCTCCTTGTGGAGGTTTGCTGGACGCTCTAGACGTGCGTACTCGCGGACAATCTTGTCCACCTTCTTTTTGATGTCGGCGATCAATTTCTTGATTTTCTTGGCCTCATCGGTGGTGCGAACAACGGTGTCGTCCTGCTCTTCGTCAGACATCTGAGCCAATGTACGGACGGACCAGAATGCATCTGCATCCTTTTCCTCTGAGTCAATTAGCTGCTCAAGGCTCTTGGAGAACTGCTTCTCGATCCAACGAGGTGCCTCCCAGAACTTGTTGGAGATCTGCATTACCAAGCCAAGTTCGCGCATTGCTGCGATTTCTTCGCCGGCTGCGGCCTCAAACTCTTCGTCACGGGCGTCGATTAGAGCGCGAATACGGGTTACGTATTCGTCACGGACTAGGTCATACTCTGCGGTTCGCATCTCGTGGTCAATGTCCATGACACGGTAAGCGGCAAAGTAAATGATCTTCTCTAGGTCTTTTGGTGCCATGTTCAATAGGTAACCCAGGCGCGATGGAACACCCTTGAAGTACCAGATGTGAGTTACAGGAGCGGCTAGCTCGATGTGACCCATGCGCTCACGACGAACCGAGGACTTTGTTACCTCTACGCCACAACGCTCACAGACAATTCCCTTGAAGCGAACTCGCTTGTACTTACCGCAAGAGCACTCCCAGTCCTTGGTTGGACCAAAGATCTTCTCGCAGAAGAGGCCGTCTTTTTCCGGCTTTAGAGTTCGGTAGTTGATAGTTTCAGGCTTCTTTACTTCACCTGATGACCAAGAGCGGATTTCCTCCGAGGTGGCAAGACCTACCCGAAGAGCACTGAAGTTTTCTACTTTCACAGACATATGTTTATTTCCTTCTGAAAATTCGAGATTCGGAATTACTGGTAGGTGTTGAAGTCGGAGTCAGATGACAATTGCTCGTTACGGCTCAGGTTGATGCCCAGTTCCTCAGCGGCGCGGTCGCTCTCAAACGCCTCGTCCTTCAGAACAACAACTTGACCCTTGTTGTCGATTACCTCGACGTTTAGGCCCAGTGACTGCATTTCCTTTGCGAGTACTCGGAAGGATTCCGGAATACCAGGTGCCTGAATGTTCTCGCCCTTTACGATTGCCTCGTAGGTTCGAACTCGGCCGGCAATGTCGTCCGACTTGATGGTCAGTAGCTCCTGGAGAGTGTGCGCTGCGCCGTAAGCCTGCAGTGCCCAAACTTCCATCTCACCAAATCGCTGTCCACCGAACTGAGCCTTACCACCGAGTGGCTGCTGAGTAATCATGGAGTAAGGACCGGTGGAACGAGCGTGAATCTTGTCATCAACCAAGTGGTGCAGCTTCAACATGTACTTCACTCCAACCGCAATTGGCATTGGGTATGGCTCGCCGGAGCGGCCATCGAAGAGGTTGGCTTTACCACTGCCATCGATTAGGCGGTTGCCGTCACGGTTTGGCAAAGTGTGATCCAGAAGACCGGCAACCTGGTTCTTGGTTGCACCGTCGAATACCGGGGTCGCTACCTTAGTTCCAGCCGGCGCATTGAAGAGGTCCTTAGACATCTCATCCGCCCACTTGGCAACTCCAGAAACATCCCAGCCCTGGCGGCAAACCCAACCAAGGTGTGATTCCAGAACCTGACCGAAGTTCATTCGACCAGGAATACCCAGCGGGTTCAATACGATGTCAACCGGAGTTCCGTCTTCCATGAACGGCATGTCCTCAACGGGCAAGATTTTGGCAATAACACCCTTGTTGCCGTGGCGGCCAGCAAGCTTGTCACCCTCGGTGATCTTTCGCTTCTGGGCGATGTAAACAACTACGCGCTTGTTCACGCCGGCACCAAGCTCATCGCCCTCTTCAGCGTCAAATACCTTGACGCCAATGATGGTTCCCTGCTCGCCGTGGGGCACCTTCAAAGAGGTGTCGCGAACTTCACGAGATTTCTCGTTGAAGATCGCACGCAATAGTCGCTCCTCAGCTGAGAGCTCGGTCTCACCCTTAGGTGTGACCTTTCCAACCAGGATGTCTCCCGGGCGAACTTCGGCTCCGATGCGGATAATTCCACTCTCATCTAGCTGAGCAAGTGCTTCAACCGAGATGTTTGGAAGGTCAGAAGTGATCTCTTCAGCACCAAGCTTGGTGTCTCTGGCATCAACTTCGTACTCTTCGATGTGGATTGAGGAAAGAGTGTCGTTCTTGACTAGCTCCTGGCTCAGGATGATAGCGTCCTCGAAGTTGTAACCCTCCCAAGGCATGAATGCCACGAGCAGGTTTTTTCCAAGCGCTAGCTCACCATTCTCAGTAGATGGACCGTCAGCCAAAACATCACCCTTTTCAACCCGCTGGCCGATTTGGATAATCGCCCTCTGGTTGATTGCGGTGCCCTGGTTCGATCGGTCAAACTTGCGAAGCGTGTAGTTTGAGCGCGATCCATCATCGTTCATAACGACTATCTGGTCAGCGTCAATCTCTTCTACGACACCGGCCAGCCCGTTTATCAGAACCGCACCGGAGTCAATCGCCGCTAGGCGCTCCATGCCGGTTCCAACAAATGGGCTTTGCGCCTCTAGAAGAGGAACAGCCTGACGCTGCATGTTCGCACCCATCAAAGCACGTGACGAGTCATCGTGCTCAAGGAATGGAATCAACGAGGTTGAAACGCTGGCTAGCTGTCGAGGGGAGATGTCAATGTAGTCGACGTCCTCGGCTGCAACCTCAACCATGTCTCCACGGAAGCGAGCAAACGCACGTGGTCCAACCAAAGTTCCATCAGCGTTCAAAGGAGTATCGGCTCCGGCAATAACCTTGCCCTCTTCGGCAGAAGCGTCAAGGTAATCGACCTTCTTGCCGACCTTGTTGTCCTTGACCAAACGGTAAGGAGTTTCAATGAAGCCAAAAGCGTTGATCTTGCTAAAAGCAGTTAGCGAACCGATAAGGCCGATGTTCGGGCCTTCCGGAGTCTCAACTGGACACATACGTCCGTAGTGGGAAGGGTGTACGTCACGAACCTCCATTTGGGCACGCTCGCGAGCGATACCTCCCGGTCCAAGTGCTGACAAGCGACGCTTGTGAGCAAGACCGGCCAATGGGTTGTTCTGGTCCATAAACTGCGAAAGCTGGCTGGCACCAAAGAACTCTTTGATTGCCGAAACAACTGGTCGCAGGTTAATAAGTGTTTGTGGGGTGATCGCTTCGATGTCCTGCGTGGACATACGCTCGCGAACTACTCGCTCCATTCGGCTCAGGCCGATACGAACCTGGTTCTGAATCAACTCACCAACCGAACGAATACGACGGTTAGAGAAATCGTCGATGTCATCCGAGCTAACAACTAGGTTGACCTTCTTGCCCGCCATCTTCACGTTGAACTCAGCACGCTGAGTGTTTGAAGAAACGTTGTTGGCCAAGGTCAAATCGAACAGCAACAGGTACTTCAACGTTGCAACGATGTCCTCGTTGGTCAAGGTTGTGGTGTCTGCAGCCTGGTTGATATTCAGCTTGCGGTTTAGCTTGTGACGACCCACGCGAGCCAAGTTGTAACGCTTGCCCTCGAAGTAGGTTGAACGCAACCAAGCCTCGGCAACTTCAGCACCGGCAGCCTCGCCACGTACCTTGCGGTAAACCTCGCGAAGTGCGTCTTCCTTGGTCAGGATTCCGTTTGGGAAAACCTTTGACTCGTCATATTCAAGGGTGCGCTCGATGATGTCATCGTCGTAGCTAATACCCAGTGGGCTTGCAAGTGCTGCCGCCTTGATGTCCGAGAACTCAGCGCGAATTTCTTCCTTGGAGAACCCAAGAGCTTTCAAGAAGATTGTTGCTGAAACCTTGGTCTTGCGGTCAACCTGCACCTGCAAGATTGGCTTTCCGAACCTAGCGGCCGGCTTACGCTCGTCCTTGACCCACTCGGTCAAGAACTCTAGGTAAGAACCACGGCTTGGAATGATCTGGGCCTTGTTGTTTCTAACGTCAAGGTTTCCAGTGGTGTTGGTGGACACCGAGAAGTAAACACCTGGGGAACGAACTAGCTGAGAAACGACAACTCGCTCGGTTCCGTTAATAATGAAGGTGCCCTTGCCGGTCATAACTGGGAAGTCACCCATGAACACGGTCTGGCTCTTGATTTCACCGGTCAAGTAGTTGGTGAACTCAGCCTTGATATAAAGCGGCTTGGTGTAGCTCTTTCCCTTTTCCTTGCACTGGTCAGGAGTGTAGGTCGGGTCAAACAGCATTGGCTCTGAGAAGGAGAGCCCCATTTTCGCATCTTGAGCAGCGTTTGAGCTGTCCTCAATTGGGCTGATTTCTTCAAAGACCTCGTCTAGACCGGTCCTGGCATCCTTGCCAGCGATGTCACGCCATGCAGGGTTGCCAACCAACTGATCAAAGCTCTCCGTCTGAAGGGAGAGTAGATCTGGTATCTCGATCGGGTCTGGGTGCTTTGCAAATGTCGGACGCATTGCTTGGCGAGAGTTTTTTGCGGACTTGATTGAACTAGCGTTTTTCGCAGCAGCCAAAGTTAATACCCCTAGGGTTCTCGTAATTTAGGCGGAAATCTGCATTCCTAAACCAATGACGCCAGAATATGCATCACGCCAAAAAAACCGCTATTTATCTTCAAGGCATGGGTTAGGTAAGCAAAGCTCAATTCTAAGGGGTGCATAGTGTGGCACGCAACTTAAATGTACGCAGGATAGTTATAAATGTGTGATGTTTTTGAGATTTAGCTAAAAACCAGAAAAACACCGCTTTCTAGACTCTGACGTGCCTGTAAGTCGACAAGGCAGCAGCCAAGGTTGCAATCAGCGCGCCGATGCCCAGCACCAAGGGCGCAATGGCAAAGACATCGTCGATGCCAACAAAGCTAGTGAACGCCAGCTGAGTCGAAAGAATATCTGTCACGAAATATTGGGTCCCGATGGCAATAGTCGCAATAGCCAACCCACCGCCCACTAAGGCCGCCAGCAAACCTTCAAGAATAAATGGCAGCTGAATTGACAAGCTGGAAGCACCAACCAGACGCATAATTGCGATTTCTCGCCTCCTGGAAAAAGCACTTAGCCGAATTGTGGTTGTGGTCAAAAGAGCAGCGCTGAAAAGCATTATTGCCGCTACGCCACCGACGGCCAATGAGGAAATGTTTAGAAAAGTAATAATTTGATCCAAGTAGCCGCGCTGATCTCGCACCTCGGCAACCCCTGGCTGATTGCTAAATGCCTCAACAATCAACTCAGTCTTATCTGGGTTTATTAGGTTCACCCAAAAAGCTTCATTCAGCTGTTCCGGCAGAAGGTACTGAGCTGCGGATAAGTCTTCTGACTCGGCCAAGAACCTGTCAAATGCATCCTGCTGAGATTCAAAATAGAACGCTTCGATGTGTGGCGTCAGCGCTTGGCTTACCAGAGATGCCTCCACTGCAGCTACCTGGCCCGCAGTTGCTACTCCGGCTGGGCACTGCTCTTCAGGCGAAAAGTCCGAGCATAGATAAATCGCTATCTGAGCCCGGTCATACCAATAATCTTTCATGTTGCCAACCTGCAGCTGCAGCAGGGCCGCAACCGAGACAAAGCTCAAAGAAACAAAAGTGACCAAGATGATCGACACAATCATCGAGAAGTTGCCGCGAATACCCGACCACATTTCCGAAAAAATTAGCCCTGCCCTCATTGCTTTTCCTCGAAGTCCTTGGGCTCTGGGATTATTGGCATGGGCTCGGAAGGAATTTCTTTATAGCTTGCGGTTTGAGCGTCTCGGATTATTACACCGGCGCTTATCTCCACCACGCGCTTTTGCATCCGGTCCACAATGTTTCTGTCATGAGTTGCCATCACGATTGTGGTGCCGGAAAGATTAATGCGTTCCAGCAAGTTCATGATCTCAGTGCTCGATGCCGGATCCAGATTTCCTGTTGGCTCATCAGCTAGTAACACCTCAGGGCGATTCACGACCGCTCTTGCAATTGCCACTCGCTGTTGCTCGCCACCCGATAGAGCCGAGGGCAAGGAGTTCGATTTATGATCAAGGCCGACTAGCCGAAGAACATCCGGAACTGCCGTTTCGATAAACGCCTTTGGCTTTCCGATTACTTGCAGCGCGAACGCGATATTTTGATAAACGGTTTTGTTTGTGAGCAACCTGAAATCCTGGAAGACAACCCCGAGCTGTCGCCTAAATTGCGGTACTCGTCTTGCAGGAATCCTCAATAGGTTCTCCCCCAGGACCAACACGTTTCCGCTGTTCGGCTTTTCCTCGCGAAGCATCATTCGCAATAGCGATGACTTTCCAGACCCGGAGGCTCCGACCAAAAACACAAACTCACCGCGCTGTATGTCGAGGGACACCTCGCGAAGTGCTGGCTCACCAGCGCCCCGGTAGGTCTTGGTGATGTCTTCAAGTCTTATCATTTCAACAAGAGCCTAGATAGGCATTGGCGGCAATTGCCGCAGGCGCTTGGGGTTGTCGCTAATTATTCTTCAAATAAACATGGCGGTGACGGTGGGATTTGAACCCACGGTGGACTTTCACCCACACAACTTTTCGAGAGTTGCACCTTCGGCCGCTCGGACACGTCACCGTGGGAAAGCTTAGCAACACTCGAGCCCTGGATCGAAGTGTGAAAAATAACCCAACTTCAAAATAAACAAGTAAGTTCTCGACTAGCGCCTGGCTTCGAAAAACTCCCTTAGGACTGTGGAGCATTCATCGGCCAAAACCTCGGGAATCACCTCAACCGGGTTGCCAAGCCTGCTGTCTCGAAGGACATCGTAGATAGAGCCGGCCGCCCCAACCCGCTCGTCCCAGGCCCCGAATACAACTCTTGGAATCCTGGCTGCAACGATTGCCCCGGCACACATCACGCACGGCTCCAGAGTGACTATGAGTGTGCAATCGTCTAACCGCCAAGAGTCCAATTTCTTTGCGGCAGTTCGAATAACCTCAATCTCGGCATGCGAGGTTGGGTCCTTGAGCTGCTCTCTCAGGTTGTGAGCTATCGCAACAACCTTGTAATTGCCATCGACTAGCACAGCACCCACCGGCACTTCGTCACCGGAAAGCTTGGCTTGTTCAAGTGCAAGGTGCATCAAAGCTTCAAACTCCATAGTCTTAAGCCTATGCGACTTCATGTAGCGAATCACCCATTGATTACTCACAAGCTCACCGTGCTGCGAGACAAGCGCACGCCGAGCCCTCAGTTCAGGCAACTGGTCGAAGAACTCGTGACCCTGCTTGCCTACGAGGCAACTAGAGACATCCGAGTTCAAGAGGTTGAGATTGAGACACCGGTGCAAAAAACCACCGGTGTGAAAATTTCCAACCCCAAGCCTCTTATAGTGCCTGTGCTTCGCGCGGGCCTCGGCATGCTCGAAGGAATGGTCAAGTTACTTCCTAGTGCTGAGGTTGGCTTCCTTGGTATCAAGCGCAACGAAGAAACTCTTGAGCCTTATACATACGCAAATCGTCTGCCGGATGACCTGGAAAACCGCCAAGTTTTCATCATCGATCCGATGCTTGCAACAGGAGGCACCCTGAATGACTCCATCGATTATATTTTTGAGCGCGGCGCAGTCTCTGCAACCTGCGTCTGTCTCCTTGGTGCACCCGAGGGTGTCGAAAACGTGAGAGCACACCTTCTGGCCAAATGGCCTGATCGAGAGGTTGAGGTTGTTCTCGGAGCCCTCGATGAAAGACTGGATGAGCGCGGCTACATAGTGCCGGGCCTAGGCGATGCCGGAGACCGGCTCTACGGAATAGCTCAGTAGCTCTATCGAGAAACTGTCATTGAGGCTCTGACCGGGTTTCCCGCGGAATCCAAGCTCAGTTTCACTGTCGAAATAGCGTTCGCTAATGGGGACTGGTCGAACACATTTCCCTGGTCATCAACGACCCAAAAATCACTTGCTCTCAATATAATTTCGTGGCCGCCGGCGATTGGGTTGGTTACAACAGAAGAGTTCTCGGCAACTGCGTAGTAACGCTTGCCATCAACCCACATTTGATAGACCGAATTGAAAACTGTCCTGTTGGCGAAATCGATATCCAAGAACGCGGAGATGCCTGTACCGCCGAAGATCTCAACCGAACTACCCCGGAAACCAGCGGATAAAAAGTCGGAAGAAGCGTAAGAGTTTGTGTAGTAACCGGCCTGAGAAACATTAGTGGCCAAAATTGTTGCCACCGA
Organism: uncultured Aquiluna sp.; assembly: GCA_905182225.1. GTDB lineage: Bacteria > Actinomycetota > Actinomycetes > Actinomycetales > Microbacteriaceae > Aquiluna. Next base: position 30,803 of record CAJJAJ010000026.1, read on the forward strand.
AGCCTCGTCAAAAATTGGTTCCGGTCCACTTGCCACAACCGTGGACGCCTGGACAGCATTTGGAGTGCGGGCTGGAGTCTGAGTTGCAGATTCACTCACGGTCTGAGTCGAGGCAACGTCGATTGCATCTGCCGATTCAACCGGAAGCTCAGCGGGCGTCGCTCCTGCGGCTGGGGCCTCTGCCGGTTCTGCCACTCTTGTCTCATCAGAAGTTGTTCCTGGCGTAACAGAACTTGGCGAGACAGACTCGGTGCTCTCGGAAGGTGCACTAGCAATCTGATTGGTCGTGGTCTGGTTGATGTTTGGCAACACTCCAAATGAAACTGCCATCACCAAAAGAAACGCTCCTGCAGCAGCAACATACTTGCCAGAATCGGCTGCGGCTTTTCTTGCAGCCACCGACAAAATCTGACCGGCTGACATGCCCGCGGTCTCTACCTCACCAATAAGCGCCTTCTTGAACGCAGATCGCGCCCTGAATAGCAGCTGTCGGGTGGCGTTCTCGCTCAAACCAAGTTGCTCTGCAACCGCATCGGTTGACTTCTCTTCGTAAATCGAGGCGATCAATACTTCGCGGTGTCGCGGCTGCAGCTTTGCAAGAGCTAACGAAACAACGGCTGCGTCATCTGCCCGCTCCATCTCCAAGGACATCTCCGGAGTGTTTGCGGCAATTTCCGGCTGATCATCCAGAGGTGCAATGCTCACCCGCGAGTTAATTCGGATTACATCGAGGCACAAAAGCCTGGTCTTCCACTTCAAAAACTTTAGAACTCCAACTTCGGAATCTAGTTCCGGCAGCGTCGTCATCAAATACAAAAATGCGTCCTGAACTACCTCTTCAACCTGGGATGGGTTTACTAGATAGCGACGAGCGTGTCTTTCAAGGTGCGGACGAAAGCGAACATAGATACTGGCGAAGTCGGCGGCGGACCAATCTTTCAAAACCGCAGGTGTCAAAGAGTCGGCTAAGTGCTCTTTATATTCGGGTGCGCCAAACTCCTCGTCCGACTCCTTATCAAGCAGTCGTTCGAGTGGATCTTCTAGGTAATCCTCAGAATTAGCCATCAGTTCTAATATACGCACTATGTCAAGAGTTGTTACGCATTATTTTTCATCTTGCGAACACTAAACTCCTTGTCACAATGAAGATTTCAGTCATCGGGCTTGGCTATCTTGGAACAACCCACGCGGTTGCCATGGCAAAGCTTGGCCACAATGTCATCGGAATCGACCCCGATGACTCCAGAGTGCAAGCGCTGGCCGCTGGAACACTTCCCTTTTTTGAACCCGGATTAGAAGATGCTCTACGGCAGGCTATTTCTTCGGGAAACATAAGATTTCAATCACGTCACGATGACCTAAGTGCAGAAAGTGACATCCACTTCATTTGTGTTGGAACTCCTCAAATTTCCGGCCAACAGTCAGCCGACACCTCCTATGTATTTGCAGCAGCCAGCCAGCTTGCCGCTGTGTTGAAACCCTCGAGTCTGGTGGTGGGTAAATCCACTGTGCCGGTTGGCACCGCCAGAAACTTGATTACAACCATGCAAGAAATTTCAGGATTTACTCCAAGGCTTTGTTGGAACCCGGAGTTCCTGCGAGAAGGAACAGCTCTCGCAGATTCAATGTCGCCGGACCGAATAGTTATAGGTAGCGATGACCCCGAATACAACCAAGCCCTAAAAACCTGCTACCAAACGATGACTGATCAGGGCATTCCCGTGTTGGAGCTAGACCTGGAAACAGCTGAGCTTGTGAAGGTTTCGGCAAATGCTTTTCTCGCAACCAAAATTAGTTTCATAAACGCGATGGCAGAAATAGCCGAAGCCTCTGGAGCCGATGCCGTGAGGCTTGCCGAAGCAATCGGCCTAGACAACCGAATTGGCAAAAGCTTTCTTCGGACCGGGATTGGCTTCGGCGGCGGATGCCTGCCCAAAGACATTCGCGGATTCATTGCTAGGGCAGACGAGCTTGGCGTTGGGGAATCGCTTGCGTTTCTAAAAGAAGTTGATCAAATAAACCTGCGTAGACGCCAGCGAATCGTTTCGCTTGCGACAGAAGAACTTGGCCAAGTAAGCAACAAGAAAATCACAATGCTTGGAATCAGCTTCAAGCCGGACAGTGACGACCTTCGGGACTCGCCTGCCCTCGAGATCGCACTGAGGCTGCAAGCCCTCGGCGGCATTGTTACCGTCCATGATCCGGTTTCATTGGAAGCCTTGGAGAAAAAGTCCTCTGGGTTGATTTCAGAATCAGACCTGTTAGCCGCCCTAAAAGATGCGGACTTGGTCATCCTTGGTACCGAGTGGGTTGAGTACAAAAAACTAGACCCTGAAGCATTAAGTAGCTTGCCTAGAGTCAAAACAATCATTGACGGACGAAATATTCTCAATGTTGAATCCTGGCAAAAAGCCGGCTGGAGAATAATTGCGCCGGGCAGAAACATAGTTAATGGCTGACCTTAACGACGTCTCGTTTGTAATGCCGGTTCTAAATGAACAGGATTACCTAGCAATCGCTGTTGAGTCGGTACTTAGTCAAAAGACTCCCGGAAAAGCGCAACTTGTGCTGGCTCTTGGGCCCTCTACGGATGAGACCAATAAAATTGCCGAATCGTTGGCAAAAAAATATAAAAATCTGATCCTGGTTGAAAACCCAACTGGGAGCACTGCTACCGGCTTAAACCTAGCAATTGAGAAATCAAGTTATGAAACCGTAATTCGAGTCGATGCCCACTCGGAGCTATCCGATAACTATGCCGCGAGCGCCGTCAAAATACTGAACACGACTGGCGCCGCAAATGTTGGCGGCATGATGATTGCCAAGGGCAGAACGGCTTTACAGAAAGCAGTTGCCTTTGGTTATAACTCACGGTTTGGCCTCGGCGGTGGATCATTCCACGTTGGTGGAAACCCGGGACCTGCGGACACCGTGTACTTAGGTTGTTTTCGCAAATCGATAATTACCGAGCTTGGGCTATACGAAGCCAAGTGGGTGCGCGGCCAGGACTGGGAGCTGAACCTAAGAATTCGACAGGCAGGCCATACCGTTTGGTTTGACCCAGACCTCAAGGTCGGTTACTACCCGCGAGACAGCATCTTCGCTCTTGGCAAGCAGTTTTACTCCACCGGAGTTTGGCGAGGTTCCCTGACTAAACAAAACCCGATGGAGTCATCCCTCCGATATTGGATACCTCCCCTGCTGGTTCCTGCGAGCTTGCTAGTAATTCCGCTTGGGCTCTACCTTCTTGCAGTGGCAATTGTCAGCTTTGGCATTAGCAAGTTAGGCCTGAGCTCCAAATTCTGGCTGCTGAGGGTTTTACCAACCATGCACTTTTCTTGGGGCGTTGGTTTTTGGGTCGGGTTCCTCTCCAATCAAACCAAGGCTCGGTGATAGATTTTGCCCGTGACCAAACCCCGAATAGTAATTTGCTCGTTCTACACTCCCGACGAGTACTACGGCAACCACGCTAAGCAGTTGCGCGAGCAGCTAGATGAACTCGGTCTGGAACATGAGCTTCTAGAGGTTCAAAAGAATCCTGGCGACGACTGGGCTGACGTCACTAGAAAAAAGATTGGCTTTATTAAAAATGTCTGCGATCGCAACCCTGACAAGATGGTGTTTTGGATCGACGTAGATTGTCGAATCTCACACCTGCCGGATTACATAGCTAATTCCAGCGCCGACCTGATTGGCTTCCAGCGAAGCTTTGGTGCGCCGATGCAAATTGGATACAACAACCGCACTAGATTTTGGGAGCCCAGCTTCTGGGGTGTAAATGCCACTAAGCAGGGACGCAAACTAATTGACGATGCATATGCTCTTGAGCAGCGGGCAGAAATTAAAGCAACCGATGATTACTTCCTCGAGGAAGCATGGCGGGCTAACTCAAGATTGATTACATTCCAGATGATTCCAACAACCGGCATCATGCGTGAGCGCGCAATGACTGAACCGGGTCAGCACCCACCGTTTTTCTCATTTGGCTCTAGTGGCAATGTTGCTGACTTCAAAGACAAAGTTGTTCAGCACGGAGCAGCTAAGAAAATTGGAGCTCGTCGACAAATATTGCGCCGAGTCAAACGACTTGAGCGCATCTTGCCCACAGCCATCAAAAACCCACTCCGAAGAATGGCCGATGGAGTGGGTATCACCGGACTTTTGACTCAAGGAAGACCGACTCACATTGACCCGGCTAGACGCACCGCCCTGGGCCAGATGCTAAACGCGGGTATGAACGGTCAAAAACAGGATCTCGAAACTGCCAAGTGGGATTTTGAAAAGAAGTTTCTAGCCAGCAATCAGGATCAAGCAACCATTGATGTGGCTAGCTCTTTCCTTTACTACTCGGACAGACCATCAGAAAAAATAATTCCGGTTACCTGGTGGGCAAAGCCGTTCCCAGGAAACTTCGGAGACTGGCTATCTCCACTAATGATTTCTCACTACACCAGCAGCAAAATAGTTCTTCAAGCCCCGACTAAGCCGGCCATCAAAAAGAACCTGGTGGCGATTGGTTCAATTGGCCGCTTTATCAAGCCAAACTCAGTTGTTGTCGGCACCGGAATTTCAAGCGAAGAGATTGAGCTTTCAGGGAAGGCTGACTACCACTCGGTTCGTGGACCGCTAACGGCCGCGGTGCTAAGTCGATCCGGCGGCCCGCAAGTGGAAAGCTTCGGTGACCCGGGCCTTGCGATCAGCGAGGTAATCCCCCTGAAGCGCGGCAAGACAAACGGCAGAGTCGCTTTTATCCGTCACTTTTCTCACCTAGCTATCCCGGTTCGACTGCCCGATAACTATGACGAGATTTCGGTGTTGATTTCCCATCCGGATCAGATCAAGAATTTTCTTCAAAACCTCATTGGCTACGA
>CAJJAJ010000027.1 GCA_905182225.1 uncultured Aquiluna sp.
CTTCTAAGGTTCCGGCTTGCCTACAACGACGCGGCTGCGTTTTCACTGGGAGTCGGGGCAACTTGGGTTCTAACTCTTGTCTCAACGATCGCCGTGATAGCGATGCTTGTCCTCGGTCCACGGATCAAGACAGGCTATTGGGCCTTGATAGGCGGCTTTGTTCTTGGGGGAGCAGCGGGTAACTGGATAGACCGGGCTTTCAAGGCTCCAGAGTTTTTCAATGGCCACGTGGTGGATTTCATTCAAATTCCATTTAATTTTCCCATTTTTAATTTGGCCGACACTTTCTTGGTTGTCGGAGTGATTTTGGCGGTAATACAAACCGCTCGCGGAGATGAAATAGGTGGCGGGCGTGCAGCCTAAATTACTGCCTGTCCCGCCGGACATGGCCGGATCCAGAGCTGATTCCGGGATAGCCAAAATGTTGGGCATTTCCCGCAGCCATGTCGCAGAGTTGATTGCGGCGGGTGCCGTCAGTCAGAATGGCACCCTGGTTGCAAAGTCTGATCGGTTAGTTGCTGATGCTGTGCTAGAGGTCATCCTCGAGGAAGTATCCAGGGAGATTTCGGTGCAACCAGAAGATGTTGAAGCGCTGAAGATTATGTTTCAAGACGAACACATAGTTGTTATTGATAAGCCATCCGGCGTTGTTTCACACCCGTCTCAGGGGTTCGTAGGGCCTTCTGTGCCGGGCGTGCTGATGGCTAGAGGTATCGTCTTGAGCACCTCTGGTGCTCAAGAGCGTCAAGGTATCGTTCAGCGGCTTGATGTGGGCACCAGCGGCCTTATGGTGCTTGCGAAATCCGAGATGTCATATTCGGTTCTTAAGCAAGCCTTTCGAGACCGTGTTGTAAAAAAGACTTACCACGCTCTAGTTCAAGGGCACCCTGAGCCGTCCCGTGGGACCATTGACACGCCAATTGGTCGAAGCACCAAACACGACTACAAGTTCACTATTTCGGCCGCAGGCAAGCCCGCAGTGACTCACTACGAGACCATCGAGGTTCTTCCGGCAGCAGCGCTGATGAAGGTGGGTCTGGAAACAGGCAGGACCCACCAAATCAGGGTTCATTTCTCTCATTTTCGGCACCCATTGGTCGGTGATCCTCTTTATGGTTCTGATCCGAAGCTCGCGGCTTCTCTTGATCTGGATCGGCAGTGGCTTCATGCGAAGCGCCTTGGCTTTGATCACCCGGCAACAGGGGAATTTGTCGAATTCGAAAGTGAATATCCAATTGATTTAGAAATCGCCCTCAATCGCCTCCGCGATGTCGACTTTCGCATCTAACATAGGGGTCTAAGAAAGGTGGAAAATGTCTGATAAGTCATTCGTCCACCTGCATAATCACTCCGAATATTCCATGCTCGATGGGGCGGCCAGGATAAAGCAGCTTGTAGCAAAGGCCGCCGAACTTGAAATGCCAGCCATCGCTATTACCGACCACGGAAATAACCACGGCGCTTATGAGTTTTGGAAGCAAGCCAAAGCCCACGACATAAACCCGGTTATTGGCATCGAGGCTTACCTGGCGCCAGGTAGCAGAAAAGACAAGACTCGAGTTCGCTGGGGCGACGGAGGGGGAGACGATGTCTCTGGAGGAGGAGCATACAGCCACCTGACCATGTGGGCCACAAACAATGACTCCATGCAGAACCTGTTTCGACTCTCCTCTGAGGCGTATCTTTCTGGTTACTATTTCAAGCCACGCATGGACCGCGAACTTCTGTCCAAGTTCGGAAAAGGGCTTATTGCGACCACTGGCTGCCCCGGTGGCGAGGTCCAAACCAGACTGCGACTGGGACAATATCAAGAGGCTCTGGATACTGCGGCCGAATTTCGGGACATTTTTGGCGAAGGTAACTATTTCGTGGAAGTCATGGACCATGGTCTTGAGATCGAAAAAAGAGTAAGGGACGACTTACTTCGCCTTGCAAAGGACCTGCAGCTGCCACTGGTTGCAACAAATGACTTGCACTACACCGAGAAGGAAGATTCGGTTGCTCACGACGCTTTGTTGTGCGTGCAGGTTGGGTCAAATCTTGATGACCCAAATCGATTTAAGTTCCAATCTGAGGAGTACTACCTCAAATCTGCCAAGCAAATGAGAGAACTCTTTGCTGAAATCCCGGAAGCAGCTGACAACACGCTTCTTATTGCTGAGCGAAGTGAAATTGATTTTTCCAAGCGTGACCTCATGCCTAGATTCCCAGTACCCGAGGGTCAAACTGAGGCCGGGTTGTTGGAACAAGAGGTGTGGGAGGGCATGAACACTCGCTTCCCGGACGGATACTCCGATGAGCACAAGCGTCAAGCTGCCTACGAGATCGACGTTATTAAATCCATGGGATTCCCCGGTTATTTCTTGGTGGTTTCTGACTTCATACGCTGGGCACGAGCCCAAGGAATACGAGTCGGCCCGGGTCGGGGTTCTGCGGCTGGCTCGCTTGCATCGTATGCCCTCGGTATCACCGAGCTTGACCCGTTAAAACATGATCTCATTTTCGAGCGGTTTTTGAATCCAGAACGCCTTTCGATGCCGGACATCGATGTGGATTTTGACGACCGCAGACGCTCTGAGGTAATCAAGTATGTGACTCAAAAATACGGTGATGATCGAGTGGCACAAATCGTCACTTTTGGAACCATCAAGGCCAAACAAGCCCTCAAGGATGCCTCACGTGTTATGGCATTGCCATATTCAGTGGGGGAGCGCCTTACCAAGGCAATGCCGCCGATGGTTTTGGGAAGAGACATTGCGCTGAATGATCTGGTGGATCCAGATTCTGAGCGCTACTCCGAGGCGGCGGAGTTCCGGGAAATTATTGAGACGGATCCTCAGAGCCAAGAAGTGTTCAAGCTAGCCAAGGGCCTCGAGTCCTTGAAGCGACAATGGGGCGTGCATGCGGCCGGAGTGATCATGTCCGCAGAGCCACTCATGGACGTGATACCAATAATGAAGCGCGAGGAAGACGGGGCCATAATCACTCAGTTTGACCAGCCTCCTTGCGAAGAGCTTGGTCTTTTGAAGATGGATTTTCTAGGACTTAGAAACTTGACGGTGATAGACGATTCACTTCAGAATATTTTGCAAAACCGAGGCCAGACGGTTGTTTTGGAGGGCCTGGATCTGAACTCAGATCAAAATACCTTCGATTTGCTGTCCTCGGGAGATACGCTCGGAGTTTTTCAGCTGGACAGCGACAATATGAGATCACTGCTGAGGCTCTTGAAGCCCAGTGAGTTTGAACATATTTCTGCCGTCATCGCGTTATATCGTCCGGGACCAATGGGCATGAACTCGCACACCAACTATGCGCAGCGTAAAAATGGACTGCAAGAGATTGATGGAGTTCACCCGGAGTTAGCGGAGCCGCTCAAGGAGATTCTTGGTCCAACCTTCGGTTTGATCGTTTACCAAGAGCAAGTGATGGCTGCGGCCCAAAAAGTCGCTGGTTACACGCTTGGGCAGGCGGACCTTCTTCGAAGGGCAATGGGCAAGAAAAAGCCTGAAGAGCTGGCGAAGCAATTCGAAATTTTCAGTCAGGGCATGGCTCAGAACGAGTTTTCTAAGCCGGCCATCACCGCACTCTGGGACACTCTCTTGCCGTTCGCCGACTATGCCTTCAACAAGGCACATTCTGCTGGCTACGGCGTCCTTTCCTACTGGACCGCTTATCTAAAAGCGAACTTTCCCGCCGAGTACATGGCGGCATTGCTGACGTCGGTTGGAGATTCTAAAGACAAGCTAGCCATATATCTAAACGAGTGTCGCAGGATGGGAATCAAGGTCTTGGCTCCGGATGTCAATGAATCCATAGGAGTTTTTGCGGCTGTTGGAGACGACATTCGCTTTGGTCTCGAGGCTGTTAGAAACGTCGGTCACAACGTCGTTGAGTCGATTATTGAGGCGCGCACTGAGGAAGCGTTTACTGGTTTCGATGACTTCCTGACTCGCGTGGGTCAGCAGGCCGGGACTAAGCGAGTTGTCGAGTCTCTGATCAAAGCGGGTGCTTTCGATTCCTTCGCTCACACCAGGCGATCACTGACGGCGGTCTTTGAAGAAGCAATTGAAACCGCCAGCGTAAAGCGTAAGCAAACCGCTAATGGCCAGGTGGATCTTTTTGGAGGCATCCTTGACGATGATCCTTCCATTGTTCAAGTTCCCGATCTTCCAGAGTGGACTAAGCGAGATCTTCTTGCCAATGAGCGAGATATGCTCGGGCTTTATGTTTCGGACCATCCGCTTGCTGGACAAGAGTCGATGCTGATGCGCAACAGTGATATGGGCACGATCGCTCTTAAGCAAAGCGATATTCAAGACGGCGAGACTGTAACTCTGGCAGGCCTAATCACCCAGGTTCAGCACAAAGTGGCTCGCACCAGTGGAAATCAATACGGGCAGATTACACTGGAGGATTTTTCGGGGGAAATTTCCATAATGTTTATGGGCAAAACCTATCTTGCAAACCGAGAACATTTGGTTGCCGACCAGACTGTTTCAGTCCGTGGAAGAGTGTCTCGCCGCGACGAGGAAATGATGATGCAGGCCTACTCAATAGACATCCTCGACGCCGGGCGAGAGCAGGGCGGGGTGTTGAAACTAAAAATTAGCGACAGCCTGGCTACCAAGGAACGGTTGCTGAAACTCGGAGCGATTCTGGACGCCAATCCAGGACCTTGCGAAGTGCAGGTGAGGTTGGTGGGAGCATCGGATCGCCACTTCATGTTGCCGCAGCGGGTCTCGGTGGGGCATGACCTTTTTGGTGAGCTAAAAGCTCTGCTTGGGACTGATTCAGTTACTTAGAAATTGTCCTGCAATCGGTCGCCTATGGTGTGATAGCCGCGTTGAAAGTAAACAAGCGGCTGTTCGCAGCTTCTTGTGACATGAGCGCTTTCTAGAGCCAAAATCACCACCGCGTTCGATTCCACTTCGATTTTATTTATAACTCTCGCCACCATAACGCTGGAGGCTTCCATAAAAATGGGCACCGATTCCGGTCCTATTTCAAAGTCATCACCAAGAAAACGCTCTTCCTTAGGTCCAGCTAGTTTCTGAGCGAGGCCCAGTAGTTGAGCATCTAGAGTGTGAACGGCGACGAGCTTTCCAGTGGACACGTGCGGGTAGCTCGAAGCCCCTTGGGAAATATTCAGCGAAATCAGCGGCGGGGTTGAACCCAACGAGGTAACGGAAGATGCAGTGAAACCAATTGGCTTTAGGTCACTGTCCGCCGCAGTAACTATGGCGATGCCGGTTGCGTGGTTACGAAAGGCTGCCTTGAGGCCGTCTGGCCCAGAAAGGTCAAAGTAATCATTCTCGATAGTCATGTCGGGATAAGGTTAGTTCATCCAGATTTATTTAGTGGGGTTCTAACGTGCGGAAAATCGAGATTTCAGGCCAGGTAACACCCGACCTGATTGCCGAATTACTCCCCAGAGCCTCGGTTAGCATCGATTCAGTATCCGAGACAGTGTCGCAAATCATCGCTGAAGTAAAACAAAATTCGCTTAAGGCTCTAGACGCTCACGCTGAACGTTTCGATGGGCTGAAAAACGTTTCGTTTCGAGTTCCCAAGGACGTATTAGTTGAAGCTCTAAACCAACTTGATCCCTTGCTTAGAGTCGCAATCGAGACTTCGATCACTAGAGTGCGGGCCGTTTCGGCGGCTACGATGCCAGCGTCTGTCAGGGTTGAATTGGATGAGGGTGCGATTGTCGAGCAGTTGTTCATTCCGGTTGACTCCGTAGGCCTCTACGTACCCGGAGGGAAAGCGGTTTATCCATCCAGCGTGGTTATGAACGTGGTGCCGGCTCAGGTCGCGAATGTTCCGAGGATTGCAGTTAGCTCTCCAGCACAGGAAAACGGACTTCCGAGTCCGAGTGTTATGGCAACCTGTGCTCTATTGGGCATCGACGAGGTCTATGGAATCGGCGGAGCAAGTGCGATTGCCGCTTTTGCTTATGGCGTGCCTGAAATCGGCCTTGAGCGCGTTGCAATGGTCACTGGTCCCGGAAACATCTTTGTGGCCGCAGCAAAGCGCCAGTTAAGAGGGGTCATTGGAATTGACTCGGAGGCAGGGCCGACTGAGATCTTGATAGTTGCCGATGAAAGCGCGAACCCACGATTTCTAGCTGCCGACTTGATTTCACAGGCTGAGCACGACCAAAACGCTGCGGCGGTTTTGGTAACCGATTCGGCGAGCCTGATTGAGCAAGTGGAGGCCGAGCTTTTGGTTCAGGCGGGTCTTGCCAAAAATCGCGACAGAATCGAAGCCTCTTTGGTTGGCATTCAGTCTGCCCTAGTTCTAGTTGCTGACATGAACGCGGCCATGGCTGTAGCGAACGAATATGCGACTGAGCACCTAGAAATCCAGACTGCTAATCCCGAAGAGTTGGCGCGTCAGGTTCGTCACGCGGGAGCCGTTTTTGTTGGGGCTTACTCTCCGGTGAGCTTGGGCGATTATTTGGCTGGATCGAATCACGTCCTTCCAACTGGCCAACAAGCGAAGTTCAGTTCTGGTCTCTCAGTTTTCACATTTTTAAGAACTCAGCAGCATGTGACCTATTCGGCCGACGCCTTGGCCAAAGTGGCAGACAGCCTTAGAGTGTTTTCTGAGGCCGAGAGGCTAAGTGCTCATGGTCGAGCGGGTTCGATAAGGCTGGAGGAGTAAAAGTGCATTGTCCTTTTTGCAGAAATTCTGATTCTCGAGTTATTGACTCGAGAACCAGCGATGATGGCGTGTCGATCCGTCGTCGTCGTCAGTGCCCAGAGTGTCAAAAACGCTTCACCACTATCGAAACCGCCACGTTGATGATTACAAAGCGAAGTGGCGTGACCGAACCGTTTTCTCGAGACAAGATCGTTTCGGGCGTGAGGAAGGCTTGCCAGGGCAGGCCGGTAACCGACGCGGACTTGGCTTTGCTGGCGCAGCAGGTGGAAGAGGCTCTTCGAGCCACGGGCGCAGCGTCGATCGAGGCTCAGGACATTGGTCTTGCCATCCTCGAACCTCTCCGAAACCTAGATCATGTTGCTTTCATGCGTTTCGCCAGTGTCTATCAGGCTTGGGACTCTCTGGATGACTTCCAAGCTGCCATCGAGAGCCTGAGGGACTAACAAGTTGTTGTACAGGTTTTTCTTCAAGACGTTTTTTACCCGACTTGATCCCGAATTTGCTCACGAGTTGGTGGTAACTGGACTGAGGTTGCTAAGTGGTTTGGGCCTGATTAGAGCGGGCAAGACTAAAGAGACCGCAAGTATATTGGGCCTCCAGTTTGAGAATAGGCTCGGAATGGCTGCGGGTTTTGATAAAAACGGAATTCTCATAAAGTCCTTGCACGCACTCGGTTTTGGCCATGTCGAAATCGGAACCGTAACCCCATTACCGCAGCCAGGAAACCCAAAGCCTCGGCTCTTCAGGCTGCCAAAGAATCAAAGCCTTATAAATCGAATGGGCTTCAACAACGAGGGAGCCGAAGCGGTTGCGGCCCGCATAGCTAAATTGCGTAGAGACAATCAGCGACTGCCCATTATCGGCATAAACATTGGGAAAAATAAGGCAACCAGTCAAGAGCTTGCGCATTGGGACTACGGAGTTTCAACAAAAACTCTTGCACCAGTTGCGGACTACCTGGTTGTAAATGTGTCCTCACCGAACACAGCCGGACTTCGGGACTTGCAACAAGTCGCTGAACTTCGCCCAATCCTTAGTGCTGTCTTGGCGGAAGCCGGAAGTGTTCCGGTTCTCCTAAAAATCGCACCGGACCTGATCGATGCTGACATCGAGGCTATAGCCGCATTGGTAGTTGAAATGAACTTGGCCGGGATGGTCGCCACGAACACGACGATTTCTCGCGAGTATCTGATTACAGAGAGCAACACTGCCGAGCCCGGAGGCCTTAGTGGCCCCACCTTGGCCGAACGGTCAACCGAAGTTTTAAATCTGATTCGCAAGCTTCTCCCCGCCACCATGACGGTAATTTCGGTGGGAGGAGTGCTAACCAAATCTGATTACTTATCCCGAATTTCTCTGGGTGCTGATTTAGTGCAGGGTTATACCGGATTTGTCTACGCTGGGCCGCTATGGGCTAAGCGTCTTACTGCCCGGTAGGCCTTGGATTTGGGCTCTTTGTTAGGCTCGGGTCGGTTACGACCGCGCTACCCAAGATCTCGTCGACTTTTTTCATGGTTTCGGCTGGGATCTCGACTCCAACTGCTGCAACGTTTGAGGCAATCTGCTCGGGCTTTGATGCTCCGACGATTGCAGCTGCAACGTTTTGGTTCTGCAAGACCCATGCAATTCCAAACTGGGCCATTGTCAGGTTTAGTTCGTCGGCGAGTGGCTCTAGATTTTGGACTCTGGTCAACGTGTCTTCGGTCATGAACTTTTCCATGAAGCCGCCGATTTCAGAATCGGCAGCTCTTGAGTCTTTCGGCAACTCAGCATTAGGAAGGTACTTGCCAGTCAGCACACCTTGAGCCAGGGGAGACCAAACGATCTGCGAAAGACCCAGCTCCTTGCTGGCTGGAACTACTTCGCCCTCAATTACTCGCCACAGCATTGAGTACTGGGGCTGGTTCGAAATAAGTCGGTAACCCATCTGGGTCGCTAAAGCTTGACCTTCGCGAATTTGGTCAGCGGTCCATTCGGAGACGCCAACATAGAGCACCTTGCCCATTTTGACCAGGTCGGCAAACGCCTGCATCGTTTCCTCAAGGGGAGTTTCGTAATCGAACCTGTGCGCCTGATAAAGATCTACGTAATCGGTATTTAGGCGATTTAGGGAACCGTTTATTGATTCCATGATGTGCTTTCGGCCTAACCCCACATCGTTGGCCCCCTTTTCGGCAACCGGCCAATAGACCTTGGTTAGAATCTCCAGGCCTTCGCGGCGTTGCCCCTTTAGGGCGGTGCCAAGAACGGTTTCCGCGGCCTGGTTTGCATAAACGTCTGCGGTGTCAAAGGTGGTGATTCCGCCGTCGAGAGCAGCGTGAACTGTCTCAATGGCCTGCTTATCTTGGACCTGGGAGGCGTGAGTCAGCCAGTTTCCGTAGATTATTTCTGAAACTTTTAGTCCGGAATTACCTAGGTGTCTGTGCTGCATTTTTTACTCCCATTAGCGTTGCGAGCTTTCTAAAGCTCTAATTTTGTAAATCTTGCTACCTGTGGTTTCGGTATCCGCAGTGTTCGCATCTGAATTGAACGCATCGCCCCATACCAGGCTAGGCCGCCATCTAGATTCTCAGCTCCGAGCTTGTCGCCAAGTTTCTTCTTCACAGCTCTACCAACGAAATAGGAATCCACAGCGACAACGGCAAACAGTCCCCACATTGCAAACAATGCCACGATTTGAATCTCGTACGAGTCAATGAAGGTCATGAGTACTACAGCAAACAACATCGGCAGAACGAGTTCTCCGGCGGTGAAGCGAGCATCAACCACGTTGCGGGCAAGTTTGCGCTGAGGACCCTTATCTCGGGCTCCCAGATAGCGCTCTTCACCGGCCATCATGCCTTCTCGCGCTTTTTGACGCTCAGCACGGTTCTTTTCCTTGTCTGCGCTCTTAGCTTGCTTGCTACGATCGCCAACCAGCGGGCGCTTACGAGCCAGCTCACGGTCTTTTCTTGACGGGGTTGGGCGACCTTTGCCAGCCTGGGTGTTGTCTTCTTGAGTCATTGAATCCTCTTGTCTGATATGCCTTAGATTACAGGCATGTCATTTTCTTCTAGCCCAATGAACCCTAAATGGTTTGAACCCGCGAGTAAATTCGTGAGCTTGTCATTCCCGGCAGCCGTTGCCAAATTAGGTCAGTTAGTCAAAATACCGGGTGTTGCTTGGCCGAGTTTTGATCCGGTCAATCTTGAAATTTCGGCGGAAAAAGTTGCGGATGAATTCCGTCAGCTGGGCTTTTTTGACTTCGTCGAAATTCGAAGAGCCGCAATGCCATCCGGGGACCTAGGGGCTCCAGCTGTAGTTGCAAGGAAAGCCGGTGACCCGAGCGCACCACATGTGCTTTTGTATGCTCATCACGACGTGCAGCCACCGGGGGAGAGGTCTCTTTGGGACACGGAGCCTTTCGAGGCAACCCTCAAGGGTGATCGACTCTTTGGAAGAGGTGCCTCGGATGATAAATCCGGAATCATTACTCACCTGACCTCGCTGAGGGCCTTTATTGAGCTTGCCACTCAGATTCGAATTGGCGTCACAGTATTCGTTGAAGGCGAGGAGGAGGCGGGGTCGGGATCCTTCCCAGAGTTTCTGAGGGAAAACCACGCTGACTTAGCTGCCGATCTGATAGTTGTTGCAGACAGCGGTAACTGGAGCGAGGACATTCCGGCTCTTACGAGTTCACT
>CAJJAJ010000028.1 GCA_905182225.1 uncultured Aquiluna sp.
GGCCTGGTTCTTGCAAATCTATTTGCCGGACTTAGCTACGGCTTCTGGCTAAAAAAGCACAACAAGCACCACCAGCGACCAAATCAAATTGGCGAAGATCCGGACATTGCCATCCGAGTTCTAAGCTTCACTACCGAATCTAAAGAATCTAAAAAAGGACCGGAACGTTGGCTTTCGGATCGCCAGGGCTACTTGTTCCCTTTCCTTCTTCTTTTCACGGGCTTTGATTTGTTAGTTGACTCCTTTGCGGGGCTTGGCCGCAAGGACAGGTCCGTAGGTATAAAGATTTTGGAATTCAGCCTCATGATGGTCCGCCAGACGGCGCCTTACTTCGTAATGGCCTGGATGTTCGGGTGGCTTTGGGCGATCGCACTTTGGTTTGCAATGATGATGACTTTTGGTTTTTTCATGGGTGCAGCCTTTGCCCCAAACCACAAGGGAATGCCCCTTGTTGAAAAAGACAGCAAGCTGGATTTCTTCTCTAGGCAGGTTCTTACTTCTAGAAACATTCGCGGCAGCTGGTTGAAAGACAACCTAATGGGTGGTTTGAACTACCAGGTTGAGCATCACTTGTTTCCATCAATGGCAAGGCCATACCTTCGTAGGACCCACGAGATGGTTTCTGAGTTCTGCCGCAAGAATGACGTCACGATGGTGGAGATGAACTTGTTCTCAAGCTACCTGGTGATCATGAAGCACTTGAACAAAGTGGGTCTCAGTAACAACGTGAATCCATTTAACTGCCCAATGGTTGCCGAACTTCGCCCTAGAAACTAGGAAAAACACAGAGCCGACCACGGGACTCGAACCCGTAACCCCCACTTTACAAGAGTGGTGCGCTACCAATTGCGCCAGGTCGGCTTGGGGTTTTAGCCCCGCCATAGCCTAATGGAAATCGCTTATTGGCATCTAGTTGTAAGCATTTCCCTTGGACACATGGCTATGCCGCTCGTATGACTCTTGCTCAGGTTTACAAGCCAGGACAGCCCTCTTGCCGCTAAAAGTGGCCACGCCGCTTGGTCGACTACTCAGCAGTTGCCAGTTGGACAAATTGAGCAAAGCGCTCAGCGGAGACTAGGTCATCTCCGGTTGCCCAGGTGTACTGCCTGTCGTTTACCAAGATAGTTGGAGTTCCAGAAACGCTGACTCCGTTCTGAGGAGATGACAGCACAGCCTGAGTGTGCTGTTCAATGTAGTCCCCGAAGCTCTTAGCTTGGATGCAGCCCTTTACCTCTTCAGTTCCAGCGCCAGCCTCTTCGGCGTAGGCAAACAGCTCATCGTCATCGTGACCTTGGGTTCCCTCTGCAGGCTGATCAGCCATCAAGAGTTCGTGAAGGTCGTAGAAAGAATCTGGCTCAAAGTTGGCAACACAAAAAGCAGCATTCGCGGCTCTTGATGAATAGGCATTCAAGGATGCGCGATCAAGAAAAGAAATCGGCCTGATCTCAACCGTTGCTGCACCGACGTCAGCCCAAGAACGAATCTGAGAAGAGTTTGGAACATCAAAGGCCTGACAAATTGGGCACTGGTAGTCAACGTAGATCTCGATCTTTGGGGTCTGCTCAGCTGCATCAGGGGTTGGTGTGTTGCTCAGAGTGAAGGCCTGAAGCCCGACACCGATTTTTAGCCCACCAAGATCAGTCAAGTTTTCGGGGGTTTCACCAACAATGGGGGCATCTGCCCGATTCGCCGCGTCAAGAAGAACTACCGCTCCGATGCCACCGATGATTCCCAGGGTGACAAGAACAACCGAGACCTGCAACAACAAACGGTTGCGCTTTTCCTTCTTGGCGCTCTCCTTCCGCAGCTCGCGTGCCTTGTCTCTGGCTGCCTCACGTTGCTCAGAACGGGTTGGCTTGTCGTTGGGGGTCATCTTTTGTCCTTCGTTATTAACTTTATTGCGATTCGGACCAAGTCTAATTCCAGTGGCATACTTATGTTGTTCGCTTCGGCAAACATCCATCACTACGGATCGTCCGGCACGTACCTGCCGGTGAAGGAGTAAATCATGGCAACAGTGTCATTTAAAAATGCAACAAGAATCTACCCGGGCGGAACTAAGCCAGCGGTGGACAAACTAAACCTCGAGGTTAAAGACGGTGAACTTTTGGTTCTCGTTGGACCTTCGGGTTGCGGTAAGTCAACCTCATTGCGAATGCTTGCTGGGCTTGAAGAAGTTAACGAAGGCGGAATCTACATCGGAGACAGAGAAGTCACCGATGTTCCGCCAAAAGACCGAGACATTGCAATGGTGTTTCAGAACTATGCCCTCTATCCACACATGACCGTCGCGGAGAACATGGGCTTCGCCCTGAAAATCGCTGGCGTGAACAAGGATGAGCGTGCAGAGCGAGTTCTACAGGCCGCCAAGCTTTTGGACTTGGAGCCATATCTAAACCGCAAGCCAAAGGCTCTCTCCGGAGGTCAGCGTCAGAGGGTTGCCATGGGTCGAGCCATTGTTAGACAGCCTCAGGTTTTCCTAATGGATGAGCCGCTTTCCAACCTAGATGCCAAACTGCGTGTCCAGACCAGAACTCAGATTGCCTCTCTGCAGCGCCGGCTTGGTGTAACAACGGTTTATGTAACACACGACCAGGTTGAAGCTATGACCATGGGTGACCGGGTTGCAGTTCTGAAAGACGGCCTACTTCAGCAGGTTGATACCCCAAGGAACCTTTATGATCGCCCACAGAATGTCTTCGTGGCCGGCTTCATCGGCTCCCCCGCGATGAATCTAGTTCAGCTACCGATAATTGACGGCGGCGTTCAGTTCGGAGATGCAGTGCTTCCAATTGCCCGCGAGATCCTCGCGAAGGCAACTGGTAGTCGAGTAACCGTTGGTGTCAGACCTGAGAAGCTGTCTGTCGCTCCAAATGGTCTCATTGTTGATGTTGACGTTATCGAAGAGCTTGGAAGCGACGGCTACCTCTATGGCCGCGTTCAACTAGACGGCACAGAGCAGAACATCGTTGTGAGAGTGCACCCAATCGATCACCCGATGGCCGGAGATAAAATCCACCTGCAGGCCGATCCGGAAGCAGTTCACGTCTTCGACACCGAGTCGGGCGAGCGCCTTAACTAGGCTTCAATGCCATCTTCGATAAGCATTACGGCTGCCGCGGCGGAACCAGAGTTATTGGATCTGCCGTGGCATTTGCCGTTGGAGGATTGGCCTAAAGAAAACATTGCTGCATTGCCAAAGGGGCTGTCGCGCCACACGGTTAGATTCGCGCACCTAAACGATCACGTCATAGCCATCAAGGAAACCCTTTTTGAGCTAGCAAAACGTGAGTACGAGATGCTTCGCAAGCTAGAAAAACTCGACATCCCCTGCGTTGAGGCCTTTGCGATAATCCAAGAGCGCGAGGATCTCGATGGAAACCCGCTGCCGGCGGTACTAATAACCCGGCACCTAAAATTCTCCCTGCCCTACCGTGCGATGTGGTCTCAAGGGCTAAGGGAACAAACCGCCAACCGACTAGTCGACGCTCTGGCCCTACTGCTGGTGCGGTTGCACCTGGCTGGATTTTTCTGGGGTGACGTCTCACTGTCGAACACTTTATTCAGAAGAGACGCCGGGCAATTCGCCGCCTACCTGGTGGATGCAGAGACCGGACACCTATATAACTCCAGACTCTCAAATGGTCAGCGCGAAAATGATCTGGAGATCGGGCGCGTAAACATTGCCGGTGAGCTAATGGATCTAATTGCCTCCGGAAAAGCCACTGACTTGGACCCGGGAACCGTAAGCCAGCGAATCGTTGATAAATACCGCGAACTTTGGAAAGAGCTCACCGCCACCGACACCTTTGATGACAGTGAGCGATGGAAGATTGCTCAAAGAATTCAACGCCTCAACGATCTTGGGTTTGATATTCAAGAGCTATCGATGGCCAAAGATCAAGATAAGAGAACGGTAAGAATCCAACCGAAGGTCGTGGACGCAGGACATCACGCCAGACGGCTTTTGCTGGTCACCGGTCTTGACGTCGAAGAAAATCAAGCAAGACGCCTACTTAACGACATCGACCAGTACTCGCTCGTCAATGCTCACCTTGGCTTCGACGAAGAAGTTTTGGCACACCAATGGCTCAGCGAAGTATTCGAGCCTGTGGTTGGTGCAATACCAAATGAGCTTCTAGGCAAGCTTGAACCAGCTGAGTTGTTCCACGAAGTATTGAGGCACCGACTGAAACTGTCCGAAGGTCAAGGAAGCGACATTGCCCTTGTTGATGCAGTTCGAAGCTACATCTCGGATGTCCTTGCCGAACGCCGCGATGAGTCCGCTCTGCTATCGGGAAGCCCCGTTACCGACACAATAAGCCTTGCTGAGTCGGTTCCAACCGGGCTAATAGTTGTGAGCGATGATGAAACAGGTGACTGGCGAGATAAGGTTTAGGCCCTTAACGCTGCTATTTGATAGAGGGCTACGCTCGCCGCAATTCCAGCATTTAGAGATTCTGTAACCTCGGAAATTGGTATCGAGATAACTTGATCACAGTTTTCTTGCACTAGACGCGACAGTCCCTTGCCTTCTGAGCCGACGACAACTAGCAGTGGCTTATCGAAGAGTTGAAAACTGGGAAGAGAAACGTCTCCGTCACCATCGAGGCCGACCACAAACACGCCTCGACGCTTGTATTCCTTTATTGTCTGGTTGAGGTTTGCTGCCAGGGCTACCGGCATTCTGGCTGCTGCTCCCGCACTAGTCTTCCACGCTGCTGCAGTCACACCGACGCTTCTACGCTGCGGCAAAATGATTCCGTTGCCGCCAAATGCCGCAACCGATCGGATTATCGCACCCAAGTTTCTAGGGTCAGTTATCCCGTCTAGTGCTACCAAGAGCGGCAGGGATGACTGAGACAATGCGCGGTCCAAGAGTTCGTTCGGGTCTTTGTAGTTGTATGGAGGAACCTGAAGAGCAATTCCCTGGTGGACGCTGTCGCCGCCGGTCATCCGATCAATCTCAACTCGAGTTACCTCGTTGATGACAATTCCGCGCTTATTTGCGATAGTCATTGATTCCCGAACTCGGTCGTCGACCTCGATGCGCTGGGCGATGAACAAGGCGGTAGCCGGAACGCTCGCCTTCAGCGCTTCAACCACCGAGTTTCTACCGGATAAAACTTCGGTGGCGTTAGCCTTCGATGCTTTGCCAGTCTTAGATGCCACGAACTGGCCCTTTTTAGGAGTTTGACGAACTTCGGTAGTCGCCTTTGGAGAGCGATAAGTCTTGTGATATTTCCGATCTTCAGCCTTGGGCGTTGGGCCCTTGCCCTCTAGAGACTTTCGTCCGTGCCCACCGGTTCCCTTGAGCGGACCTTTTTTGGACTTACTAGCTCCGGGTCTTCCAATTTTTGCCATTAGTTCAAACTCCAATGTGTTCCAGATGTCGAGTCAGATAGCTCGATACCAATTTCTAATAGCTGGTCGCGTATCTGATCAGCGCGCTGATAGTTCTTGTCTTCTCTAGCTTTATTTCTCTCAGCGATCAAAGTTTGGATCAATTGATCCAGCGCTCGATGCTCTTGATTGGTCCGGTTTGATGAGTCCAAAGAAAGACCTAGAACCTCGAGCATACCGACTACCTCGCTCCAGCGCTGATGCGCTTGGCTTAATCGCTGCTCATCTAGGTCTGTATTACCGGCTGTTGCGCTTTCGTGGATCACAGCAAGTGCTCCCGGAATATTCAAATCATCGTTCATTTGCAGAGTGAACTCATCGGGCAACTCAACTGCTGCGAACTCACTAAACCTAGACTCCTTGAGCTCTCTGGCGGCTCTGGCAACAAAGCCGTGAAGCCTTGATAGTGCGGCGGCGGCTTCTACGGTTGCTTCGGGCTGGTAGTCAAGCATTGAGCGATAATGAGCGCTAGCTAGGTAGTAGCGGACGGCTTTGTCGCTGACCTTGTCGAATAAATCCGAAGACAGCACTGAATTCCCGAGTGACTTGGACATCTTCTGACCCTGAACACTAACCAGCCCGTTATGGACCCAGTAGTTGGCGAAGCTGTGGCCAGCTGCAGTGGATTGCGCAAGTTCATTTTCATGGTGAGGAAAGCGAAGATCTAGGCCACCCCCGTGAATGTCGAAACTCTCTCCCAAATAGTGGGCAGCCATGGCTGAGCACTCAATGTGCCAACCTGGGCGGCCGATTCCAAATGGAGAAGACCAGTTGGCCGATTCTGGCTCAGTCGACTTGGTCGCCTTCCAAAGGGCGAAATCCTGAGGATTTATCTTCGCCGGATTCGAGCGTTCACCCTCCATGTCATCGAGTTTCTGGTGGGTAAGTTCGCCGTAATTTGACCATTTTGCGGTGTTGAAATACATGTCTCCTGAGCCATCGAGGCCGCCGTAGGCGTATCCAAGCTCAACAAGCTTTTCGATGAGGGTAATCATCTGTGGGATGTGCCCGGTGGCTCTTGGTTCATGGGATGGAAGCCCAATCGCGAGCCGGCGATAATCAGCCGCAAATAATTGCTCGTTTTTGTATGCAAGTTCCCACCAGGTAACGGACTGCTCATCGGCTTTTTCCAAAACCTTGTCATCAATGTCCGTGACATTTCTGACTAGTTGCACCTCAAGTCCCAGATGAGTAAACCATTTTGCCATTAGGTCATAAACAAGCGCGGACCTTAGGTGTCCAATGTGAGGTGCGGACTGAACAGTCGGACCGCAAACATACATAGAAACACGCCCTGCAACCAGGGGCTTGAAGTCCCTGAGTTCACCAGCCTTTGTGTCATACAGCTTCATGTTCAAAAGCCTATCCACGCATTCTCACCAGAGAGGTTGCCACAGCGGCTATTCCCCTTGAGTCGGCCAAGAAGCCGAGTCCGTCAGTGGTAGTCGCCAAGACGGAGACGGGAGCCCCAATTATTTGACTCAAGTGTTGCTCAATTTCTAATCGCCTCGGACCAATTTTTGGTTCATCCGCGACCACCTGGACCGAAACATTGGCCGGTTCAAAACCAGCGTCGGAAAGCAATCCAAGGGCTTCTCGCAAAAAAAGCTCACCGCTAGCACCCTGATACTCCGGCCTGTCAGTTCCAAAATTGGAGCCGATGTCCCCCAGGCTGGCTGCAGCAAGAAGGGCGTCTACGATCGCGTGGGCAACTGCATCCCCATCGCTGTGCCCAGAAAGCAATGGATACTCAGGCCACTCCAAGCAGCCCAGCATTAGTGTCCCCGCATCACTGAACTGATGAGCATCAACGCCAATTCCAGAGCGAACATCGGCAAAGATTGCACGTGCCCGTTCGAGATCTGAGGGAGTAGTCACCTTAAAACCGTGCTCGTGGCCATCAACAATCGCCGTGGGCACTCCGATCGACTCTAAAAGCCCAGCTTCATCTGTAAAGTCTGAGGTCGCTCTGGTCAAGCCGTCTCTGAGAGTCGAAACCCGGAATCCCTGAGGCGTTTGCACCAGCCGAAGCTGGTTGCGATCCACGGTCTTATCGACCCAGTGATCATTAACCTGTTTAACGGTGTCTGAAAGCTTGATTGTTGGAACGACGCAATCCGCCCACTCGAGTGCCCCTTTTACTCGGTCAAATACTTCTTTTGGAGTAAAGGCCCGAGCAGCATCGTGCACCAGAACAAAATCCGATGTCACTTCGCTCATGCCGGCAGCGACGGAATTTTGTCTAGTGCTACCGCCAGTTACAACCTTGAAATCTAGGAAGAATTTAGCGGTTAGTCTTTCGAACTCCGCCGTAAGGCCTTCGGGCGCGACAACAATAAGTTGGTCTGGCTTGAATTCTGAAATGTGCATCAAGGAAAGCTCTAATAAGGTCTTCCCAGCTACCGACACCACTGCTTTCGGAACTGCCGCCCCAAGCCTTGCGCCCTTGCCGGCAGAGACCAACACCACCGCTACGGTCATTTTTTAGCTTGCCAATACCTTGTCAAGCTCAGCAGATGCCTTTTCCTCGTCTACCTTGCGCGCAAGGGCAAGCTCCGAAATAAGAATCTGTCTAGCTTTGGCCAACATACGCTTCTCACCGGCACTCAAGCCACGGTCTTGGTCTCTACGCCATAGGTCACGAACTACTTCGGAAACCTTCACAACATCACCAGAGGCCAGCTTTTCTAAGTTGGCTTTGTATCGCCTGGACCAGTTGGTTGGCTCCTCAACGAACTCTGCTCTAAGGACATCAAAGACCTGCTTGACGCCCTTTTTATCGATTACGTCTCGGACTCCAACCATTTCGACATTTGCGGCTGGAACCTGAATAATCAGATCGCCCTGAGCCACTCGAAGCTTTAGATAGGTTTGAGATTCACCGCGAACAGTTTTTTTGGAGACTTCTATAATCTGTGCGGCACCGTGGTGAGGATAAACAACTGTTTCGCCAACTTCAAACTTCATACACTTCTTTCGGCTTCAAAACCCTTATTTTACCACAGTTTCCGCCAATTACCTAGGCTAGACTTTCGATGTTAGCTATTGCGGAGGACCCTTGCAAATCAAGAAATTAACTGCCCTATTGGCCACAGCCCTGGCTGTTGTGGCACTTTCCGGTTGTTCGCTGAGCAGAAACGTCGCCTCGCTAGACCTCTACTCTCCAAGCGACGGGGTTGTCAGTGACATTGGGAGCTTGAAGGTCAGAAATGTTCTGTTCATTAAATCCGAAGGACCTCAGGCGGTTCTCATCGGCTCTTTTGTGAACAGTTCAGATACTGCTATCAGTGCCAACATTCAGACCGTTGATCAAGATAACAATCGAACCATCTACGAATTCGAAGTGGGCCCGAAAGCTAAGTACGATCTGGGCTACGGCGGCAATTTGGGAATCTTGCTCGAAATCATAGAAGGGCCAGGCTCGATGCATACTATTTATGTGAGCGACGGCATGAACCCGATACAGCTGGCTGTCCCAGTGCTCGACGGTTCTCTTGCTGAGTACCGCCCATTTCTTGAGCTTTTGAACTAGAAGACCTAGGCCTCGAACTTATAACCCAGGCCTCTGACTGTGGTCAGATGAACGGGTCTAGCCGGATCCTCTTCGATCTTTGATCTAATGCGCTTCACGTGAACATCCAAAGTTTTAGTGTCACCAAAATAATTTGAGCCCCAAACTCGGTCAATAATTTGACCTCGGGTTAGCACTCGATTCACGTTTTCCATCAGTAGCTCTAAAAGCTCAAACTCCTTGAGGGGCATTTGAATTCGTGCGCCGTTGACTGTCACCGTGTGGCGCTCGAGGTCCATTTCAACCGGACCGGCCTTAATCAAGCTTGATGAAACGGTGGCAGTTTCTGTTCCCCGCCTAAGAACAGCCTTCATTCTCGCGAGCAGCTCTCGAGAGGAATACGGCTTAGTAACGTAGTCGTCAGCACCAATTTCGAGCCCGACCACCTTGTCTATTTCCGAATCCTTTGCGGTAACCATGATTATGGGCACCTGGCTCTCAGCCCGGATTGCCCTGCAAACCTCGTTCCCGTTTACCCCGGGGAGCATAAGATCCAAAAGTACCAAGTCGGCACCCAAGCTAAAGAAGATATCAATGGCGCTTCTGCCATCCTCGGCCTCAATTACGTCGTAGCCTTCTTTTTGCAAAAGATACACAAGCGGTTCCCGAAGGTTTTGCTCGTCCTCAACAACTAAAACTCTGGTCAATTCGTCTCCCTGTTTTGAATTGGCAACCTAAACGTGAAGGTGCTTCCGACGCCCTCTTTTGAAAACAGCCTGACGTCACCTTCGTGGTTCGATGCCGCATGTTTGACGATTGATAGCCCAAGACCCGAACCGCCGGTGTCCCTGGACCGCGATGGGTCAACCCGGTAAAAGCGCTCAAAGATGCGCTCTTGTTCGTCCTCCGAGATGCCGATGCCGGAATCGGTGACCGCGATCTCTGCGACTCCATCTATTTCTTTCAAGCCAATGCCAACCTGGGAACCTTTGTCCGAGTAGGCGATGGCGTTTTCGACCAAGTTTCGAACCGCAGTGGTGAGCATTTCGTAGTCTCCAACCATTCGAGAGCCCTTAGTGGCACTGGTCACTAGCTTCACCCCGCGCTGTTCGGCGAGCACCTGGTTTCGATCTACCGCATCGTTGATTACAAGCGCCAGATCAAGCTCAACTGCGGTATCAGACAGTTTTGCCCCCTGCACCCTAGAAAGTTGCATCAGTTCCTGAACCAAGCTTCCAAGTCGGGCCGCTTCCTTCTGAAGAGAGGCCGAGAATTTACGGATGGTATCTGGGTCGTCATGAGCCCCCGCAATCGCTTCGGTTAGCAGGCTTATTGCGCCAATTGGAGTCTTGAGCTCATGGGAAACGTTTGCTACGAAATCTCTTCTGGTTACTTCTAGTCGTTTTGCCTCGGTTCGGTCGTCAACCAACAACATGACGTAACGATCCCCAAACTTCGCGGCTCGAGCGTGAACCCAAAGCTGCTCTCGCTGGAGGCCAGCTTCAATCTGAAGCTCCTGTTCAACAGCTCCAGATGTTGACCTAGCGTCTTCGACTAAACCGACTAGAACCGAGTGAATCAGGTGTCGATTTTGAACCAAGCCAAATTGAATCGCTCCAGGGGATGCCCGCAAAACCAAGTTCCGCTCGTCTACAACCACTCCTGCTGTTGCCAGGACATCGACAACTTGAGCCGCAACAATCTCAAAGGCGTCAACCTGACGAGCGTCAACCTGATCCGCTTTTCTTTTACCGAGAATACCCAAGAGCTCTTCCTAATTTTCTGTTTACCAAGTAAACAACTGCCTTTAAAACAAGACTAGGTGTAAATTTGGATTTATAAGCGCTAGTTTTCCGCCGGTTAGTTCGAAGTTAATCTGAAATTTGAAAAGCGGTGGGACACTCGGGCATCTTTCAAGAAATTCAAGCAGTTAGGAAAAAATGCGCGCAGTATTCCAGCAAGAACTAAGTGAAGTACAGACCCGACTGGTCGACCTGGCAACAGACGCCCGCACCATTATGCAAAAGGCCTCTTCGGCATTTCTGACCAGCGATGTGTCGCTGGCTGATGAAGCTCTTGCGTTGACCGACGCCAATGAAGAGCGCGCCTTAGACCTAGATGAGCTTGTAATAAAGATTTTGGCCACTCAATCGCCAGTTGCAAGGGATCTCAGAATTTTGGTTTCAGCACTTCGAATGAGCGCATCAATAGAGCGCATGGGCTCGCTGGCCTCACACATCGCCGCAATTGCCCGCTACCGTTACCCTGGTTCCGCAGTCCCTGATTCCCTTCGTGGAACCTTCGAGGAAATGGCAAGGCTTAATCTAAAGCTTGCCGACAAGGTGATTATTCTGCTTCAGGACACCGATGTCGACTTGGCCCGCGAGATTCAGGCCGAGGACGAGGCGGTTGATCTACTGCACAGAAAAGTCTTCGACATCGTGCTGGGTCCAGATTGGTCCGAAAATGCCATGTTCACGGTTGACGTGACACTGGCCTCGCGCTACTTCGAGCGATTCGCGGACCACGTTGTTGATATTTCCGCCAAGGTAAGCTTCCTCCAAACTGGAGACTGGCAAGAACTTAGCTAGTGCTTTCCCTGCGATGCAACTGCATCAGCTCCGGCTTTGGCCGCGTCAGGATCTAGGTAACGACCACCCGGTTCGACTGGCTGAAGGTTTGCATCGAGCTTGTAGTACAGCGGAACTCCGGTTGGAATGTTTAGATCGGTAATTTCGTCATCACCGATGCCATCCAAGTGCTTTACCAGCGCTCGAAGAGAATTACCGTGTGCGGTGACCAAAACCGTCTTGTTTTCTCTAAGAGACTTAGCGATGTCGCTTTCCCAATAGGGCAGCATGCGCACCAGGACATCCTTAAGGCACTCGGTGTCGGGTAAATCTTGTCCGAGGTCTTTATAACGTTCATCGTGAGCCTGGGAATATTGAGAATCTTCAGCAATCGCTGGAGGTGGGGAATCAAAGCCTCTTCGCCAGATTTGAAATTGTTCCTGACCGTACTTTTCAAGGGTTTCGGCCTTATCCAAACCCTGCAAGGCGCCGTAGTGCCGCTCGTTCAACCTCCAAGAGCGGAGAGTTTCGATCCAATTGCGGTCCATTTGATCCAGGGCGATGTGAGCGGTGTTTATCGCTCGCTTCAGCACCGAAGTGTAAAGAATGTCGGGCTTGAGTCCAGAGGCCTCGATGAGCTCTCCGGCTCTCCTGGCTTCCTGCCTCCCCTGGTCGGTCAAATCAACATCAACCCATCCGGTAAAGAGGTTCTTCTGGTTCCATGTCGAATTGCCGTGGCGAAGCAGGATTAGGTCATAAGTCATGTGAGAAAGCTTAGTCAACCTTGGGCAACAGCGACCTGGCCTGGTCCGCACCTATGCCAGCTGCAACAGCAAGGTCCACGAAGAGCGGCCTAATTTCCAGCAATAGTGCGCTCTCCGAGATGGTCAGCGGTGGGTCAAAAACCTTTGGGCTCAAGCTGACTGGAATTTTTCGAAGATATTTTTTCGCCTTTTGGGTTACCGAGAAATCATCGGAGGTTTGCTCAAGTAACTCGGTGGCAATAATTATTTTTTCCACTAGGTCAGAAAGCTGAGGCCGTGGTTTTTCGTCTTTCACCAAAAAATGCACCCGCCGAGTCAGCACCCTAAGGTTTCTGGTTGCCAAGTCCATGCCCTCGGCGACCTGCCACTGCTGGCCAATTTCTTTCGCAGTCCAGCGGTAAAAAGGTGAAATTTTGCTGATCGACAGAGCACTTTCTAGCGAGCTTTTCCAATTGTCGACCAAGGGCTGAGTCTTACGAATTTCCGTGAGAGCCTGATCGGCCAAATCGGAGTTTGGAGACCTCAGCACTGCAGCAACAGTCGAGAGCGTATTTCTAAAAACCAGAAACAAGGCCTTTGAGTCTTGTTTGGCCAACTTGATTGGGTTGCGTGGCATGAGTGAAACAAATATCAGTGCAATGGCGCCGCCAATCAAACCATCAATCGCTCTTGAGTAAACGCCGGTAACCGGGGTCTGCATCAACTGGACCAAAACTGCCTGAATCGCGACCGTGATTGTAAATGCCGGGTTAGAAGTAAAGAGCCTTGCAATCACAAGAGCAAGCAGTATTGCAACCGCCAACTGCAGAGCACCGCTACCAAAAGTTTGCAATAGAGTCTCGCTTAGGACGACTCCAGAGAACATAGCGATCGCCGTAAGTAAAACCTGCTTGGGCTTGGTGTCGCGACTAAAACCGAGTGAAGAGATCGCAACTGTTACCGCCAGAAGAGGCACTTGATGGCCCAAAACATAGCGGGCGAAAAGGTAAGAGGACAGCGCCGCGAGAACGATTTGACCGATTGTCCAGAACGAATCCCTGACTCTTGCGAAGGAGAACCTAATTACAAATCGGTTCATTTCCGGCCGGTGAGCTTGAAGGCTGCGGGTCTTGGGAGATCCGCCGCCTTTCCGGCGTCGTGAGGGACTAAGACTTCTTGCATGGCAGAGACTCGGAAGCTGCCAGACTCGATAAACAAATCTAGATATGGAGTATTTCGATTCACTAGCGCCAGTGCTAACGACCCAGTTTCGTAGTGGAGGGCACCTGCTACTACTTTGCCAACTTCTTTTTCTTGGTAAAAAACTTTGTCGTGTTTGCTAGCCAAAACATCGCCCTGCTCGAGGTTTAGGATAATCAGCCTTCTCGGCGGATGGCCCAGGTTGTGGACTTTTGCAACGGCCTCTTGGCCTCGGTAGCAGCCCTTGCTCAGGTGGACAGCGGAAGAGAGCCAGTCAAACTCGTGAGGAAGAGATCGATCGTCAACGTCTTTTATCTCCGGTCGACCAACGCTAATGCGAAGAGCCTCGTAGGCCAACAGCCCGGCTGGCAGAAGGTCAGTTGGGGCATCTTTAAGTAAGTACTCTCGGTAGGAAAACTCGGCTCGGTCTGCGGCGTAGCGCACCGAACCCACTGGCTCATTTTCAAACTTGTCGATCCAGCACAAGCCTTCTCGAATAAAGAACCCGCCGATAACCCTTAGGTCGCCACGCTCAGTGATCTCTACCTTTGACCGGAAAACCATTTTTCGAAGCCAGGCAAGCAAAGACTCCAGGTGGTCGGCGGCTGTGATTATCGAAACGCCAGTTTCAGTGGCAATTATTTTTAGCTGGTGCTCGATTCTTCCCTGAGGTGTCAGCAAGAGTGCCTCAGCGCTCTCACCCTCTTTAAGATTGATGATGTTCTGCGAAAGCAGTGAGTGCAGCCAGCTCTTAGCATCCGGACCATTTACCTCAAAAACACTTTGGTCGGTGCGCTCAACGAAGGCATCTTGGGACAAAAGTTTTCGTTGCTCAAGAAGAGGGTTGCCGTAATGGTCAGTCAACCTGCTTCTCCAATCTCGCTGATGCGTGGGATCTCAAAGGGCTACCAATGGCCGCCATATCCCATGCCCAAAGTAAGGCACCTTCTACCAGACCGAACATACGCTGGCCCGCTGTGTATTCCTTGGAATTAGGGGACCTTAGAACAGCGTCGGTTGCAATGTCGACTCTCGCACCTTTTATTTGGCCGAAGTAGAGCTCAGAAACAGAGTCAGAATTGGTGATGATTGCTTCGATTTCAAAACCATCATTGGTATTTCGAAGCAATTCCAAATCATCGCGAGTTTCAATTATGGGTTTTCCGCTTCCGGGCAGAAGGCCGGGTCCAGGCTGGTCCGCTGTGCTTATTTGCGCAAGCATCCAGTAACCCTGCTCTTGGGTAATCAGCGCGCCTTGAGAGTCTGAAACGATTGAGCGATATTCAAGCTTCCCAGTGGAAAGCGGAGTGAATTCAATCCTTTGAAAAAATTCGATTTCGGTTGTGGCAGCTCCTTCGACCGGATAGCTAACAACTCCCGAGCCGCTCCAGCTACCAAGCAGAAACGTAAATGGGGTGAGTGCTATTGGTAAGTCATCGGGGATAACGAACAAATTAGCTCTGGCCCTTGAACAACTTGAAGACCACGAGCGCGGATACGCCGGCGATAGCGATTGTGGCCAGAACTAATAGGCCCGTAAAAAATATTTCGATTGCCAACAACATGTTCACAGTCTATCTGACCAATGCAATCATCGTCATAAGACCAAGCATTGTGACGGTGCCAGTTGAAACATAAATTTGCTGCCTAACGGTGTCCTTGGACTTTCTTGAGAACAAGTGCTCGAGGCTCACAAGGGCAATAGCCGCTCCCGCTATGGCGGCGAATGCCGTGTAGAGCCGATCGTCCGAATAACTAATTAAGGCGACAATGCCTGCGATCAGGACGCCTGTCCAAATCACTGCAATCTGCAACCACTGCCTACTCACGCCTCAAACTCTACCCAAATAGGCGTAAATTCGGACTATTATTTGGCTAAACGAAGGGTGCTGACATGGCTATTGTCTTGTGCATTTCACCCGCGGGCGCGAGCCCACTCGGTGCCCTTGATGCCCTCGGACACCAGTTGATTCAGGTCACGTTTGACCCGCAAAGCCTTGCAGAATCACCCAGGCACGACGTTGTTTTACTTGATTGCAGACACGATCTTATGGGTGCGAAATCTGTTGCAAGAATTCTGAGCGCCGCGGGCTGGACCAAGCCCCTGATGCTGGTTGCCAATGAGAGCGTACTTGCGGCGGTAAGCGCCGAGTGGGGGCTCCACGACTTCGTTTTGGAAGGCGCGAGCCTGGCAGAAGTTGATGCAAGACTGAGAATTTTGTTGGATGCAAAACAGACAACAGTGCCGGATCTAAAGCAAGCCACCGGACTTGTTATCAACCTCGATAGCTACACCGCGAAAATGGCAGGTCAGACGCTAGACCTAACATTCAAGGAATTCGAACTACTGAGGCACTTGAACGAAAATCCAGGGCGGGTTTTCACCAGAGAGCAGCTCCTCAGCGAAGTCTGGGGATACGACTACTTTGGTGGCACCAGGACCGTGGATGTCCACATAAGGCGCCTTCGATCCAAGCTCGGGGAGCACGAGTCTTTGATTGGCACCGTTAGGAATGTCGGCTATCGATTGGACCCTGAGCGTCAAGAAGCTGAAATAAGTTCACCTACTGCTAACCCGCAGCTGTAAGGATTAGGTCCATGTCAGAAGAAACACAAATTATTTTTCAACCGGAGTCGCAACCGGATTTACCTCAGGGTCGCTTTCTAGATCGCGAACTGAGCTGGCTGGAGTTTAATCAGCGCGTGTTGGAGCTTGCCGAAGATAAATCATTACCGCTTTTGGAGCGCGTCCACTTCCTGAGTATTTTTGCGTCAAACCTTGATGAGTTCTTCATGGTTCGAGTCGCTTCACTAAAAAGAAGGATCGCGACCGGTATCGCGGTTCAATCTGCTTCAGGCCTAAGCCCTCAGGAGGTATTGCAGCGAATCTCGGATCGAACCAGAGACCTGCAGTCGCGCCATGCCGAATTGTTTGCCACCGAGATTTCCCAAGAACTCAGAGCCAACGGAATCGATGTTGTGCAGTGGTCGACCCTTTCTGAGCCAGAGCACGACGCACTTCACGAATATTTCACCAACCAGGTGTTCCCGGTTTTGACGCCGCTCGCCGTGGACCCAGCACATCCTTTTCCATACATATCCGGACTGTCACTAAACCTCGCGGTGGCCCTTCGGAACCCCAAGACCGACTCGGAGCACTTCGCCAGAGTAAAAGTACCGTCGCTATTGCCACGCTTCGTACTGGTCCCTGGATCAGAATCTAGTTACGTGCCCCTGGAAGAGATAATGGGCCAATTTCTAAGTGAACTTTTCCCGGGTATGGAAGTTACTCAGCATCACATTTTCCGGGTCACTAGAAACGAAGACCTTGAGGTCGATGAGGACGAAGGCGAGAACCTATTAGTTCAGCTTGAAAAGGAACTACTTCGCAGAAGATTTGGTCCACCGGTTCGCCTCGAGGTAGCAGAGGACATCGACTCACAGATTCTGAGTCTGCTCCAGCGAGAACTGGATATTTCCACTACCGACGTTTACCATCTGCCAGAACCCTTGGACCTCAGAGGCTTGACCTCAATAGCATTTTTGAAGCGGCCAGAGCTCCGTTTTGAGCCGCATTTAATCACCACCAACCCCTACCTAGAGGCCGATGAGGACGAAGCCGCAGATATTTTCGCAGCTCTTCGTGAGCGAGAAGTTTTAGTTCACCACCCCTACGAGAGCTTTGCTACCAGCACTCAAGCGTTTTTGGAGCAGGCCGCTGAGGACCCTCAGGTCTTAGCAATAAAACAAACTCTGTACCGCACCTCTGGAGACTCTCCGATAGTGGATGCCCTAATAGATGCCGCGGAAGCTGGCAAGCAGGTCCTTGCGCTGGTGGAAATCAAGGCTCGCTTCGATGAAAAAAATAATATCGCTTGGGCAAGAAAACTGGAGGCGGCTGGAGTTCACGTTGTCTATGGGATTGTTGGACTAAAGACTCACTGCAAGCTCTCACTGGTGATAAGACAAGAGGGCGACCAACTTAGGCGCTATTGCCACATTGGAACCGGAAACTACAACCCCAAAACTGCCAGGTATTACGAAGACTTCGGGCTGTTGACGTCCAGGGAATCAGTTGGAGAGGACTTGACGCAGCTTTTCAACCAGCTCTCGGGATTCTCAACTGAGCCCGGCTACAGCTCGATCCTGACATCTCCTGTTGGGGTGCGCGAGGGACTTGTCGAGCGAATTCAGCGTGAAATCACCAACAAAGAAAATGGCAAGCCGGCCAAAATTAGGATGAAATTAAACTCTTTGGTGGACGAGCAAATTATCGACCAGCTCTACTTTGCATCAATTGCTGGGGTTCCCATTGAAATCCTGGTTCGAGGTATGTGTGCGCTAAAACCCGGCATCAAAGGCCTAAGCGAAAACATAAAGGTTGTATCCGTGCTCGGGCGCTATCTAGAGCACAGCCGAGTGTTCTTCTTCGAAAACGCAGGTGACCCCGATGTCTTTATTGGGAGTGCAGACATGATGCACCGAAACCTCGATCGACGGGTCGAGTCATTAGTGCAGATAACCCAAACTGATCAAATAAAGGAACTCAACGATCTTTTGGAGCTTGCCGTCAGTGGCACGGTCGCGATCTGGGAACTTGAGTCCAGCGGTATTTGGCGAAGGGATTCCAAGAATCACGATGGGGAGCCCCTGATTGACATGCAGGACGAAGTGATGGCGAGAACTCTATTGAAAAAAAGGGTTAGGTAATGACCGTTTACGCCGCCGGTGCGGTGTGCTGGCGAATGTCAAAGGGCGAGATAGAACTGGCCATGGTCTACCGAACCAAGCACAAAGATTGGACCTTTCCCAAGGGAAAAGTTGACCCGGGGGAACTACTGCCGGAAACCGCAGTGAGAGAAATTGAAGAAGAAGCCGGAATCAGAATCAGGCTCGGTCGAAAGCTTGCAGTTATCGATTATGAGCTGGCCTCAGGCGAAACCAAAGAGGTTCACTACTGGGTTTCCAAGGTCAAAGACAGCGCAATTGCAAAATCAAAGTTCACACCCAACGATGAAATCGAAAAAGTCGAGTGGGTCACGGCCAAAAAAGCCATGAAACAGCTCACCTACGACCAAGACCGGGAGTTACTGATAAAAACCCTTGAGTTTTACGATCAGGGTGAGCTCGAAACCAGAGGTCTAGTAATTCTTCGACACACCTCAGCAACGCCTCGGGCTTCATGGGCCGGAGAAGAGGCTAAAAGGCCGTTGCTGCCAGAAGGACGTCAGCAGGCAAAACGGTTGGTTAGCCTGCTGGATGCTTACGGCCCAAAGCGATTGGTCACAAGCCCTTGGACAAGATGCCAGCAGACTGTTGCTCCCTATTCCAAAAAAACGAAACGAACCCTGATTGAACGTTCTCAACTAACCGAACTTGCAAACGAGCGCGGTCCAAGAAAAACCAAGAACGTCATTGAAGACACCTTTGGTCAGACCAAGAATGCTCTTATCTGTTCACATCGTCCAGCACTTCCGACGATCCTCGAGACCTTTTCAAAATATGCGAGCAAAAAGATATCCCCTGCCCTTAAGGCTGAAAAAACCTTGTCACCCGGAGAGTTTTTTGTGTTGCGGGTAACCACAGGACCTAAGCCAAAAATTATTGCCTACGAACGCATCTACCTGGAATCGGCATTATCAGAGGTAAAACTTCGCGCTTAATTCATCAGCTGTTTACTTGGTTTACAAGCCAAGTTTGTATTCCCTTTCTAACTTGGCTCTCGCCCAACAAAACCCATAAGGAAAGGTAATACATGAACAACATTCTCAAGCTTGGTGCCCTGGCTGCTGCCAGCACCTTGGTGCTAGCAGGCTGTGCAGCCAACGAAGCGGTTGTAGAGACAGCAACAGGTGCTACCGACGGATCAACTGTTGAGCTAACTGGGACCCTAAACGGTTCTGGCGCATCTTCAATGGCAGCTGGTCAAGAAGCATGGATTGCCGCTTTCCAGATTGCAAACCCAGGTGTGACCGTGAACTATGACCCAACCGGTTCTGGTACCGGTCGTGCTCAGTTCATGGACGGTGCAACTTCCTTCACCGGTTCTGACTCGTACTGGAAAGACGAAGAACTACTTAAGACTTTCCCAAGCTGTGAGGCTGGAACAATGCCCTGGGAATTCCCAATCTGGATTTCTCCAATCGCAGTTATCTTCAACCTTGATGGCATCTCCAGCCTGAATATGGAGGGCACAACTGTTGCCGGCATCTTCGCTGGCGAGATAACAATGTGGAACGATTCAGCAATTGCTGCTGCCAACCCGGGTGTAGCTCTTCCTGAACTACAGATCACAGCAGTTCACCGCTCTGACGAGTCTGGTACCTCGAAGAATTTCACTGACTACCTAGCAAAGGTTGCTGAGAACGTCTGGACCGTGGGCGCAATTGAGGCATGGCCAGTTGAGTACGGTGGCGAGGGCGCACAGGGCACCTCGGGAGTTGTCTCGGCAGTTACCGGTGGAAACGGAACAATCGGTTATGCAGACGCATCTCGCGCCGGTGACCTTGGCACCGTAGCCGTAAAGGTCGGAACTGACTTCGTTGCATACTCAGCCGAAGCTGCTGCTGCAGTGGTTGACGCATCACCACTAGTCGAGGGACGCGAATCATACGACTTAGCAACCAAGATTGACCGCAACACCACAGCTTCAGGTGCCTACCCAATCGTTTTGGTTAGCTACCTAATGGGTTGCAACGACTACGCGGATGACGCACAGGTAGAGCTAGTTCGCGCCTGGGCTTCATTCCTAGTTTCAGAAGAAGGACAGAATGCAGCTGCTGCGTCAGCTGGAAATGCACCAATCTCTGCTGGTCTTCGTGCAAAGGCACAGGCCATCATTGACGCAATCAAGTAACTGAACATTAGGTTAATAGAACCCGGCCTAGGTCTCCTAGGCCGGGTTCTATTAACTAACTTGGTACCCATACAAATAAGTAAAGGAAATAATGACCGACACTAAGCCGAAGGTAGTTCGACGCCTCGGCGATGTCGTGTTCGCCAACCTGGCTTTTTTCGCAGGTGTCAGCATTCTTGCAACCCTGGCCACTGTCGCAGCCTTCTTGTTCGCACAGTCAGTTCCGGCATTTACCGGACCTCCGATCGATGCAGCCTCCGAGGGTTTCTTTAGCTACGTTCTTCCTTTTGTTTTTGGCACCGCTTATGCCTCGGTTATTGGCTTGGCGATTGCAACTCCACTGGCAGTTGGAATCGCTCTTTACATCTCACACTTTGCTAATCGTAGGTTTGCTCAGATTCTCGGTTACGCAGTAGATCTCTTGGCGGCAATTCCCTCTGTGGTTTATGGACTCTGGGGAATCTTGGTGCTGGCGCCATTTCTAAGCCCGACGTTCAATTGGCTCAATGAAAACCTGGGCTGGATTCCGATATTTGCTGGTCAAGTTTCTGCTACCGGAAGAACGATGCTGACCGTGGGTATCGTGCTAGCCATCATGGTCCTTCCGATTATGGCTGCGCTTATTCGCGAAATCTTCTTGCAGACGCCCAGGCTCCACGAGGAAGCAGCTCTTGCCCTTGGAGCGACCAGATGGGAAATGATCAAGATGGCAGTGCTGCCATTTGGTCGACCAGGAATTATCTCAGCAGCAATGCTCGGTCTGGGCCGAGCATTGGGTGAAACTATGGCAGTGGCAATGGTGCTCTCGCCTGCCGCCGTGGTGTCCTTCGCAGTTCTGACCTCAACAAACTCCAACACGATCGCTGCCAACATCGCCCTCCAATTCCCAGAGGCTGGCGGCAACTACACGAATCTTTTGATTGCTACCGGGCTGGTCCTGTTTGCGATCACCATGGTTGTCAACATGATTGCCCGCTGGGTCATAAGCCGCAGAGCAGAATTCTCGGGGGCCAACTAATGACAACGCAGCTAAATTCAAGCTTCCGAGGAACCCAAGACCTGCCTAAGTGGCTGTCTCCAACATTATTAGTCAGCTTTTTCTTGGCATCTTTTGGATTACAGGTCCTAATTGCATCGGACAGCGACAATGCGGAAATTAACTTTATTCCGGTTGCAATCTTTGGGCTTCTTGGATTCACGGTTGCTATCTATGTAATTTCAAGGATTATCGAGGGAGTCAGAAAAGCAACCGATCGCCTAGTGACGATTATGGTTTCCACCGCCTTCTCACTTGCACTGATCCCACTCTTGTCACTTGCATACACAGTTCTGACAAAGGGAGTTGCAAGGTTCGACGCCGAATTCTTTACGTTCTCGATGCGAAATATTGTCGGCGAAGGTGGCGGGGCACTCCACGCAATTATCGGGACCGTCGAAATAACCGGAATAGCAACCCTTATTTCAGTCCCCATTGGAATCATGGCGGCTATCTACCTGGTGGAATATGGCCGCGGAACAATCGCGCGTTTAGTTACCTTTTTTGTTGATGTCATGACCGGAGTTCCTTCGATTGTGGCGGGGCTTTTTGCTTATGCGCTTTTTGTAATTTTCTTTGGGCCTGGAGTCAGAATGGGGCTTGGCGGAGCTATTGCCCTGAGCCTCTTGATGATTCCGGTGGTCATCAGGGCGACCGAGGAGATGCTGAAGATCGTTCCCAACGAGCTTCGTGAGGCGGCCTACGCGCTTGGGGTTCCAAAGTGGCTGACGGTATTGAAGGTGGTGCTGCCAACGTCCCTTGCGGGTATTGCAACCGGCATCATGATCGCAATCGCCCGTGTAATCGGAGAGACCGCTCCGCTTTTATTGATTGCTGGATTCACGGCTTCCATGAATTACAACCCGCTAGATGAGCGCATGATGACGCTTCCTGTTTTTGTCTACACTTCCTATGCCAACCAAGGTGTGGACATGCAGGCCTACTTGGATAGGGCCTGGGCTGGAGCTCTCACGTTGATGCTTATTGTCATGGTCCTAAATCTCGTTGCCCGACTAATAAGCAAGTACTTTTCTCCGAAGGGATAAAGAATGTCAAAACGCATTGAACTGAAGTCGCTGGACGTCTATTACAAGGCCTTCTTGGCCGTTCAGGACGTGAGCATGGTGATTGAGCCCAAAGCCATCACCGCCTTTATCGGTCCTTCCGGTTGCGGGAAATCAACTCTTATTAGAACCCTGAACCGCATGCACGAAGTTATCCCTGGCGCAAGGGTTGAAGGCCAGCTACTGATGGATGGCGAAGATGTCTACGGACCGGATGTCGATCCAGTTCGAGTGCGCAGGCAAGTCGGAATGGTGTTCCAGCGACCAAACCCATTCCCAACAATGTCCATCAAGGACAACGTTCTTTCTGGATACAAGCTAAATAATTCCAGGATGTCAAAAGCTGAGGCAGAAGAAATTACCGAAAAAGCGCTGGTGGGCGCAAACCTCTGGAATGAGGTCAAGGACCGACTAGAAAAACCAGGCTCTGGACTCTCAGGTGGTCAGCAGCAGCGACTTTGTATCGC
>CAJJAJ010000029.1 GCA_905182225.1 uncultured Aquiluna sp.
TCTTCTGTGGCTTTGGCGTCGCTTGCGACGTCACTGAAATTTAGATCTGACATTTTGTACCTCTTATCCTGCGAACATGAAGGTCACGACGTTTAGGAAAACCCAGTCAAGAGCGGAGATGATGACCATTACCACCGCTACGAAGCCAAGAACGACTCCGGTGTAATTGATCAACTCTTTGCGAGTAGGCGTTGTTACTTTGCCTAGCTCAGAAAGTACCTGGCGAATAAACAGGGCCGCCTTTTGGATAGGGTTCTTTGCCTTGGCAGCGTCGGCTTGCGCCTTCTCTACTAAGTCCTCTGAAGCCTTCTCGTTCTCTTCTGCCAACTTAACCTTCTTTCTTCGCAGGGCGGACAGGACTCGAACCTGCAACCTGCGGTTTTGGAGACCGCTGCTCTACCAATTGAGCCACCGCCCTGTGTGTGACATCGCCACCAACCGTTACTTAGCACAAGGCTTGGTTTCAAGTGCCATCTGGAAAAGACACACTTATAGATTGATTCTATTTAAGTGAATTTCGCCAGAATAGTTATCGGCAGATGTCAACTCGAGTAAGTCTAGGGGGTTATTTCACGCATTGCAACGGGGAATCAACCACCGTCGACACATTCCGCAACTATTCTTGAAGGATGTCTGACTCTAGAATTTCAAAGCGAATTAGCGCCATTGCAGAATCTGCGACCCTGAAGGTCGACAGCAAGGCCAAGGCCCTGATTGCCAACGGACGCCCGGTCATCTCATACGCCGCCGGCGAGCCGGATTTCCCGACTCCAGCACACATTGTCGAGGCCGCCGCGATTGCGGTTCGAGACCCTAAAAATCATCGCTACACCCCGGCAGCAGGACTTCCGGAAATGAAAGAAGTAATTGTTCAAAAAACGCTTGAGGACAGTGGCACAAAAATAACTCCGAGCCAGGTTATTGTCACTAACGGTGGCAAGCAGGCTGTCTACCAAGCATTTCAAGTCATCCTCGACGACGGCGACGAAGTATTGGTGCCTGCTCCCTACTGGACCACCTACCCAGAAGCAATCAAGCTTGCCGGAGGCAAGCAGGTCGATGTTTTCGCAGGATCCGACCAGGGTTACAAGGTAACCGTAGAGCAGCTGGAGGCCGCCTACACACCAAAGACCAAGGCGTTACTAATTTGCTCACCGTCAAACCCAACTGGCGCGGTGTTCTCCAAACAAGAGCTGACAGACATTGGAAACTGGGTCGCGACCAAACCTAATCTTTGGGTAATAAGCGACGAGATTTATCAAAACGTGGTCTACGACGGTGTTCGCGCCTACTCAATAACTGAGCTGGTGCCAGAGATCCAAGACCGAACCATCATGGTCAACGGTGTTGCCAAGAGCTACGCCATGACAGGCTGGAGACTCGGGTGGATGATCGCCCCGGACGATGCCGCTAAGGCCGCGGGCAACCTGCAGTCACATCTGACCTCGAATGTTTCAAACATCTCGCAGCGAGCAGCGATTGCCGCAATAATCGGTGATCAAGAGCCAATCCAAAAGATGCTGGCAGCCTTTGACCGCAGGCGAAAACTTGCCGTTGCCGAACTCAACAAAATACCGGGGATGACGACACCGAATCCTGAGGGCGCCTTCTATGTTTACCCAGATGTCAGTGGGTTACTTGGTAAGACTTGGGCTGGGAAACAAATCACAAGCTCTCTGGAGCTTGCAGACATGATTCTCGAGCAGGCCGAAGTCGCCCTAGTTCCAGGGGAGGCGTTTGGTCCGAGTGGTTATTTGCGAATGAGCTACGCGCTTAGTGACGATCAATTGCTCGAAGGTATTCAGCGCATGCAAAAGCTTTTTAGTTAGCTCTAAAAACCAACCAAATTGGGTTCTGGAATCAAGTTGATTCCCCACCTGGCAGCAACGCGCTCTTGAATCAGCCTGGCTAATTCTAGAATTTCAGCACTACTTGCCCCACCGCGGTTGGTGATTGCCAGCGCATGCTTATTGGAGATTGCAGCCTTCGAGCCAGGAATCGAGTAACCCTTGGGGAAGCCGGCGTTCTCGATTAGCCAACCGGCGGAGATTTTCACCTGGTCTTCATTTGGCATTCTCCAGCGCTGCATCTCCTCGGGAAACTCAAGGCTCTTTTCGACACTAATCACCGGGTTGGTAAAAAAGCTTCCGCATCCGACGCTGTCTGGGTCGCTTTCGCTTATGACCATCCCCTTGGAGGCGCGAAGCTCTAGAACTGTTTTTCGAACTTGCTCCAAGGGCAGTGCAGATCCGTATTCTGCGCCTAAGTGCTCGGTAATCTGACCGGACTTCATGGGGACACTCATGCCAGCTAGTTTTTGCAATCTGAATTCGACCCAGCCCACTAAGCCCTCAAGCCCATGCTTCAAAGCGCTGTCTCGATAGGAAAATTCGAAATAGCTGGCTGGCCTTATTACGGACTCATCTGAGCCTTTTTCTAGAAATTCAACCTGGGTAATCACGTCGGATACTTCCTGGCCGTAACCGCCAACGTTTTGAACAGGGGTGGCACCGACGCTGCCAGGTATTCCGCTCATGGCTTCAATCCCGGCATAGTCATTGGTTACCGACCAGGCCACGAACTCGTCCCAAGAGTGACCTGCCTGAACCTGAACCGTCACAAACTGTGCATCCTCGGAGACAATTTCCACACCTCGGTTAGTCACGTGAAGGATCGTTAGACCTTCTAGATCTTCCGCAAATACTGTGTTCGAGCCGCCTGCAAGAACATGAAATTGCTCATCGCTACTCCAGAGCTCAATAGCTGCGTCGTATAACTGCTGGGTATTGCCGCAGCTAATAATCCGACTTGGCACTCCACCAACCTGCATCGTGGTGAGCGTGGAAAGGCTGACCGGAGCGTTACTCAAAGCTGAACCCAAACTTGTGATTTCCCAAGAACATTGTTGCCATCGAAGCTTGTTTGCAAATCGATTCTTACCTTTTTAGTCTCTGGATCCAGTTCGGCAACCTTGGCAACGACTGTAATTACGGCGCGCCCCTTTGCTGGAACCACGACCGGCTTGGTGAACCTCACGCCGTATTCAAGAATCTTTCCAGCATCTCCAAGCCAACTAACCACCGGGTCAATTGACAGTCCCATGGTGAGCATTCCATGAGCCAGCACCCCGGGTAATCCGACGCTTGCTGCGATATCGTCGCGGTAGTGAATTGGGTTGAAATCGCCTGAGGCCCCCGCATATCGAACCAGGGAGTCTCGGTCCAGGTTGAAGTTTTTTTCAGCTATCACATCGCCAATAGTTAATTCACTGATTTCAGGCATCTTCACCCCTAACCACAAGCGTTGAAATCGCGGTGCAGACAAGAGAATTACCCTCATCAAAAATTTCAGTGTCGAAAACCACCATGTGGTTGCCACCAAGGGACTTGACGCTTGCAACGGATAGTTCGCTAGTCAAAAGATCACCGGCAACGATTGGCCGCTGGAAAACAAACTTCTGTTCGCCGTGGACAACCCGAGAAAAATCAAGCCTGGCTTCCGGATCGGCAATTACAAGCTTCAAGCCAAACTCTTGCAGGACTATCGGAAAAGTTGGAGGAGCGACTAGGTCGCTGTGACCGGAGGCTTTGGCTGCGGCCAGATCGATTGACTCTTCGGAAGCGAAAGTTGCTCTTGCAAACTCGCGAATTTTTTCTCGGCCCACTAGGTAGGCGGCAGACCTGGGATATCGCTTGCCTTGAATGTTTGGGTTAACCATGGACACAAGGGTAATGCCTTGGTAGCGGGAGCGGGACTCGAACCCGCGACCTCACGATTATGAGTCGTGCGCTCTAACCACCTGAGCTACCCCGCCGCGTTTGATCCGAAGACCGAGCCCCGAGACAGGTTTGAACTGTCGACCCCTTCCTTACCATGGAAGTGCTCTACCACTGAGCTATCGGGGCGCTGCCATAACTGCAACCGAAGAAGATTAGCACTAGCGAACAGCGCTAGGCAAACGCCAAATCTGTAAATCCAATTCTGCGGCGTCGTAGCGTATTTTTCCGCCCACTACGCGAAGCAAGCCGTTGCCAAAAAGATTGGTGGCCCCTTCAGCGCCACTGATGGCATCTCTCGAGAATTGGAGCTTGCGATCCCTGCCCCTGGAGGCAATTACCAGCACCGACTCGGTCTTTGATTCTCTAACGAAAGCGATTGCTTCATCCGATGAGTAAAGCCAACGCATTGAGCCTTCGGCCAAAGCTCGATGGTGCTTTCGTATTTGAGACAGCTTCGCGTAGGTTTCAATCATGTGGGGGTCGGTCTCCCGCTCGCCATTCCAAGGCATTGGAGTTCTTGAACCCTCACCAGTTTCGGCGTCTAGTCCCAGTTCATCTCCTGCGTAAACATGCGGAATTCCAGGAAAAGTGAACTGCAGCCCTGCGGCAACCCGCTGCGAGCCAGAAATGGCGAAGGTCTTAAACCGTCCGGTCTCATAGGTATCAAGAGCGTTTAGAGCATGCATTCTCAAGTGCCAAGGGGTAGTTCCGGACTGGCAGTTATGGGCTTGACGAAACTGGTCTCCTGAAATCGCCTTGCGACCAAGCCCAATCTTGGCTTCTTCTTTATTCTGCTTGGTGTTCCAAAGCCAGCTCCAGGTCGGCCGGGTGAAGTTGGCATAGCTCAAGATCGCTGAAAAATTATCGCCCTGAGTCTGGGCTCCCGAGTCCGTTCCGAAATTACCTATCAACAAGTTGTCTGGATTTGAGCTGTTCATGGTTTCTCGAACAAGGTTTAGAACCTGATGGTTATGGTCATCGATTCGGTTTTTACCAATTGCTCCTGCCGCCGCCAGCATCCAGCCGTCAAGCTGAAACGGTGCCGAAAGGCTTTTGGCAATAATCGATGCCTTGCCCTCGACGAGGCGTTTTCTAATTTCCCCAGAGCCCCAGTTGAACTTGGGTTGAGCTTCGTTTGCTCGCGCGGATTCATAGCTGAAGTTGCCCTCGGAGAAATAATAAAATTCACTCTCTAGAGCAGCAGGCTTCTTGAACGCTGACGCAAACCACTCGTGAGCCTCGCCCGAGTGGTTCAAATTCAAATCGCCAATTACCTTGATGCCTGCCTCGTGAGCCTTGGAAACCAGGCTGGCAAGAGCTCCATTTCCACCCAGCACTGGGTCAACTTGGTCGAAACTCGTCGCATCTAGCCGATGGCTGGAGCCAGCCGGGAAAAACGGTGTGAGCTGCAAAATCGTGACGCCAACTTTTTTCAGGTGGCTCAAGCGATCTTCAATCCCCTTTAGGTCACCGCCAAAAAACTGCTCGTTTACTCCGCTGCCCCTGGTCTTCACTGCACTATTCCAGGTCTTGGGCTCCGCCCATGCCGGCATCTCGCGGTCATCTGCTTTGGTCGAACGAGAAAATCGGTCTGGTATGACCTGATACAGAACGCCCCCGGTAGCCCACTTGGGGACACTGTTGTGAACATTGATTCTAAAATCATCGCGGTCTGGCTGATCTAGCTCATGTAGCCCCGTGGCATTTAGCCAAAAGCTCTCGCCGCTAGTGCCTTCTAGAAAAAACCTGTAGTTGACTTCCGGGTTCGGAATGGCAAGTATGCCCTCGTACCAATCCCAACCGTGACGATGAATAAGAGGCTTGAGCCCCGGAGTGAAGACCGATTGGCCTGATTCGCTTTGACGAATAAGTACCTGCTTCAATTTGCCAATTGAATTGTGTATCCGGATGCGAATCTTGATTTTGTCGCCGAGCTTAGGGCGCTGATTCGCAACGTAAAGTGCCGAGCCATCGTGGTGCGGTTGCAAATCCAGTTCAGGCATGCTTACAAACTACCCTGCAAAATGCCCCACAGACGTGAGGATATGCACAATGAAATCCCCATAATGTGGGGACACTCCCACAAAACAATCAAGCTTTAGTCACCGGTGACTGACGCTATTTCCTCGGACATCATTCTCCAGAGCTGGTTCGGATCATCGTCTTTGCGCAAAATTGCCATTTGAGCCTCTCCCAGCGGAAACCAAACGGAGTCTATTTTTGGCGACACCGGCCTCGGCACCGCATTCGAACCGCTCAAGCCGAATTGGTAGGGAATCTTGAAATCTTTGGCGCTTTCTAGGGCTTTCAGATTAGAAGGAGTGCGCCCGGTTGCCTGAAACAAGGCGATTTGACCGGG
Organism: uncultured Aquiluna sp.; assembly: GCA_905182225.1. Classification (GTDB taxonomy): domain Bacteria; phylum Actinomycetota; class Actinomycetes; order Actinomycetales; family Microbacteriaceae; genus Aquiluna. Next base: position 6,139 of record CAJJAJ010000029.1, read on the forward strand.
GTCGCTTCCTAAGTATTCGACAATGAATTTGGTCGCAGCACCCGGGTCAACGGCTCGAGCACTCAGCATTGCTCCCCGAACCTCTAGAAATGGCCTTGATACTTGTCCACCGGCAGAAGGAACTTCATAGGCGTTCCAGCCCCCCTCGCCGAAGGCCTCTGAGAACCACAATCCACTCCAGGGACCGGTGATCCAACAGCCCTTTTCGCCATCGATCAGCTGCTGCTTAATAAGGGCGGTATTGCTCTCAAGATCAAAAAGAGCAACATTTTTGGACAGCCAATTTGCAAAGGCGAGGCCTTCTTCGTTGCCCAAAGCTAGATTCAAAATTTCAGGGTTGGTTTCATCAACGTCGAAAACAGTCGAACCAAAAGATGTTTGAATCGGGTAGAGGTGATACGGGTCCCCGGTTCCATCGTTTAGCGAAATTGCAAGCCCGACATCAATTACCTCTTGGAATGTTTCGGGTGCTTTGGGCATTGCGGCCTCGGTGCACACGAGCGCAATGCTTTCTTGGGCGTAGGGCAACCCATATTGCTGCCCGCCATGGCTGAAGGCTTGCACCGCTCCGGAGTTGAACCTTGTCTCAGAACCGTCCAGGCTAAATGGGGAAATCAGACCTTCGGATAAAAACCCTCGCTGCAGGCCGTGAGGTCCGAGAACGATGTCAGGGGCATTGTCACCAGCACCCAAAAACTCGTTGGCTATGTCTGTTTTTATTACAAGGTCGACCCGGGTGCCGGTATCCGACTCAAACTGCAGTGCTACTGATTCGAGACCAAGCGCCTCTGACTCGTCTAACCAAACGGTAAGAACCTCGCTTTGGGTTGTGACCTCTGAGTTCGCTTCAGCAACAACTGCAGCTGGCTCGTTAGATGAGCACCCTGCAAGAGCAAGTGCAGAAATAATGGTCGCTCCGATAAAGCCCAGTGCGCCGGTCCTAGTCGCTTTCAATGGGACCCCTTTCGACACCGGAACGCGTGAAATGAACAATAACATCCACTAAAACTGGACGTGGTTTTTCAATCCACAGCCTCAATTAGATGAGCCTGGCGGTCTGCTAGATAGAGGCCAACTTGAACTTGGCATCGCAGGATTTATCGGACCTAAAGCTCGCTAGGAGAATGGCAAAGGCCCAGTCTTGAATGACTGGGCCTTGGTGGCAAGTGAGGGATTCGAACCCACGAAGTCGATGACAGCTGATTTACAGTCAGATCCCTTTGGCCGCTTGGGTAACTTGCCAGTGCAACGCACTTGCGTGGAGGCAAATGCGTTGCGGGGAAAGTTTATAGGAAAATCCCCATCGGACAAACCATGCGCTTTTGGCACTCGTTGCCGCAGCCGAACCGCGTGCCAAAAGACCTTTCCCAAACTTGAAGAGCCAGCATTGGACTCGATGGCCACCCGCTCGGAGAGTTCTACGGGCTCTCAACGGTTCATCAATCCGTGCAGAAGCAGGGAGCAAAGGCGGCAGATGCACTGATTGACATTTTGGAGTCAAATAACCCACGAGACCAAGAGAATTTTGAAGAAATGACCATCTGGCCGATCGAGCTCGTTGTCCGAAGCTCCACAGCTAAGCGCGCTCCATAGTTAGAGTAGACAAATGGCAGATTCCTCATTCGACGTAGTAAGCAAAGTTGACCACCAAGAAGCTGACAACGCTCTAAATCAAGCGGCAAAGGAAGTCGAGCAGCGCTACGACTTTAAAAACACCGACGCCAGCGTTGCCTGGAGCGGAGAAATGATCTTGATTAAGGCTAACTCCGAAGAACGGGCCAAGGCAGTTCTCGATGTCCTCCACACCAAACTGATAAAGCGTGGCATTTCGATGAAGGCACTTGACTCTGGTGACCCTTTCCCGTCTGGCAAGGAGTACCGGATTGAATCCACGCTCAAGGCCGGGATTGATCAAGAAAATGCCAAGAAGATGACCAAGCTAATTCGCGACGAAGGACCTAAAAACGCCAAAGCTCAAATCCAAGGTGACGAGCTAAGGGTTAGCTCAAAATCTAGAGATGACCTTCAAGAAATAATTGCATTGCTACGAGGCGCGGACTTCCCACTTGATCTTCAGTTTGTGAATTACCGCTAAAAAAGTTCTAGCTAACCCATGGCAAGGTAGCCGGTTCCGCTTCCGGTAATCGAAAAGAAGTTAGCCGCGCGCATAAATGCTGCTTCTCCAGGAGCCAGCTGGATGAACTCATCCAGCGAATTAGACAGCGTTATCTCACCGGCCACACAAACCAAAATTGCGGTTCCCTTGAGAGCCAAATCAACCAGCATGCGCTCACTACTTGGCGTGACTCGATAAAAACTAAAGTCCTCAACTGGGACCGGATACTCATCTAGGCCCTGTGACAGCATCTTGGTCTGCAGAAGCGGATCTAGCAGGGGCTCAAATATGAGCACCTGCATGAGCTCCTCAAGATCAATTGGCTTTTTGGTTAGACCCCCGCGCAGCACATTGTCACTGGCTGCCATGACCTCGACCCCGAGCCCGGATAAGTAACTGTGGATGTTGCCAGCTGGCAAAAATAGCGCTTGACCCGGTTGCAAGGTGACCTGATTCATCAGAACCGAAACCAACAGCCCGTTGTCATTCGGAAACTCTGAATCAAGTTGAGCAATCAGCTGAGCGCGGTCTTGACCCAATACATCTTTCGATGAGGCAAGTTGGTTGACCGCAGTTTGGCTTCCATCGAAGGCCCACTTTGTTGCGCCCTTGAGCCCATCTTTTTCAAATGCTTGAAGCCAGCCTGAAAAAATCTCATTGCTGTTTGCTAACGAGGCAATATCCCGGGCAACTTCCAAGAGCGGCCTAAAGCCACAAAGTGCCGTGAACTCTGAAACCGCGACGATTAGTTCAGGCTTGTGGTTGCCGTCCTGGTAACCGGGAGCGTCATCCGCGAATTGTTTCATAGCTCTCTGTTTCGATGGGTGTGCCTGAATTGACAGCGGCTTGGCTGCTGCCAATAGTTTCACCAAGTAGGGAAGCTCTCCGATTCGCTCCAGCAGGTTGCCGCCAATGTGATCATCGACTTCCGAAGGGTCTAGGCGATGAGAGCCGAACCAAATCTCGGCTTGCGGCTGACCATTTGAATCGATTCGTTTCAGGGCTGGAATCAGTTCAAGTGAGCCCCAGGCATAGGTCTTAGGTTCATTGGTCAACCGAAAGATAGTCACGTCGCAAGCCTACCTAGCACCATCTTCGGTAACGACAATTGAGATCGGACCAGTAGCAGGGTAAGCGGCATCAAGCTCGCTCCGGCGAGCTCGCTTCACAACGCTCGCCGCAATAAACCCGGACCCGACTGCCATAACAATCGGGAAGAAGAACGCCAGGGACAACCCGACGCCCTCTGACAGCGCACCCATAACTGTTTTGGCAGCGATTGAGATCACTGCGTTGAAAAGGCTCAGGCTGCTAACCGCCCAAGCGGTTGACACTCCTGGGATGTGGCCGGCGGCTGAATAAAAAGCAGGCGAAACCGGAGCAAGCCCAAGGCCAGCTAATCCCCAGAAAATTCCGGTCACTATCAAACCAATTTCGGGATCGAATGACGCCAACTGACCCGCTGTCAGTGCTGAAATTGAAAGGGTAATCGCCGCCAAGAAGGCGCCGCGCGAAGCCATGGTGTGAGGGTGCATGACTCTTGCCAAGCGAGTCATCGACAGGCGCCCGATTATCATGCCGGTCATGAAGGCTGCAAATGGAATAGAGCGAAGCGCTACATCTGCATTCAAGACATCTTTGGCAAAAACTGCCGCCCAGTCGATGATCGCCACCTCCGGATAAATGCCGAAAAATAGACCGACTGCAAGCAATCTAAGCTCGGCCGGCATTTGATATATCCTGCGTTTGACCGTATTGGTCTTTTCTTCGAGGTGCCCATCCTCAGTTGGGGACAGTAACCAACGAAGATTGAACTCAAAGATTATGAGGGTCACCGCACCGACAATCAGCAAGTAGATTTCGAGGCTGAGATAAACGGTTGCGAGGCCGCCGCTTATGGCCGCTGCCACAGCGCCCAGGCTCCAGCCGGCATGCATTCTGCCCATGACGTTGATGCTTATCTGCTTTTGTAGCATGACCGCAGAAGCATTGACGCTCACGCCCATGAGTGAAATGAAGAAGCCAAAGCTGGCGTTCAGGAAGAACCAAACCAGTGGGTCGCTGCTAAAAGCAAGAGTGACTAGAAAAACCATCGCTCCGTAGTTTGAAAATCTGATGATCGCCCTAGAGCCAAATCTCATGATCAATCTCGACGCGAACAAAAGTGGTGTTATCGAACCGATGACGCCGAAGCCAATTATGGTTCCCCAGGTGGCGAAGGAGACATCCAGCCGAGCAATATATTCCGGCACCCAAGCCACAGAGGATAGGGCTGCGTGACCCATGGCGATGAAGGTTGCCAAGGTGGCGATCTGCGCTTTTCGTAGTCTGGCACCTGGCAGACGTATCACTTAGCTATCCTTTGGAGATTTTGAGTATCTCTTCGCGGTCGAAGAGCTTCATTCTCTCGCGTCCGAGGGCCTCTCCGATAGCTTTTTCCTTGGAATTAATCTTCAACCATTTAGCCCAGTCCACAAAGTCGATATTTCGACTTTCTAGTGTCTTAACAACCTGGTCCTCGCCAGAGAATTCAGGCTGCCACCATCGATCCCGATCCTGAAGGACGTTACCGATAGTCTCTATGGCGTCGGCCTTGGTATGGCCAATAAGGCCTACTGGTCCACGCTTTATCCAGCCGGTGCAGTAGACACCCTGGAGACTCTCGCCATTCTCACCAATTACTCGACCGGCCTCGTTGGGAATCACCCCGGATTTAGCATCGAATGGAATCTTGTCAACGGGCGATCCAAAGTAGCCGACCGCCCGATAAATGGCTTGGATTGGAAAGTTTGTTGTCTCTCCGGTTTTAACCACGCCTCCGGAGCCGTCAAGTTTGGTTTTTTCAATGGTGAGGCCAGCAACTTTGCCGTCTTGGCCGACAACCTCAACGGGGCTTGCAAAAAAGTGCAGGTGGAGCCTGCGGTCCTGAGGCTCTTGAGGGTTTGCGCGCAACTGCTCAAGGGTTTTTACCATCACTCGAATCTGGTTGTTGCTATCAATGGCATCTTGAGAACCCTGGTCATACTGAAAATCCTCGTCATACACGATTGCTTGAACACCGTTGATGTGGAGAGCCTCGCGCAGCTCCAAAGGGGAAAACTTAACCTGGGCTGGACCACGGCGACCAAAGACGTGCACATCGGTCACTGGCGAGTCCCTAAGGCCTTGGTATACGTGATCTGGAATGTCTGTAGCAAGAAGGTCATCTGGGCGCTTTACGAGCATGCGAGCCACGTCAAGGGCAACGTTTCCGTTACCGATTACTGCAACCTCTTTGGCGTTGAGTGGCCAAGTTCTAGCGACATCCGGATGGGCGTCGTACCAATTGACAAAGTCGGCTGCTCCGTAGGAGCCGTCAAGATCAATGCCGGGTATCGCTAGTGGCGCATCCTTGATGGCGCCGGTTGCAAATATGACCGCGTTGTAGTGCCTTTTTAGATCTTCTAGATCTATGTCTTGGCCATAACGGACGTTACCAAAAAACCGAATGTCTCCTCGGTCAAGAACCTCGTGAAGAGCATTGATGATGCCCTTAATTCTGGGGTGGTCCGGAGCAACTCCGTAACGAACGAGTCCATAGGGAGCGGGAAGGTGATCAAATAAGTCGATCGATACTTCAAAGTCACGCTCGGCCTTCAAGATCAGGTCCGCCGCATAGATACCGGCGGGACCTGCGCCAATGATTGCGAGCCTTAGCTTTGACATTAGTTACTGTTCCTTTTCTAAACTGTTTTTCTAAGCCGTGTTTTCTGTAACTTAGCCCTTGCGCTCGACAACTGCCAATGCAAATGCCTCTAGTGCTGTTCGAACTTTGCCCTTCGGAAGTGGCGCGATAGCGGCTATCGCCGCTTCCGCCCATCGCCTAGTTTCTAGTTTGGATTCTTCCATGACTGGGTGCGCTCGTAACCTCTCAAGAACCTCAGGGAGCGAAGCGGCATCTAGTCCCGATGTAATGTCAGCAAGCAACTTGACTGACTCGGTGTCATCGTGCTTGGCAAGTAGCAGCACTGGAAGAGTAGGAACTCCCGCGAGCAGGTCAGTCCCAGAAACTTTGCCGCTTTGCGACTTGGTGGATTCAATGTCGATGATGTCATCTATTAGCTGGAAGGCAACGCCAATGCTTTGCCCAAATTCCTCAAGTGGCTTTTGAAAAGAGGAGTCAGCTCCAGACAGCATTGCGCCAAGCTGAGCTGCAAGCGCGATCAGCGATCCAGTCTTGTCTCTCAACACCTGAATGTAGTGATCCACAGGGTCTTCTTGATCAACTGGCCCGATTGTTTCGTGCAGTTGCCCAAGAACCAGTTGCTCAAAGATCTTTGCCTGCAGCTGCAGCGCCTCTCGGCCCAAGCCGGAAACCAGGTTCGAAGCCCGGGCAAACAACAAATCGCCGGTCAAGATTGCAATGTTATTGCCCCATACGATGTGGGCAGTGTCGATGCCTCGTCTGGTGGAGGCCTGATCCATAACATCGTCGTGATATAGGGTCGCTAAATGAGTAATCTCCATGACGACTGCGGCATCTAGGACATCTTCGCCGCCAGGGGTTCCCAGGTGCGAGGTTAGAAGCGTCAATACTGGACGCATCCTTTTGCCACCCGCTCTTGCCAAGTGACTCGTCATCGAATCGACGATTACTTCTGCGTGAGCGGTGGCTTCGATGAGTCTTGCCTCCACCTTTGCTAGGTCAGATTCGAGACTAGAAAGCAGCGCTTTGTCAGTTACCAACCGAAGTTGGCTAGGCAGTGCGATTTTCATTTCTCCCTTATGGCCGAATGAATAGCAACCACACCGAAACTCAAGTTCTTCCATTGAGTTTTAGAAAAGCCAGCTTTAGCGATGTCCTTGGCTAGTTCAGCCTGCCTTGGCCACGCAACAATTGACTCGGAGAGATAGCTGTAGGCGGCTGGAGTTTTGCTAGCCAATCGGCTCACAAGCGGCAAAATAAGGGTTAGGTAAGCGCGGTAGAAGACGCCCAACAATCCCGGCACGTGCGAGAACTCGCAAATCACCAATCGTCCGCCCGGCTTCAAAACCCTCAAAAACTCGTGGAGAGCTTTGTCTCGGTCTTGCACGTTTCGCAAGCCGAAGGACATTGTGACAACGTCAAATTCATTGTTTTTAAAGGGCAACTTCATTGCGTCTGCGAAGACGAACTCAAGCTCCGGATAGCGTTTCTTGCCCTCGGCAAGCATGCCTTTAGAAAAATCAGCTGCTACAACTTCTACCCCCGGAAGCTTTAGTGCCATGGAGCTGGTGCCGGTGCCGGCTGCGATATCAAGAACCTTTTCGCCCGATTGCGGATCAACTTTTTCAAGTACTTTTTTGCGCCAAAGCTTGGCCTGACCGAAGGACAACAGATCATTGGTTTTGTCGTAGGCGTGGGCGACGTCGTCGAACATCTTTGAAACTTGCTCGGGTGATTTAGAAAGGTCGGCTTTAGACACGTCCCTAGTCTAATCGCGAGTCTTGGGGTTGCTTTGACTCACGAGGGTATAGACCACCAGCGAAACGGTCCCAAGCACCAGCCCAACCATCAGCGGCGTTGTTGCAGAAACATACTTGTCTGCCGGAGTCAAGGTTGTGATTTCAACATCGCTGAAATCCACCGGTTGACTATCAAAGGTCCCGACCTGATTGTCGACCATTGCCGGCGGTATTACCTGTTGAACATGGGAATCGGTTTCCAGCTCCAAGTCGTCGCCCTCAGCTGAAAAGCCGACCGCAGCAAAAGGCATCGCCAGCAGCGAAACCGCGACCACCTTTATTAACACTTCATCACCTGACCTAAACTGACTAATAAGACTAAAGAGGAAATCTATTTCTCGCATTACTGGTTTGAATAATCTCAGTGAACTGTGAGCAAAGGGAACCATGGCTTTGAAGGTATTAATCCGAAAGATAACTGTGTCGGATCAGTTAGAGCTAGACGGTTCATCGGTGTTTTTGCGAAATGATCAGCAAATTATTGGCACGGGCCGTGCCATCCAAATAGCCGCAAGGGGTAAAAACCGAGTTGCTGAGCTAGCAGCTGGCTGGAAAGAGATCCTTGCCACCGCTGAAATAGACAACCAATCAGGAATCAGCAGCGCTGGCCTGATTGCGCTGACCTCAATCACTTTTTCCGAAAACAGCTCCCAGGAAAGCGTGCTCTACGTCCCAATGGTTACAAAGGTTTACCGGGGCGAAGTTGGCTTTGAGGTAATCATCGAAGGTCCTAAGACCTTGGAGAATGACCTGCAGCCGGCGCTTGGGTCGTTTCAAGACGGCAGTTTCAGTTCGGATGCTTTCAAGGGAGCGGTGGCTAAATCTCTTGAGGCATTCAGTACAACGGACCTAGAAAAAGTAGTGATCGGCAGAGACCTACTAATGCCAATTGAATCCCGGCCCAACCTAGCGACGCCTCTAAAAAGACTGCACGAACGATACCCGGATTGCTGGACCTATGCGATTGGAGATGTCTTCGGGGCCTCTCCAGAGCTACTGCTGAGAGCACAAAGCGGCGAGGTCTCAGCCAGAGTGCTTGCCGGAACGGCCGGCCGAGGCACCGACCCGGATGTCGATCGCGCCATCGCCGAGGGCCTTGCCCACTCTCAGAAAAACAGGCACGAGCACGAATTTGCGGTGAACTCAATGGTCCAAGCGCTGCAGCCTTTTTGCGATTTTGTTCACGCACATTCAAAGCCGTTCTCACTTGCCCTACCCGACCTTTGGCACCTTGCCACCGATGTCAAGGGTGAGCTCCGAGACGGGGTAACGCTCCTGGACGCCATAGCCAAGTTGCACCCAACCGCAGCGGTTGCCGGAACGCCGACTCAGTTAGCCGAGAAGCTAATAGATGAGCTGGAGCCTTTTGACAGAGCGGGTTATGCGGGACCGGTTGGTTGGCTAAGTTCAAACGGCGACGGGGAGTTGGCAATTGCGCTTCGTGGCGGAATCATCGAGCCAAATCAAATTAGAGCTATCGCGGGTTGCGGAATAGTTTCTGAGTCAGACCCTGAAGCAGAGCTTGCCGAGACGGAGCTGAAGTTCAAAGCCGTTCGCTACGCCTTTGCGGCTGAGAGCTTGTAGTCAATAATCACGAAACCCTCTGCTTTCATAGCCTTTTCAAGTTCCGCTATTGATTGAACTTCGAAATACTGCCAATCGAAAGCTCTTACTACGGCCTCTATTGATAAGTGTTGCGGGGTGATGAATAGCTGCTCAAATAGCTCATTTGGGATGTTCTTTGACACCTCAAGATTTCTAAAAATCTGGCCGCCCGAATCATTTCCAACAATTAGTTGAACATTCAGATTTCTAAGTCCAGATTTATTTAGCGACCCAACATCGTGAATGAGAGTCAGATCACCTATCAGTGCGCGAACGCCGTTTCCAGCCTGAGCAATTCCAATTGCGGTTGCAACCGTACCGTCAATCCCAGATAGGCCTCGGTTAGCAAAGGTTGTCACGGCGGCGGGTCTGACAACCCTGTCAGCGACCCGAATCAGGTTTGAAGCACCAAACAGCAAAGGTATTGAGCCGGTGGCGTTCCAAACTGCTCGTGCCAACAGTGCTCGCTCGTCGGTTGGTGGCTCGAAGTTCTTCCAGCTGGCAATCCAGGCACTATCGGCTCGTCCGCCCGGCATCAGCTGCCAAGAAGTCGCAATGGCGTTGTTACCAACGTCGAACTTGCCAAACTGTTTCGAATTGGCGACATAGACATTGCAGCGCTTGATTAGGGCAATGATTGGCCTCGAAAGAGTTGGCTTTCCAAAAATAACTACCCTGCGAACCTGATCCGCCAAATCAGAACCGAGAGCCTGCACATAATCAGTGATTGCGCTGGATCCATACCTGGCACCCGAGGATGGCTCAGCGAAAAGTGGAAGATTCGCCCTTTCAGCAAAGCGAACCGCATCCGACCCCGCGCCTGCACCCGCGATAACAACCGTGTGGTTATCCACTTCAATTTCTAGTTCTTCTTGCACGACTGGCGCCACTGGCAGAGCTCTCGTAGTCAGTTTGGAAAGAACATTCAGAGCGCTGGGCTCGCTAGCACTCAACGGCTCAACAAACTGAAGATTTAGCTGGACTGGTCCTGGCTGCTTGGATACTCCCAGGCTTTGAGCAATTGCGGCATCGACTAATTCGCCCGCAGAAGGATTGCTACCTGGCCTTGGCGCTGGAACGTCGTGGAAGCCTCGAAGGACACCGGAGAAGATGCCGACTTGATCGGTGGTTTGATTCGCACCGACGCCCCTAAGTTCAGCGGGCCGGTCAGCGGTAAGCAAGATAAGTGGAACTCCACTGTGGTGGGCCTCTAGGACTGCAGGGTGCAGATTCGCAACGGCAGTTCCGGAGGTAGTAATTATTACGCTTGGCTCTCCGGTCGCCATGGCTCTTCCGAGAGCCGTGAAAGCTAATGTCCGCTCATCGAGACGAATAGTTAGAGAAAGCTTGCCGGCCTGAGAAAGTTGACCAGCGGCAATTGCCAGCGCCTGAGATCTTGCGCCTGGGGCAAGGTAAAAGTTTTTGACGCCGCTTGCCACAAATTCAGCAATTAGCGAGGCAGCGAACTCTTGGGACGGGTTGGTCACTTCTTGTCTTTGTCGTCTTGATCTTTATTGCGCAAGAATTTTGAAATGTCCCTCAAGAAATTCGGGTCGTCATCCGGAGCAATTACTCGTCCTTTGCCGCCTGAAGATGGGCCCTGGTTATCTCGAAGTGGCCTTCCAACCATCAGGTAGAGAAGTCCGCCGAAAAATGGCAGTAGCGCGCAAAGCACCACCCAAGCCCACTTGGGCAGCAACCTGACTTCAGACTTGTCTGCGCTTGCTGCAAAAACCGTCGTGAAAATCGTCCAGATTAGTAAGAACCCTAAGGTTCCTATAGCCACTCTCGTCATAACTCCACCCTAGTTCACCAAGCTGAGCCTAAACTGAAGAGGTGAAAAACCCATGGCTCAGTTACGCACTCATTCGTCTCAGCTTATTTTTCGGCGTCTTTCTCGCCCTGATTGCATTGCAGTTCAACACATTTTTTGCCGCAATTATTGCAGCGGCGGTCTCTTTTGCAATTTCTCTGGTGTTTTTAGACAGGCAACGAAAAGCTATGAGTGAATCTGTGGCTGAAAAGTTGGCCCGAAATGCCTCCGGAACCTACGAGGATAAAGAGAACGATCTCGAGAACGATCTAATGGATTCAGAAGCCGAAGCTGACAAAAAAGATCCCGGCGCCGACCAAGACCCCAAAGCCTAGACCCGCAAAGCTTGCAAGTTTCAGAGCAGTAATAAGCTCCTTTGCCCCTCTGCCATCAAGGGCAATCAGTGTTGCTGGAATGACGAGTAGCAGATTAAGCAGCCCCAGAAGTGTCGCCGGGTAAACCAACACCAGCATTAGGTTTATCAGCACTGGCAACCAAAGCATCCAGATAAACAGCCTGCGAGAGTTCTTTTCCCCCAACCTCACGGCGACTGTGATTTTTCCAGATTCTTTGTCAGTTTTTATGTCTCGAATGTTGTTGACCATCAAAACAGCCGCTGCATAGAGGCCGTATGCGCCACCAACCAGAACCGCAAGCGGGTCTACGAAGCCGGTCTGAATAAAGTTGGTTCCAACCGTTGCAACAAGTCCAAAGAAAATAAAAACGGCAATCTCACCGAGACCGGCATAGCCGTAAGGGTTTTTACCCCCGGTATAGAACCAGGCAGCCACGATGGCAGCAATGCCAATCAAAACCAAAAACCACTGACCGGTCAATAAAACAACGGTCAGACCAACGAGACCTGCAAAACCAAAGCTTGCAAATGCCGCTATTTTTACTGATCTCGGCTTTGCCGAACCCGACCCAGTGAGCCTTAGTGGGCCAACTCTGTTTTCATCGGTACCGCGGATGCCATCGGAGTAATCGTTCGCGTAGTTCACGCCTACCTGCAAAGACAAGGCAACAAGTAGAGCCAGAATCGAAAGAAGCAGATCAAAAGAATCAAGCGATGCCGCAGTTGCGCTTCCAAGAATGATTGGTGCGATGGCCAGCGGGAGAGTCCTGAGCCGGGCGCCCTCAATCCAAAGTTTTACAGTTGACATTCGATAAAGACTAATCTGCCAACATGGCACTGGCGGCCTGATAGTCAGGTTTGCCGCTCATCAGCCTCGGCACTTGATCGACCTTTTGAACCGCAATCGGTTTTGCGGCGCCCAAAAGAATTCTCTGAAGGTTCGCCTCGTCAAAGCCCTCGCTCGCGGCCAAAACTAGACCCACCGATTGACCCCACTTGGAGTCAAGTGCAACGGCAATAACCTCCGTGACGCCCTCGTGGGCTAAAACTTTGGCCTCAACATCATCGAGTGAAACTTTCTTGCCGCCGGAAACTATTACTCGATCTGCCCTACCAATAATTCTTAGACGCCCATTTACTATTTCGCCCAGATCAGAACTTAGAAACTTTTCGCCAATCCCGTTTGCAAGCATTGGGCCGGAAACTGCGACCTTACCGTCAATGATTTCAAGGTTCACGCCCTCAAGCGCCTTCCCGTCATAAACGCAACCACCACTTGTCTCAGCCATCCCGTAGCTTTCAACCAGCTTCACACCGCGACTCTTAAGTGATTCAACGGTTGCAAGGTTTGGCAGCTGTCCACCAATCAAAATTGCATCAAAGCTTTGAAGCGCCAAGATAACGGCATTGTCTTTGGATTCGATATCGGCATGGGCTGCCAAGCGATCAAGCTGCGCTGGAACCAATGATGTGTAGCGCTTGCTTCCTCGCATCAAAGAAACCGAGTTTAGAAAACCCTCCGCGGAGAAAGGCACCCTTGTGTTTTGGATCACCGGCTGAGTGTCTGCGACAACGGACCTAAAAAGCACGTTTGCTCCCGCAATGTAATTGGCGGGAAGCGCAAGGAGCCACTGACCGTGGCCACCTAGAAACTTTGCTGACGCATCAGCACTTGCAAGAAGCGCAGCCAACGAGATTTCAAGTCGCTTTGGTCTTCCCGTCGAACCAGACGATTCGACAATCAGGCCGACATCATCAGAAACCTCTGATGGGACCGGATCAAAGTCAACACCAATTCCCGTTATCTCCGGAGGTGAAACAAAACCTGCGACTTGACCGTCAAATACATTGGTCATCATCTTCAGGACCACGAATGGATCACTCGCGCTAACAGTAAGGGTGGGCTTCATCAGTAGTGCCAGGGGAACGAGGACCAATCAGGTTTGCGCTTTTCCAAGAAGGCATTCTTGCCCTCATTTGCTTCGTCGGTTCCATAGGCAAGCCTGGTGGCTTCGCCGGCAAATAATTGCTGACCAACTAAGCCGTCATCGACGGCGTTCATTGCATACTTGAGCATTCGAATTGCCGTCGGCGACTTACCAAGGATTTCCTTGGCCCATTCCAAGCCTGCAGTCTCCAGATCAGCATGGGGAACCACCTTGTTGACAACGCCCATTTCATAGGCGCGGTCGGCATCGTAGGTGGCTCCAAGGAAGAAGATTTCCCGGGCAAATTTCTGGCCGGTTTGTTTTGCTAGGTAGGCCGATCCGTAGCCGGCATCAAAGCTGCCAACATCTGCGTCAGTCTGTTTGAACTTTGCATGCTCCTTAGATGCGATTGAAAGATCTGCAACCACGTTCAAAGAGTGCCCTCCACCGGCGGCCCAGCCGCTCACCAGCGCGATTACAACCTTGGGCATGAATCTAATCAACCGCTGCACTTCTAGAATGTGCAATCTGCCGGCAGAACCTTCGGCATGCTCATAGCCGGCTTTGCCTCGAACTGTCTGGTCGCCACCGGAGCAGAAAGCCCAGCCACCGTCTTTTTCACTCGGGCCATTACCGGTTAGTAGCACCACCCCAACATTTGACTGGCAGCGCGCGTGATCCAGTGCTCGATAAAGCTCATCGACGGTTTGGGGTCTAAAAGCGTTTCTGACCTCGGGCCTAGAAAAGCCAACCCGGACAACGCCAAGTTGCTTGTGCGCGTGGTAACTGATGTCGGTCAGGTCCTCAAACCCCGGCACCGTCATCCAGATTTCTGGATCAAACAGCTCTGAAACTGGTTTAGTCATAGACCTAGACTAATCCTCGTGGATAGCATTCAAATAACTCAAGTGTCAGTAGTCAGACTGCCGCTGCGCTCTAGGTTTCGAGGAATCGATTACCGAGAGGCGCTTATTTTTAAAGGCTCCCAGCGCTACAGCGAATTCTCGCCATTTTTAGAATACGAAGATTATGAGGCTGCGACCTGGTTGAGAGCGGCTCTGGAGTTTGCAAACAGTCCTCTTCCAAAGCCCAAAAGACAGCTGATACCAATAAACGCAACGCTTCCAGCAGTCAGACCCGATCAGGTTATCGAAACTTTGGAAGCATTCGGCCAGTTTCAAACCATAAAAATAAAAGTTGCCGAGGTCGGCCAAGACCTCGATCAGGATTTAGCCCGAATAGCCCAAGCCCACAAAAGCTTCCCGGATGCCAACCTCAGGCTTGATGCCAACGGAAATTACTCTGTTGCTCAGGCAATGAAAATTATTAGGGCAATCGCCGATTACCCGATCGAATACTTTGAGCAACCGGTGGCTAGCATCAGTGAGCTAGTTGAACTTCGCACGCAATTAGCTGCAGCCGAAATCCAAATGAAGATTGCCGCCGATGAGTCAATTCGCAAACAAAGTGACCCTTTAGAGGTGGCAGCAGCCGGCGCTGCCGACATAGCGGTCTTGAAGGTCCAACCGCTTGGGGGAATCACTAGATCGCTGGCAATCGCATCGGAATCTGGCCTGGCTAGTGTCGTTAGCTCGGCTCTAGAAAGCAGCATCGGTATCTCGCATGGGTTACACCTGGCGGCCAGTTTGCCAAGCCTTGACTACGACTGCGGGCTTGGAACCGCGTCACTGATTGCCAAAGACATAACACGCAATCCCCTGGTTGCAGTGAACGGCTACTTAGGACTTGACGAGCCAGAGGTCGATGCCGCTCTGGTTAGAGAGCTAGCGGTTGATAGTGAGCGCAAGATCTGGTGGCAACAACGACTAGATCGCTGCTTGAAGCTTTTATAGACCCGAGTAGACGTGCAGTCCCTTGAAGAATAGATTCACAATCGTGAAGTTGAAAATCACAGACAAGAACGCCACTAATCCAAGCCATGCGGCTCGCTTGCCGTTCCAGCCCCTGGTTGCCATTGCGTGGAGGTAGCCGGCATAAAGCACCCAGATAATGAAGGTCCAAACCTCTTTGGTGTCCCAGCCCCAGTAGCGATGCCAAGCGCGCTCGGCCCAGACCGCACCGGCAATCAGAGTAAAGCTCCAGAGCACGAACCCAACAACATTAAACCGATAAGCGATGCGCTCGAGCTGAAGTAATTCTGGAAAGTGGCTAAATAGTTTCCTGGCCCGATCGGATGCCTTCAATAGATAAGCAATATGCATTCCAGCTGCAACCGCTAAGAAGCCGGTTGCCATAATCGCCACCACAACGTGGATTACCAGCCAGTAACTCTGAAGCGCAGGCATGATGGTTTGTACTTCAACGTAAAAGAGTGAAACGGCAGCAAAAACAGTGATGAGGGCAAAGCCCGTAATGAAGGTTGCGATGAAGCGCAGATCCTTGATTTTTAGAGCGGTTAGATAAACCAACAAAATCAAAAAAGCACCGCTGATGGAAAACTCATACATGTTTGCCCATGGCACTCGGCCAGCGGCAACTCCTCGAAGCACAACCCCAACGCCCAAGATGGCGGTTGAAACCCAAAGCAGAATAAAGCCCGCACGCTCCGTGGCGGTCATTTTGTCAGTGGCGATTTTCTCATCGACCATGATTGACCCGCTACTGGCGGCCTTAGCTTCCGAACTGACTGCCTCCACAGTTGAAAGTTTTACTAGCTGAAAGGAAAAAAGCACGAGTGCGAGCGCCAAGAAAGCGAGCGCCGATGAGACAAACAGCAGTGAAACTTGCGATAACGGCTCGTTTAGGACTACTTCGGTCATTTCTTGCTCCCTGATCTAATTTCTTGAACTATTTCTTCTAGCACTTGAGGCAAATTTGGATCATCCCGCCTTGATAACGCTGCAAACTCAATTTTGCCACCGGGTACTAGCCTCACCCACACTCTTCTTCTTGGCACCATCAGTGACATCGTTAGCGACACCAAGCTCAATGCTGCAAACAAGAGCACCCAGATTCCGCCCGGGTTGTGGGCAACATCCAGTGATGCAAATCGCAAGAGGCCATCGAATCTAACTGAACCCAGCCCGTCTGGTAGGTCTGCGGACTGTCCGACCTCAAGTTCGATAGCCGCCACTGGTCCGTCACGACCAGCAATCATTTCCATGTTTGTAGTATCCAACGCATATGCGTTTCTCGGGATTCCCGAATCCAGCCCCAAGTTTCCGGTGTAAACATTCATGGTCATCAAAGGCGAGATTGGGTCCGGGTAGATCGAGGTATAGGCACCGGTTGTTAGCTTCTCTGCGGTCGGGTAGAAAAACGCAATGATTCCGAGTTGCTCGGGAAGCGCGTCCGGCGCCTTGATAACACCCAGTGAGGTCATGTTTGAATCCTGTGGCAAAAACACAATTGGCCCCTGGTAAGAAATATTGCCATCACCGTCAAACACCGTCACAACCGGTGCAAACCCATTGCCGGTCAAGTACACGTTTGCTCCTGGAGCCGCTAGCGGGTAATTCACTCGAATGTCGCTCGTTGTTTGCGTCTGGCCAAAATCAGCTGACACCGAAGCAACGAAATCAATGGGTTGACCGATGTTCGCCCGATTAGCAAGGTCATAAACCACATCAAACTCGTCGAGAGTGAGGCTAAAAGGTTCCAACTGTCCCTCATTGAATAACGCACCCGGTGAAAATGAATCATAGCTCGCGAGGTTATTCACGAAGGTGTCGCCCTCAACAAGCACTCGCTGGCCAGAGAAGCTAAATCCGCCGCCAAAACCAACTGCCAAAAGCACCCCTACCAGCGAGTAGTGAAACACCAGGTTGCCGGTCTCTTTTGCGTAGCCCTTTTCGGAACTGATCGATTCTTGCTGGCGGTCGATTCGAAATCCGCGCTTTTTCAGAACCACCATGGCACTCTCAAGAACCGATGAATCCCCCGCCTCACTCAAATACTCCGGCATTCGCTCTAGGTTTTTAGGCGTCTGCACCGGACGAGCCCTGAGGGCCTCGAAGTGGATCTTGGTTCTTGGCAGCACACAGCCAGCGAGCGAGACAAACAGCAAAATATAAATAGCTGAGAACCAGACAGATGTGTAAACATCAAACAACTGCAGCTGATCAAGTACGGCTGCAAGCTCCGGCTCGTTATCGTAAAAGAATTTCACGCCGTTTGGATCTGCACTTCGCTGCGGGTACACACTTCCTGGCACTGCCGCGACCGCGAGCAAAAGCAGCAGTATTAGCGCGTTCCGCATCGATGTCAGCTGGCGCCAGAAGAATCGTGGCCAGAACCAGAGCTTAGAGAGGAAGCTGGAAGCCACTTGTCACCACCTGAAGCCAGTTATTGAAACGCAACCAAAGACCTGTCATTAGCAGAATTCCAACCACAATTAGCATCGCTCCACCAACAAGATTGAAAGTCCTGATGTGACGCTTTACGAATCCAACCGAAGTTTTAGCCCAATCAAACCCAGCTGCGATCAAAATAAACGGAATACCAATACCCAACGAATAAACGGTGGCTAGGATTCCCCCGCGCAACGGGTCTGCCGTGTCAGAGGCTAGAACCAGCACCGCCGACAAGGTCGGGCCAATACAAGGGGTCCAACCAAGAGCGAACACGACCCCAAGAAACGGAGCTCCAGCCAAACCCATTTTGGGGCTTAGTTTGAGCTTAAAGTTTCGCTGCAAGAACCCAAGCTGACCGATCATGGCAAAGCCAAAAACAACGACCATCAGACCCAAAACCACCTGTATCCAGGGGTTTCTGACCAGAACCAACAGGCCCGCCGTTCCCGCCAGCACACCGAGCGAAACAAAAACCGCACTGAAGCCCAAAACAAAGAGGATCGCCCCAGTCATAACCCGGGTCTTGGTGTTCGCGGAACCCGAGACGTAGCCAAGGTATCCGGGAACAAGGGGCAAAACGCAGGGCGAAATAAAAGTGACTATCCCAGCTAACAGCGCAACTGGAACGGCAATCAGCATCGAACCATTTAGCGCAATTTCACCTGGGTTCACTGGTCAACCACCGTTTGAATAAGAGTTCTTAAGATCGAGGCTTCGATTCGGCCCAAGATGCGAGAGGCGACTTTGCCATCACGATCAATCACAATTGTCGTCGGAACAGCCTGCGGCGACACTACTCCTGTGAAAGCAAGAGACACCTGTCCGGATTGAGCATCAATCAATGACGGGTATTCAATCCCGAAGTTTCTATCGAAAGCCAACGCTGTTTCCGTGGTATCGCGAACATTCACGCCGACAAACTGAACACTGTCTTCAAATTCAACACTCAACATTGCTAGGTCGCTGGCCTCCGCCCGGCATGGAGCACAGGCTGCGTACCACCAGTTCATAACAATGACATTGCTCTCGAAAGCTGAGCTGTCTAAAACTTGACCACTCTCGGTGGTGCCGACAAAAGCTTCAAAACCAGGCCGGGAACCTAGCGCGAACTCCGTTACTGTTCCATCGCCCGCAATGTAATTTTTATTGTCTCCGGCTCGAAACTGCTCGGCCAGCGGATCGCTGGCACAGCCCGCCAGCAGCGTTGCCACTAGGCCAAGCCCAATTGTTGTTCTAAGAATTGTTCTTAGCTTCAAACTGCACCGCCGTCAATTGCGTTGGCGGCATGAGCTAGGCCCGGCTCGGAGTACACAACTTCGGTTAGCTTCCCGTCAATGACTTCGAAGCTTGTGATGGAGGACAGCGAACACCTGCGGGATTTTGGGCTGTGAGGAAGAGCTAACCCGGCGCTTGAACGGTGAAGCATCCAAATCGGTAGTTGATGAGAAACGATAACTACGTCTCCGCCATCGACTGAATCCCACGCATCTAGGGCCGCGGCCTGCATTCGGTCAGCGACCTGGTCGTAAGGCTCACCCCAACTTGGAAGCTTTGGGTTTGCAAGATTTAGAATCAAACTTGGTTGCTTCAGGAAAGCAGCCGGTGCAAGCTTTATCCCCTTGAACTTGTTCCACGGTTCGATAACCCGCTCGTCCAAATCAACAGCGACACCAAATTGCCTGGCAATTGGAACGGCTGACTGTTGGGTTCTGACTAGAGGTGAAGAGATAAGGCGCTCGATCTTTCGGTCCTCGGCCAAAAGCGCTTTTGCTGCTGCTCCGGCCATTTCATGGCCTAAATCTGAAAGCTCAAAACCCTCAATCCGCTCATACAAAACACCGGAGGGATTGAATACCTCTCCGTGGCGAACTAGATGAAGGCGCGAGGCGGGCATAGCAACAAGTTTACCCTCGCTAAACTGGGGTTAGTTAGTCCAGACTGCAGATACCCAGAGGATTCTAAATAATGCTAGACCGCACACTCGCAAGCGCACTCAGCCAAGGCCAAGACGGCCCAGTCACAATCGGCGGATGGGTCGAAACCCTCAGGGACCAAAAGCGAATTCAGTTCATCATCATTCGCGATGAGTCCGGTAGCGTCCAGGTGACCTACCCGCGACCGGCCGACGAAGATGCGCTGGCGGATCAAGTCAGTGCGCTAAGCCACGGCAGCTTTGTAATCATGAAGGGCCAGCTAAAGCACGATGAGCGCGTGAAGCTTGGCGGTGTAGAGATTTTGCTAGAAGAGCTAGAGGTTGTAGGGGCAGCATCGGCCGACAGCCCAATCGCGGATGACACCTCAATCGACAAGCGACTGGACTGGCGATTCCTGGACTACCGCAGGCCAGAAGTGGCATTGATGCTAAAGATTCAAACCACCATCGAGAAAAACTGGCGAGAGCACTGGCTTGAAAATGGATTTGTTGAGATTCACTCGCCAAAGCTAATGGGGCAACCATCTGAGTCTCATGCCGAGCTATTCAAGCTTGAGTACTTCGAAACTCACGCCTACCTAGCTCAGAGCCCCCAGTTCTATAAGCAGATGTCCATGGCCGCAGGCCTTGGCAAAGTATTTGAAATTGGACCGGTGTTCCGTGCCGACCCATCTTTCACCTCACGCCACGCAACCGAGTTTGTTTCGATAGACATGGAAATGAGCTGGGTTGACTCTCACGAAGACGTAATGAACTTCCAAGAGCAGCTAATGGTCAAGGCAATCCAAGCCGTCAAAGACGAGCACGGAGCCCAAATCGAAGCCCTATACGGCTTTGAGGTAAAGGTGCCAAGCATCCCGTTCCCTAGAATTCCATTGGCGGAGGCTCACTCAATTCTTGAGGGACGCGGCTACAAGGTTCCTCGTCAAGATGGAGATCTAGACCCAGAGGGCGAACGTCAAATTTCTGCTCACGTGGAAGAAGCTCACGATCACGAGTTTGTGTTCCTAACTGACTACCCAAAGAACATTCGCCCGTTTTATCACATGAGGCATGCTGACAACCCTGATCTGACCAAGAGCTATGACTTGATTTGGAAGGGAACCGAAATCACCACCGGGGCGCAGCGTGAGCACCGCGTTGACGTTCTGACAGAACAAATCAAGGAAAAGGGTCTGGAGCCAGAGGGCCTGCAGTCTTACCTTGACTTCTTCCGCTTCGGCGTCCCGCCGCACGGTGGCTTCGGCATGGGCCTAACAAGAGTGGTCATGTTGCTGTTAAACCTGTCGAACATTCGCGAAGCAAGCTTCTTGTTCCGAGGCCCAAACCGACTAGAGCCATAGGCCATTCGCCAAAAGCCCGCTATTCGGATCTATAAAAACCGGAAATTTCATCCACGCCTGCCGCTACAAAAGCAAGGGCGATTAGTGCTGCCCACAAAATCGTCGCAGCAGTTATTGCAATCGATGCCTTTAGCGGCTTGACGCCTCCAGCCACTGCAACCAGAGCGCCGAACTGAGTACCAATGAACAAGGGCCCAAGGATTGCCAGCCCATAAATACCCCAGCGGTCAAAGGAACGTTGGGCCTTAATGATTCTTGGTGACTCTTCGCTCTTGCCCTTGGCCGAGCGCCTTCGCCGCATCCAGCTGCGCAGCTTGCCGGCCCCAAAGGCAAACAAGAAGATTGTTATCGCATTTCCAGTAACCGCGAACAAGACTGTGAGAGCAGGATCCAGTCCAATTAGTATTCCGGCCGGAACAACACCGATTGCTTCTAGCCAGGGAATGGCCCCAGCAAGAAATACCCCGAATAACCCGAGCTGTTCTAAGTTCATGCTTTTTTCCTAAATGGTTCTGTGGTCTTTTTCAAAACCCACTCAAGCGGGCCCGATGAGAAATACCTCGAGTTCAAAAGCGCAAGGCCAGCAAGCACCAGCCATGTGCCAAGAGCAATCAATGTGACCAAAGTTAGGTTGAGTGTCCCGAACAGGCCTAGGCCCCAGGCTGAAAAAATAAAGGCGAGAATAACCGACTGACCGATATAAACACTAAGCGAATGTCGCCCGGCTGCGGACAGCAAACCAAAGCCGCGCTTATAGCGCTGCATTAGAAGCCAAAGCACCCCGATATACGCGGCGCTCAAGACAGGAGCGGATACGAAGGTGACCGTGAACCAACCAAGCTCTGCTCCAACGGAGTAATTGCTCGACTGTTGATTTACAAGTGAAAACCAAGCGGCAATCAATTGCAGTGGTAGGCCAATAGCAAAACCCCACACGGCGAGCTTCTTCATCGTTATGGCCTCACCTCCATCCGCCAAAAATTGTTTTCTGGCAGCCAGTACCCCGACCAAGAAAGCTGCAAAAGCGAAGGGTGCCTGCAGTGCGAAACTAGCCGGTAAACCGTTGAACCACAGATCGAAGCGGGCTCCCGCGTTATCCAGAAATGAGCCGGATGCCAACGAGAAATCAAGCGAGCTCGAGGTTACTGTTTCGCCAAGACCCTCACCCAGCATTTCTCCTACAAAAAGCAGCAAGGCCAGCAGCGAAAGTGTCACCGCGTTAGCAATATAGATAACCTTCACCGTGCGACGGACAGCCTTTTCTCTGCGGAAATAAAGGGCGAGAAGCAAAATGGCAAGAACTCCATACATAAACAATATGTCTCCGTGCCAAAAAAAGATGGCGTGCAGTGCGCCAAAGAAAATCAAAACCACTGCCCTTGCTATAAAGCGCGCCACGTTCGCCTTATCGCTCCTGAGAATGTACGCCGCGCTATAGCCAAACAGGAAAGAGAACAGCAAGTAGAACTTGCCTAGAGCCAGCGTTGTAATCAAAAAAACTGGGACCAAGTCCCAACTGTTGGAGACATCGGCCCCGCCGAGTCCCAGCACTGTATTCACGGACAAGAAAGGCGCATTGACAATCACGATGCCAATCAAAGCAAAGCCCCTCAGCGCATCGGGAAACCTGTCTCTATTGATCAAACCAGTGCCTTGAGTTTCATAAGGACTCGGTCAGCATCGATTCGGAAAAATGAAATTTGCTCTTCGTTTAGTAGCAACACGGGAACCTCATCGGAGTACTTAGCTAAAAGCTTTGGGCTCCCATCGATGTCAATGGTTTCAACCGTGTATGCGGCACTCGGGTGCTCATTACTAAACCTTGCTATTACCCCGGCCAGTGCATCCTGGGCCTCATCACATAGATGGCAACCCTGCCTTGTAATTAGCTCAAGCCTGATTTTTGGGTTCACGCGCAAACACTACTAGAAATGCGTAGACCAATAGACTGTGGCGGTGGCTCTAAACAAGACGAATAACGAGAAAAAGGTTGCGGCATTCTTTGACGTCGATAACACCTTGGTCCGAGGCGCAGCCACCATATTATTTGGCAAAATTGCCTTTCGCGATGGCACCATAAAGCGTCGAGACATCTGGAGATTCGCCTTTGAGCAGATGATGTTTATTCGTCGAGGAGAGAAAAATAACACCTTGGCTGGGTTTAAGGAACGCGCACTCTCAGTCACCAAAGGTTACTCCGTCAGCTCGCTTGAACCGCTTATGCAGACCGTGTATGAATCTGAAATAAAGCCGAGGCTGTGGCCAAAAACGGTCGCCGCAGTCAAACACCATCTTGCTCAAGGCCACGAAGTCTGGTTGGTAACGGCCGCACCGGTCGAACTTGCAGAACTAATAGCCAAAGATTTGGGTGCCACCGGAGCGCTTGGAACCGTGGTTGGAAGACACAATGGAGTTCTAACTGGTGAACTTGTCGGTGAAGCACTTCATGGGCAAGCAAAACGCAAGGCGGCCAAGAAACTCGCCGTTGAGCGAGGAATTAGCCTCAGTAAGTCTTGGGCTTACTCGGACTCAGTAAATGATCTTCCACTTCTGACGCTTGTGAAAAATGCGGTAGCCGTGAACCCCGATAAGGCACTAACAAGATATGCCGAGGCAGCGAACTGGGACATTCTTAGATTCAAAAAACGAGACCTGAAAAGAAGTTAAAACAAAACCCGCCCGAAGGCGGGTTCGTTACTAATACTTACTTCTTATTGCGACGCTGGTGTCGAGTCTTGCGCAGAAGCTTACGGTGCTTCTTCTTCGACATGCGCTTGCGGCGCTTCTTTATAACTGAACCCATTAAAACCTCATAAAACTTGTGATTGCCCGAATGGTCAACCCAAGTAGTCTAGCCTCTACGGCCAAGACGCTCAACCTCTGCATCAACATCTGCTTCGGTGATCGGCTTTGACCAGCGTTTCCCATAAGCATCTAGACCGGTAGCAACTGCTCCGATTCCCATGCCGAAAATAACCCAGATCGGCCAAAAATAATTACCCGGAGAAGTCAGAAACCAAATTGCAGTCACCAGACCGGTGACACCCACATAAACGGCAAGATAAGTCTTGAACCCTTGCTTTTTCTTTAGCTGTTGCCTGGCGAAATCTCTCATGTCGTCGCTAGCACTCGGTGTCATGAGGTCACTTCTTCGAAGTTCGGTTGCGAACCTCTTCGGCCAAGTGCTGAGTCTCTGATTTCACATCGTCGATTACTTCTTCAACTTTTTGCTTGGCAATGCGCTCAAAATCCTTCACGGACTTCTCGGCTTCCGACCTGGCATCGGCGAGCTTGCGACCAAGTCGGTGCCCCATCTCTGCTGCATTGAAGTCGATGTCAACCTCAGAGGCCCTGGATTTTAGCTGACCCGTTAGCCAACTTGACCGCTCGGTCAGCCAGTGGCCTAGCTGCTCTCCGGCGCCAGCAAGACTGTGAGCTAGATCATCGACCATCTCTTCTTCGCTTTCAAAATCAAGCGAGAGGAAGTCGATCATCCAATCTTCTATTTCTTCAAGTGGTTCAGGGGTGACCGAGTAAAAACGTTTTTGTCCCTCCTCGCGCGCTGCAACCAGGCCAACCTCGCGAAGAGTCTTCAAGTGCTTAGAAACCGTAGGTTGTCCAAGTCCAGTGATTTCAACAAGCTGTGAAACCGTCAGTTCGCCGGAGCCGCCAACGTTGGAATTCAGCAAGCTTTCTAGTAGCTTGCGACGGGTAGGGTCTGCAACTGCTTCAAAAATATCTGCCATAACTACAGCTTAGAGCTAGCTGGCGCCAATTTCTTTAGCCCTTTGAAGTGCCGCTTGAAGGCTGGATTCAAATATCGTCTGTAAGTCGGCTTTTTCCAAAGTGTCGATGATGCGCTCGGTTGTGCCACCTGGGCTTGTTACATTTGAGCGCAGTGTTGCAAGCTCTTCGTCGCTTTGAGCCAGTAGGTCGATGGATCCGGCCAAAGTGCCGCGAACCATCACTGCAGCCTGCTCCTTGCTAAAGCCGTGGTTTCGGGCAATCTGTTCCCACTGTTCCATGATGTAAAACACCCAAGCTGGGCCCGAGCCGGAAATTGCACTCAAGGCATCAATCTGCTCTTCGCTAATCTCCAGAGCCGCGCCAACCGAGTCAAATAGCTCCATGGTTGCAGACACTGCATCGGCCGATGCGCTGAGCGCAGCTGCCACTCCAGTGACGCCCATGCCCACAAGAGCCGGGGTGTTGGGCATGGTGCGAATGAGATTGGGGTTTCCCGGTAAGGCCTCTGCCATTGAAGCGAGCTTGATTCCTGCAGCCATAGAAATGACCACCGCATTTGGGGCAATTTCATCTCTTATTTCAGCCAGCACATCTTTGATTTGATAAGGCTTTACCCCCAAAACGATCAAATCGGCATCGCCGGCGAGCAAAGCATTAGCGTCAGCTGCCTCCTCGATGGCCATCGCGCTGATTCCCCTGGCACGCAAAGCGTCGGCGGAGATTATCGATTTAGTGGTTGCGGAAATTAGCTCTAGCGGGTGACCGCTGGCAATCAAGCCGGTGAGGACGGCCGAACCCATCGACCCTGTTCCTAAAAAACACACTCTTAGTTTTTCCATCTTCAAAGCTTACGAGGGCTAGAGAACACCAGCTACCAGCGGGAAGCCGATGAAAACTGCAGTGTTCATAATCGTGTGGGCAATCACCAGCGGAGCCACCCTCCCAGTTCTCATGAACAAGTAGCCAAAGACTAAGCCCATAACAAAGTTGCCAAGAAATGCCGAAAAGCCCTGATAAAGGTGATAACTGGCCCTAAACAAACTGGAGATTACCACCACCGAAATGATCGTAATTTCCGGTCTGATAATTTTTAGTTTTTTCGCCAAGAATGCAACCGCGATGATTTCTTCCTGCAGGCCTGATCGCAGTGCAGCAAGCACCAGCACGACCGGCGTCCACCAGTAATCACCCAACGAGCTCGGCACAATCCTGGAGGTTAGACCAAGATTCAGGGCTACTACGTAAAGAGCGATGCCAGGAATGCCAATAATCAGTGGCAGCGAGATGCCTATAATCCAGTCTTTTTTCACAGGCACTAAGCCGATTTTTATGTTGTCCATCCGCAAAAAATAAAGCGCCAATAGCACTGGCACCAATGCCAGTGAGATTGAGGCAAGTTGGCTGACTAAATCTAGCCAAGGAGTTTTTGCCAGCGGTTGGTTGATGGTCGTTACTGAACCAGCTAGGCCTTGGGTGCTTGTTAGCTTTCTAGCAAGACTAAGAACCGAATAGATCGCGCTTGCACCGAGAGAAACCATCAGCACGAGCCACAGTTCTTGCGAGTGTTTACGCATCTAATACCTAACTGTTTGAACTCAAATTTTATGGCTTGTTCACTTAGGTTATCTAGGTGGGGGTGACCCACGGTAGTTTGTTCTTGTGGCCAAGACAAAAATTGATTATCGATGCTCCGATTGCGGCTGGACGACTCTGAAGTGGTCGGGCCAGTGCGGTCAGTGCCAAGCCTGGGGAACAATCGCTGAGGCCACACAAACCACCAAGGCGAAGGCCGCCAGAATCGCTGTCGGGCACGAAGCTCGGCCGATAACCGAAGTAGCTGTGGTGACCGATGGTTATCAAAAAACCATGGTTTCTGAATTTGATCGAGTTTTAGGTGGCGGCCTGGTTGCAGGTGCCGCGATACTGCTCTCCGGTGAACCAGGAGTTGGCAAGAGCACGTTGTTGCTAGAGGTTGCATCGAGGCTTGCAAAGAGCGGTAAAAGGGTTCTCTATGTTTCCGCAGAGGAATCCGCTAGCCAAGTAAGGCTGCGTGCTCAACGAACCAATGCCCTAAGCGAGAATCTTTACCTGGCGGCTGAAACTGATTTAGGTCACGTCCTTGGGCAGTTCGACCAGGTAAAGCCTGAATTGATGGTCGTGGACTCAGTTCAGACCATTAGCTCTGATGACATCGACGGTGCCGCCGGAATGCCGGCGCAAGTTAGAGAAGTTGCGTCCAACCTGATTCGGCTAGCAAAGCAGAATTCCACGCCGGTTATCTTGGTTGGCCACGTCACTAAAGACGGGTCAATTGCCGGCCCTAGAACACTGGAGCACCTGGTTGATGTCGTTTGTCACTTCGAGGGTGACCGCCAAACAGCGCTTCGGTTCGTTAGGACCCTGAAAAATAGATTTGGCCCCACCGACGAGGTTGGCTGTTTCGAAATGACCGGCGAGGGCATCGCGGAAGTTATTGACCCGAGTGCGCTGTTTGTTTCCAGCGGCAGCATTCCGGTTTCTGGAACCTGCATAACCGTGGCAGTTGAAGGCAGGCGCCCACTGAGGGCCGAAATTCAGGCACTTGTTGTAAAGAGCAGCTCCCCGCAACCAAGACGCGTCACGAACGGCGTGGACAGCTCCCGGGTGGCAATGTTGCTTGCCGTGCTGGAACGAAGAGCAGGGATCTCGCTCAGCGACAAGGATGTTTATGTCTCAACGGTTGGCGGCATGAGAATCATAGAGCCCGCTGCCGATCTGGCAATCGCAATTGCCATTGCTTCTGCAGTCAGCGACAAGCCTGTTTCAACCAAAGTCGCAGCCTTCGGTGAAATATCACTATCGGGAGAGGTTCGTGGAGTTGCTAATCTCTCGCAGCGAACCAATGAGGCCAGTCGACTCGGTCACAAGATAATTATTGATTCAACAAGTGGTCAGCTAAAAAATGCCCTCACGCAAGCACTGGCACAATCAGATCAGTCTCAACCAGAAGCTAATTGAGGATAAAGCGAACGTCCTCGGAGATAACTCCGTTTAGCTCAACCTTTAGCTTGTAGGTAGCGCCGCCGCCAGGAACTGCCTGCATGCCTTGGGCTGCACTACAGCCTTCAGAAGATGAATAAACCCGATCCCAGGCAGATGACTCGGCCTTCAGGGGGACGTTGGCCTGAAGCAAAACCGTCAGATCTTTACTGTCGGAGCGATCGCAGTCCCTTGACGAATAATAGGTTTGCTCGCCCGATGTGATGGTGAAGAAAGTCACTCTTGATCCGACATTAAACCGGCAGTCCACCAAGCCAGTGTTGGTTACTTCGTACCAAAGATACGGAATGGCATCGGATGAAAAATTATTTAGAGTTTCGCTGACTTGACTTGTCTCATCGAAGGTCCCGACCATTGCTGCCAATGAGACCACGCCTGGAGCACAATCAGTGATTTCGGCCGAGACAGCGACTTCGGCTTCCTCGGGTGCGGAGTCAACTTGGGCCTGGCCTTGCCCAATTAAGAGCTGCGATGCTAACCAGATAACGACGACTAAAATCGCCAGAATGCCCGAGGCTGCGACTCTTCTTCTTCTGATGATCACGGGGTCTAGATGGGCCATGGGACAAATCTAGCTAGAGGTGCTTGAGCATGCGCGAGTTTCCAAGCGTGTTTTGCTTAACTCTTGCAAGATCCAAAAATTCTGCGACCCCGTTATCGTGAGAACGAACTAGCTCTGCGTGGGTGGCTGGGTCCACAGGAACATCGGATATCACCTGATAGCCATTAGCGGAGAAAAATTCTTTTTCGAATGTCAGACAAAATACCCTTGTCACGCCAAGAGCCTGTGCCCTGGCTTCAAGCTCGAACAATATAGCCTTACCAATGCCCTGGCGCTTCAATTGCTCGTCAACCGCTAAAGTCCTGACCTCAGCCAAGTCTTGCCACATCACATGCAGCGCACCGAATCCCAGCAGCTTGGAATCTTGCTCGGCAACCACAAATTCTTGAATTGCCTCGTAGGTCTCGACCATTTCCTTGCCGAGCAGCACTCGGTTGTCGACCAAGGGCGCAGCAATTTTGCTTATGGCTGGGACATCAGTGGTTTTAGCTGATCGGATTCGGAACATTAGGTAATTATGAACTACTCAGGCCTTGAGAGAAAGCAAGACTTCGTTGCGCCTCAGGAAAAACGGAGTTGTTGGGGCGTTGTAGCGCGCATAAATCGGCGTCGGTTCAAACTCAATTCCTTGGGCCAAGAGCAGATCCTTGAGTTTTCTTTCGTTATTTGGAAACGAGTTATTGCCCACCGTGCCAGAGAACCTGATGGCCGCCATTTTTACCGCCGGATGCTCGGAAATCTTTAGGTTTGCTCCAGCCGGGGTGGGCATGTCAGCCATCGTCATGTCATGAGGCATCACAAAAGAAACCTCAAATCCATCCTCCACTGGAACTTCAGTGACAGGGGTAGTCATGGGAATTTGCCGTGACTCTTGATTGCCCCCAAAAATGAAATTCGCGAGCTTTCTAAAGGCCTGATTGCCAGCGGAAAGCATGTTTCCAGATTCGTGCGTAGAGACGGTGATGAAGGGCGCGTACGCGCGCACTTCAAATTCCTTATAGGACTTCACCACTTCGTACTTTTGGACCTCGGTCATGCCTTGGCTACGGTCTCAGTCTCTCGGGAGTTTGCAACGAAACTGAACTCGCCCTCGAGGTAATCAACCAAAATATCCTGCGAATTGCCGATGTAGCCGGTGAGGATACGCTCGGAAATTGCATCTTCAATTTCGCGTTGCACGGCCCTTCGAAGCGGCCTGGCACCCATCGACGGCTCATAGCCAAGCTCGATTAGTTTCTCCTTGGCCGATGTGGTCAGAGTCAGCTTCAAATCGCGGTCGTCCAAACGAAGCTGAAGCCTCGAAATAAACAGGTCAACGATCTGCAAGAGCTCATCACGAGATAACTGTGGGAAGACGATTACGTCATCAACTCGGTTCAGGAACTCAGGCTTGAAATTCTTCTTCAGCTCCTCGTTTACCTTGCCCTTCATTTGGGTGTAGTCATTCTGACTGTCACCCTCGAGAGAGAAACCGAGCGTGCTGCCGGTGATTTCCCTGGTGCCCAAGTTTGTGGTCATGATGATGATTGTGTTTTTGAAATCCACAACGCGTCCTTGGCCGTCGGTCAAACGGCCCTCTTCAAGAATCTGCAACAGCGAGTTGAAGATGTCCGGGTGCGCCTTCTCAATCTCATCGAACAGCACAACTGAGAATGGCTTACGACGAATCTTTTCGGTCAGCTGACCACCCTCCTCGTAGCCAACGAAGCCCGGAGGGGCTCCAAACAGCCTGGAAACAGTGTGCTTCTCGCTGTACTCGCTCATGTCAAGCGCGATGAGTGCGTCCTCGTCCTCAAACAAGAACTCCGCCAGAGCCTTGGCCAACTCGGTCTTACCAACACCGGTTGGTCCGGCAAAGATAAACGAACCAGATGGACGCTTCGGGTCTTTCAACCCTGCACGCTGGCGACGAATGGTCTTTGAAAGCGCGGCGATCGCCTGCTCCTGGCCAATGACTCGCTTGTGGAGACCGTCCTCCATGTAGATAAGCTTGGCGCCTTCGTCCTCGCCCAGCTTGAATAGTGGAATACCAGTTGCCTGAGCAATAACTTCGGCGATAAGTGCTTCGTCAACAACCCCTGGGGTGTCTAAGCTGCCATCGCGGAATTCCTTCTCCATGCGAACCTTTTCGGCGGTGAGCTTTTTCTCCTCATCGCGCTTGGTTGCTGCGGCTTCGAAGTCCTGATCGGCAATCGCCTGCTCCTTGGCTTGACGCACGACAGCCACTTTTTCTTCCATTGCCTTGAGCTCTGGAGGAGCTGACAGGAAGCTGAGCCTCAACCTGGCACCGGCCTCATCAATCAAGTCAATGGCCTTGTCCGGCAGGAACCTGTCGGTCACGTATCGATCGGACATTGAGACTGCTGAAACGATTGCACCGTCGGTGATCGAGACCTTGTGGTGAGCCTCATAGCGGTCGCGCAGTCCCTTAAGAATGTTGATTGCAAGAGCCGGGGATGGCTCTGCAACCTGAATGGACTGGAACCTCCGGGCCAACGCAGCATCTTTTTCAAAGTGCTTGCGATATTCATCCAGGGTTGTCGCCCCGATGGTCTGAAGCTCGCCTCTTGCAAGCATCGGCTTCAAGATCGACGCGGCATCGATAGCGCCCTCTGCAGCTCCGGCACCAACCAGAGTGTGGATTTCATCGATAAAAGTAATGATGTCTCCGCGAGTGCGGATTTCCTTTGTTACTTTCTTTAGTCGCTCTTCAAAGTCACCGCGGTAACGCGACCCCGCGATAAGGCTTCCCATGTCTAGGGTGTAAAGCTGCTTGCCACGAAGAGTTTCCGGCACGTTTCCAGCAACGATTGCAAGAGCTAACCCTTCGACAACGGCTGTCTTTCCGACTCCCGGCTCACCGATCAAAATTGGGTTGTTCTTGGTTCGGCGAGAAAGAATCTGCATGACGCGTTCGGTTTCTTTTTCACGACCCACTACTGGGTCAAGCTTTCCTTCTGCGGCAGCGTGCGTGAGGTTCCTGCCGTACTGGTCCAGAATCGTGGAACCCTTGGCCTGAGGCTGGGCTTCTCCGCCAACTGAAACGCTTTCCTTGCCCTGGTAACCAGATAGCAATTGAATAACCTGCTGACGAACCTTATTTGTGTCGGCTCCGAGCTTGGTTAGCACCTGAGCAGCAACACCCTCACCCTCGCGAATTAGTCCAAGAAGTAGGTGCTCGGTTCCGATGTAGCTGTGGCCCAGCTGAAGCGCCTCACGAAGGCTTAGCTCAAGAACCTTCTTGGCTCTCGGGGTAAATGGAATGTGCCCGGATGGCGATTGCTGGCCCTGACCGATAATGTCTTGGACTTGTTCTCTGACCTGCTCGAGGTTTATGCCGAGCGCCTCAAGCGCCTTCGCGGCAACGCCCTCACCCTCGTGAATCAGACCGAGCAAGATGTGCTCAGTTCCGATGTAGTTGTGGTTTAGAAGCTTGGCCTCTTCTTGAGCAAGCACAACGACTCTGCGAGCCTTGTCTGTAAATTTCTCGAACAAGTTAGCACCTTTCAAAATCCGTAATCAAAATGCTACGGGGGTGCTTGACACAAAACTAGCGCTGTTCGCCCAAGGCGTTAGCGCGTTTAGCCCGCTCTTCTGCTTCGATCTTCGCGTAGACATCGCGCTCACCTTTATCGGCGCGCAAGATAGAGCGCATCATGATCCAAAATATCACTCCGACCGCGGCTGGCGGAATCAGTGAAATTAACACGTCTAGCAAGGTCTCCCAAGCGGTCATTTCCACCTACTTCACCAACGGGAACAAGATGGTTTCCCGAATACCGAGGCCAGTGAGCGACATTAGGAGTCGATCGATACCGAGCCCTAAGCCACCGGACGGGGGCATGCCAAACTCCAAGGCCTTCAAAAACTCTTCATCCAGCTTCATGGCCTCCGGATCTCCGGTTGCTGCCAATTGCATTTGAGCCACGAAACGCTCCCGCTGGACAACCGGGTCCACCAACTCGGAATAACCAGTGGCTTGCTCGTAGCCCATGATGTAGAGATCCCATTTTTCAACAACGCCAGCTTTACTGCGATGGTCTCTAGTCAAGGGCGAAGTGTCCACCGGAAAATCAATAACAAACGCAGGACCGGTTAGCCCCGGCTTCACAAAGTGCTCCCAAAGCTCCTCAACATACTTGCCGTGCAGTGGGTGGTCGATCTCAATGCCGACGGTGTCAGCAAGCTTCTTCAAATCCGAAACTGAAGTTTCCGGTGTGATTGTCACACCGCAGGCCTCTGACAAGGATTCATACATTGAAATCCTTGGCCAGGTGCCGCTTAGGTCGTTCACTGTGCCGTCCTCGAGCTGAACCACTTGAGTTCCGAGAACATCGGATGCTGCGTTTTGGATTAGGGCTTGAGTCAGATCCATCATGGTGTGGTAATCGCCGTATGCCTCATAAGCCTCGAGCATTGCAAACTCGGGTGAGTGGGTTCTGTCCGCGCCTTCGTTTCTGAAATTTCGGTTTATTTCAAACACTCTTTCCAAACCGCCGACAACCGCGCGCTTCAGGAATAGTTCCGGTGCAATTCGAAGATACAAGTCAGTGTCAAAGGCATTCGAATGAGTCTTAAACGGCCTGGCAGATGCGCCGCCGTGCATGACCTGCAGCATCGGTGTCTCAACCTCAATAAAGGCCTGCTTGGCAAAGGTGTTGCGAATCGACTGCATCACTCCAGCGCGAATCTTCACCACCTCGCGAGCCCGGTCACGGACAATCAAATCGATGTAGCGGTGTCGAACTCGAAACTCTTCGCCCAGTTCGTTATGAAGGTTAGGCAATGGCCTGAGGGTCTTTGCTGCCATTAACCACTTGGTAGCCAAGACGCTTAGCTCGCCTCGCTTTGAAGTAATAACTTCACCCTCGACAAAAACATGATCGCCCAAATCGACAAGCTCTTTCCAGCTGTCAAGCTGCTCTTGCCCGGCCTTATCCAGACTTATCATTGCCTGGATTCGCTCCCCAGAGCCGGACTGCAAGGTGGCGAAGCAAAGCTTGCCGGTGTTTCTAAGAAACATGATTCTTCCGGCTAGCCCTACCTGGTCTCCGGTGGCGATGTCTTCTTCAAGATTTGGGTAGTGAGCCTTGGTGGCCTCTATGGTGTGGGTGATTGGCAGCTTCACAGGATAGGCAGACCCCAGAGCGTTTAGCCGCTCACGCTTGTCCATCCGTACTGCAATTTGCTCGGGGAGGTCAATATCTTCGTACTCTTCGCCCACTTTAGACACCACCTACTAATAAATTATCGATTAGACGAACTTCTCCGACCCATCCGGCAATCACCATTCTGGCGCCTGCGACGCCTTCGGTGACCGCAAAAGTGTCCGGGTCAACTAGTTCTAGATAGTCAAGTCTAATAATTGGATCAAGCTGTGACATCGCAGCTTTAATGCAGTCAGCTTTTGTTTTCTTTTTTGAGCCCACAATCAAGGCCTTATGGAGCGTCCTTGCGGCCGGAATTAGGTCCTTGGGGATTCGCTGATTCCTGCTTGACAGAGCTAGGCCCTCTTCGTCACGCACGGTTTCGCAGGCCACTACTTTTATTGGTTCGCGATCCCCATTGGCAACCTGTTGCTTAACCATTTGGGTGACCAACATCAACTGCTGCGCATCCTTGGATCCAAAGAATGCAACATCAGGTTGAACCAAATTGAGCAAGCGATTGACAACTGTCAACATGCCGTCGAAGTGGCCAGGCCTAACTGTTCCCTCAAAAAGAGCCCCGAGCTCACCGGCAGATATTTCCCTGACGCCACTAGCCGGATAAACCTCATGACTGCTTGGGGCGAACAAAACATCAACCCCGGCGTCACTTAGCACTCTGGCATCAACACCTAGGGTTCGGGGATAGTTTTCCAGGTCGTCGCCTTCACCGAATTGTCTTGGGTTCACGAAAACCGAAACCACAATAAACAAACCTTGGTCTTGAGCTTTTTTGACCAAAGACAAATGTCCTTTGTGGAGTGCTCCCATCGTTGGGATAAACCCGACGCGTTTTCCGTCGGTATCAGCGATCGCTAAAGCTTGTTCCAATTCCACAATCTTTTGAGCCAGTTGCATCAGAGCGCATCCTTCGGGTCAATCTTGCTAACCGGCTGCGACAGTGCAGTCTCGACAGCACTTCTAACTACCGGTGCTATTAGTCTGGCGGGGTTTTGGATTCCCGCGTCTTCCAAAATGCCAAGAGCTTGTCTGACAACTAAAGAAGAAAAACTATTCGCAACCTCAAAAGCCTCTGCGTAGGCCGCTCTTTGGTCCTCGGTTACCACCATTGGCTCAGCGCCTAGCTCAATGGCTAAGGCTTCGGCAATGGGTGTGAGCGGCTCTGGCGCGCTCACAGCAATAGAGGTGTTTTTTAGAACCGTTAGGTCCATTGAGGTGCCGGTAAAGTGCATCACCGGATGCATGGCGATCGGAATTGCTCCAAATCTGGCAGCATCCGCCAATACCGAATACCCAACCAAAGGCGAGAGATGAACCACAATTTTCTTTGGTCCAAACAATCCAAGATCGGCCAGACCTGCGCAAGTTATTTCCAAGTCACTCGAGGGGATTGCAAGCAAAACTAAATCAGCATCCTCAACAACCGCTGCCATATTGGCGATTGGCACATCGGGAATTAGTGCTTCGATTCGATCGATGGCCTCAGGGCTTTCAACGAATACTCCGATTAGCTCATGCCCGGCTGCAGCCCAGGCTTTGGCAAGTACCGGGCCGGCTGGGTCATCCCCGACAACACCAATCTTCATCTAGCTAGCCTTCCAGTTTCAATCAGAATCAGAACTCGGTGGCGTTTTGCAGTTCCACTGCGAAACCAATCCTCCGATTGTTAAGGCTACGGCGGCAACTAGACCAAACGAGCTGGTTAGCATCAAATTCTCCGGCGCAACGCTAAAACTTACGAGCCAAATAATCACGCCGACGTGCCAGCCGGCGAACAAAGCGCCAGCCAAAACCGAAGCTCTTGCAAGAATCAAGACTCGAACGGCGTAAAAGGGATTTGGCCTTTCTGGTCTTATCCCTTCTTTGTAGCGTCCAAGTTGCTTTCGATATCGGTAAATCGGAAAACTGAATAGGTAGTTTGCAATCGCAAGCACCAGCAAACTAATTGGAAGGCTGGTGGGGCTGGTGGGGAAAGCGTAGCCAAACCCTGCCGAGAGCTGAGCCGCAATAAGCCCTAGGACTAAACCGACAACTGAAAATCCGGCGGCTGATTTACTCATCGATCCATTCACTGGATTACCCAGACCATTGAATCCATGCCTTTTGCCAATTCCTTGGCTGAGCCAACCCCGGTGAGCGCAGCCTCTGGGTCTACTTCCAGCCAAGGAATCAGGACGAACGCTCTTTCTTGAGCTCGTGGATGTGGAATGACCAACGATTTGGTCTCAACGACGCTGGTCCCAAATGTGATTATGTCGAGATCCAGAGTGCGCGCTGCCCATTTGGTCGAGCGAATCCTGCCAAATTTATTCTCGATTTCGTTGAGCCTTGAAAGTAACTTTTTTGGAGAAAGAGAAGTGTCGATGATCGTCACGGCGTTTACATACTCGGGCTCATTTGGATCGACACCTTGCTCAGTGAGGGCCTGGGAACGGTATTTTTTTGAGTTCGCAACTAGTTCAACGCCGCGAAGTTTGCCGATTTGTTTTTGAGCCTTAGAGATAGTTTTTTCTTTATCGCCCAGGTTTGCTCCCAGAGCTATGACGGCCCTAGTTTTCATCTCTTGATCCAGCCAGGGTTACTGACACATCTTGAAACTTTTGGCCGAGCGGGGCATTTGGTTTGTGAACAGTGACTGTTGAACGAAGAACCCGCGGATCATATTTCAAACACGCACTAACCAGAGCCCTCGCCAGTGACTCAATTAGATCAAATCGGGTTCTTGCCGATAACTCAGTTACCAAATCAGCGATAGCCGCGTACGAAACGGTGGAATCAATGGAATCCTCCAGTCCCGAATCAACATCCAGGTGAATATCAATCAGAAACTCTTGCCCGAAGTCCTTCTCATGCTGCTGGACGCCGTGATAGCCATAAACCGATAGGCCGTCGATTCTGATTTTATAAATCACTTGGACTCCTGATGATTCTTCAAGGAAGAAACGATTGAGATTGCATCGCTGGTGCTTTGAACGTCGTGAACCCTCACACCCCATAGTTTTCGCTGAAGCAACAAAGCTGTCAAGACCGCTGTGGCAACATCTCGTCTCGGCATAGAAACCGAAGCTGGATCTCGGGCGCTCAAGGCGTGAGCTAAAAAGCGTTTTCTGGAAGCCCCAATCAAAACCGGTAGCCCCAGTTGCTCCAGCTCATCCAGGCGATTCACTAGGTCCCAGTTTTGGTAAATGTCTTTTGCGAAACCTAGGCCCGGATCAACGATAATTCGACTTCTTGAGACCCCGGCAGCTACTGCCATGGCGACCTGTTCCGCGAGTTCCGCAACGACCTCGCGTGCGACATCAGAGTACTGAGCCATGGAATCCATTTTGTCCGCGTGACCTCGCCAGTGGCCGAGCACATACTTGCAATCTAGGTCCTGAATGGCAGCAAACATCTGAGGGTCCGAAAGTCCACCGGAGATGTCGTTGACGATGCTTGCACCTGCTTTGACAGCCTTTCTTGCCGAGGCAGCATTCATTGTGTCAACCGAGATAGTGATATCAAGATCACCCTTGATGGCCTCAATAACCGGAAGGATTCTTGCCTGCTCTTCGGCCGGAGTCACACGCACAGCTCCTGGCCTTGTCGACTCACCACCGACATCGATGATTTCTGCTCCTTGAGCGCTCAACATACTCGCCTGCTCAAGAGCTCTTGCTGGTTCTAAGAATTGCCCACCGTCACTGAAAGAGTCAGGGGTTACATTCAGCACGCCCATTAGTAGAGGCCTGGTCCAGCCCGTCATGACTTTTTATTTATTAGCCCCAGGACCTCAGCGCGATAGCTGGGTTCTGTGTATAGGCCCCTTGATGCCAGGGTCACGGTGTTTACATCTGGCTGGCGAGCACCCCTGGATGCAACGCACTGATGCCTGGCTTCAATAACGACTAAAACACCCTTGGCGTCTAGGGCCTCTTCAAGAGCATCCGCCACCTCAGCGGTTAGGTTCTCTTGAAGTTGAGGCCTTGCCGCAAGAATTTCAATAACGCTCGCAAGCCTTCCAAGACCCGCCAGTTTTTTGTTCGGCAAATAAGCAATGTGGGCGACTCCGGTAAAAGGAAGTAGGTGATGCTCACAGATCGACACCAGCTCGATGTCCTTGAGGATTACCGCCTCGGCATTGACTGCATCAAACATGTCGCCGATAACGCTCTGAGGATCAACCCCAATGCCGCGAAAAAAGGATGTGTAGGCCTCGGCAACTTTGGTGGGAGTTTTTTTCAATGCAGGTCGATTGGGATCTTCGCCGATTGCCTCTAGAAGTTCGACTACGGCCGCCTTGATGCGATCAGTCTGCATTTTTGACTGCCGATTCTGTTTTGTCTTCAAGAGCCTCTAGCTGAACAACCTTGCGCTTAGGAACTACAATCGGGCCCTTGTTGGTTCCGGTGCGCTTGGTTGAGGATCGCCATGCGGTTCTTGCCGGAACCTTCTTCACAGCCTTGAAAATCTTTGCTATCTCGTCTTGATTTAGGGTCTCCTGCTCAAGCAATGATTTAGCCAGCTTGTCCAGAACAGCTCTGTTCGTCGTTATGGCTTTATAGGCCTCATCTTGAGCTCGATCCAGAATTGCGCTTACTTCCGCGTCCACCTGCTGAGCCATCTCGTTTGAATAGTGCGCGTGAGTCGCGAGTTCGCGGCCCAAAAACGGCTCGTTGTTTCCGCTGCCAAGAGAGATGGCACCAATCTTTTGACTCATGCCGTACTTGGTAACCATCTGGCGGGCGATGCTCGTTGCCTTCTCAAAGTCATTAGAGGCTCCGGTAGTCGGATCCTTGAACACAACTTCTTCTGCGATACGGCCTCCCATTGCGTAGGCAATCTGATCCAGAAGCTGGTTGCGGCTGATTGAATAACGATCTTCCATGGGCATAACCATGGTGTATCCAAGAGCTCGCCCTCTTGGCAAAATAGTGACCTTGGTAACCGGATCCGAGTAGTTTCCTGCGCCGGCAACAAGTGCGTGACCAGCTTCGTGATATGCCGTCACCAGACGCTCTTGATCTTTCATGATCGAGGACTTCTTCTGAGGTCCACCGATCACGCGGTCAATAGCCTCATCGATAATCTCGTCGGTTATTTCGGTGCGGTTGAGTCTCGCGGCCAGGAGTGCAGATTCGTTCAGCACGTTTGCAAGATCAGCACCGGTGAAGCCAGGTGTGCGTCTTGCAATCAGGCTCAAATCCACGCCTTCGGCAATTGGCTTGGACTTTGAGTGAACCTTCAGAATCTTTGCGCGACCCTTTAGATCAGGAGCAGTCACGCCAACTTGGCGGTCGAATCTGCCCGGGCGCAACAGCGCCGGATCCAAAACATCCGGTCGGTTTGTTGCAGCAATCAAAATGACGCTGGCGCTGGTGTCAAAGCCATCCATCTCGACCAGCAACTGGTTTAGGGTCTGCTCACGCTCATCGTTGCCGCCGCCAATTCCAGTTCCGCGGTGACGGCCAACTGCGTCGATCTCATCGATGAAAATAATTGCGGGGGCAGCTTGCTTGGCCTGCTCGAACAAGTCTCTGACTCGAGAAGCTCCAACTCCCACGAACATCTCTACGAAATCAGAACCTGAAATCGAGAAAAAAGGAACTCCGGCTTCGCCTGCAACTGCCTTCGCGATCAGAGTCTTTCCGGTTCCCGGAGGGCCATAAAGCAGCACGCCTCGAGGAATCTTTGCGCCCATGTCCAAAAACTTCTTTGGGTTCTTTAGGAAATCTTTCAACTCTGTGAGCTCTTCAATGGCTTCTTCGATCCCCGCGACATCATCGAAGGTGACGTCGGAAGTCTCCTTTGTGACCATCTTCGCCTTGGATTTACCAAACTGCATGACCCCTCGGCCACCGCCAGACATAGAGCTCATCAAGAACCAAAACAGTGCTCCAATGATGATGAATGGGAGCAACGAGCCCAGAATTGCTAGGTACCAAGGGGTAGAAGGAACTTCGTCTGTCCAGCCCTCTGAAATTTGAGAGTCAGCAACAATTTCAGCAACGGTTATAGCTCGACCTGACACAAAGTAGAACTGAACGCTCTTGCCGAACTCGGCATCTGGGTTCCTAAGCTCTACGTCGACTCGCTGGTTGCCATCAAAGATGGTGACCTTTTCAGCGTCACCAGATTTAATCATCTCCAGGCCAACTTGAGTGTCGACCTTGGTGAACTGCTGGGCGCCGATAAGGCTTGTTCCGATCAGAAGAACCGACAACGCGAGCGCTATCCAAAGCCACGGACCACGCAAAAACTTCTTGAAAGTCATGGGTGTCTTTGCCTTGCTCTTGTCTTTAGGGGCCATGTCCCTCGAAGAGGCTTCGTCTTTTTTGGCTGTTTCTTTTTTGGTCAAGTCTTTCTTGGGTGCGGTGTCTTTTTTAGTTGCCATGTCTTTATTCGATGCCATTCGTTTAAGAGTAGACCGCAGGTGACAGCACGCCAACTCCGTCTAATGATCGGTAACGCTCGTTGTAGTCGAGTCCGTAACCAACTACGAACTCATTGGGGATATCAAACCCCACCCACCTGACATTTATCTGAACCTTTGCAGCGTCTGGCTTGCGAAGCAAAGTGACCACCTCAACCGAGGCTGCACCTCGGTTGGCAAGGTTGGTGGTTAGCCAAGAAAGAGTCAGACCAGAATCGATGATGTCTTCCACGATCAACACGTGTCGGTCGGTAACGTCAGTGTCAAGATCCTTGAGGATTCTTACTACCCCTGAAGAAGTGGTTCCGGAACCGTAGGAAGAAACTGCCATCCAGTCTTGGGAGGTTGAAAGCTGCATTGCCCTGGAAAGGTCTGCCACGAATGGCACGGCACCCTTTAGCACTCCAACTAGAAGTGGGTCCTTGTCTTGGTAATAAGCATCAATCTGTCCAGCAAGCTCTAAAATCTTCTCGGCAATTTGGTCTGCAGTGACTAGCACCGTCGTAATGTCTGGGTGATTTAGGTGCAATGCACGGCTCCCGTTTGATAGATGGTTAGACGCTTTTAAAGACAAGCTCTTGGCTTACTCGCTCTACTGTAATGCCAGAAAGAACCAGCTTGTTTTGTCCGTGCCAATTAGTAATAAGTTCATCGATTCCGATCACTTGAGATCGAGAAATAGTCTTCGCGCCGGCAGCAATTGCAGTTTCAAACAGCGCCCTTCGGCGAAGCCCGGGCAGCAGTCCTGCAAGGCTTGCAATCGATAACTTAGTTTCGTTACTCGAACTTGACACGGTTGCCTCTGCAACAAGCTCTTGAGCCACGGAAAGCAGAACATCATCTGACTCGCTGGCAAGTTCGGCGGTTCTTGCAAGAGCGCTCGCGAATCCAGGACCAAGCTCGGCTTCAAGTGTGTCAAGTAGCTGTCGAATGCGCACTCGGGTGAACTTCGGGTCTTTGTTGTGAGGGTCCTGCCAGGCTTCGATATCTTGGTCAATACAGGCCTGCAAAAGAACTTCGCGCTTGATACCAAGCAAGGGCCTGACTAGTTTTTTGTTCTCATCAAAATCTTGCATGCCCGCAATTGAGCGCAAGCCCGAGCCGCGCGTGAGTCCCAGCAAAACCGTCTCGGCTTGGTCTTCGAGGTTGTGGCCCAAGAATATAACTTCGGCGCTAGCTAGCTTTCGAGCACGCTCTAGGGCTTCATATCTGGCAGTTCTGGCGGCGGCTTCCGGGCCATTGCCGGCTTCGACCACGGTAATAGTTTCGATGACTACTGGATCAGCACCGAGTTCTTCCAGTTTTGCAGCGGTTGACTGAGCGACCTTGGTGGAGGCTTCTTGCAGACCATGATCAACCACCACTGCCGCTACCCGAAGGCCAAGTTTTGGGCCTTCGAAAATTAGCGCCGCGGCCAACGCCATGGAATCTGGACCACCTGAGCAGGCCACCAGAACTCTCGAGTTTGGTTCTAGATTTAGGGCCTCAAGGCTGTCCCGCACGGCTCGACGAACATCGGCAACTGCCGGAGTAAGTCGATTTCTAATAACCATCGCTCCCAATTCGCTAATCTTTTAGCTAAGCCTATTGAGGAGAAGCCTTGTCATACGACGTAGTTATTGAGATTCCACGCGGTTCCAGAAACAAATATGAGGTCGACCACGAAACTGGTCGTGTCTATCTCGACCGAGTTTTGTTCACCCCGTTTGTCTATCCGACCGACTATGGCTTCTTTGAAAACACCCTTGGCGGCGACGGAGACCCTCTAGATGCATTGGTTTTGCTCGAGTTCCCGCTGTTTCCGGGTGTTGGTGTAAAGGTGCGTCCAGTCGCCATGCTGGTCATGGAAGATGACGGTGGAGTTGACGAGAAGGTTCTTTGTGTTCAAGACACCGACCCTCGCTGGCAGCACATCCAAGACCTAAAAGACGTTCCGAAGCAAACCCTCGATGAAATCGAGCACTTTTTCACCCGATACAAAGATCTAGAGCCCGGCAAGTGGGTAAAGATTCAAGGCTGGGAAGACAAGGCTGCGACCCAAAAAGTTATTGATAATGCGTTTGCCAACTTCAAGCATTAGAAAACTCAAGCGTCTTGCAGCCGCCACGCTGGCGATCTGGCTGCTGCCACTTGGTGCC
The DNA here is from genome assembly GCA_905182225.1 of uncultured Aquiluna sp. Lineage (GTDB taxonomy): Bacteria > Actinomycetota > Actinomycetes > Actinomycetales > Microbacteriaceae > Aquiluna. The sequence continues at coordinate 48,095 of CAJJAJ010000029.1, forward strand.
CATGCGTCAGTGGAAGATTTCCACTTCGACTCGTTTCAAGCCGAGTACCGGATAACGATCGATCGTGATGGACTGGCAACGCTAAATGTCCAGGAAACACTGGTGCCGGTGTTCCCTGATTTTGATCAAAATCGGGGTCTGATTCGTTATTTTCCTAGCTGGTACAACAGAATGCCGCTTGAAACAGAAGTACTCTCGCTCACCGATGAGAATGGCGTGCCGAGACCTCTAGATGTTTTTTCAGATTCTGGTTATTTGGCAGTTGATTCCGTGGTTCCAGAGGGTCAGTACCTATACGGCCGGCAAAGTTTTGTACTGAGTTATCGTCAGCAGAACATAATCGGCGACTTCACTGACAGCTCCGGATACCAGGAGTTTTACTGGGACCTGAATGGCACTGGCTGGGCCCAGCGGTTCGACGTCGTTGGCGCTCAAGTTGTGTTGGAGGATAAAGCGGCTTCTGGCCTAGTGCCGGAGGCATCCGCATGCTATTTCGGTGGCGAAGGTGACACCAACCGATGCGAGCTCACTTTCACTGCTACTGGCAATTCGACTGTAGTGTCAGTTGAACAAAATAATCTTCAGCCAAATCAAACTGTGACGGTTGCTCTGGCTTTCGAGCCAGGTACCTTCACCGTGCTGACGAGGAACGCAAGCGATTACCTGCTGAACTGGTTACTGCTTCCACTGCTCGTTGCTTTAGTAGCCGTCGTCGCCCTGGCGCTTCGGTACAACCTGAAAGTTCTGTCCGGAGCACCCGGCCGCAAGGTGATTCTGACGGAATATTTGCCCCCTAAGACCGTCAGCCTGGAGCATGCCGCTCAGCTACTGAGCACTCCCGCTGCCTTGCCAGTTGCCGTACTTCTCGAGCTCGCAGTGGCCGGGAAAATCAAAATAACTGAAGGAACTAAGTCCAAGTGGGGTAAATCCAAGTGGGCCATTATTTTAGTTTCTGAGGATTTGAGTGAGCAAAGCCAAGAAGTTTTGAAGGTGCTATTCGGGGACTTGCCGAGGGTTGGCGTGACAACCCTGATGCCAAAAAATGACAGCCATCTAAACAAGCGATTGACCGCTTTCTTAGGCAGCTCAAAAGCGGCGGCTCGTGAGCGCTTTTATGTCAAGACCTCAATCACCCCAAGAGTGTTTTTCACCCTGGCCGCACTTGTGTTGGGGGCCGCTGGCCTAACGCTTGCATTGATCTCGATCGCCAATAGGTATGGAAATGGCTTAGTGGTTACTGCCGTTGTCTTATTTTGCGTGTTGGGCCTTCTGGGTGCTGTTCTGGTATCGCGCTCGCCCTTGAACTCAGATGGCGCCGAAGCCCGAGATCATCTGAAGGGCCTGAAGGTATACATGAAGCTCGCCGAACAACACCGACTCGAATTCTTACAGTCTCCAACCGGAGCGCTAGTTGGTAAGGGCGGTTACCTCAAGCTCCACGAAAAACTTCTACCCTGGGCGATTGTGCTTGGGCTTGGCAAAACTTGGATGAAAGAGCTCAGCACTCTCTATGGAGGCCAAAACCCAGCATGGCTGGCGAGCAATAACCACTCGAACTTTTACGGCGCCATGAATTCGTTATCATCTGCCACGAGCGCATCCTTTGGGTCCAGCACTTCCGGCGGGGCTGGCGGTGCGGGCGGCGCGGGCGGTGGCGGTGGAGGTGGAGGTGGCGGAGGTCGCTAAGCAGTTGGCCTTCCGGCATATGGCCAAATTTCACCGTAGCGAACCGGAACAATTCTCACGGTTCTAGCTGGGTTTGGAGCTTCCAGCATCATGCCATCACCCAGGTAGATAGCCACGTGGTACTTGTCGCCGGAAAATGCAGTTTCCTTGCTCCACCAAATTAGATCTCCGCGCTGGACGTCCTGAAACGGAACCAGCCTCTTCGCACGTGCCAACACGTTGTATTGAGCGGTGGCTGAGTGCCAGCCGATATAAACGCCGGCTGCCGAATAAGCCTTCATCGTGATTCCGGAGCAGTCCCACACATTCGGACCAGAGCCTCCAAGGACGTATCTTTCACCTAGCTGTTCTTTGGCGAAGGAAATTGCGGTTTCAACCTTTGACCAATCTGGCTCAGCGACGCTGTAAAGCTCTGGGGCAGTTGGTGCGGACTTCACTAGGTTTTGCCTGCGCTCGGCCTCCAGGCCCTCGATGCGCTGGCGCTCAACATCGTCTGCGGTGTCTTTCAGGGTCGCTAGCTGGCGCATCATGTTGGCTCGCTCGCGCTCAGATTCTTTCACCTTGGCGATCACTGCGTCTGCCGCCGCTTTGGCTTCAGCAAATATCTTTTCGGCTTCGGCTTCGAAGCCCTGTAGTTCGTCCTTCGCGCTGGATAGCTCCTCAGCCAATGACTTGGCTTGAGTCTGCTTATCGATTGCTGCCTCGTAGATTGCGCCGGTCCGCTGAGCAAGCATGTCTTGCATTGTCAGCTGATAAAGCAAATCTTCTGCGTTGCCCGGATTGAAAAATAACTCCAGAGAAGTGTTTCCACTTGCTTGATCGCGATACATCTTGCCGACTATTTGCGCCAGTTGAATCTTCGCTTCTTCGGCTTCTGTTGCTGCCAGCTCAACCTTGGACTGCAGTCCGTCAACCTTGGCTGACATTTGCGCGACTGCTTCCACCGCCTGGTTGTACTCCTCGTTTTTTTGAAGAGCGATTACTTCTAGAGCGTCTGCCTCAATCCGAATGGTTTCCAGAATGACCTCGATGCGCTCGACCATTTTTTGTTTTTCTTGGACGTTAGCTTTTGCTGCTGCAACCTCGGCGGCAGTGGGATAGCTGGGCACAGCGTAGGCGGGCGCCAGCAGGACGCTGGTGAGCAAAATGCCCACTCCAGCAAGAGCTGCGACTACTTGTTTACGACCTAATTTCAAGATTCCTCCGGGCAATTAGGGTAACTGAAAGGCTCAACTAATGACTGAAGGTTTTCTGTGTGTTGCCAACTGGCTATTTGACCAGTAATGTTTACCTCGGTGCTTTTGAAGTTGCCAACTTCATGGCCCCATCGTTTAGCGGCCTAGGACGCTGCCCTTTCACGGCGGTAGCACGGGTTCGAATCCCGTTGGGGTCACCAGGCGATGTCATTAGCACCATTTGACCCTGTAGCGCAGTTGGTTAGCGCGCCGCCCTGTCACGGCGGAGGTCGCGAGTTCAAGTCTCGTCAGGGTCGCTTCGCCTAGTGCGAATGGTGGGGTATTACCCCACGGCTCTGTAGCTCAGTTGGTAGAGCGAACGACTGAAAATCGTTAGGTCACCGGATCGACGCCGGTCGGAGCCACATTGGAAGAAGGCGGATAGTGACCATCATTTTTGGCCTACTATCCGCCTTTTCTTATGGCTACGCAGATTTCGTTGGTGCGTTAGCGGCAAAAAGAATTCGTGCTGTTGCTGCAACAACCTATTCATTCAGTGTTGGTCTTGTTGTCGCTCTTATTTTGAGCATGTTCGTTGGAGCGGATTATTCTCCCCAAACAATTCAAACGGGAATCTATGCCGGCGTCTGTTCTGCGGTAGCAATCAGCTGCCTCTATGCAGCACTTGCGCTTGGCCCTATCTCAATCGTTAGTCCTCTAACAGCCGTTGTGTCGGCTGTGATCCCGGTGGTCTTCGATGTCATAGCTGGGCAAGAACTCTCGAGCTTTGCCGTAACTGCAGTTGTTCTGATTTTGGTGGCAGTGGTTCTGGTCGGGTTTGTTCCTGGGGACAAAGTCCGCTTGCCATCAATGCCAGCCTTTTTGTATTCCATTGGAGCAGGTCTTGGCTTCTCAGGAATCTTTGTTTTTCTTGACGCCACTGATTCTGACTCTGGACTTGCGGCGCTGGTTGTGATGAGGGTTGTTGGACTAATTCTGCTTGTTGGAGGGCTGCTGATTCTGTGGCTAAGGACTCCAAAAAAGGAGTTCATCGAGAGGCTGACCGACTGGAAACTTGCGGGGCTCGTATTCTTGGCTGGTGTCGGCGATGTGCTGGGAAACGTTACCTTCTTGATTGCGACCAGGTCCGGTGCTCTAGCCATAGCCGCGGTGCTAACCGCGCTTTACCCAGTTGGAACGATATTGTTAGCCAGAGTCTTTCTGAAAGAGCGCATTGCGGTTTCGCAAGGTGCTGGAATTGCCTTAGCCCTCGGAGCTTGTGCTCTGTTGGCGGTTGGCTAATTAGATAGAAATGAGCAACATGTCAGCACGCAGGCGTTGGATCGGACTGGTCTTCATCTCAATGGCCATTTCTCTGGTGATCATCGACGGAACCATCGTCAACACAATTTTCCCGGCCATCATTGAGGAACTTGATTTGTCATCCACTGAGGTTCAGTGGGTTCAAGAAAGCTACATCTTGGTCTTTGCCTCCTTGCTGTTGGTCTTTGGCTCACTTGCCGACCGCTTCGGCAGAAAGCGAATTCTAAACCTTGGAATCGTGGTCTTCATCATCGCTTCGGTTTGGGCTGGTCTGACCGAGTCTTCAACCGAGTTGATTTTGGCAAGGGTTGTTCAAGGCGTCGGTGGTGCGATGGTGCTCCCAACAACACTTTCTCTGGTCAATGCAAACTTCCAGGGCCGCGAACGCGGAATTGCATTTGGAATTTGGGGATCAACTATCGGTGGCATGGTGGCCGTTGGTCCGGTACTTGGCGGCTGGTTGGCAACAGACTTTACTTGGCGCTGGGCGTTCATGATCAACCTGCCGCTTGGAATCATTATTTTGGCCGGGCTTCTTTGGCTAGTTCCAGAATCAAAGTCTCCGCAGCGTGCCGGTGGCATCGACTGGATCGGAGCAGTTATCTCCGTGGTCATGTTCTCGACCTTGGTGTTTGGTCTTATTGAAGGACGCATCTACGGCTGGTGGGCACAAACTGACAAGCAGTTCAGTCTCGGTGACTTTGCGTGGCCGGCGGACTCAATTTCGGTTATTCCAGTTGCCCTTGCTGTATCGATTATTGCGAGCGTTGCGTTTGTGCGCTGGGAAATCAGACAGGAAAAGGCTCACAAAAACGTGATCCTGGATCTCGGTCTATTTTCAATTACTTCATTTAGAAACGGCTCTATCGCAGCCGGAATCATCTCGATGGGTGAGTTTGGAATCTTGTTCGCACTGCCACTTTGGCTGCAAAACGTTCTCGGTCTTTCCCCGGTCAGCTCAGGCTTAGTTTTGCTTTGGCTTGCAGGAGGCGCCTTCTTGGCAAGTGCCATCGGTGGCGCAATGAGCGGCAAATTGCCTCCGGCAAGAGCCGTCCAGGCTGGAGTGCTGCTTGAATTGGTAGCCGTGATCGGCATCGCGCTTCTGGCCAGCACCGAAAGCGGCTGGGTCGCGGTTGCTCCGCTGCTGTTCATTTATGGAATCGGTATTGGTTTGGCCACGGCCCAACTAACCGGAGTTGTGATGCAGGATGTGCCGATGGAGCAAAACGGCCAAGGCTCGGGATCACAATCTACTGTCCGTCAGGTTGGTTCGGCACTGGGTATCGCAGTCCTTGGATCGATGCTATTCACCGGGGTTCAAGGAAACTTGGAAACCAGGTTGCAGGACACCGGGTTAACTGCCCAGCAGCAGACGCAGGTTATTGAACTTGTTGTTGACTCTGCCGGAGGAGCAATCCCGGTACTCGATGAAATACTTCTTCCTCAGCAGGTTTCCCAAGAGGTGGTTGACGAAGTCATCTACCAGTCCGGTGAGGCCTTCACAGAGGGTGTTCACTTGGCTGCTTGGGCGGCAAGTTTGTTCTTGTTCTTGGGCTTCCTGTCAACCTTCCAGCTTGGAAGAAAATCAAAGGTGCCGCTCGCATAACTGGAGCGTTTTTCATTGGCTAGGCTTGGGTTGTGTCTGAAAACTGGAGAATGGCAGGATACGTCTTTATTGGAGGCGCCCTAGGAACAATGCTTCGGTATTTTCTATCAGAAGCGATTTCTGTTACCGCTGAATTTCCCACCGGTGAGTTGATAGCACTGACCACTATCAACCTTCTTGGCGCTCACTTTTTAGGTCTAACCGCAAGACTTCCCTACTTCCAAACTTTGTGGTGCAAGTGGCTGTGGGCCTACGGCTTCGCCGGTGGCTTTACCACCATGAGCGCGGTGACGCTCTTTGCGGACATAAACGGGCTTACCTGGGAGATTTTCGCAATGATGTTTGGTGGCATTGCTAGCTACGGCGCGGGCTGGCACCTTGGCAGAAGGATTCAGCAAAGGGCTGACGCAAAATGAGTAACCCGATCTTGATGACGCTTTTGATTGGTGTTTTTGGTGGCTTAGGAAGCATCGCACGGGTATTCATGATTCGGTGGGCCGGAGTATTGCCCTTTGGCCTCTTCCTCACAAATGCCGTGGCAGCGGCTTTGGTTGGTTACATCCACGCGGGAAACTTCGCACAGGATTACCTGGTAATCGGCATTGTTGGACTAGCTGGCGGCCTATCTACCTTCTCAGGCATAGCTAGGGCTGGCTTTGATTTCTACCATCGCGGACGAATAGCCCAAATGCTCTTGACAGGGGCGATCAGCATAGTTGTTCCACTACTTACCCTCACACTGGCTTTGAGGTTCACTTAGCCCTGTTAGACTTTGTAAGTAGATTCCCACAGGTTTCCTGGGTAGCGGTTTTACCCAGATTAGTTAGAGAAAAAGGGGGCTCGCCATGGGGCGTGGCCGTCAAAAAGCTAAGAACACCAAGGTTGCCAGAGAGCTTAAGTACTACAGCCCGGCAACCGATTACTCTGCGCTTGAAGCAGAACTCAGTCACGCACCAGAGGGTGAGCCTCAATATGAGGACAAATGGGCTGACCTGTATGACGACGAAGAGACCGAAGAAGAGCCTGCCTAGCTACCAAGCAGTTGCAGCAACAACCAGCCCAACTAAAATCTCGAGATTGATTCTAGAATCCGAGTAGTCCTCGGTCATTGCGAAACTTTCACCATCTTCAGAGGCAATTCGAACCGTTAAGTCCGCATTCTCAAGATAAGCAACTGCCTCTTGCTTGCTCATTCCAATAACCTGACATCCGGCCAACTTGGTCTCGGCATGCTTTTCAGAGAATTGATCGGGACTGGTGTCAATGAAGCAAAGCTCGTTTGGAGAATCAAGAACACTTGAAACTGAAGCGTTGCTTGCCCCGGTTATCAGGCCAATCACGAATGCGGCCGAAGCCAGCAGCAAGCCAATTGCCGCGACAACGGCAGTTTGTTTATTTGGCATACTCCCCAACTAGTCGGACCGAGCCGCCGTGCGTGCCCTTCGCGGAAGACAAATATCCTTTTGATTCTGCGTTTTCAGGCTTTGGCTCTATTGCACCTAGTTGCCAGCTTGAGACGCCAAGCTCTCTAAGGCTTCCCATGATTGCGGAAGCACTGTCCTCACGAACGACAATTGCAAAGCCAAGACCTAGGTTCCAAGTTGATTCCAAGTCAAATAGGTCGATGCCAGCTGACTCAGCAAGAACCTGGAAGACCGGTTGTGGCTGCCAGGTTGAGCGCTGAACATCCAAGGAAACATGAGCAGGTAAAACTCTAGAAAGGTTTGCCGCAATGCCACCCCCGGTGATGTGGCTCATGGTCGAGAACTTATTTTGGTAGCGAACATCTTGAAGCAGCTTGTTTAGAACTCCGGTATAGAGGGCGGTTGGCTCCAAAAGTTCTTCGCCCAAAGTTCTTCCAAACTCCGCAATCAGATCGGTGTATTGCCAGTTGTTATCGGCAACAATCTTTCGAACCAATGAGTAGCCATTTGAGTGCAAGCCCGATGATTGCAGCCCTAAAACGACATCGCCAACTTGGACTTTTTCGCTAGATAGAATCTTGTCCTTTTCAACGACTCCGACTGCGGCCCCCGCCACGTCATACTCGTTGGGCTCTAGGAGTCCTGGGTGTTCGGCCGTTTCGCCACCAACTAGGGCTACATCCACAGCCTTACAGGCCTTAGCGATCCCTCTGACAATGTCTGCTATTCGCGCCGGCTCCAATTGACCGCAGGCTATGTAATCGGTCATAAACAAACTGCGAGCGCCGGTTACCACGATGTCGTCAACAACCATGCCCACTAAGTCTTGGCCAATGGTGTCGTGCTTATCCATCGCTTGAGCGATGGCAACCTTTGTGCCAACGCCGTCGGTAGAGGTTGCAAGAATTGGGTGGTCGTAGGATTTCAAGATGCTGGCGTCGATCATGCCGGCAAAGCCGCCAAATCCGCCGAGAACCAGATTGTTGTGGGTGGCCGAAACAGCCTGTTTCATAAGTTCTACGGCTTTGTCACCGGCTTCAGTGTCAACTCCAGAGGCTGCGTAGGGATTGGTCATGAGTTGTGCACGTGCCCCTCTGCCTCGATGGTTGCCACTGAGCGTTCCAACAGGTTCTTGCCCAAACGATCTGCGGCGGGGAGCTCTATTGGATATTTACCGGTGAAACACGCGGTGCAGAGCTTTTCCTCTGGTTGGTTGGTCGCTTCGACCATCCCATCCTTGGAAAGGTAACCGAGAGAATCCGCTCCGATTGATTGCCTAATGTCATCCATGGCAAGACCAGAAGCTAACAATTCCGCTCTCGATGCAAAATCAATACCGTAGAAACATGGCCAGGTGATTGGCGGGCTAGAAATTCGAACGTGAACCTCGGCCGCTCCTGCTTCTTTCAGCATCTTTACCAGAGCGCGCTGAGTATTACCTCTAACGATCGAATCGTCCACCACAATTAGGCGCTTGCCCGCAATTACCGCCTTGAGCGGATTCAGTTTCAGCCTGATGCCCAATTGGCGAATTGTCTGGGAGGGCTCAATGAAGGTTCTTCCTACGTAAGCATTCTTTACCAGTCCGTGCCCAAAAGGAATACCGGACTGTTCGCTGTAGCCGATGGCAGCAGGTGTTCCAGACTCTGGAGTCGGCATGACCAAGTCGGCCTCGACTGGATGCTCTTTGGCTAAGGTTCGACCCATTTCAACTCTTGCCTCGTAAACCACGCGACCACTTATCGCCGTGTCGGGTCTGGCTAGATACACATACTCAAACACGCAGCCGGCTCGTTTTTCCTCAGCAAACTTAGAAGATCGAAGTCCATTTTCGTCAATAGCAATCAGTTCGCCTGGCTCAACCTCGCGAACGTAAGAAGCTCCAACAATATCGAGTGCAGCCGACTCGGATGCAACCACCCAGCCGCGCTCTAATCGTCCAAGAACAAGCGGCCTGACGCCTTGAGGGTCTCTTGCCGCATACAAAGTTGATTCATCCATGAACACCAGGCAGTAAGCACCCTTGACTTTTGGTAGTAGCTCAATCGCAGTTTGCTCCAGAGAGCTATCCGGGTTTCCAGTTAGAAGCGCGGTCAGCACAGCGGTGTCAGTGGTATTACCCCCGCGAAGTTCCGATTCGTGTTTCGGGTAGCGCACATCGAGCAGTTCTAGTAGCTCAGCGGTGTTAGTCAGGTTGCCGTTGTGGCCAAGTGCGACAGTGCCGTAGGCAGTCCTTCCAAGGGTTGGCTGAGCATTTCTCCAATGCGAAGCACCCGTGGTTGAGTAACGAGTGTGGCCGACGGCAATGTGGCCCTTCAGGGATTCCAGTGCCGCCTCGTTAAAAACCTGTGAAACCAGCCCCATGTCTTTATAAACCAAAATGTTTTCACCGGTGGAAGTCGCAATGCCGGCAGACTCTTGACCTCGGTGCTGAAGTGCGTAAAGACCAAAATAAGTAAGTTTAGAAACTTCTTCGCCAGGCGCCCAGACTCCAAAAACTCCGCACTGGTCCTGCGGACCTTTCTCGCCGGGGAGAATGTCGTGGTTTAGTTTTCCGTCACCGCGCATCACTGACTCACTCTGTTGACTACTGCTCGTTTGGTGCGACGCGAGGAAATTAGGTCAAAGGCAATTGCAAACACAACACCTAGACCAAGCCCGAGGCTTCCCAGAGCCACCAGCAACAAGCCAAGAACATTCGCATTAGATCTAGTGGCATCAGGAATAAGCAGGTTCAAACCAAAAGCCAGCAAAACCCCAAGCACTGCACCTGTTAGCGCGAAGGCTAGAACCTTGGGCGCGCGACGGATTTCTACTTCCTCAGATTTGTCTTGATTTTTTTTGGCCACGGCTCAATATAATCACGCAATTGCCGCTCGCTACCGAATCAGAACGAAACGGCTAACTTTTGGATGGAAAAACCCTTGCCAGCTCACTAGTTTTTTCACCGGAGAAATGGCAGCCAGGCTTCGTTCTAGCCTCGTCAAAAGTCATGTCACCCGAGCAAAGTGCGATAAACACCTCTGGACTAAGCTCCACAACATTTGGTGGGGTGCCCCTGCGGTGATTCATGCCCTCGATGCATTGAACTGCCCCAAATGGTGGCACTCGTAATTCAACCGTTCCACCGCGGTGGTTTTTTTCAATCTGCTGCAGCAAGTATCGAACTGCAGTTGGCAGTTGTTCCGCAAGATCGGCCATGGCAGCTTGCCCATCCGATTCCGAAATCTGTTTTCCTGCCATCTAACAATTATGGCGAGTGTGGCCGGACTTACTCGAATTGGTAAACTCTTGCAAATGAAGATTTTGGTCGTAGGTTCCGGTGCAAGAGAGCACGCGATTATCAAGGCGCTTATCAGAACCGGCACCGATGCCAACGACATCGTTTGTGCTCCAGGAAACAAATACATAGCCAAACAGGTCGAGGTTCGAGCCCTTGATGATGCCTGTGACAAGCTTGCGGTCACCAGAATTGCCCTCGAAGAAGCAGTTGACTTGGCCGTTATCGGCCCGGAGGCACCGCTGGTTGCCGGAGTGGCAGACGCCCTTCGAACCCAAGGTATTCAAGTTTTTGGGCCGAATCAAAAGGCTGCTGCCCTAGAGGGAAGCAAGCAGTTTGCCAAAGAGGTAATGGCCGCTCAGGACATCCCAACCGGAATGTCCAGACGCTGCGACACAATCTCAGAAGTACAAGCAGCAATGGACCAGTTTGGCGCTCCCTATGTGATTAAGGCCGACGGACTTGCGGCAGGAAAGGGTGTTGTTGTCACTCGAGACAAACAAGAAGCCCTTGATCACGCAGCCAAGTTTTTGGACGAGGGCGTTTTAGTCGAGGAGTTTTTGGAGGGCGAAGAGGTAAGCCTGTTTTTCCTTTCTGACGGAACGAACGTCATGCCACTTAGTCCTGCCCAGGATTACAAGCGGGCATTTGATAACAATGAGGGCCCAAACACCGGTGGCATGGGAGCCTACTCGCCACTTCCATGGCTTCCCGAGGGCTTCGTCGCGGAAGTCACAAAAAGAATTGCTCAGCCCACAATCAATGAACTAAAGAAGCTAGACGCTGAATTTATTGGTCTGCTCTACTGCGGACTGATCATTACGGACCGCGGAATCAGGGTCATTGAATACAACGCTCGATTTGGTGACCCGGAGACTCAAGTTGTGTTGGCAAGGCTGACAACGAATCTTGCCGAGTTACTAATGAGTGCCGCCAGCGGCAAATTAGATGTTGGACCGGTAGCCGAGTTTTCAGACAAGGTTGCGGTGACCGTTGTCCTAGCATCTGAGGGGTACCCGGTAACAAGTGCGCCAGTTCGTGAAGTCAGCGGCATTGAAAGTGCCGAGAGTATGGACGATGTTGAAATCTGTAAGGCCGGTGACACCGGAAGAGTGCTTTCGGTTGTTGGCCTTGCCGATTCATTTCCAGAGGCTAGGGCACTTGCCTACGAGGGCATGTCCAGAATCAAGCTCGAAGGCTCGCACTTCCGCACCGACATTGCGCTAAAGCTTCAAGAGAAAGCTGCCGGCTAAATGGAGATTCCGGGCTTTAGTCATCTTTACTCGGGCAAAATTCGAGATCTTTACACCCCAGAGGCACCGGAGTTCCAACACCTGGTCTTAGTGGTTGCAAGTGATCGCATCAGCGCTTTTGACACTGTCCACTCGCCCGAGATCCCAGGCAAAGGCGAAAACCTAACCGGGCTCACCAACTTTTGGTTTGACCGGCTTGATGTCCCAAACCACAGAAGTGACGAACTACTAATTCCAGAGATCGTAAAAGACCGGGCGATGATTGCCAAGCGCTTAGACATGTATCCGGTTGAGTGCGTCGTCCGGGGTTACATTTCTGGCTCTGGCTGGAGCGAGTATTTGGAGACCGGCGCAATTTGCGATGTCAAGCTCCCGGCCGGTCTCCAATTTGGTGACAAGCTGCCGGAGCCAATTTTTACACCCGCCTTCAAAGCCGAGCTCGGTGAAAAAGATCAGAACATAAACTTTGAAGCGACGGTCAAGCTCGTGGGCAAGGAAATCGCCGAAAAACTTCGCGAGACCAGCCTAAAAATCTTCGAAATAGCAAGCCATGTAGCTAGTGAGTCTGGGCTGATTCTTGCCGACACCAAGTTTGAATTTGGCAATGACCCGAAGACCAACGTTCTCACTCTCGGCGATGAGGTTCTGACACCTGACAGTTCTCGCTTTTGGGACCAGGAACTTTGGATTCAAGGAGTAAGGGACCAAAGCTTTGATAAGCAAGGAGTTAGAAACTGGCTCAAAGAAAACTGGGATCTAAAAACCGCTCCGCCGGTGTTGCCAAATCAAATAGTTAGTGAAACTTCCGCCAAGTATGAAGAGCTCTCTAACCGCCTGGGAGCTATCTAACGTAGACTGGCCGTTATTCGAGGCGCAGATTTACGCGCCCACCCCTGTCCGGCAACCAAAGAAGCCAAGAATTTGAACTACTTAAAAACGAAACTACGCGCGCTTGTGTCGCGCACCGACCCTCGCTATCGTCCGCGTCCCACCGTCCGCGAAGCCCTAAGAAGCCCAAAGCTGCTGCTTAGAGAATCCCTGGCTGGTTTAGTGGTTGCTCTCGCGCTGATCCCAGAGGCAATTAGCTTCAGCATCTTGGCTGGCGTTGACCCAAGGGTCGGACTATTTTCTAGCTTCGTAATGGCAATCACAACTTCGATTCTTGGTGGTAGGCCGGCAATGATTTCAGCTGCCACCGGCGCAATTGCGCTGGTGATTGCCCCGGTTGCAAGAGATTATGGCCTTGACTACTTGCTGGCAACCGTCATCTTGGGTGGGGTCTTCCAACTGGTTCTAGCCGCACTTGGAGCAGCGAAGCTCATGCGCTTTATCCCAAGAAGTGTGATGCTCGGGTTCGTTAATGCCCTTGCAATCTTGATTTTCATGGCTCAGCTACCGCACCTAATTGGTGTGCCGTTCGCGGTGTATTGGTTGGTGGCTCTTGGCCTGCTTGTAATGATCGGCATGCCTCGTCTCACCAAGGTGATCCCAGCGCCACTGGTTGCAATTGTTCTTGTTAGCGCAATGGTTCTAATTATGGCCATCACGGTTCCTACCGTTGGTGACGAGGGTGAATTGCCGCAGTCACTGCCAGAGCTATTGACACCAAATGTGCCACTAACTCTTGAGACATTCAACATCATTGCTCCCTACGCGCTTGCCATGGCGTTGGTTGGTTTACTGGAGTCTTTGATGACTGCCAAGCTGGTAGATGAGATTACTGACACTCACAGCCAGAAGACCAGGGAGTCGCTTGCTCAGGGCGTTGGAAACATTCTCTCGGGCTTCTTGGGCGGCATGGGCGGTTGCGCAATGATCGGCCAAACGATGATCAACGTAAAGGCATCCGGGGCCAGAACCAGAATTTCTACTTTCTTAGCTGGTGTGTTCCTGCTGATCTTGGTGGTTAGCCTCGGAGACATCGTGGCTCAGATTCCGATGGCGGCACTGGTGGCCGTCATGTTGATGGTTGCCTTTGGAACCTTTAATTGGCACAGCATTCAACCAAGCACGCTCAAGCGAATGCCGGTGAGCGAAACAACAGTCATGCTGGCAACCGTTGCAGTTGTGGTCTGGACACACAACCTTGCAATAGGCGTGATAGTCGGAGTGGTTGTTGCCATGATTGCATTCGCGAGGCGAGTTGCCCACTTCGCCTCGGTTACCAGAACCGTTGGCGGAGATGATGAAGTGTCAGTGGCTTATTACACGGTTCAGGGCGAGCTGTTCTTTGCCTCGAGCAACGACCTAACTACTTTGTTTGAGTACTCCGATGACCCTGATGAGATTGTTATTGATGTCACAGATTCACATATCTGGGATGCATCGACAATTGCGGCCCTAGATTCGATCACAACAAAGTACGAAAACATGAATAAAAACGTTTACATCAAAGGCATGAACAAGGCCAGCGAACGCCTTCACGGCCAACTAACTGGAAACCTCGGTCAAGACGGAATTTAGTTTCAAAAAAGTGACTAGTCTTTTTAGGTGCTGAATACACTTCTGAAACTAGAACACGACAAGCTGGGTGCCAGTTTCACCGAGTTCGGTGGCTGGGAAATGCCAGTGCGATACGGCTCAGACATTGACGAGCACCACAGTGTCAGAAATAGCTGTGGCCTCTTTGATATCAGCCACATGGCAGAAATCAGAGTGACCGGCCAAGCCGAAGAGTTTCTTGATTACGCGCTGATTTCTAAGCTGTCAGAAATCGAAAACGGCCGCGCGAAATACACCATGATCTGTGACGATCAGGGCGGCATCATTGATGACCTGATTGTTTATCGCCTCGATGATGACGAGTTCATGATCGTTGCAAACGCAGGTAACCAGCACCAAGTGGTTGAGGCGCTCAAAACCCGACTAGAAAACTTTCCAGACACCAGGGTCGTCGACGAATCTGGCCTCTGGTCACTGATTGCGATGCAAGGCCCAAAGACCAAAGAAGTACTCGGGAGCCTTGTTGATGTCGACCTGACGGTTCTGAAGTATTACTCGATTGCAACTGCGGTACTGGATGGCAAAGATGTCTTTCTAGCCCGCACTGGATACACCGGCGAAGACGGCTTTGAGATCTTTGTAGAAGGAGACCCAAGCGGTGTCTGGCAATTATTGCTTTCACAAGAAGGCGTATCGCCATGCGGTCTAGCTTGCAGGGACACTCTCAGGCTTGAAGCCGGCATGCCACTTTATGGTCACGAGCTAAATAAAGACCTCACGCCCTTTGCCGCAAATCTCGGCAAGGTCATACGTTTTGATAAGCCAAGCTTCGTCGGCAAAGACGCCCTTGAGCAACAGAAACATCCAAAGCAAAAACTCTTTGGCCTTCAGGGTGATGGCCGGAGGGCTGCAAGAGCCGACTACGAGATCTTCTTGCCCGGCGAATCTGATTCAATCGGAATGGTTACTTCTGGAGTGTTGTCACCAACCTTGCAGGTGCCAATCGCGTTGGCGCTTCTAAACGCGGATGCCGGTCTGGAGATTGGCTCCGAAGTAGAGGCAGATGTTCGTGGAACGAGAATTTTTTACAAAGTAGTTGAGTTACCGTTTTATAAGCGCGGAAGGTAAATAAATAAATGGCCAATCCTGAGAACTTGAAATACACCAAGGAACACGAGTGGATTCTTATCGAAGACGATATCGCCACCGTCGGAATCACCAAGTATGCAGCTGACGCGCTTGGAGAAATCGTCTACGTGGACCTTCCAAAGGTCGGTAGCGTCGCCGCCCACATGAAGATTTGTGGCGAGATTGAGTCGACCAAGTCAGTTGGCGAACTCTACGCACCAATGGATGGTGAGATTACCGGGGTCAACGGTGCACTTGACCAAGCACCCGATCAGGTAAATCAAGATCCATTTGGGGATGGATGGTTGATAAAAATTCGTTATACCTCTTTGCCGGACCTTCTTTCATCGACCGAATACGACGCATTAGTTGGAGAGTAACTGTTGCTAGATCACCACAATTTTCGCAATCGCCACATCGGACCCAATGCCGCCCAGCAGCAACACATGCTGGATTACCTTGGGATCAAAGACCTAGCGGAGCTAATGGAAGCCGCGCTTCCAGAAGCAATTCACTACCGTGGAGGTAGCACCCTTCCGGACGCCATCAGCGAAGATGAAGCTCTTGATCGCCTGAAGGGCATAGCTTCAAAAAACCACATAACGCAAACTTTTATTGGTCTGGGCTACTACGGCACCAGAACCCCCGGGGTTATCAAGCGCAACGTGCTAGAGAACCCAAGCTGGTATACCGCCTATACCCCTTACCAACCGGAGATCAGCCAGGGCCGGCTTGAGGGAATTCTAAACTTCCAGACCATGGTCACCGAACTAACCGGCATGAAGACGGCTAACGCTTCGATGCTTGATGAATCGACCGCAGTGGTTGAAGCGATGATGGTTGCAAAGCGCAGCTCCGACAGTGATTCCGGCGTTTTCTTCGTCGACAACGATCTTTATCCACAAACCAAGTCATTGCTTGAGCACCGAGCAGAGCCGCTCGGCATTGTCATTACCTACTTTGACCCGACCAAACTTGACCAGCTAGACCAAGAATGCTTTGGCGCAGTGGTTCAGTATCCAGGAGCGAGCGGGCGGATCATCGACTTTGATGGTCTGTTTGCAAAGATTCACGAGTTCGGAGGTCTAGCAATTGCGAGCGCCGATCTAATGGCGCTTACCCTCTTGCGGTCACCGGGCGAAGCCGGTGCCGACGTTGTTTGCGGTACTACTCAAAGATTTGGTGTCCCAATGGGATTTGGTGGCCCACACGCCGGATACCTAGCCGTTCGTGAAAAGCTAGAGCGCACTATGCCCGGAAGGCTCGTTGGAGTATCAGTGGACGCCGAAGGCGCTCCCGCCTATCGCCTGACTCTGCAGACCAGAGAGCAGCACATTAGGCGCGAGAAGGCAACCAGCAACATTTGCACCGCTCAGGTTCTACTGGCAGTGATGGCAGGCATGTATGCGGTTTACCACGGTCCAAATAACCTCAAAGCGATTGCCCTAGAAATCCACCACAAAGCCTCGGCGCTCGCCGCGGTTTTGGAAGAAGTTGGCTTCCGTCTTCAGAACGATAAGTTCTTCGACACCATAAGAATTACCGATACCGATGCTGAAAAGTTCTACCAAGCCGCTCGGGCCAAAGAGCTCACCGTATTGCGAGTTGACGACACGACAATCGGCATCTCGATTGATGAGAGCACCTCTTGGGATCACCTGGCAGAACTCGCAGGTGCTTTTGGGGCCAGAGCCCCTAAGCAAGAGGATGCTACCGATCGCTTGAGAAACCACCGCACGAGCGCGTATCTTGAGCACCCGGTGTTCAACACCTATCACTCTGAGACTGCAATGATGCGGTACCTCAAGAAGCTTGCTGATTACGATTACGCGCTTGACCGCGGAATGATTCCACTTGGTTCCTGCACAATGAAGCTGAACTCGGTAACCGAGATGGAAGCTGTCACCTGGCCAGAGATTGCCAACCTGCATCCTTTTGCTCCTGCCGAAGACACCCAGGGCTACATGGAGCTCATCAAAGAACTCAGCAGCTGGCTAAGCGACATCACCGGATACGAAGCGGTCTCCCTGCAGCCAAACGCAGGCAGCCAGGGAGAACTTGCTGGCATGCTTGCAATCCGTGGCTACCACCGATCCAGGGGTGACTACCAGAGAAATATTTGCTTGATCCCATCATCTGCCCACGGCACCAACGGAGCTAGCGCGGTCTTGGCCGGTATGGAAGTAGTTGTTGTCAGCTGCGATGCCCAGGGAAACGTTGATGTTCTTGAGCTAAAGCAGAAGATTTCCGAGGCCGGCGACAAGCTTGCGGCCCTAATGATTACCTACCCGTCTACTCACGGTGTTTACGAAGAAGCAGTTGTTGAAATCTGCGATCTTGTTCATGCCGCAGGTGGCCAGGTCTACATCGATGGTGCAAACACCAATGCAGTTGTTGGCTATGCAAAGTTCGGTGAGTTCGGTG
This sequence comes from uncultured Aquiluna sp., assembly GCA_905182225.1. GTDB lineage: Bacteria > Actinomycetota > Actinomycetes > Actinomycetales > Microbacteriaceae > Aquiluna. The sequence continues at coordinate 65,836 of CAJJAJ010000029.1, forward strand.
GCGATGTTTCACACCTAAACCTCCACAAGACCTTCTGCATCCCCCACGGTGGTGGCGGACCAGGTGTCGGACCAGTCGTTGCCAGGTCTCACCTTCAAGAGTTTTTGCCGGGCCACTCAATGGCTCAAATCGAGCTTCCAAACTACGGACCGGTTTCCGGTGCTCCATTTGGATCCCCAAGCATCCTGCCAATCTCATGGGCTTATGTCCAGATGATGGGTAGCGAGGGCTTGATGCGTGCAACCGCAGTTGCGGTACTAAGCGCAAACTACGTGGCCAAAAAACTTTCCGGTGCTTTCCCACTCTTGTACACGGGAAAAAACGGACTGATTGCTCACGAGGCAATCATCGATATTCGACCGCTGCAGGCTTCGACTGGAATTGGTAATGATGACATTGCGAAGCGATTGGTCGACTACGGATTCCACGCTCCAACAATGAGCTTCCCGGTAAACGGAACCCTAATGATTGAGCCAACCGAATCTGAGCCTCTGGAAGAGCTCGATCGGTTCATCGATGCGATGTTGGCAATCAGGCAGGAAGCCCAGAAGGTTGAAGACGGCACCTGGAGTCTTGAAGATAACCCGCTGGTAAATTCTCCTCACACCGCAAGCCAGCTCACCGGTGACTGGAACCACGCCTACTCGAGAGAGACCGCTGTGTTTCCGGTGGCTGGACAGTCAAAGGGTAAGTACTGGCCGCCGGTTAGAAGGCTCGATGGTGCCTTTGGTGACAGAAACCTCACCTGCACCTGCCCTCCTATCGAGAGCTTCATGACCAGCTAGTCCATCCAGCCAAAAGACCGCTTATGCTTTTCGCGACCGCTCACTCTGTAAGAGCACAGGTTGCTAAACCGACGGTTAAATTAGCCATAACTAAATTAAACAGAAGCCCTAATGAGCTGCTTTCCAGCTAAAGCCGTTTTTCAAAAACTGATTGCTGGCTTCTAGCTCGCCGCTTAGCTCTCGGTCTGGACCCATGCCCATAACCTGTTCGCGCAACGAGGAGATAACCGCTCCAGTCCTACTTGCCGGAGCAAGCGGAGCACGTAATTCCACTGCTCGTGCGGCGGCAACCAGTTCGATGGCCATGATCCTGCGAAGGTTATCGACGGACTTTCTTAGTTTCCTGCCGGCATGCCAGCCCATGGAGACATGATCTTCCTGCATAGCCGAAGAAGGAATTGAATCAACGCTGGCAGGAACCGCTAGCCGTTTATTTTCAGACACCATTCCAGCCTGGGTGTATTGAGCAATCATCAGACCAGAATCAACACCGGCGTCATGGGCTAAAAAGTGCGGCAAGCCCCGGTTTCTGGAAACATCCAAGAACCGATCGGTCCTGCGCTCACTGATAGACCCTAGGTCTGCAACTGCAACTGCCAAAAAGTCCAGCACATAACCAACCGGGGCGCCGTGGAAATTGCCATTGGAGCTAACTTCCCCGGTGGACAGCACGACCGGATTGTCGATGATCGCAACAAGTTCGCGCCCTGCAACCAACTGAGCGTGAGAAAGCGTGTCCCTCACAGCACCGGAAACCTGAGGTGCACAGCGAAGCGAGTAAGCATCCTGCACAACCCCATCGCCGTGGCGATGGGAAGCAATAATCTCACTTCCCGAAAGCGCATTGAACATATTGTTTGCACTGACTGCCTGGCCTGGATGTGGACGAAGGTCTTGATGCAGCTGGCTTCGAAGCGTCTGGTCCGTACCAAGTTGGCCCTCAATGCTCATTGCGGCAATCAAGTCACCCTGATCAAGCAAGACTGAAAGATCATGGCAGGCCATGATGAGCATGCCAAGCATGCCATCTGTGCCGTTTATAAGGGCTAGGCCCTCTTTTTCCCGCAGCTCCACAGGCTCGATGCCGGCTGCTGCCAGAAGTGTGGCTGCTGGCTTCTCTTGACCATCCGGGCCATAGGCAGTGCCTTCACCCATTAGCACCAAAGCACAGTGAGCAAGTGGTGCTAGATCTCCGGAGCAACCCAAGGACCCATACTCCAAGACCTTTGGAGTGATGCCAGCGTTCAGCATTGCTGCATAGGTGGTTGCAATTACGGACCTGACTCCGGTCTGACCCGAACACATTGTTTTTAGTCGAAGCAGCATTAGCGCTCGAACGACTTCTTTTTCAACCGGGTCTCCCATGCCTGCGGCATGCGAGCGTATTAGCGATTTCTGCAATTGCACCCGGTCTGCTTGCGGAATGTGCCGCTGAGCTAAAGCTCCAAAGCCGGTTGAGATTCCATAAACCGGCTCCTTTGCATTCGCAAGTTCTTCGATGTGCTTGCGAGTAGCGTCCATGGCGGTGATGGCTGCATCAGAAATGGTGATCTGTGCACCAAACCTTGCAACCGCAACCACATCTTCAAGCGTCAGCCCGCTGGTTGAAATTTCTATCTGGTTCATTTAGCGCCTCTCGAAGACTTTTCTGCCCTGCAGAAAGGTCTGGCTGATAATTGCGACCCCTGGTCGATAGGCCAGATAGATGTGATTAGGTGCATCCAGCACCACAAAGTCCGCTCTTGAGCCAACCTCAAGTACTCCCTGATTGCCACGAAGAGCCATGGCGCCGCCCTTGGTGGCAGCCCAAATCGCTTGATCAACGCTAAAACCCATGTCCCTTACCGCAACCGCAATGCAAAAAGCCATAGAGCTAGTGAAGCTTGAACCGGGATTGCAGTCAGTTGCAAGTGCAACAGCAATGCCTGCGTTCATGAGCTTGCCGCCCTGCGGGTAGGGGCTTCTTGTGCTGAACTCAGCACCGGGCAACAAGGTCGCCACGGTATTGGAGTTTTTTAGAAGTTCGATGTCGTTATCATCCAAAAAAGTGCAGTGATCAACCGATGCGCAATCAAGCTCAACCGCTAGAGCAATTGCTCCGATATTGGAAAGCTGGTTGGCGTGCATCCTGGGCTTTAGCCCAGCTGCAATGCCCGCAGTTAGGACTTTTCTGGCTTGCACAACACTAAATGCTCCGGTATCGCAAAACACATCTACCCATTTAGCAGTGATGCTTTCCAGCATCTTGCCTGCAACAAGATCCGTGTAGTCATCGGATTCGCTCCCTGCTGGCACAACGTGAGCACCCAAAAAAGTGACCTCTTCGGTGAACTCGCTGGCGATTTCAAGCGACAGCTTCTCGGTCTCAATATCGAGACCGTAGCCAGATTTGATTTCGAAGGTTGTAATCCCGCTTGCGAAGAGCTCCTGAACTAACCCCGCCGTGTTCGCTCGAAGTTCCTCGGCGGTTGCGCTCCTGGTTGCGCTAACAGTCGAATTGATGCCACCGGCTTCGTATTTCTTTCCGGCCATTCGACTTGCAAACTCTTCGGAGCGCTCGCCGCCAAACACCAGGTGAGAATGTGAGTCAACAAAACCAGGAATCACGGTCTTTCCAGTTAGATCAACCTCGGTCTCACAGGCTGGCGCATCTAGGTCTTTACCGAGCCAAGTGACCTGACCATCATCAACCACTATTGCAGCATCGGTAATTACCGTGAGCTCGCCTATTGCCTCGGCCGGTGAGACGAGAGTTGCAATGTTTCGATAGCAGGTTGCCATTTATTCGGTGTCCAGCATCGGAATGTGGACGTGCTTTTCTCTGGCAACGCTTTTCGCTTCCGGGTAACCGGCATCAACGTGACGAATAACACCCATGCCGGGGTCATTTGTCAGAACTCGCTGCAGCTTTTGGGCGGCCAACTCGGTGCCATCGGCAACCGATACCTGACCGGAGTGGATAGAGCGGCCCATGCCAACCCCGCCACCGTGGTGAATCGATACCCAGCTGGCTCCGGAGGCAACATTGATCATCGCGTTTAGCAGTGGCCAGTCGGCAATCGCGTCCGAACCGTCGAGCATTGCTTCGGTCTCTCGGTAAGGAGACGCAACGCTTCCGCAATCAAGGTGGTCGCGACCGATAACAATCGGTGCGGAAACCTCTCCGGTTCGAACTAGCTCATTGAATGCAGCGCCTGCTTTATCGCGCTCGCCGTAACCCAGCCAGCAAATTCTTGCCGGCAAGCCCTGAAATTCGACTCTTTCTTGCGCAAGCTTTATCCAGCGGTGGAGATGCTTGTTTTCTGGGAACAGCTCGAGAATCGCCTGGTCGGTTCGGTAGATGTCTTTTTTATCCCCGGATAGAGCGACCCAGCGGAAGGGGCCCTTGCCCTCGCAGAACAGCGGCCTGATATACGCCGGCACAAAGCCCGGAAACTTAAACGCGTCGTTATAACCGCCCTTTCTTGCTTCGTCGCGGATTGAGTTTCCGTAATCAAAGACTTCGGCGCCCTTTGCCATGAAACCAACCATCGCTTCAACCTGCTTTGCCATCGCAGTTTCTGCTCGATCGGTGAATTCGGCTGGACTTGACGCGGCATACTCTTTGGCGTCTGATAAATCGACGCCCTCTGGAATGTAATAAAGCGGGTCGTGAGCGCTGGTCTGATCGGTCACGATGTCGATTGGAACCTCGCGCTTTAGTAACTCGGGAAAAATCGTTGCGGCATTGCCCACTAGCCCAACCGAGATTGCCTTGCGCTGGTTCTTATACCTGGTGACTCGCTCGATGGCGTCATCGATGTCGGTTGCGATTTCATCTAGATATCTGGTCTGCACTCGCTTTTGAAGTCTTGATTCGTCAATGTCAACAATCAGGCAGACGCCCTCATTCATTGTCACGGCCAAAGGTTGAGCGCCGCCCATGCCTCCGCATCCGCCGGTCAGAGTTATTGTTCCTGCAAGACTGCCGCCAAATCTCTTTTCGGCAACCGCGGCAAATGTTTCATAGGTGCCTTGCAGGATGCCTTGCGTTCCGATGTAGATCCAGGACCCGGCAGTCATCTGGCCATACATCGTGAGGCCCATCTTTTCGAGCCTTCTAAATTCTGGCCAAGTTGCCCAGTCACCAACCAGGTTGCTATTGGCAAGGATCACTCTTGGTGCCCACTCGTGGGTTTGGAAGACACCAACTGGCTTACCCGACTGCACCAGCATGGTTTCGTCGTTCTTTAGGTGGGTAAGAGTGTTGGCTAAAGCATCAAAGCTCTCCCAGTTTCTGGCGGCCTTTCCGCTGCCACCATAGACAATAAGTTCTTCGGGGTGCTCGGCAACCGAGGGGTCAAGATTGTTGTAGAGCATCCTGAGGGCTGCCTCTTGCTGCCAGCCCTGAGTGGTCAAAGTATTACCGGTTGCTGCCCTTACGGTGCGCGCCATTGATTTCATAACTGAAGTCCACCGCTACCAAGGGATAACTTCAATCGAAGAAACAATAGTTGTGTCTGAGATTTCAGACATACTTAGTGCATGAGCAAAGTCCCCGCTGCCGCCAGAACCCTTTCTCTTCTGAAGCTAATGGCCGAATTAGGCCAACCAACAACGGCAAATCGCCTCGCCCAAAAACTCGAAATCCCAAGATCCAGCTGCTACCAATTGTTGGAGGTGCTCGAGTCTCAAGGCTTTGCCATTCACTTCACCGAAGACAAACGCTGGGGGTTGGGACTGGCTGCCTGGGAGCTCGGAAGCGCCTATAAGCGCCACGAACCATTAGAGAGACTCGCAAGACCAGTTATTACCAAGCTCGTGGACGAGCTTTCCAAACGAGCAAACGTGGTTGGCCATCTTGGCGTGCTAGATGGCTCGGATGTTCTTTACTTGATAGAACAACGACCAATAAGAAGCCTGAAGCTGGTAACCGAAGTCGGCGTGAGGCTCCCTGCCCACCTAACCGCCTCCGGCAGATCAATGCTGGCCCACCTGGGTCAAAAGCAGCTAATCGCCACCTTTGGTAGCGGTGAGCTTTCTAAAAGAACTCCACTTGGACCAAAGACCCTCAAGGAACTAACCAGCCTGCTTGCAACCGAAGCCAAGTCAGGCTTCGCCCTGGAGGTTGATGAAGTAACCCTTGGTTACGCCTCGGTTGGGGTGGCAATCTTGGATCGCCTAAATCATCCGATCGCTGGTTTGGCAATCACGCTGCAATCTCAAGAGCTAGAAAAGCTACAGTTAGACCAATTAGCTCGGGCTCTCTCAAGAGCAGCCGATGAGCTATCCGGAAGGTTTGGTCACAGTGGCTGAAGATCCCAAGTGGCAGCGAGCGAGCTCGCTCATCACCAATGCCGAATCAGTTATTGGCCTGATTGACATCCCTGCCCACAAGCTCTCAATTAGTCAAACCAATGCGCACCTGACCCCAAAAGCAATAAGAGAAGCACTGCTAAGATTTTCCACCCACTCCTACACCGAGGACAAAAACATCGCTGTTCAATCGATTCAGGACTTGGGTGAAATAGCAGACCCAGAGCAAAACGAACAGCAGACAATAGACGCTCTCAATTCCGCAAACAAAGAACTGACTATTGCCCTGGGTGGAGACAACTCGATCACCTGCGCTGCCGCCCTGGGTGTTTATGGACAAAAGCTTTCAACCGCGGGGCTAATTACTCTCGATGCCCACCACGACCTAAGAGACGGCAACTCAAACGGCAGCCCAGTTAGACGACTGATCGAAGCCGGGCTAAACCCCAAACAAATAGTTCAGATTGGAATCAACGACTTTTCCAATTCCTCTGACTACCAAGCGCTCGCTCACTCAATCGGCATCACGGTCATAACCAGAACCCAGGTTGCAAGTATCGGTATCGAAGAGGCTTGCAAGAAAGCATTGGAGATTGCCGGCGCGAGCCTAGGTCCGATTCACGTTGACCTTGATGTCGATGTCTGCGACCAAAGCGTGGTGCCTGCCTGCCCAGCCGCTGCGCCTGGCGGCATCTCAGCTTTTGAACTTCGCCAAGCAGCAAGGCTCCTAACTTCTAACTCCCTGGTTCGTGGTCTAGACATAACCGAGATCGATGCATCAAGAGATTCCGAAGACCAAAGAACGATAAGACTCGGTGCTCTTTTGATTCTGGAAGCAGTGGCCGGCCACCTCAGTAGATAGCTAGCAACTCGAATCTGCTTAGCCAACTGCGTGTGATTCGATACAAGCCCAAGCGGGCGATAAACTATTGGTAGTTGCGAGGTTGCAAGCAGCCAACAATCCGACCCGAAACTTGGCATCAGCCCAAGAAAACCGAAGGGGAACAGTGCCAAAGATCATCGTCGAGATCATGCCAAAACAGGATCTGCTTGACCCACAGGGCAAAGCGGTTGCAAATTCACTGCGCCGCGAGGGCAAGAAGGAAATTACCGCTGTCCGCATTGGCAAGCGCATTGAACTGCACTTTGATCGCGAGATTACCGACCAGGACCTAACAATGGCTAAGGACCAAGCCGCAAACTTCCTGTCAAACGATGTCATCGAAGATGTCGTTGCCGTAACCAAAGAGGACTAAGACAGATGAAGATCGGTGTAATCACCTACCCCGGAACCCTGGATGACCGCGATGCTCAAAGGGCTATCAGGCTTGCAGGTGGAACACCGGTTCCGCTTTGGCACGACGATGACGATCTCAAAAAAGTCGATGCGGTTGTGTTACCGGGTGGCTTTTCTTACGGCGATTACCTGCGCTGCGGAGCAATTGCAGCAAAGGCCCCAGCAACCAAAGAGGTCATTCGGCTTGCCGCAAAAGGCCTACCGGTTCTTGGCATCTGCAATGGTTTCCAGGTCTTGGTTGAGTCGCATTTGCTGCCGGGCGGGCTAATCAGGAACGAAAAACAACACTTCATTTGCCGTGACCAGAAGCTACGTGTTGAAAACAACGAAACTGCTTGGACCAGCTTGTTTGAAAAAGACCAGGAAATCTTGATCCCTTTGAAAAACGGTGAGGGTGGCTACATCGCAACTGACGACACTCTAAAAATGCTGGAACAAGAAAACAGAATTGCCTTCCGCTACGTGGAAACAAACCCCAACGGGTCAATGAATGACATTGCCGGAATCACAAATGAACGCGGCAACGTAGTTGGCCTAATGCCTCACCCGGAGCACGCGGTTGAAGCAGGCTTTGGCCCAGACACTCCAACCGCAATGCGCTCTGGAATAGACGGGCTTTTGTTCTTTGAAAGCGTTCTAAAAATGGTGGTGAATTCTTGAAGTTGTTTAACTCAAAAACAATAGAGCCCAGCGGCGTCGACACGACCGATAACGCCAGCACCGAACCGGATAAAGAACAGCCCTGGCAAGAACTCGGCCTCAAGCAAGACGAGTACGAAGAAATAAAAAATATCCTTGGCCGCCGACCAACCTCCTCGGAGCTTGCCATGTATTCGGTGATGTGGTCCGAGCACTGCAGCTACAAGTCCTCAAAGATTTACCTTCGTCAGTTTGGCGAAAAAGTAACTGACGAGATGAAAAAATACCTCATGGTTGGCATGGGTGAAAACGCTGGCGTAGTGGACATCGGCGAAGGCCTAGCGGTCACCTTCAAGGTTGAAAGCCATAACCACCCCAGCTACATCGAACCTTTCCAGGGTGCAGCAACCGGTGTTGGCGGAATTGTTCGTGACATCTTGTCAATGGGTGCAAGACCAATTGCCGTCATGGACCAGCTTCGTTTCGGTGCCCCTAACCACCCGGACACTGCCCGAGTTGTCCACGGCGTAGTGGATGGCATCAGCTTCTATGGCAACTGCCTCGGGCTTCCAAACATCGGTGGCGAAACAGTCTTTGACTCGGTCTATCAGGGCAATCCCCTTGTCAACGCGCTATCCATTGGCTCAATGAAGCACGAAGACCTAAAACTTGCCAAGGCTTCAAACCCAGGCGACCTAGTGATTCTGTTCGGAGCAAGAACTGGCGCCGATGGAATCGGCGGCGTTTCGGTTCTAGCCTCAGAAACATTTGAGTCAACCGGCCCAACCAAGCGCCCAGCGGTTCAGGTCGGCGACCCATTTGCCGAGAAGGTACTAATTGAGTGCTGCCTTGAGCTGTTTCACTCCGGAGTGGTCGCTGGAATTCAAGACCTAGGTGGTGCCGGAATCTCCTGCGCCACGTCAGAACTTGCCTCAAACGGTGGCAAGGGCATGCGCGTGCAGCTAAAGAATGTGCTTTTGAGGGACGAATCGCTAACCCCTGAAGAGATTCTTATGTCAGAGTCCCAAGAGCGCATGTGTGCGGTGGTTCCAAAAAAGCGCCTAAAAGAATTCGAGCGCATCGTAAATAAGTGGGAAGTTGAATACTCAGTACTTGGAGACGTCATCGACGAGGACCGGCTTTACATCAACTGGGGTCACGAAGAAATCGTCAATGTTCCACCAAGGACCGTTGCCCATGATGGCCCGGTCTATGAGCGCCCAGTTGCCTATCCTGCTTATCAAAATGAACTCAATGAAAACAGCTCGGCAAAGCTTCCAAGAGCTAAAAGCGCAAGCGAGCTAGCAACTCAGCTCATGCAGCTAATTGCGACCCCAAACCAGGCTGACAAGAGCTGGATCACGGCGCAATATGACAAGTACGTAGGCGGAAACACAGCTCTTTCGATGCCGGATGATTCGGGCATGATCCGAGTCTCTGAGGAATCAGGCCTTGGTGTTGCACTAGCAACCGATGCCAACGGCAAGTACGCCTTCCTAAACCCCTACGAGGGAGCCAGGCTCGCATTGGCCGAGGCCTACAGAAACGTTGCAGTCACCGGAGCGGTGCCAAGAGCGGTAACTAACTGCCTAAACTTTGGCTCTCCTGAAAACCCAGAAGTGATGTGGCAATTCAAAGAAGCAACCGCCGGACTAGCCGACGCTTGTCTTGAACTAGGAATACCGGTCACGGGTGGAAACGTCAGTTTCTATAACCAATCGGGTGATGTAGCAATCTACCCGACTCCGGTAGTTGGCGTCCTAGGTGTTATTGACGATGTCGCAAGACGAATCCCCTCCGGTTGGCAAGATGATGGCAACAACATTTATCTTCTTGGAACCACCTATGACGACATAGATGGTTCGGCCTGGGCCAAAGACATTCATGACCACCTAGGTGGTCAGCC
>CAJJAJ010000030.1 GCA_905182225.1 uncultured Aquiluna sp.
TGAACTTCGTTGGGGCATTCTTGTTTTGGAAGTATTTGCCGATCTATGCCCCTGACTACAAAAAACCAGCTGAAGGGTAGAGCGCTTCGGTGCGCGCTAATAACCTAGTTTTGCCTAAAATTTCCTCGAGCCGATCCATGCCGAAACAATGCCACGGACTCGAAAGCTTGGTCTTGGGTTTTCCACAGCCAAAAAAACCATTATGCTTTGTTGTTGTCGCGGGTGTGGCGAAATTGGCAGACGCACCAGATTTAGGATCTGGCGCCGCGAGGCGTGGGGGTTCAAGTCCCTTCACCCGCACGAATTAAAAGGGTTCCGAGAAATCGGAACCCTTTTTTTATACCTGTGCCACTAGCCGAGCTCGGCCAGCTAACCACTTAGCCCTTTTTGACCTTAACGGTGTTGGCCTTGTGATCAATTTCTATCTGGTAAGGACCGCGCTTTATCACTTCGGTTAATTCGACACCGGTTGCCTCGATGCCCAGATCGGCGGCAATGCCTCGGAAGAATGAGCGCTGTGAGTCATCTGTCAGCTCTGTTGCTTGATACCAGGCAGTCGAAGACCCCAATTTTCGCTTTGCGATTGCAACGCTGCCCAAGGCCTGACCAGTCTTGAACTCTGCCACTAGTTCTGCCCCGTTAAGCCTCGATAACTCTCCCCACAACTTCGCCTGGTAGCCATTGGAAAGTTCAACAGTGGCTTCGCGGAACGGATAAAACTCTTCGACGTAGACGCCGATGACGTCCTTGACCAGGGCGCCACCGTAGCCGCCAAGTTTCACTCGAAGTGTTCGGTCGGAAATGTTCGAGAAATAACCAACCACTAAGTTCCCACCGCTGGTCGCATAGTCAGTGAAGACTTGCTCTTGGGTATTCGAGAGCATGTGAACCATCGGCATCAAAACTAATTTGTAGTCCTTCAGCGTTGACAGGTCCACGTCCGCAGGGACGAAATCCACTGAGATGCCCTCTTTATAAAGCGCTCGATACCAAGCCGCAACCGTGTCCGCATAGCTGATGTCCTCGGTTGGAAGGTTGTCTTGCATCATCGCCCACATCTGCTCATAATCAAAAACCATTGCCACATCAGCACGAGTAGTTTCATGCTCTGCTAGATCTGGGTGCTCATTTAGCAAAGCGCCAAGCTCCGTAATTTCACGATAGACCCTTGTGTCCTCGCCGGCATGAGGAACCATCGCGGAGTGGAATCTCTCCGAGCCTGCTTGGCTTTGACGCCACTGGAAATACATTGCGCCTTGGGAACCTCGGGCCACAAAACTCATTGCGTTGCGTTTTTCTTGACCCGGTGTCTTGGCATAGTTTCGTGGCTGCCAATTCACGGCTGAGGAGCTGTGCTCCATGAGTAACCACTGCTTGCCATTGGCAAACCCTCTGGTTAGATCCGCCATTTGAGCCAAGTCAATGTGATTTTCGATGTCGTGCTGCGCCAGGTAGTGGTCGGTGGAAACAAAATCCACTTCCTTTGCCCATGCAAAGTAGTCCATCGCGTGAGTGAACTTCATGGACATGAAGTTTGTGGTGACAGGGTTTACCTTGTCGTATTTTTTGATGATGTCGCGCTCGGTCTTGAATAGATCCAGCGTGATCTCAGAAGTAAAGCGCCTAAAGTCAATCTGCGCACCCGGGTTCGGGTGAGTGCCATCCGAAGTCCTCTTGGGAGCCGGGATTTCCTCCCAGTTGTAGTAACGCTGAGACCAGAAGTCCGTTCCCCAAGAAGTATTTAGCTCTTCTATTGACGCGTACTTGTTCTTTAGCCAACCAACGAATGCATCCCTGGATGCATCGCAGTAGCAATAAGGAGCGTGGCAACCGTATTCGTTGTTCACGTGCCACATGACTACGGCCGGGTGTTTGGCATATCTCTCGGCAAGCTTCTCGGTTAGCTGAGCCGCCTTTTTTTGATACACGGTGCTGGCAGCACAGTAAGCCTGACGGCCACCGAACTCCAAGCGGATGCCGTCGAAGTTCACCGGCAAAATTTCAGGATGTTCTAAGGACAACCATGCTGGTGGTGAAGCGGTCGCATTTGCAAGATCGACTGAAATGCCGCCGGCGTGCAAAAGATCCATGACTTCATCGAGCCAGCCAAACTGATAGTCCCCTTCGCTAACTTCTAATCTTGCCCAAGAAAAAATACCGAGCGACACGAGGTTAACGTTGGCTTTTTGCATCAACTCGATGTCTTGTTTCCAGACATCTTTTGACCACTGTTCCGGGTTGTAGTCGCCGCCGAAAAATAGTTTGTTGGTTTTCAACATTAGATTGCCTCGATTTCTATTAGTAGTGCTGTTTCTGGAAACAAAATTGGAGGCCGGAGACCTATTTGTGTGAGTGCCTTGCCTGTTAGGACAACGCCATCGAGCCACTTTGGGCCCGTGCGCTCTTGAAACACCGGTCTGCCAACTGGATAAACCGCCTTGACCGAGTAGCTTCGGTTTGAATCAAGACCGTCAATCAAAATCGCGTTTGCTCGAGAGGCAGCCTGTCCTTGAAGAGTCACGTAAGCGAATATCGCCTTCGATTTATCTTGGGACACGACTCCGTGAACAAAAGTGGCTTCGTTATTAGTTTCGACCCGCACAACTTTCCCGGAGTGAAGAAGATCACGGTTTTGCTTGTAATAGGTTGCCCAGCTCTTTAGATGAGCCTGCTCATCAGCGGTGGCCTTAGTTATGTCCCACTCCAAACCGGCGTGACCAAACAGAGCGGTAATTGCTCTGAAGCCTAGAGAGTGCACCCTGCCGGTGGTGTGAGACTCGGTCGGGCCAATGTGACTTCCTAGCATTTCTGGTGGAATTGCAATTTGTGTGTAGCGCTGGATGTATTGACGCTCCAACGCGTCATTGCAATCCGAGACCCAGAACCGGTCAACAATTTGAGCAATGCCAAGATCAACTCTTCCACCACCTGAGGCACAACTCTCAATTTCCAACCCGGGGTGGTTAGCTTTCAGCTCAGTAAAAAGCCGATAAAGCGCCTTGGTTTGCTCGTGGACTGCAGCCTTGCCGTTGTGTCCTGGGTCAACCAGGGGCCGGTTGTGATCCCACTTGATGTAGCTGATATCGAAATCAGTCAAAATCTTATTCGTCTGATCAAACACATGCTGGTAGCAATTGGGGTTCGTGAGATCCAATACCAGCTGACCTCGTCCGGTCGGTGGCACTCTACCGGCAACGTTCAAGATCCAGTCCGGGTGAGCGCGATAGACGTCCGAGTCAGGGTTAACCATTTCGCCCTCAAACCAAAGACCAAACTCCATGCCGTTTGCCTTGACCACGTCAATCAATGGACCAAGGCCCTCCGGCCATACGTCCTTAGAAATTACCCAGTCCCCAAGACCAGAAGTGTCATCCCGCCGTGAGCCGAACCAGCCGTCGTCCAAGACAAAGCGCTCCACGCCTATCTGGTTAGCAACCTTTGCAAGCTCAGTGAGTTTGCCTAGGTCATGGTCAAAATACACCGCCTCCCAAACATTCAAAGTCAGCGGCCTCGGTCGCTTGTTGGTTGGGTGTTTAGGTCTTGATCGAAGCCAGCGATAAGACCTGTTCGAGGTGCCGTCTATTCCAGAATTTGAATAAATAGCGGCGACCGGTACTGCCTCGTAGCTCTGGCCCGGTTCAAGAATTATTTCTCCCGGCATCAGAAGTTCACTGGCTGAGATTGACTTTCTGCCAGATTGCAACTGCTCGATGGTGTGCCGAGAGTTACCCGAGAACATCAAGCCCAGCGACCAGACTTCTCCAGCTCTAAAGGTGGCTGCTTCAGTCATCGCCAATTGCATAATTGTGTAGTCGTGACTGGTCCTGCCCTCTCGGACTTCACGCGATACAACACCGGGTTGAATTTCTCTGCGCACCGGCTGACGTTCTTTGACCCAACGGCCTGCAAAATCCAATGACTCTTGGGCCCTATCTGGCAGAGGTAAGTAGGTAGCCAAGTCCTCAAGGCAGTAGTCACCGGAACCAATGTTGGTAACGGTCTGCGTGGTAACGAGAACCCCGGCACCCACAAAGCTAAAACTTGTTTCAATTCGCAACCCTGCGGAAACGTCTTCGCCAACGACAACCAGTTCTTGGTCGTTAGCCGTGTGACTGGTTGGGACAAGCAGTGGCGAAAAGTCTTTTCCATTTCGGTGTCCCTTTAGAACAGGGGAGCCGATGCTCCCGCGAGCTTGCTCTCGCCAAATGCCGGACTGGTCTGGGGAATCGCCCTCAGCATGTGCAGTAGGTTCAATCGTCGCGGCTAGGTAGCCCTCGAAATCCTCTGTGTCTCCGAGGTCTTCGCCCCAGTGGATTATTCGAACCAGTTCGGGCGCAAGGTCTACTAACAGTGAGACGCCGTCTTGGCGCAGGTGAACAAAGCTGGAAGATTTCAATCTTGGTCCGAATCTGTTTAGTGCTCTTGGATTGACGATAGCTCAAATTCTGCGATAACTGGGTGCCGCCCAAGCGCCACCCAGTTATCTACTCAGTTGCTATTTCAGTTTTGCTCCGAGCTCGTCTTTCGACGAGCCCGCTTATCAGCTCGTCCCCTCCTAATCTTTCTTGTTCGATCCAAATACACAGGCTCAAACGATCGGGTAAAAACGAACTTACGCAATAATTGCAAACTTTTCGAATAAAAAGCGACAAAAGTAATCATTCTGTTAGTAAATATCCGAACATTTTTGATTTTTCACACTAGCCTTCACCTAAGTTTTAGAGAAAGGTCAGCGATGCTTGCAGCTCAACGGAAAGCTCTGATACTGGAAGAAGTCTCGCTATCGGGGGCCAGGCGCATCTCCGAACTTGCTAAAAGCCTGGGCGTGTCCGAGGTCACAATCAGGCGAGACGTAGAAGCTCTGGCCGACCAAGGTCTTGTTGACAAGGTCCATGGAGGAGTGACTGCAAACTCGCTTTCCTCAACTGTGGAACCTCCGTTCGCCTTCAACTCGCTAAAAGAGCAGACCTCTAAAGATGCAGTTGCAAAAATGGCAGCCGAAATGGTGCATCCGGGTCAGGCAATTGCCCTCATGGGCGGAAGCTCCGTTTACGCTTTGGCAAAAAGGCTAAGGGAAATGCCCTCACTCACCATCGTCACAAACTCAGTTCCCGTTTCCGATCTGTTCGCGCAACAGCCGAGAGCCGATCAAACCGTTGTTCTAACGGGCGGCGTTAGAACGCCAACTGACTCTCTAATTGGAAACATAACAACCGAAGCGTTCGCGAGGTTCAATCTCGATTTAGTATTTATGGGCACACACGGGATGGACATCGAATTTGGATTTAGCTCCCCGAACCTGATTGAGGCCGATACCAACCGAGAAGTAATTCGAAGGGCAGCTAAGTTTGTGGTTCTGGCCGACCACACCAAGTGGGGCATTAGAGGCTTCAGTTCTTTCGCAGAGCTATCGGAGGCAGACGGCGTGATTACGACGGACGGACTTTCCCCCGAGGCCCTTAGCACGTTGCGGAACAACGTCAGAGAAGTGCTTGTGGCAAAACCCTAGGGGCTTAGGACTTTGGCAGCTTCAGTGACAATAAGTAACTTCCTATTGGCTTGCCGAAGCGAATTGCTACGTTTGCCAAATGTCCCTGCTGCACAAAGCCAAATTTCTCGTGGAGTGCAATCGACGCGTGAGCACCGCGATCCGCAATTACCGCAATGACTTCCTTTATGCCCGCAGCTCGACAGCGCTCTAGGAGGGCAGTAAACAACTTCGTACCCAACCCCTTTCCGGTTGCAGGTGCCGACAGATAAATCGAGTTTTCCACAATCTTTAGATAACCGGCCCGTTGTCGCCAAGGAGAAACCAAAGCAAACCCCAGAACATCGAACCCGCGCACCATAACCAAAAACGGCAAATCGAATTTTTGGGCCATGTCGTATTTTTCTTGCCAGTAATCAGGCTTCAAGGGCGCATCATCAAAGGTGATGACCGTGTTTCTGATGAAGTAGTTATAAATGTCCTTGATTGCCGGCAGATCTTCCGCGGCAACGCTCCGAATCAGCACTTCGGGCGCTGGCAAGGCAGGGTTCTGCCGCTGTCGACGAATCATTGCCCATCGAGTTTTGCTATCAACCACTAACAGCTCCAATCGATTGGCTGTAGCTGTGATTCTGTCAACAGTTTGTTACAACTAGAAAACGGCTTAGAACCAAAGAAGCCCCGATAGCTTGAAAGTGGAGAAGGGTGCGGGCTGGCTAAGACTCTAGACATATTCAAATCAACTGCCAGCTCTCTGGCTCGCTGCCCCCATAGAATCGCGACTAACTTTCCCTTTTGGACCTCTTGAAGAACTTGAATTGCTCGAGAAGTAAAAACATCCCAGCCGATGTCGAAGTGTGCAGCAGTCTGACCGACGCGGGTAGTTAACGAGCGGTTTAGAAGCATTACACCCTGATCGGCCCAGTTGGAAATGTCTCCGGTGGCCACAAGGTTACGGCCCAAGTCATCGCGCAGCTCTTTGATTATGTTTCGAAGGGTTGGTGGAAGCGGGGTTGTTCCTTCCGGGACACAGAAAGCTAACCCGGTGGCGTGAACGGCATTCGGGTATGGGTCTTGACCAACGATCAACACCCGATAGTGCTCGGGGGGAAACCTGAAAGCTCGCATGATATTTTGCTTGTCCGGAACCACCTGTTCCTGACTGGCTAATGTCAATGAGATCTCATCGAGTAGTTTTTTTTGGTCAGCCAGTAACTCCTGCCACCGAGCGTGCATTTGATTGAACATAGCCTCCATTAAATAGTGCAAAGATAAATAGAGCAAAGGAGCAAGCATGCCAACACCCGGTGAGTTCTTAGTTTCAGCAAATCATCTTCTCGAGGATTTGGTCTCGCTGCGCCGAAAATTGCACCAGATACCTGAGTTCGCTCTAGATTTACCCCAAACTCAGCAGGCGCTTATTTCTGAGCTAGAAGGCCTAGGCGAGATAACTCTCGGTAGGTCTCTCAGCTCAATTGTTCTCGTCATTCGAGGTGGCAGCCCTGGTCCAACTGTGCTTCTGCGGGCAGATATGGATGCTCTTCATGTAAAAGAAGAAACCAATTTGGACTTCGCTTCTATAAACGGCTACATGCATGCCTGCGGGCACGATCTGCACATGTCAGCAGGCGTCGGAGCAGCAAAACTTCTGCACGAGATAAAAGACCAACTAAAAGGCGATGTCGCAATTTGGTTCCAGCCGGGCGAAGAAGGTCACCACGGAGCGGATGTGATGATCGAAGAGGGAATGCTGGACATTACCGGAAGTCGGCCAGTAGCCGCATATGGCCTTCATGTATTTACTTCGTTGCCCAAAGGGATGATTGCCTGCAAGCCAGGAGCCATGATGGCAAGCGCAGGTGACATGAACGTTGTCTTCCAAGGATCCGGTGGGCATGGTTCGATGCCTTGGCTATCAAAGGACCCCGTGGCACCGATGGTCGAGGCAATTTCGAGCCTTCAAACTATGCTCAATAAAAATTTCGACCAGTTTGATCCGGTGATACTAAATGTCAGTTGGATACGTGCTGGCGATGACGCTACGAATAATGTCATCCCTGATACGGCAAGCTTCGGGGCAACAGTTAGAACATTTTCCGCAGCCAATACCGAGAAATTGCATATTTTGGCCCCCAAATTAATCAATTCGATTGCCGAAGGGTTTGGGGCCACGGCCACTATCGAATTTAGTGAACCCACCAGGGTTTTGATCAATGATGAACATTCGGTCGAAAGAGTTTCAAAAATAGCGCAGGAGCTGGTCGGGTCTGCCGGCTACATGAAAATGGAAAACCCAATCGCCGGTGGAGAGGACTTCGCCTCGATTGTCCACGAAATTCCTGGGGCTTTTGTCTTCTTGGGAGCCTGCCCAGAAGAAATTGATCACACAACAGCGCCAACTAATCACTCGGCCAGAGCGATCTTCGATGACTCTGTTATTCCACTGGGCTCGGCACTGTTAGCCTCTTTGGCCAGTTCGCACTTGTTATAAAGTTACGCTTAGTTACCGGCTTAGTTGCTTGATCAAGCCCAACGCTGGATAGTTATTCCAGTAGCCGACCACCTAACTTGGAGAAATGAAATGACCGATGCAGCAAACTGGGGTTTTGAGACCCTGCAGATCCACGCTGGGGCAGTAAGCGATCCCGCAACCAACGCCCGAGCAGTGCCGATTTACAAGACCACTGCCTACACCTTCAATTCGGCAGAGCATGCTCGGAAGCTATTCGGTCTTGCGGAGTTTGGAAACATCTACACCCGAATCATGAACCCCACCCAAGACGTTGCCGAAAAGCGCATCGCTGCACTTGAAGGCGGAACTGCGGCTCTTCTTTTGTCTTCCGGTCAGTCAGCCACAACATTCGCCGTTCTAAACATTGCTGAGGCCGGCGATCACATCGTTGCAAGCTCGAAGCTTTACGGTGGAACATACAACCTCTTCAGGTACACCCTTGCCAAGCTTGGAGTCGAAACAACATTTGTCGATGATCAAGATGACGAGAATGCATGGGCAGCTGCGATTCGCCCTAACACCAAGTTGCTCTTCGGAGAGACAATCGGAAACCCAGATGTGTCAATACTTGATATCCGCAAAGTGTCGACGGTAGCCCACAAGCACGGAATCCCTCTACTTGTCGACAACACAGTAGCCACACCGTTTTTGATCAGACCGTTTGAGCACGGTGCCGACATTGTGATCCATTCGGCAACCAAGTTCCTTGGTGGTCATGGAACGGTTGTAGCCGGTGCGATCGTGGATGGCGGAAAATTCGAATGGTCCAAATCAGACAAGTTCCCAGGCCTAACCAAGCCTGACCCTAGCTACCACGGCGTTGTCTACACCGAGGCCTTGGGTGACGGAATTGCCTTCATCATCAAGGCAAGAGTTCAGCTCTTGCGTGACATTGGAGCTGCGGTTTCGCCAGACAGTGCCTTCTCGTTGATTCAAGGCATTGAAACCTTGAGCCTTCGGATGGAGCGACACGTTGACAATGCCAGCAAGGTTGCAGCTTGGCTAGAGGTCCACCCTCAGGTTTTGAAGGTCAACTACGCAGGCCTAACATCCAGCAAGCACCACGAGGCTCACAAGCACTACGCGCCCAAGGGCGCAGGAGCTATCGTCTCGTTCGAGATCGCCGGTGGCCTAGATGCGGGAGTCAAGTTTGTCGAAGGAGTCGAGCTCTTCAGCCACGTGGCCAACATTGGTGACGTTCGCTCGCTGATTATCCACCCGGCCTCAACGACTCACTCTCAATTAAACCCGGAGGCGCTTGCCAACGCTGGAGTTACGCCGGGTCTTGTGAGGCTGTCGGTTGGGCTCGAGAACTACGAGGACATCGTCGCTGACCTACAGACAGGCTTCGCCGCGGCAAAATAAATGGACTTTCAAATATCTGAAGACTCTGCTCCCTCGGAATTCATTTCCGAGGAGCAGCGTCGTCAGCTTGTTGGAAGACCACCTGCCAGCGGAGCATGGCGTGCTGGAGACAACCTTGGGGACCGAAAATTCTCCAAGGTTTTTTCGCTACCTCTGGAATCAGGCGAGACACTGCATCAGGCAGTTTTGTCCTATGAGACCTGGGGAGAACTAAACGCCGCAAAATCAAATGCCGTATTGGTACTGCACGCCCTAACCGGAGACAGTCACACCACCGGACCATCAGCGCCTGGGCATCCAACCTCAGGCTGGTGGGGAGGCCTAATTGGTCCGGGGCTTGCAATCGATACCAATAAGTATTTTGTAGTAACGCCAAATGTTCTGGGAGGCTGCCAAGGATCGACCGGACCGGCTTCTCTGAATTCCAAGGGCCAAGAATACGGACCCAGTTTCCCCCAACTAACAATCAAAGACCAGGCTTCATCTTTTGAAGTTCTTGCCAAAGAGCTCGGTATTTCCACATGGTTTAGCATCATTGGCGGCTCCATGGCCGGGATGCACGCCCTGGAAATGGCGATCAGTTCTCCCCATAGCGTTGAGCGCCTAGCAATCTTGGCTGCTCCCCCATTCACAACCGCGGATCAAATCGCCCTGAATACGGTTCAGCTTGAGGCCATCAGGTCCGATGCGAACTTTGCCGGAGGTTCTTATTACGACGCTAAACCTGGATTTGGGCCTCACCGCGGTCTTGCTCTAGCGCGCAGAATGGCGCTTCTGAACTACCGCTCCCCCAAGGAGCTAAACGATCGATTCGGTAGGACCTGGCAATCCAAGGTGAGCCCGCTTACCGAGGCTGGCAAATACGCAGTTGAGAGCTATCTAGATTTTCACGGCAACAAGTTCGTGAGGCGGTTCGATGCCAACAGCTACGTGACTCTTGTAAATGCCATGAACTCGCACGACGTTGGCCGCGGACGTGAATCAGTTGAATCTGCACTAAACACAATTGCTTGCCCGACACTAGTTATTGGCGTGGACAGCGATCGGCTGTTCCCAATAAGCGGTCAGCAATTAATAGCTGATTCGATCAGCGGCGATTTACACGGTGGTCAGCTGCACGTGATTCAGAGTGAATATGGCCACGACGGCTTTTTGATTGAACTCGACGCGGTCGGGAAGCTTCTTGAAGACTTCTTGTCCTAAAGTGTGAAGCGTGAACCTTCTAAAATCCAAATTTGCAGTCTGCTTCTTTTTCTTCTCCGGTGGGTCGTCGCTTGCGCTTTGGGCCGTTCACATTCCCCTAATTGAGCGAACCGTTGGGATTAACTACGTCACTCTCGGAGCATTATTTATGTTCTCCGGTCTGGGTGGCTTTGCCGCCATGCAGATTTACGGGTGGATCATTGACCACATTGGAGCAAAAACTGCCACAAGAATAGGCGGGCTTGTCGTAGGCCTTTCACTATTAGGCCCAGCATTCGCACAAGAAATCTGGTCACTCGGTCTCGCGATATTTTTCCTCGGGTTCGGAATTGCGGGAGTAGACGTTGGGATGAACGCGGCGGCTCTGCAAGTCGACAAAGTCAATAAGCGTGCAATCTTTACTTTTTTCCACCTGTTCTGGTCGGTCGGAGGGCTCTTTGGCGCGGCTCTAGGTTTCGCTACTATTTCTGCAGGATTCGATCAGTCGCAAACCCTCAGCATCACCGGTGTGGTGTTGAGCGTCACTGGAGTTATTGTTGCCGGTTGGCTGTTACCTAACGAGGTTGTCGCAACCAAAGAAGACAAAAACAAGAATCGGGTGGCCTCCAAGGCAAACCGCCGAGTGCTGCCGCTTGTTATTCTGGCCGGGCTCATGGCATCGGCTGGGGCAATAATTGAGGGCGTCGCACAGGACTGGTCGGCGCTTTATTTGATTGACATTCAAAACGTCAGCGTTGCTTTAGCAGCTTGGGGTCTTGCCGCCTTCAACCTAGGGATGATCACCGGTCGCATTTTCATCGATCGAATAGTTGAAAATAAGGGGCGGGGTTTCATTATTCGCTGGGGATCACTGCTAGGTGGAGTAGCAATCGCTGCCCAGGCAATCGCCCCTAACTTCGAAACATCACTTGCGCTTTGGTATTTCCTTGGCCTTGGCATCTCGGGTGTAGTGCCTCAAATCTTTGCTGCCGGAGGTGAAATCGGTGAAGCCACTCACTCGGGAAGAAACATGGCGAGAGTTGTTGGAATAACATACATTGGCGCGCTAGCTGGGCCCTCGGCAATTGGACTCTTGACCGCTATCTATCCGTTGAATATTGCAATCGGTTGGGGAACGGCGCTAGCGATATTTATTCTGGTTGCAAACCCTAGATTGGAAAAGCTCACTAAATGACCAAGCTGTTTAGTTCAATAAAGATTCGTGACCTTGAAATCAAAAACCGGCTCTGGGTATCTCCCATGTGCATGTATTCATGCGAGGGCCAAGACGGCATTGTTGGCCAGTGGCATCTGGTTCACCTGGGATCTAGGGCGATGGGAGGCGCGGGCATGGTGATCGCTGAGGCCAGCGCCGTCAGTCCAGAGGGACGGATCAGCCCTTGGTGTCCAGGTCTTTACGATGACAACCAGATTGCTCCCTGGAAAGTCATCACAGACTTTATAAGAGGGCAGGGTGCCACCAGCGGAATACAGCTTGCTCACGCTGGACGAAAGGGCTCCACCCATCGACCAACATCGGGTTCTGGTTCGGTAGCGACATCCGAGGGCGGCTGGGGAACCTACTCCGCGACATCAGAGGCTTTTGAGGGTCTTGCTGCCCCCAGAATGCTGGCCACTAGCGAAATGCCAAGAATCGTTGCGGATTTTGTTAGCGCTGCGTTAAGGGCTCAAAAAGCAGGGTTTGATTCGATAGAAATTCATGCTGCTCACGGTTACTTGCTTCACCAATTTTTGTCACCGATTTCGAATAAGCGTGATGACGCCTACGGCGGACCTCTTGAAAACAGGGCCCGATTGTTGCTTGAAATAGTGACCGAAGTGCGCAAAGCAGTGGGCGAGAAAATGCCGATTTTTATTCGATTCAGCAGCACAGATTATGTCGACGGAGGTTGGGACCAAGATCAAACCAATCAGGTCGCCAATTGGTGCCGAGAACTTGGGGCGGATCTATTCGATCTTTCCTCGGGAGGTCTTGTTACCGGTGTGAAGATCCCTACTGGACCCGGTTACCAGGTTGAGTTTGCTAAAAGCGCGAAGCGAGCAACTGGTTCGGACGTTGCGGCGGTTGGTCAAATTACTAACGCAGCCCAAGCCGAGCAGGTTCTTTCCGAGGGCCTAGTTGATGTCGTGCTTGTGGGTCGTGAATTTCTAAGAGATCCGTACTTCGGATTGCGCGCGGCAGCTGAGCTCTCGGCAGCAATAGAGTGGCCGCACCAATATGAGCGAGGCCGCTGGCCTAACGCCTAGTTGCGTCCTCGATTTCGCCCACGAGCTCCTCGATGATGTCTTCAAGAAACAAGCAACCGACTATTTCTCCGGAAGAGCTAAAACTTCTAACGATGTGGGCTCCACTTTTTCGCATTTGGGCTAGCGCATCTTCTAGGTCAGTTGTTTCGGGAATGGAAATCATCGCCCTCAAGCGCGCAGACGGTAGGGGCCTTGTCATCTCAGCTGGGTCGTTGGTGAGTCCGTCTTTTATGTGCCAATAGCCAACGATGTCATCGCCGGTACCCTTCACTGGATAACGGCTGAAGCCATGCTCAGACACCGCGGCCTGGAGGTCTCCAGCATTAGAGGACAGCGTCATAGTCACTAGATCGCGTATTGGAACCGCAACATCGTGAACTGACTTCTCGGTGAATTCAAAGGTCTTTTCAATCGTGCCAGAGCCGTCGGCAAGCGTCCCTTCTTTTTGGCTGGCAGAAACAAAACCTTCAACTTGATCCAAAGTAAATGCAGTATTAGCTTCATCCACCGGCTTGAACCTGAAAATTATGAGAATCAGGTTTGCAATCTGATTCAGGACCCAAACCACCGGCTTCACAAGCTGAGCAATAAAATAGAGAGCTGGTGTCAAAATCAACGAGGTTCTAAGCGGAACCGAGATTGCAATGTTTTTAGGAATCATCTCGCCGATCACGACGTGAAGATAGGTAACGAGAATTAGAGCGATCGCAAAACCGGTAACCGCCGAAGCCGCTTCTCCGATTCCGATCGCCATCAAGGGGATTTCGACCAAGTGGTGAATCGCCGGCTCTGCAACAACCAGAATCAACAGCGATGCAACGGTTATGCCGAGCTGAGCAGTAGCGAGCATTAGCGACACCCGCTCCATAGCGCGCAGGGTAATCTTTGCCGCGGGATTTCCGGCTTCAGCTCGAGGCTCAATTTGAGAGCGTTTAGCGGTAATCACGGCGAATTCAGCACCGACAAAGAATGCGTTTGCAGCAAGCAACAAAACAAACCAGACCAGTCCCATTAGATCGCTACTCATCGTTGACCACCACCGGTTCAAACTTGATTCGGTCCACTCTCCTGGCTTCCATTTTTAGGACAACTAGGCGACCACCTGAAATCTCTACCTGATCGCCGGTTTTTGGAATTCGTCCAAGCTCACTCATCAAGAATCCCGAGACAGTGTCGTAATCCTCGTCCTCGGCTATCGAGAGTCCGAACTCTTCAAGCTCGGCGGGTCTAGTAAGGCCGCTGAAGGCAAGTGAGCCGTCGGCATACTGAAGCAGATCAGATCGCTGTCTATCGTGTTCGTCGGATAGTTCGCCCACGAGTTCCTCAACTGCATCCTCGAGGGTAACGATCCCCGCGGTCCCGCCGTACTCATCAATCACAATTCCAAACTGCAGTCCCCTGCCTCTGAGTTGCAGGATCAATCGATCCAGGGCCATGGTCTCTGGAACCCGAACCGGCTCGACCATCAATGCACTGACCGGGACTTGATCACGGCGCTCAACCGGAACTCCAATGCCTCGCTTCAAGTGCACCACTCCGACAATATCGTCAGCATCCTCACCGGTGACTGGGAATCTTGAATGACCAGTTGTCGAAGCAAGGTCGATGAGATCGCGAGCGGACGCTTCCCTTTCTAGAGAATACATTTTTGGCCTGGGGGTCATTATGTCGCTCGCCAATAGGTCGCTCATTGCCAGAGTTTTTTCAAGAAGTTTTGCGGTGTCCTGCTCAAGAGAACCCAGGGTTGCACTGCGCCTAACCATGGAAACCAGCTCATCGGCAGTCCTGGCACTTGATAGCTCTTCCCTTGGTTCAATTCCTAATCTTCTAACTAACCAGTTGCCGTTGTCGTTCATGATCCGCACCAGCAGACTGAAAACCCAGGTAAAGCCGAGTTGAAAACCAACAACTATTTTCAGCACTCGCTTGGGAGCCGAAAGCGCCATGTTCTTCGGCACCAGTTCTCCGATCAGGAAAGAAAAAGCCGTTGCAATTGTCATCGCCAATACAACCGACAAAACCCTTATGCTCTCGGACGATAAATCGAAACCCGTCAGCCAAGGGCTTAGCATTCGGGTCAGCGCCGGTTCCGCGACAAATCCGGTAAGCAAGGTCGTGAGCGTAATACCAAGTTGGGCCGATGAGAGATGCGTGGAAGTTTTCGCAACTGCCCTTATCGGCAGGTCCAAGCCTTTTTCACCAGAGTCACGATCAGCCATCAGCTGGGCTCGGTCGGTGCTAATTAGGGAAAACTCGCTGGCGACAAAAAGCCCTGTGCCAAGGGTCAAAACGACGGCAAAAGCAAGCAGAAGATAGTCGCTCAACCAATCACCTGCGTGTAACTACGTTTATCAAGCTCCATTTGAATTCAACTATAGCCAGTCAAGTGGCTAGACTTATAGGGTTTTACGTAGGTTTTTTCATTCTAAGGGGCACCCTTGTCGGGCAGCGATACTAATAATTCTGAAAATGACTTCGGTGCCAATCAGTGGCTCGTGGCCGAGATGTACGCCCAGTGGCAGGAGAATCCGGATTCGGTCGACCAATCCTGGCTGCCAATCCTGGAGCGCTACCAGCTTTCGAACCAAACGAGTACTGTCGCCCAAGGACCAAGCACTGGGTCCATCACGGTAATTGACACCGATTCGACAGTAGTTACGAACTTCGACCCAGATGCTCCTTCGCCGCCTACTGAAGCAATCACTATTCCGATTGCAAAGACCTCGGATGAGGCCCCTAGGACTGCTCCGGTTCCAGCGGACTTGCCCTCCACCGACTCTCAAGCCATCACTATCGAAGAGATCAACGAGCAACCAGAAGTAAAAATCCTCAAGGGCATGGGCAAGACCCTTGCGGCCAACATGGACGCTTCAGTATTTATGCCAACCGCAACCAGCGTGCGTCAAGTGCCAGCCAAGCTTTTGATTGACAACAGAATTGTCATCAACTCGCATCTGAAAAGAACCAGGGGTGGAAAGGTTTCCTTCACCCACATCATTGGTTACGCGATTGTTCAAGCACTGAAGGCCTTCCCATCTCAAAACGTCTTTTACGATGAGGTTGACGGGAAGCCGGCCGTTGTTTCTCCAGCCAACATAAACTTCGGACTAGCTATTGACATACCGAAGCCGGACGGCTCTAGAGCACTTCTTGTTCCAAACATAAAGCGCGCTCAAAAGATGAACTTTGCGGAGTTTGTTAGCGCCTACGAAGAACTTGTGGCCAAAGCCAGGCAGAACAAGCTCACCGCAGATGACTTTAAAGACACCACCATTTCGCTAACTAACCCGGGTGGCATTGGAACTGTTCATTCGGTTCCAAGGCTTACCAGTGGCCAGGGTTGCATTGTTGGAATTGGAGCTCTTGATTATCCAGCTCAGTTCCAAGGGATGTCCGAAGAGCAACTTGCCAGCCAGGGAGTCGGAAAGATAATCACGGTTACCTCCACCTACGATCACCGCGTGATTCAGGGTGCCGGCAGCGGAGAGTTCCTAAAAATCGTCAACGAGCTTCTTCTGGGTGAAAGAGAATTCTTTGACCAAATCTTCGCTGACATGCGTATTCCATACTCCCCCGTGGTCTGGTCAACTGACTTTCATTGGGACCTGGCCGATCAATCTGGCAAAAACACCCGGGTCCAGGAATACATCAACGCTTTCAGGGTCCGCGGTCACCTGATCGCAGACATCGACCCCCTTGAGTATGTTCAGCGTTGGCACTCGGACCTTGACATTCGATCCTACGGACTCAGCCTTTGGGATCTGGATCGCACCTTTAAGACCGGCGGCTTTGGTGGCAGGGCAAAGGGTAAATTCCGGAACATCCTCGGTATCCTTCGAGATTCTTATTGCCGCACAATTGGCGTTGAGTACATGCACATCCAGAATCCATCGGAGCGCATTTGGTTTCAAGAGAGGCTAGAACGGCCATATCAAAAAACGACCAAGGAAGAGCAGTTTAGGATTCTGAATAAGCTCAACGAGGCCGAGGCTTTTGAGACTTTTCTGCAGACCAAGTTTGTTGGTCAAAAAAGGTTCTCGCTAGAGGGCAGCGAGTCACTAATCCCTGCTTTAGACCAGATCTTGCAGGCGGCAGCGGACGGTGGATTGAACGAAGCGGTCATCGGAATGGCCCACCGTGGTCGCTTGAACGTTCTGACGAACATCGCCGGCAAGACCTACGGGCAGGTATTCCGGGAGTTCGAGGGCTCTAACGATATTTCTAGCGTCCAGGGCTCTGGAGATGTGAAGTACCATCTGGGAACCGAAGGTGTATTCACCTCGGGGCACGGCACTCAAATCAAAGTCTCTCTTGCCGCTAACCCTTCTCACCTCGAGGCTGTTAACCCAGTTCTTGAGGGCATCGTTAGAGCGAAGCAAGACAAGCTTGGAAACCCGGACAACTTCCCAATTCTTCCAATCTTGATTCACGGTGACGCGGCATTTGCTGGCCAGGGTGTGGTCCTAGAGACTCTCCAGATGAGCCAGCTAGAGGGGTATAAGGTCGGCGGAACCATCCACGTGGTAGTGAATAACCAGGTTGGATTTACCACGGTTCCAAAAGAAGCACGATCTAGCCTGTACTCAACCGACGTAGCCAAAGCAATTCAAGCGCCTATTTTCCACGTAAACGGCGACGACCCAGAGGCTGTCGTCAAAGTAGCGCAGTTGGCATTCGAGTACCGCCAGGAATTCAAGAAAGACGTTGTCATTGACATCGTCTGCTACCGACGACGTGGTCACAACGAAGGCGACGATCCTTCGATGACGCAGCCCATGATGTACAACCTGATTGAGGCAAAGCGCTCGGTTAGATCCCTCTACATGGACAACTTGATTGGCCGTGAGGACATCACCAAAGAGGAATTCGACGAGGCAAACCAACGCTTCCAGCACAGCCTTGAACAGGCATTTATAGATGTTCACGACGCCATGACCGATACCGTTGCGCTCCAAACAAGGCCAGATGGAATTGGAACCACGGCCAGTGAGAAACGAGAGCTTCTTCGCCAGACGGCAATTCCTCAGGAATTGGTGGAAGCCATAGGTAACGCTCACGGCAATGAACCTGAGGGCTTCAGCGTTCACCCAAAGCTTGCTCAGCTTCTCCAAAAAAGAGTTGACATGTCAAGGAACGGCGGAATCGACTGGGGCTTTGGAGAGCTAATGGCTTTTGGTTCGCTTCTAGTGGAGGGCGTAAACATTCGACTGGCAGGTCAAGACAGTCTCAGAGGAACTTTTGTCCAGCGCCACAGTGTTTTTTATGACAGAAATAATGGTCAAGAATGGACTCCCATTCGATACGTTTCGGAGCAGCAAGCCAAATTCGAAGGTTACAACTCTTTCCTGAGCGAGTACGCAGCACTCGGTTTTGAATATGGTTATTCCGTGGAAAGACCGGACACCCTGACATTGTGGGAAGCCCAGTTCGGTGACTTTATCAACGGCGCCCAGACTGTTGTGGATGAGTTCATTTCCAGTGCTGAGCAAAAATGGAGCCAGAGCTCCTCACTAGTAATGCTCTTGCCTCACGGGTATGAAGGTCAAGGTCCAGACCACTCATCAGCGAGACTCGAAAGATTCCTGCAGTTATGCGCTCAGAACAACATGACAATTGCACAGCCTTCGACTCCAGCAAGCCACTTCCACTTGCTTCGCAGGCAGGCCTACACGGTTCCAAGAAGGCCGCTTGTCGTGTTTGCTCCAAAATCCATGTTGCGCCTGAAGGCAGCTTCCAGTTCAGTTGCAGACTTTACCGAAGGTAACTTCCGTCCCTTGATAAATGACCAGCAGAACTTGGACCCGGCAAAAGTTACCAAACTTCTGTTCTGTTCCGGCAAGGTCTACTGGGACCTGTTGGCGGAGAGCCAAAAACGTGGCGTTGGTGACACGGCAATAGTTCGACTTGAGCAGCTCTACCCAACTCCTGTTGAGGAGATGAAGGCCGCGATTTCTCAGTTCCCAGAAGCGGCGCTGAGGTTTGTTCAAGATGAGCCAGCGAACCAGGGAGCCTGGACCTACCTGGGGCTGTTTATGCCCAAGTACGGCGTCAACTTCAAGGTTATTGCCAGAGCGGCATCCGCTTCTCCTGCAACTGGTTCGGCCAAGAGGCACGCTGCCGAGCAAGCAGATTTGGTCAATAGAGCATTTAGCGACTGATGTCTGATCTGCGCGTCGTTATCCTCGGAGACGAGCTTCTTACTGGAGCTGGTGACCCCAAGGGTATTGGCTGGCTAGGCAGAGTTCAGGCCCGTCTACCAACAAACAGAGACGTCGCAGTTTTTGCCCTGCCAATGATCGAGGAGACAACCTCGGATCTTTTGGCTAGGTGGAAAACTGAGGCGACAATCAGATTTTCCAAGGACAGCGAAAACTACTTGGTCTTAGCCCTTGGATCTAGCGACGTTCGATCCGGCATAACCATATCGCGCTCCAGATTGAACCTGGCCTCGCTTCTGGACGACGCAGTTCGCGAGGGAATTAAGGTTTTAGTCGTTGGCCCAACCCCCACCGGTGTCCCAGAATTTGACTCCGAGGTCAAGCACCTGTCAGAGGGCTTTTCGGATGTTGTGAAGCGACGACAGCTTACATACGTGGACTGCTTTAGTCCACTAGTGGATCATGAGGGTTGGTTGTCAGAAGTTACCAATCACCCAAAGCAGCTGCCCGGTCAGGTCGGCTATGGCCTGATTGCGTGGTTAGTGTTGAATCGCGGTTGGTTCGAGTGGCTGGGTCTAGCCCAAGCAGATTAGTCGTGTTGCTGGATCTCTCTTAGTCGATCCATGACTCGTTCCGCCAACTGCTCAGCTGGAACTTCATCACACGCACGCTGAATTACCTGATTGAAAATAACCTCAATGTCGTAGTGACTTTCGCAGGAATCGCAGTTAGCAAGGTGAGCGGTTATTTCTTCAAGTTCTTCTTCGTGAAGTTCAGAGTGCAGGTACTCGTGGACGCCTTTTTTTACTTCTTCGCAGTTGACTTTTTTCAACTTTCGACCTCCACTCCTGTGTCGTATCCCTCTTGCTCTGCATAATCTTGCAACAAAGTTCTCAGTAATTTCTTCCCGCGGTGCAATCTTGACATAACAGTACCAACCGGTGTGCCCATAATGTCAGCTATTTCTTGGTACGGGAGGCCTTCGACCACTGCGTAGTAAACCACCATGCGGAATTCTTCTGGGATTTGGTCAAGTGCATTTTTTATGGCCAGTGAGGGAAGGTTCTCCATGGCCTCTATCTCCGCGGACCTCGATGACCTTGAAGTTACTGACTCCCCCTGACCAACTTGCCAATCCTCTAGATCGTCCAGGGCGGTTTTCGCTTTGTCCTTGGCCTTTTTGTTGTAAAGATTTATGTGCGTGTTGGTCATTATTCGAAAAAGCCAAGCCTTCAGGTTGGTGCCCTGCTCAAACTTTTCCCACGCCACAAAAGCCTTTGCAAAGGTTTCCTGAACTAAATCCTCGGCATCGCTTGGATTTCTAGTCCACCTTAGAGCGGCTCCGTATAGCTGAGGCATTATCGGTAATGCCTGAGCCTCGAAGCTTAGGATTTTTTCAGATTTTTTAGAAGGCATTGTTCTCAAGTGTAACGTCCACCCAAAAATCATGAGCATGGTTGGAGAATTGGTGACAAAACCTTTTGCGTTAGATGCAGCGAGGCATGCTGATGGCGACCATTACTTGTATCTTTGGAGTGATGATCGAGTTTCCAGCCTGGCCCGCACCGCTATCTTCAAAAGTTAGCGCCGAAATTTTGCTGCCCGGAAGTAAATCGCTCACAAACCGCGAGCTTGTGCTTTCGGCATTGGCCCAAGAGCCGACCGAACTTATTTCACCTTTGGTATCCCGAGATTCCGAGCTCATGATTGCGTCTCTCAAGGCGCTCGGAACCGAATTCTCCTGGCAAGGCTCAACCCTGATGGTTACCCCCGGAAAACTGTCGGGTCCCGCAAAAATTGATTGCGGTCTAGCCGGGACCGTCATGCGATTTGTCCCGCCACTGTCGATGCTGGTAGACGGAGAAGTTAGCTTCGATGGTGACGCCGGGGCAAGAGCGCGCCCGATGAAAACCACAATCGAATCAATGCAAGCATTGGGTGCTGAAGTTACTTCCGAGACCAACTCACTGCCGTTCACTGTCAATGCAACCGGCTCGGTCGTTGGTGGTGCCCTAACCATCGATGCATCGGCATCTTCGCAGTTTGTCTCTGGGCTTCTGCTCAGCGCCGCCAAGTTTGACCAGGGCCTAACCCTCACGCATAAAGGTCACGGCCTACCTTCACTTCCTCACATCGAAATGACCCTGCACACCCTAAGAGCAAGGGGCGTTAGAGCCGAAGCGATCGACAGCTCCAGCTGGAAGGTAGAGCCCGGGCGAATTTCGGGTGGCAGAGTCGTTATTGAACCAGACCTCTCAAATGCCGGACCCTTTCTTGCAGCGGCAATGGTCACCAACGGATCAGTCAACATTCCCAATTGGCCAACTGTCACAACTCAAGTTGGCGACCACTATCGAACTCTGCTGACTCGAATGGGTGCGCGCATTGAAGTTGCAGACGATGTGCTCACCATTTCAGGCTCCGGCAAAATAGACGGAATCGAAGCGGACCTATCTGAGGCCGGCGAACTGACGCCTACAATTGCAGCGCTCTGCGCACTAGCGGTTAGCCCAAGCAGGCTGATCGGAATCGGGCACCTTCGTGGGCACGAGACTGACCGTCTCGCGGCGCTGGTGGCCGAGATAAACAACCTCGGCGGCAACGCCAAAGAGCTTGCGGATGGAATCGAAATTACCCCTCAGCCCCTGCACGGAGGTGTTTGGCACACTTATCACGACCACCGAATGGCCACCAGCGGGGCGATTATAGGACTAGCGGTAGGTGGCGTTGAAGTAGAGAACATTGAAACTACCGCCAAAACCATGCCTGGCTTTGCAAAGATGTGGCATGACATGCTTGGGTCAGAATGACCTGGTCTAGCGCTGACCGCATGGATCTAGATGAGGACGATGTTCGCATCAGGCCAAATCCAAAAGGTTCTAGGCCCAGAACTAAGCGACGTCCAGACTTTAGTAAAGCGCCACTGGGAATGGTCTTAGAAGTTCACTTGGCTAGGTATCGAATCCTTACCGATGAAGGTACCGAGATAACGGCGACACTGGCCAAGGAGCTTCGAAAAGACGGCTGCGTCATTTGTGATCGAGTTCGGCTTGACGGTGATGTCACCGGAGCCTCCGGTGCCCTGGCCAGAATCGTCGGCATTGAGCCTAGAAAGAACGCTCTTTCCAGATCAGCTGAAGACGGTGACTCACTAGAGCAAACAATTGTCGCCAACGCAGATCAACTAGTGATTGTTATGGCCGCAGCCAACCCGGAACCACGCTCGAGACTCGTTGACAGGTATTTAGTCGCTGCCTTTCACTCTGGACTAAAACCGATTCTGGTTATGACTAAGTGCGATCTTGCGGACCCAAAAGATTTCATCGACAGCTTTCAAGGGTTTGACTTGGAAATTATTCAAACCTCGGAAAATGCTCCGAACTTGGAATCACTAAAACAAATGCTCGAAGGCAACACAACTGTGTTTGTTGGGCACTCGGGAGTTGGCAAAACCACCATAATTAACCAGATAGCTCCAGACTTTATCCGTGCGACTGGGATAGTAAATAAGGTCACCGGAAAAGGCCGCCACACCTCTAGCTCCGCTCATGCCATTAGAGCGCAGGGCGGCTGGCTGGTTGACACCCCGGGAATACGAAGCTTTGGCCTTTCAAACATAGATGCCGATGGCCTTCTCAAGGGCTTTTCGGACTTAAGCGATGCAAGTAGCGACTGCCCTCGTGGATGCACCCATCTGGCTGATTCGCCTGATTGCTCGTTGGATCAAAAAATGCTGGCCGGAGAAATTTCTGCTCTGAGACTGGACTCGCTTCGAAGACTGCTCGAGTCACTTTCCTCGGTAGATTAGGTAACGAGATGAACGATTTAGAGCTTGCCCAAGTCCTGGCGAATGCCGCCGATGAGATAGCACTTTCGCGCTATCGGGCACTTGACCTGGAAGTTGAAGCGAAGCCCGACCGGACTCCAGTAACTGACGCCGATCGGGCAGTTGAACAAAAACTTCGGGATTTATTAAAGCTTTATCGCCCAGCCGACTCGGTTATTGGAGAAGAATTCGAAAACACCGGTGACTCCCATAGGAGTTGGATAATCGACCCTATCGATGGCACCGCAAACTATTTACGAGGTGTGCCTATTTGGGCAACATTGATTGCCCTTCGCGTTGATGACGAACTGGTTGCCTCGGTGGTCTCCGCACCCGCCCTGGCGAGGCGCTGGTGGGCTGCTAGCGGCAAGGGAGCATTCACCAGAGACATTGATGGCACGGTTAGAAAGCTTGCGGCATCGGGCATCTCGGAGCTTGCCGATGCGACTCTAAGTTTTAATTCATTGGAGCAATGGCGTGACGCCGGATACCTGGATCAGCTCATGGAACTTTCAACCAAGGTTCTTAGGACTCGCGCTTACGGCGACTTCCTGAGCTACATGTTTGTGGCCGAGGGCGCGATTGAGATTGCATCCGAGCACGACCTCAAGATTTATGACATTGCAGCATTGGTTCCAATTCTGCTCGAGGCTGGCGGCATGATCACGTCATTTTCCGGCTCATTAGAAAACGACACCTCAACAGTTTTAGCGACTAACGGAAGGCTCCACGAAAAAGCACGTCAAATTCTTCAGACAGACGCCTAGCTTTGACCGAACGACGAACTAAATGGCTGGCGATCGTAGCGATCGCGCTACTCGCAATGAACATGAGGACTGCCGTTGGCTCATTCTCGCCCTTGGTTACATTTATTCAAGAGGAAATTTCACTTCCTATCGTGACCATTGGCCTACTTGGGATCGCGGCACCTCTAGCATTCGCAATTGCAACCACGATGTCAAATGTTCCAACCAGAAGAATCGGTGTTGAAAAAACACTTATCGCCACCTCTCTGCTGATTGTTGGCGGTCACGCCCTACGGGCGCTGTCCTGGGACTCGACTGCGTTGTTTGTCGGCAGCATGATGTGCCTTTTGGGCATGGGGATTGGAAACATACTCATGCCCGTCATAGTTCGAAAGTACTTCCCAAACCGAGTGGGCTTGATCTCTAGTTTTTACATTTCACTAACAGCGCTCAGCGCATCAGCGGGGTCATTTTTGGCTGTTCCATTCGCAGAATTAGGCGGCTGGCGCTTTTCGCTCGGACAGTGGGGACTAATGGCGGCACTTACCTTGCTACCGCTTATTGCCCTTCGAAAAAACTCCACACCAGAAAAGCCCCTGCCGGGTGTAGCCAAGCAAAAAGCAATCTGGCGCTCACCAACAGCTTGGGCAATATTCGGGACCCAGGGCATGACTTCGGTATTTGGCTACGTGAGCTTTGCATGGCTGCCGCTTTTATTACTTGAACACAATTCGGTTAGCGTGGCGGAAGCCGGTGCACTCTTATCACTCTTTGCAATTTTGGGACTACCAGCAGCACTCATAGTCCCCGGGCTAGCCGTCAAGTACAAGCAGCTCCACGCTCCAATTATTTGGTTCTCAAGCGCCATGGGTATGACTGGAGCACTGGGTATTCTTTGGACCGACGGATCGCACCTCTGGATTTGGGTTGCGGCACTGGGCCTTGGACCGACGATGTTCCCACTTGCTCTTACCCTTTACAACCTGCGCTCAAGAGAGCGGAGCACGGTGCTCGCCGTCAGTTCGTTCGGTCAAGGAATGAGCTACACAATGACGACGATTATTGTATTTTTGGTGGGAGTCTTCCGAGAAATCACCGGAGGCTGGGAATTTACATTGTGGATGTTCTTTGGGGTTGCGTTATTTAGCGC
>CAJJAJ010000031.1 GCA_905182225.1 uncultured Aquiluna sp.
GCTTTAGCTATCAAATACGGCTACAAAGATGTTGCCCACAGCATCGAACTTTTCGGTATTTGTGAAAAATGTGGCATGTCGGCTTGATTTTCTTGATTCAGGACTTGCTTTTGGGTGCCCGAGCCTCCTAAACTTGCATGGTTGCACGGGCTCCGGCCTGCTCAAACCCAAATCATTAGCTTCGGGAAAACACGCCCTTAGGAGGAAACATGGCAGCGTACTGCCAGGTGACGCAAACAGGACCGCAGTTCGGTCACAAAGTTTCGCACGCTCAGAACAAGACCAAGCGTCGTTTTGACCCGAACATCCAGAAGAAGACTTACTTCGTTCCTTCATTGGGACGTAAGGTGACCTTGACCCTTTCTGTGAAGGGCATCAAGACAATCGACGTTCGCGGTATCGACTCGGTAATCACCGAGATGGTTTCTCGCGGCGAGAAGATCTAGGAAGCAATAGATGGCCAAAGATAAGGACGTACGTCCAATCATCAAGCTGAAGTCCACCGCGGGCACCGGCTTTACATATGTAACCAAGAAGAACCGTCGTAACGATCCAGACCGTATCAGTCTGAAGAAGTACGACCCAGTAGTACGTAAGCACGTCGAATTCCGCGAGGAGCGCTAAACACATGGCAAAGAAGTCGAAGATTGCTCGTAACGAGCAGCGCAAGGTAATTGTTGAGCGCTACGCAGTAAAGCGTCTAGAACTAAAGAAGGCTTTGGTTGACCCAGCCTCAACAGTTGAGCAGAAAGAAGCAGCCCGCGTGGGACTTCAGAAGCTTCCTCGCAACGCAAGCCCAGTTAGAGTGCGAAGCCGTGACCTAATTGATGGTCGTCCACGTGGAGTACTCTCCAAGTTTGGTATAAGCCGTGTTCGCTTCCGCGACATGGCTCACAAGGGTGAGCTTCCGGGTATCACCAAGTCAAGCTGGTAAATACTTTTTATAACTGATCCCGTCTACCTAGGCCAAAGCCCGGGTGGACGGGATTTTTTGTTTTCGAGGGAGAGCCTGATGGCAAAGGAGCAGCAGAAACTTCTTGTGAATCTTGATACCTAAATCCTGAGCGGGGGTAATTTCTTGTTAAAAAGTAATAAAACTGCCTACATCCCCCAAAAATAGCGGAAATCTAAGCGTGCAACACGCCGAGGCGAGAGCATTGACACGGGCGCAGGGGCTATAAGTTGATTGAGACATAACTGTCCACAAATTGTCCAGGAGGACCATATGAACAAGAGCGAGCTAGTTGCCGCAGTTGCACAACACACCGGAGAATCTCAGGCAGCAGTAGGCCGAGTTATCGACGCAATGTTTGACACCATCGGCGCATCAATTGCAAAGGGCGACAAGGTCACCATTCCTGGTTACCTCAGCGTTTCAAAGGGCTACCGTGCAGCACGTGCGGGACGTAACCCACAGACAGGCGCAACCATTCAGATTGCAGCAGCTAACACCGTAAAGGTGTCAGCAGGCAGCAAGCTAAAGGCGTCAGTCAAGTAACTCAAGTATTCAACTAAGAAGCGGCGTCTTTGATTAGACGCCGCTTTTTTGTTTCTCTGGAATAGGCTTGGAGGATGAATAACAAGTCGCGCTCCTACACCCTGGTCTTTATGCAGTTTCTGCTCATTGCGCTGCTGCTGTTATCCCCCAGACAGGAATCTCCATACGGCGGTGCCAGTGAGATTGTTGGCGTGTTTGGAGTCGGCCTGATCGCTCTTGGATCAGGTGTGTTGTTGGTTAGTTTTATTGGGCTAGGCAATTCTTTGACCGCCCTTGCGATTCCGAAAGACAACGGGACCTTAGTTACTCACGGAATTTACTCACGGGTTAGGCACCCGATTTATTTTGGATTACTGGTCATGAGCTTTGGAGTGATGCTCGATGCTGGCTACTGGCCGCAGGTCATCGTCGTGATGCTGCTTTATGTGCTGCTTGGTAAAAAGGCGGATTTCGAAGAAACGATGTTGCGCGAACGCTACCCGCATTACAAACAATACGCCGAGAGGACACCGCGGTTTTTCCCGAGGCTCGGTAGGTGAAGCTAAAAACCTCTAATCACGCTCTGCAGGCAATTGCCGTTGTTCTAGCCGCGGGCTTAATAAGCGTTGTTGTTGGTCTGGTTATTGCCGGTGGTGCAGATCCTCTTCAGTTCACTGACCCAGGTCCGGTAGTTCGCTGGGGAGCCCCATTTGCCAAACTGGTTATGAACTTTGCGATGGCAACCACAGTGGGGTCTTTGGTGCTTTCGGCATTTGCAGGAAACCAAGAAGAGCGGGCCAAATTATCTCGAGTTTCAAGCGGGGCTGCGGCGCTCTGGGCGGGGGCTGCGGCAGTGAATTTTGTAATGACCTACCTAAGCGTCTCGGGCTCGGCTATCTCCTATGGCTCGACATTTTCTGATGGCCTGTGGTTGTTTGCCACCCAGATTGAACTCGGGACACTTTTGGTTTGGAATCTAGGCTTTGCGTTTCTCTTGAGCCTTTCCACACTTGCCTTCAACGGGCGACGGATGAATGCGGTGAATGCGGCGATAGCCATCGCCGGGCTTTACCCCTTGGCCGCATCCGGGCACGCTTCTGCCGATGCGGGTCACGCACTTGCGGTGAACTCACTATTGATGCACCTGGTTGGGATCAGCATATGGGTTGGCGGGCTTATTGCTCTTTATGCGGTTTTCAAAGGGGATAACCAACGAACTGCAGTGCTGGTTTCTAGATACAGCACCCTGGCGTTTGTGGCGTTCATCATGGTCGCGGTCTCCGGAGTTACCTCCGGCGTCATCAGGCTCTATGAGCCAGCTGACTTGTTTTCTAGCTACGGGCTGCTGC
This sequence comes from uncultured Aquiluna sp., assembly GCA_905182225.1. GTDB lineage: Bacteria > Actinomycetota > Actinomycetes > Actinomycetales > Microbacteriaceae > Aquiluna. The sequence continues at coordinate 2,827 of CAJJAJ010000031.1, forward strand.
TGATGCTAAAAGCGGCGCTGTTGGTGCTGCTGGGGCTGTTTGGAGCTAGGCACCGACTAGGGCTAGTGAAGAAGCTTGCTGAACGCTCGGTTAGTTTTTGGCGACTGGCCATCTTCGAATTAGGAGTCATGGGGCTGGCAGTTGGCATGGGGACGGCTCTGGCTAGAACCCAGACTCCGTTGGATGCTGCAGAGTTTGTGCCACTAACTGCGGCCGAGATTCTCACCGGCGACAAATTACCTCCGGAGCTGACCGATCTTGCTTGGGTGACGGTTTGGGACATTGATGTTTTGTGGATGAGCGTGTCCCTAGGGGCAATTGCGCTTTATCTTTACGGCGTCAGTGTGCTTCATAAGCGTGGGGATAAGTGGCCGCTGGTTAGAACCATTTCTTTTGTCTCCGGAATGCTGGTTTTGCTTTATGTCACAAACGGTGCGATGAACGCCTACCAGGAGTACCTGTTTAGCGTTCACATGGTTGGGCACATGGTTCTATCGATGATGGTTCCTGTCCTGCTGGTTCCGGGAGCGCCCGTGACGTTGCTGTCCAGAGCGCAGGCACCGCGCAAGGATGGCTCTTGGGGGATGCGTGAGTGGGCGCTTTGGGCCGTTCACACACCTTTTGCTTGGTTTGTTTCGCACCCCTTGTTTGCCGGTCTAAATTTTGCACTGTCACTCGTGATGTTTTACTACACGCCGCTATTTCGTTGGGCAACCGAAGAGCACCTAGGGCATCAGTGGATGTTGATTCACTTCTTGATTACCGGTTATCTGTTCGTGCAGTCTCTGATGGGTGTTGATCCCCAGCCACACCGAACCGGTTATCCGATAAAGCTAATGCTCTTGATCGGGACCATGGCCTTTCACGCCTTCTTTGGGCTTGGTCTGATGAACGAAAGAAGTTTGCTGCTCGCCGACTGGTTTGGGGCGATGGGAAGAACCTGGGGCGACGACCCATTGGCGGATCAGGCCATTGGCGGCGCTTTTGCATGGGGAGTCGGTGAAATACCAACTATCGTCATAGCCTTGATAGTCGTAACCCAGTGGTCAAGGTCTGATGATCGAGAGCGCAAGCGACTTGATCGAGCATCTGATCGCAGCGGTAACCGGGACCTTGAGGATTACAACCAAATGCTTGATAGTCTGAGTAAAACGAGAGACAAGCACTAGTGATTATTGATCTGAGCCAAGAGCAACAGTCTCTTTTTGAATACATCGAGCAATCAAGCAGCAACGTCTTTGTCACCGGCCGAGCCGGAACCGGCAAATCGACACTTCTTTCACACCTCACAGCGAATACCGAAAAGTCTTTTGCTGTTTGTGCTCCAACCGGCGTAGCGGCATTGAATGTTGGTGGGGTCACTATCCATTCGCTATTCACCTTTCCAATTGGTCTGCTCGGTGAAGTCGAGATTGCAAGGCACCTGAATAAGCGAACTCGTGAAATTCTTCGAGCGTTAGACATGCTGGTGATTGACGAGATTTCAATGGTGTCTGCTGACTTGATGGACGGGATTGACCGGGCTCTTAGAATTGCAAGGGGCAGAAAGAACGAGCCATTTGGCGGTGCCCAAATAGTGATGTTTGGAGATCCTTACCAGCTAGCGCCCGTCCCACCTCGCGACCCTTCGGAAAAAAACTACATTGCTGAGAATTACCAGTCACTCTGGTTTTTTGATGCTCATGTTTGGCGAAACTCTGAACTAGAGCGCTTTGAACTTTCTGAAATCTTCCGTCAGTCGGACGATGACTTCAAAGAAATCCTGAATGCGATCCGAGATGGCTCGGTAACCCAAGCCATGCTGGATGTTTTGAACAAAGCCGGCAACCGTTACCCGCCGCATCTAGATGTGATTCGACTGGCAACAATCAACGAAACCGTGAATGCCGTGAACCACCAGCGCATTGAGCTAATAGAAACCGATCCGAAGATCTTTAAGGCCGTCTACTCAGACGGTGCCGCAAAGGCCTTTGGGCGAGCACTACCTGCTGAAACAGAATTGGCGCTCAAAGTCGGCGCACAAGTGATGTTTATAAAAAATGACGACACCAGCAGCAATAAGACCCCAAATGGTTCAGCGATCAGACGCTGGGTGAATGGAACCATCGGCCGAGTTGTTGCCCTTCCAAAATCGGGCCTGGTGGTAGTAGATGTTGACGGTGAGCAACTAGAGGTTGGACCGGCGACCTGGGAAAAGATTCGCTATGAGGTCGAAGAAGACTTTGACGAATCAACGGGCAAGACAAAAGAGACACTGGTGCCGGTGACGCTGGCCGAGTTCAAGCAGATTCCGTTGCGCCTAGCATGGGCGGTCACCATTCATAAATCCCAAGGTCAAACCTATGACGAGGTCCAGATCGACATGGGCCGGGGCGCATTCTCGCCGGGTCAAACTTATGTTGGGCTCAGCCGAGTAAGAACACTGGGCGGTCTTTACCTAACCCGCGCGATCTTGATTCGAGACGTGATGGTTGATTCCGATGTGGTTCGGTTTATGTCCGGGGCCCAGATCGAAGCCACCAGTTCAGAGCTTCTGCCACCCTTCTAGCCCAGTAGCTTTCGTGGTGACCGGTGTTCGGGTAGGTGGCGCCAACAAGTGAGTCGGGTGTCAGGTAACCCTTGGCTTTTATTTTCTCAAGGGCTGCTTCGTGAAACGGAGCATAGTTTTCATCAAGCTCAATGGTTCCGGTGTCAGTCCAGATCCGGTGGTTGCCATCTTGAGGCAGCAGATCCGTTAGTTCTTGGACCATGAAGTCCCCACCAAAAGGCCAGTGAGTAGAAAAGCAAATAGCGGTACCAAACACCTCCGGGCGCTTACTCATTGCGTATAGCGACATTAGCCCACCCATGGAAGAGCCCATGACTGCAGTGCGGTCTGGGTGGTGGGTGATCTGATGCCTGTCCAAAACAAACGGGATGATCGCATCTGCCATCAACGAAACATAAGCATCCCCAAGTGATTCACCGGGGGAATCCTTATATTCTTCGGGCATGTGATCCCAGATTTCTTGGTGGTTATCTAAAATCTTCTGTGGAGCTAGCTCTCTAAGCCTAGATAAATCGCTCAGGCCCCAGAGTCCGATAACTATTGGTTGTGGCCCTCTAACCTCTTCCCTCATGGCTGTGAGGACCTCCCAGGTCTTGCCCGTGTAGGAGTCTTTCTCGTCAAACAAGTTTCTGCCGTCGTGCATTATCAAAATCGGTGTCGTGGCGGTGATGGTTTTCGGTGCCCAAACATCAACGCGGTGGTTATCAAATTCGAATTTTTCCATTGAGCCGCCAGCAAGGCGGCGCTCTAGAAGCTTTCTTTCTCTAAACGCCATAAAGAGCGGGAAAGTAAATGCCACGGCGGTAATTCCTGAAAGCAGGAGGTAAAGCCAGACTCGCTTCATGCCTAAACGCTTTGCTTCAACCAGCATCAAGGTGATGACTGCGATTCCAACCACCAGCAAATCTAGAGATAGCACCCAATCCACGTAGGACCCAAACCAGGCATTGAGGTAGTCTGCTTCTTGGGTTATCGCGAGTGCATTCAACACCCACGCGGTCACTAGACCCAAAGCGGCAACGGCGAAGTAAATTCTCGATCTAACGATGTGTTTTTTAAACATGCTGGAATCATTACACGAACCACAAGGCTTTATCTCCAAGTAATCAAAGTAAAGGACTCAATGCCCTCCCTGGCTAACTTCATTGTGCGTCGCGCCAAGTTTGTGCTCTTCGGTTTTATCGGGCTCATCGCGCTCAGCAGCGTTTGGGGATTTCAGGTTTTTGGAAACCTGCAGGGTGGTGGCTACGACGACCCGAACTCCGATTCGGCAGCCGTCAGCGAGCTTCTTGGCACCGAGTTTGCCCTTGATCCAGCCGAGGTTATAGTCCTAGTTGATTTGCCAGGTGATGCCAACGAGCTATCTGCCAACGGAGCGCCAAAGTATTTTGAACTGGTCACGGAACTAAGTGACGATCTAGCAAAAATTGATGGTGTTATCTCGGTTGATAACTACTACTCACTTGGCTCACCCGCCTCACTTGTGTCTACTGACGGCAAGTTGGTATATGTCCTAGTGGATCTTCAAAATGGCATCAGCCAATCTGTTCCCACTGCATCAATCATTGACGAATTCACCGGTGACTACCTGGGGGCCGAGGTTCACATCGCTGGCTTTGGTGCGGTCACAAAAGCAATCACCGAAACCATTGAGCAGGATCTAATTAGGGCCGAAATCATTGCAATACCAATTGTGCTTTTGCTGCTGTTGTTTGTATTTGGATCTCTCGTTGCAGCCGGATTGCCCCTATTTGTTGGCGGACTTGCGATCGTGGGCTCATTCTTCGTGGTCTGGGGCGTGAGCGAGTTCACCGACGTGTCGATCTTTGCGGTCAACTTGATTACTGGTCTTGGTCTTGGTCTAGGCATCGATTACAGCCTGCTGGTGGTCAACCGTTTCCGTGAGGAGCGAGCGGCCGGAAACAGCGTTGAAGAATCAACGGTTGTAACCATTACCACTGCCGGTAAAACGGTCATCTTCTCGGGCGTCACCGTCGCACTCGTCATGATTTCAATGGCGTTTTTCCCACAGTATTTCTTGCAGTCCTTTGCACTTGCCGGGTTCACGGTTGTGACACTGGCGGTTATCGGAGCAGCGATTGTGATTCCGGCTCAGTTAGTTCTTCTGGGCGACAAGGTCGACTCAATAAGAATCTTCAAGCGAAAGTTAGCGCCAAGTGACAAGGGTATTTGGGAGAAGATTGCCCGCTTCACAATGCGCAGGCCATTGCCAATTTTGTTCGTGACGATCCTTGGCCTCTCAGGCATGTTTTCGCTGTCAACTGATGCGGTATTTGGTCAAGTGGATGACCGGGTGTTGCCGCAGGATAGCCCCGCCTCGGTTGCCTCTAATCTATTGAGAGAGCGCTTTGATGGCCGGGCGTCTTCACCGATAGAAATACTTGTTCAAGGTAGCGATGAGGCTGTAAATGACTACATCGTTTTGGTCCAAGAGCAGCCAGATATCTCCAGGGTAGCGATCGTCCCAACTGCGGAGGACACCGCTTGGGTCAGGATTAATGCGATCACGCTAGTGGAGCCCAGAAGCCCAGACGGTTACGATCAAACGGTTTCACTGAGGACCCTTGATTCTGATCTAGATCAGGTCCTAATTGGTGGTGGCGGGGCCTATTACACCGACTCGCAGCAGGGCATTGAAGATGCGCTGCCGCTTGCGGCGCTCTGGATATTTATAACCGCATATGTATTGTTGTTTTTGTTTACAGGCAGCGTGCTGTTGCCGCTGAAGGCAATTGCACTCAACGTGCTTTCGCTAGGCGCAGTGGTTGGAGTGCTTAGTTACATATTCCAAAACGGTCACCTGCAGTGGTTGATTGGCGAATATTCGGTCACCGGAACCCTCGACACTTCATCGCTGGTGATGGTTGCGGTCGTGGCCTTTGGTTTATCCATGGACTACGAGATGTTCTTGCTATCAAGGATCAAAGAGCAGCATGACGCCGGCATGAACACCGAGAACTCAGTCGCAATTGGTTTGCAGCGCTCAGGCAGAATTATCACTGCTGCAGCATTTATTTTGGCGGTTACCTTTGGAGCGTTTGCATCGTCGGGAGTCTCAATCATGAAAATGCTCGGCTTTGGAATTGCCTTCGCGATTCTGCTTGACGCCACTGTGGTCAGGGCTCTGTTGGTTCCAGCACTAATGCGGCTATTTGGAGCCGCAAACTGGTGGGCACCGAAGTGGCTCAAGGCAGTTCACAAAAAAATCGGCCTGAGTCACTAACCTTAGAGCTATGCTGCTTTCAGACAGAGACATCAAAGCCCAAGTTGACTCCGGTCGTATTGCCCTAGACCCCTTGGATTTGGGGCTAATGCAGCCAAGCAGCATTGACGTGAGGCTAGATCGATTCTTCCGGTTATTCGATAACCACAAGTATCCATATATTGACCCCCGTGAGCAGCAGGATGATCTAACCCGTTTGGTTGAAGTCAAATCGGACGAAGCCTTTATTTTGCACCCGGGTGAATTTGTGTTGGGGTCGACCTTTGAATACGTGACCCTGCCGGATGACATCGCTGCAAGGCTTGAAGGTAAGAGCTCACTTGGACGTTTGGGTCTCTTGACTCATTCAACCGCGGGCTTTGTGGATCCCGGCTTCCAGGGTCACGTGACTCTAGAGCTTTCAAACGTTGCGAGTTTGCCCATCAAGCTTTGGCCAGGCATGAAGATTGGTCAGCTGTGCTTCTTCCAGCTTTCGAGCGCGAGTGAGAATCCTTACGGTACTTCTGCCTATGGATCTAGGTACCAAGGGCAGCGCGGCCCAACTGCCTCTAGGAGCCACCTGAACTTTCATGTCACCGACACCGGCAACAATCCTCTCTAAGTAGGACTTTCTTCCCTACCTGAACTTGGACCTAGCTTCGATCAGGTCCTTCGAGTAAACCCTGTAGATGGCGTATTTGTCTGCGCTCAGTTCGCAAAGCCGGTCTATCTCATAAACCAATGCCCTAGAAGCCACCACCCATGGAAACAGCTGGTAAATCAAATAGGCGAACTGCTTCAGATTTTGATGACGAAATTTTATGTGCCCATATTCGCGGCGCATGATCGCAGATAGTTGCTTGGCTGGTAATTCAAATACCGCCCTGGAAAGATAAATCTGCTTATCACGGGTTAGCGCAAAGTAACCAGGGACATCTAGCTCCATGATCTGTGCCTTGCGGTAAGCCATTATCTGCCTGGCCATGAGATTTGTTAGTGGATCTAGTTTGTCCCTGATAGCAAAAAGCGGAGCAAGTCGCTGGTTGGCTAATGCCAGCAGAGTGCCCGCTGAGCCAAGCAGCACCCATGGTGCAAAGCTCGCTAGGAGCGTTATCCCAAGGTTTTGGCCAGCAGAAAGATTTTGCCAGGTCGTAAAGATTGAGACCGTGGCTATAACTACGGAAACAGCTGTTGCCAAGACTGCTGAGATCAAGATTGTGAACCAAAGCCAGATGCCGATATTGGGCGCCTTATTGAACCGACCAGCAAGAAACATCGGTGCGGCGACCGTTACGAGCATTACCCACTCGATTAGAAGAATCAGCAGGTAGAGAGGAATCTCCATCTTGGAAGACTACTTGTCTAAAACAGCTTTTAGTTTCTGCAGCTGGTCAGCTGAGAGCGAGCTTGCAAAATGAGAGAAAACCAGTGCTGTATTTGTGGAATCTTGCATCGCATCAATTAACAGTGAGGCGGTGTGAGCCTCCCTGGACTTTGTGGCAATAAACAAAAGCTTCCTGCCACCCTCCTGCTTTTTTAGGAGCAGGCCCTTATCGCTGAGCCTTGAAAGAACGGTCAATACCGTGGTGATGGCGAGTTCATCGTCGCCCAATAGCGCCAAGATCTGATTTGAACTTAGGCCCTCTGGTCGATCCCAGAGGCACCCCAGGATTGCTGATTCCAGCTCGCCTTGTTTGCGCTTTGACATAAATCACATTCTACGGGCTGTAGAAGGTGTGCAAAAGCTAGCTGACTGGTGCGGGTGCAGCAATAGCCTTCACGGAAATAAGTAGCAGCAAACCAACCACCAAAATCAACATCAAACCGAGGATTCCATAAATCGGGGAGAACAGCCCCACGAAGATTGCCCAGGCCGCAGGGGCCAAAAAGCTAACGGCTCTTCCGGTCGTGGCGTAAAGGCCGAAGGCCTCACCCTGCTTGTCATCGGCTGAGAGTCTAGACATCATGGTTCTAGACGCTGCCTGAGCAGGACCCACGAAGGTGCAGAGGAATAAACCAAACCCGAAGAATGCAATCGTTCCAGCGCTTTCGAATACAAACACCCCGAAGCCACCAACTATCACTCCAACTAGCGATACAAAAATAATTTTTCTGGAGCCAACTCGATCTTCAAAGAACGATCCGACGAATGCGCCAATTCCGGCAACTACGTTCGCTGCAATTCCAAACATAATGATTTCGGTTAAGTCCAAGCCGAAGGCGATGCCACCCAGCACCGCACCATAAGCAAATACACCATTCAGGCCATCGCGGTAGACAGCCGAGGCGATCAAGAACTTCAGAAGATTCGGGTTTTCTTTCCGCATGGTTATAAGCGAGCGGATCAGCTTCTTGTAGGCAAGCAGCACGCCTTCATTCTCGGTGCCAGCAATTGGTTTTGCCTCTGGGACCTTCAACATCAAGGGGATTGAGAAGATAATCACCCAGAACATGCTGATTACCATTACAACTCGGACCGACAGTGCATCAGTGTCCGGAATGCCCAGTAGCTCAGCCCCGCCGAACTGAATGATCCAGAGCGCCATCACCAAAAGGATGATTCCACCGATGTAGCCAAGGCCCCAACCGAACTGGCTGATCTTTCCCCGCTCATGAGGCCTGGCGACCTCATTCAGCATTGAGTTGTAGTTCACGGTCGCAAACTCGAAGAATATGCCTCCTGCTGCAAGCAGCACCAGGCCAAATACAAAGAAGTCACTTGAGGGTGCAACGAAGAACATCAAACCGATGGTTGCTGCAAACAGATAGGTGTTGATCATCAGCCAGAACTTCTTGCGCCCTGAGGTGTCAGCCCTGCGGCCAACAATCGGAGCGATAAGAGCGATCAGCACTCCGGCGAAAACGCCGGAGATGCCAAGCCAGAAGGCTGTGTATTGGCCGGCTTCCTCTATTGAGTAGCCAGCTGGAGCAAAGAACTCGCTAGTTATGTATCGCCCGAAGATAAAAGAGGTGACAACTGTCGGGAAGGCTTGTGATGCCCAGTCCCATAGTGCCCACGAGAATGTTCCTTTTGGCCTAGCTGGTGCAACGTCATTGTTGGTCATGGCCTGAGATTACCCCTAAAGGCAGTTCAGTCAAACCCCAATAGACCAAAAATTTACTTTTTGGCAACCAGGCAGACACGAATTATTTTGACGACCCTCACCACCAAACTCTAAATTCGTCAAAGTTGAGTCATTCACACTCAACTCTCAGCCAACTATCCTTGACAAGTTTTAGGGTCTAGGGCAAACTTGAGCGCATGTGGCTCAACTTGGGCCACAAGTTCATGAGTTTCAAAAAAATAGCTTTCATAAAGAAGGAGCAACAAATGGGAAGAGCAGTAGGCATTGACCTAGGAACCACAAACAGCGCTGTCACGGTGCTGGAAGCTGGCGAACCAAAGGTTATTTCAAACGCAGAAGGTTTCCGCACCACCCCATCGGTGGTTGCTTTCACCAAGGACGACAACGTTCTGGTTGGTGAAACAGCGAAGCGCCAGGCTGTTACAAACGTTGACCGCACCGTCTCATCGGTGAAGCGTCACATGGGCACCGACTGGAAGTTCAAGGTCGAGGACAAGGATTACACCCCGCAGGAAATCTCAGCGCGTATTTTGATGAAGCTCAAGCGTGATGCTGAGACCTATCTTGGCGAGAGTGTCACCGACGCGGTTATTACTGTTCCGGCATATTTCAACGACGCTGAGCGTCAGGCAACCAAGGAGGCCGGCGAGGTCGCGGGTCTAAACGTGCTCCGCATTATCAATGAGCCGACCGCTGCAGCACTTGCCTACGGCTTGGACAAGGGTAAGGAAGACGAATTAATCTTGGTGTTTGACCTTGGTGGTGGAACATTCGATGTTTCGCTACTCGAGGTTGGCAAGGATGATGAATTCTCAACTATCCAGGTCCGCTCAACAAGCGGAGACAACAAACTTGGTGGAGACGACTGGGACCAGCGCGTGGTTGATTACTTAGTCAAGAAGTTCAAAGAAACCACCGGTGTTGATGTTTCAAAGGACAAGATCGCGCTGCAGCGCCTAAAAGAAGCCGCTGAGCAGGCAAAGAAAGAGCTGAGCCAGTCAACGACTGCGCAGCTTCAGTTGCCATACCTTTCCCTGACCGACGCGGGTCCTGCGAACCTGGATGAAACCCTCACCAGAGCACAGTTTGAAGACATGACCTCTGATCTACTTGAGAGAACCCGCAAGCCGTTCCTTGACGTAGTCAAGGAAGCCGGAGTGAAGGTGGCTGACATTGCACACGTTGTAATGGTCGGTGGATCAACTCGTATGCCAGCGGTTACCGATTTGGTAACCAAGCTGCTTGGCGGCAAAGAGCCAAACAAGGGCGTAAACCCGGATGAAGTTGTTTCTGTTGGAGCAGCACTGCAGGCCGGTGTCATCAGGGGTGAGCGTAAAGACGTTCTACTTATTGATGTGACCCCACTTGCACTTGGTATCGAAACCAAGGGCGGCATGATGACCAGGTTGATTGATCGCAACACCGCGATTCCAACCAAGAGAAGCGAAACCTTCACAACTGCTGATGACAATCAGCCAAGTGTTTCCATTCAGGTCTTCCAGGGTGAGCGCGAGTTCACCAGGGACAACAAGAGTCTTGGAAACTTCGAACTAACCGGTATTGCCCCAGCACCACGCGGCATCCCACAGGTTGAGGTCACCTTTGACATCGACGCTAACGGAATTGTCCACGTCTCTGCCAAGGACAAGGGAACCGGTAAGGAGCAGTCCATGACCATCACCGGGGGCTCCTCGCTATCCGAAGAAGACATTGAGCGCATGGTGAAGGACGCCGAAGAGCACGCTGCCGAAGACAAGGTGCGCCGCGAAGAAGCAGAAACCCGCAACCAAGCAGAACAGCTTGCCTACTCAACCGACAAGTTGATCAAGGAAAATGACGAGAAGCTACCCGAGGACGTGAAAACTGAGGTTCAGGCCGACGTTGACGAACTTAAGGCGGCGCTCGCGGGTGATGACGCTGATGCGGTCAAGGCTGCTCAGGAGAAGCTATCAACCTCTGCGCAGAAGCTTGGAGAGGCAATCTATGCCAACCAGCCGGCTGAAGGTGAAGAGCAGGCAGCTCCAGAGGCAGAAGAAGACGTAGTGGACGCTGAAGTCGTCGAAGACGCTGAGGCTGAAGCACCGGCTGCCGAAGATGCTCCTGAGGATGACGCTCCAGAAGAGAACACCAAGGACAAGAAGTAATGCCAGGTAAAAACGTCGACCCCGAGCACCATGAGGGAGATCAAACCGAAGAGATGAAAGAGGAGGGCTCGCCATTGGAGCCAACCTCCGATTCTTCAGTCGATGTCGATGCCATTGCAGATGTGCAGGATGAGGAAAAGGACGCAGTTGACCGCGAACTAGAGATCTTCCAGGACATGCAGCGGTTGCAGGCCGATTTTGTGAACTATCGCTCGCGCGTTGAGCGCGACCGAGGTGCTGAGCGTCAGTCCGCTATCTCAGAAGCGATTAGAGCTTTCCTGCCTGCCCTTGATGACCTAACCAGAGCAGAATCGCATGGCGATTTGTCCGAGGGGTCTCCGATGGCAGCAGTTGCTCAAAAGCTAAGAGCCGCCGGTGAAAAATTTGGCCTGGTGTCATTCGGGGCCAAGGGTGACCACTTTGACCCAGAGCTACACGATGCTTTAGTTCAAAACTCAAACCCCGAGGTAACCGTGGCCGAAGTGGCAGATGTTATTGAGCCGGGCTACAAGATTCAAGATCGACTATTGCGACCTGCCAAGGTCGCTGTGTTCTTACCAGCCGAATAAGAGGTGAGTTAGATGGCGTCGCAAGACTGGATTGAGAAGGATTTCTATAAAATCCTTGGGGTCACCAAGGGCGTAAGCGATGCCGATCTCAAAAAGGCATATCGGAAGCTAGCTAAGAATAATCACCCCGACCTGCACCCTGGAGACCAGGCGGCCGAGTCACGGTTCAAGGACATCTCCGAGGCTTACGATGTCCTATCCGATGTCACTGAGCGCAAGGAGTATGACGCTGTTCGGGCAATGGGCGGCGGCGCTCGTTTCCAAGCCGGGGCGCGCGGAGGCCAAGGCGGCGGTTTTGAAGATGTGTTTTCAAACCTTTTCGGCGGCGGCGGTTTTCCCGGCGGCGGCTTTGGCGGCGGCGGTTTTGCTCCGCAGCGCGGCCCAGACCTAACTACTTCCTCCAGTGTCGACTTTATTGATTCGATCCATGGCACCAACATTAAGCTGACTGTTTCCGGGAAACCGGTGACCTTGAAGGTGCCGGCCGGAATTCAGGATGGTCAAAAACTAAAACTCAAGGGCAAAGGCCAGCCATCACCAAACGGTGGCCAAGCCGGAGATCTAGTTGTGAGCATCAAGGTCAGACCGCACCCAGTTTTTACTAGGGACGGCGACAATGTCCGAGTGGTGGTGCCGGTTACTTTCTCTGAAGCAGTACTTGGCGCAGTTATTTCAGTCCCAGTACTCGGCGGGGAGCCGGTGAAGCTAAAGGTTGCCCCCGGAACACCAAACGGCAGGACCCTGCGCGTAAAGGGCAAAGGCGTTCAGCACGAATCTCACCAGGGCGATTTATTGGCCTCGGTGGATATTTTGGTTCCAAACCGAATTAGCAAGAAAGCCGAAGAAGCGCTTCGGGCCTTCGACAAAGAAATACCGGTCGAAGATCCAAGAGCGACACTTATCAGTAGGGCAGGACTTCTGTAAGGAGGGGTTGTGGATATTAGCCAGGACACACCACTGTTTGTGATCTCAGTGGCCGCAGAGCTTTGCGGCATGCACCCACAAACCCTGAGGCAGTATGACCGAATTGGATTAGTCTCCCCAAAAAGAACCTCCGGCAGGTCTCGCCGCTACACAATGCAAGACGTAGCCCATCTCCGCGAGGTCGCGAGGCTAAGTGCCGAGGGAGTTTCTCTTGAGGGCATTAGGCGAGTCCTAGAACTAGTAGACCAAAACACTGACCTAAATGCTCGCGTCAGAGATCTCGAGCGCGAATTAGCAAATCAAGTGATGAGTCAACCTGGAAACCGAGTGTTTGCAGCCGGTGAGCAAGGCGTAATCAGACTCAACCCCGGACAGCGCCCAGAGCGCTCGGGCTCTGTAGTTCTATGGAAGAGGCGTTAGATGAGTCAAGAGCAGCATGGGCAAGAACAGCGGTGGGGTGCTTTCATTTCAATCAACCCAGCGTAAAAACCACCGGCACGTGATCGCTCGGGAGCTCTCCCTTACGCTCATCCCGCTCAATTGTGGCGGCGGTGATGCGCTCGGTGAGGGCCTCTGAGGTGAGCATAAAGTCGATTCTCATGCCGTTGTTCTTTGGGAAACACAGCTCCTTGTAGTCCCAGTAGGTATAGGCATTAGGGACAAGCTCACGGACCTTGTCGATAAGCCCAACTTGTTCAAATGCCTCGAAGGCATCTCGCTCGGGCTGAGAAACATGAGTTTCGAACATGCTCAGGTCATAAACGTCTTCATCTAGTGGGGCAACGTTGAAATCCCCCACCAGTGCAATCTCGAGGCTTGGGTCCATTTCAAGCTGCTCGGCCATTGTCGCTGCAAGGCGGTCTAGGAATTCAAGCTTGTATTGCATGTGGGGGTCATCAAGCTCGCGGCCATTTGGAACGTAGATTGACCAGACTCGGACCCCATCGAAGGTTGCTCCAATCGCTCTGGCTTCTTGGACGTCTTTGAATTCGGGCTGCTGATAAAAGGAAGTTTCAACATCCTCTGGAACTAAGTCTTCGCGGTAGGCAAAGGCCACACCGTTCCACTGGTTTAGCCCGTGAGCCAAGACCTTGTAGCCGATCGCCTCGAATGCTTCATAGGGAAACTGTTCTGGTTTGCACTTAATTTCCTGCATCGCAAGCACGTCAACCTTGGTGCGTTGAAGGAACTCGACAATGCGGCCTTGTCGTGCTCGAGCGGAGTTTACGTTCCAGGTGGCGATTTGCATCTCTAAACTCTAACTATGAGCTTTGATTCGAGTAACAAGCCACGTCTAGTTGAGCTGATAAAAGACCTTGCCATTGTCCATGGCAAGGTAACCCTGTCTTCAGGACTTCAGGCTGATTACTACGTTGACCTTAGAAGGGCCACCCTGCACCACGAAGCCTCACCTTTGATTGGCAAGGTAATGCTGGAACTTCTAGAGACAAATGGCTTTGGCAACGTTGATGCGGTTGGTGGGCTAACCATGGGCGCTGACCCAGTTGCAACCGCCCTGCTTCACCAGGCTGCAGCGCAGGGAAAGACCATCGACGCGTTCGTTGTCAGAAAGCAAGCCAAGGCCCATGGCATGGCCCGGCAGGTTGAGGGTCCAAGTGTTGAGGGCAAAAGGGTAATTGTTTTGGAGGATACTTCCACCACCGGAGGCTCACCTTTGACTGCAGCTGAGGCATTGGTTGCAGCTGGTGCGACGGTGGTCGCCGTCGCAACGGTAGTGGATCGTGATACTGGAGCACGCCAGGCAATCGAGGCGGCGGGGTATTCTTATCTAACAGCGATCACGCTAGGTGATCTCGGTCTTTAGAAGAAGGTGAAAGTGCAGCGTCGCGTTGCGCCCTTTGTCCTAACCCAGCTTGCCTCTTTCATGAGCGTGACCGCGGGTTCGATGGTGTTTATTGCCATCCCTTGGATAGCGCTTGAAATCAGTGGTTCGGCGGCCCAAGCCGGCTTAGTGGTTGCCTTGACGGCAATCCCAGGCTTAGTTGTCATACCCGTCATTGGTTCGATTATCGATAAGTACGGCAGACGACGAGTTGCCGTCTGGGCCGAGATAGTCACCGGGGCACTCACGCTGCTGCTGCCTTTGGTGGCGAGCTTGTGGGAGCTAACAATCGCTTGGTTAGTAGTGCTTGCAACTCTCAAAAATGTTCTCGCGGCAGCGGGGCCAACCGCAAGAAAGTCTCTGGTTCCAGACATTGCTGTCCCTGCCCGGATGACACTTGACCGCGCTAATTCAATACACGAGGGCGTTTTTGCGACCGGCTTCGCATTCGGTCCTGCCCTAGCAACCTTTTGTATTGCGACTATCGGGTCAGCTGAAACCTTCATAGTAGTAGCGGCTTTTGCTATAGCAAGCGGGCTATTCATCTCGTTTGTCAAGGTCATTGAACAGCATGAGCCCAACGACGAAACTGAGAAAGAGCCCTTCTATCGCTATGCGATGCAAGGTTTCAAAGTTTTGTTTGCGACCCCTTCTGTTTTGGTGATGATGATCGCGATTTCGATTTTGGCAGTTATTTATCTACCAACCGAGATGGTGGTTTTGCCGGCCTACTACACCTCACTTGGTGACCCGGAGGGCCTAGGCCTGTTGATTTCTGCCATGGCGGCCGCGTCGATTATTGGAGCGCTGTTTTTCGAGCAGATCCATAAGTTCTTGAGCTACTCAACTATTTTGAGAATTGGCATCCTGGGTGTTCCGCTGGCGATGCTGCCAATGAGCCAACTTCCGGCTCAGTGGGCAATGCTCGTTGGCGCGTTGGTTTTGGGTCTGGCCTGGGGCCCGCTGTTGCCACTTTTGAACACCGTTATTCAGCGCAAAATCCCCGCCAACAAGCGAGGCCGAGTGTTCGCACTTGAAATGGCAATCTGGAATGCGGGACCACTAATCTCAATGGTGGCGGTTGGTTCGGCCGTTGATGGATTCGGGATTCGGCCCACATACACAGCGTTGGCGCTAACAGTTTTGACCGCTGGTCTGCTTGTGTCATTCAATCGGCACATCAAGTCGATAGATGCCCAGGAAGAAATTCCTACAGTAGGTTCGCCACAGAATCCATGATCTCGGTTGGGCGGAACGGATACCTAGCTATTTCCGCGTCATCCGAGATGCCAGTTCTCACAAGAATGGTGTGAAGGCCAGCCTCAATACCCGCAACAACGTCGGTGTCCATGCGGTCACCAATCATTGCGGTGGTTTCTGAGTGCGCACCAATTTTTCTCATGGCAGACCGGAACATCATTGGGTTTGGCTTGCCGACAATGTATGGGTCCTTGCCGGTGGCCCTAGTTAGAAGGGCGGCAACCGAACCGGTTGCTAGCATCACGCCATCTTTGCTTGGGCCAGTGGCATCCGGGTTAGTGGCGATGAACTTCGAGCCTGCGTTTATGAATCTGGCAGCCTTGGTCAAGCTGTCAAAGCTTAGGTTTCGAGTTTCGCCGAGCACCACGTATTCGGGCTTGGACTCGGTGAGAACATAACCAATCTCGTGCATTGCGGTGATTAGTCCGTTTTCACCAATTACGTAGGCGGTGCTTTTTGGTGATTGGTGGTTTAGGAAATCAGCGGTTGCCATTGCGGAGGTGTAAATCAGGCTTTCCGGAACGTTTAGGCCGCCTGATTTCAGGCGAATTGAAAGATCATGGGGCGTGTAGATTGAATTATTAGTCAGAACCAAGAACTTAGTCTCGGCCTCCAACCACTTTTTTACTAGCTCTGGGGCCCCCGGTATCGCCCTACCTTCGTGCCAAAGCACACCATCCATGTCGGTAAGCCAGCTAGTAATTTCAGATCGTTCTCTCATAACTACAACCATAGCTTTAGGCTTTAGCCCGTGAGTGATGAAAACGTGACCGGAACCCAAGAGCAACCCACCTGGGGAGTTGGACCTTGGCCAGGCAAGCTACCCGGTCCTGACCACCCGGATTTTGAAAAGTTTGATCTAGAGCTACTGCAGAATGGCGACACAAGAAATGTGGTGGACGAATATCGATATTGGACCATGCGCGCAATCGTTGCCGACCTTGATACCAAGCGCCACCCGTATCACGTTGCAATTGAGAACTGGCAGCACGATCTGAACATTGGTTCGATTGTTAGAACTGCGAACGCATTTCTAGCAAAAGAAGTTCACATAGTGGGCAATAAACGCTGGAATCGTCGCGGTGCGATGGTTACGGATCGCTACCAACACGTTAGGCACGTCCCAACCATCGAAGAGCTGGTGGCCTGGGCAGAAACGGGTGCAGCTAACGGAGGTAAGTTGCCGATTATTGCAATCGATAACGTTCCAGGCTGCAAGCAGCTTGAAAATGTCAAGCTGCCTGCCGAGTGCCTATTCCTGTTCGGTCAAGAAGGCCCGGGGCTCAGTCAGTCGGCGCTAGATGCAGCCGACATGGTTTTGGAAATTACCCAGTTTGGTTCGACTAGGTCGATAAACGCTTCAGCTGCGGCCTCAATAACCATGCACACCTGGGTGATGCAGCACGTTTTTGGGTAGACTTGAAAAAGGGCCGATAACCCGAATCTCCCCCTAAATTTTTTAGAAAGGGGCCTTCTATGCCTGCAGTAGTTCTCGTTGGAGCCCAGTGGGGCGACGAAGGTAAAGGTAAGGCCACCGATTTACTTGGCAGCCGCGTTGATTACGTGGTTCGCTACCAAGGTGGCAATAACGCTGGCCACACCGTAGTTATCGGTGAAAAGAAGTTCGCTTTGCACCTTTTGCCTTCTGGAATACTTACCCCTGCCTGCACGCCAGTAATTGGCAACGGCGTGGTAATTGACTTAGAGGTTTTGTTCAAGGAGATTGACGGCCTAATCGAAAAGGGAGTCGACACCTCGAAGTTGTTGATTTCGGCAAATGCCCACATCATCACGCCATATCACGTCACCGTGGACAAGGTTTCAGAGCGTTTCTTGGGCAAACGCGCCATTGGAACAACCGGTCGCGGCATCGGCCCTACCTATGCGGACAAGATGGGGAGACTCGGCATCAGGGTTCAGGATCTTTTTGACCCAAGCATTCTGTTTCAAAAAGTCGAAGCTGCTTTGGCTCAGAAAAACGAGCTGCTTGTAAAAATCTACAATCGCGCTGCAGTCAAGCCCGAGGACGTTGTTGAACACATGCTGACCTTCGCCGAGCGCTTGCGCCCGATGGTCGCTGACACTTCTCTGGTTTTGAACCAGGCAATCGACCAAGGGCAGACTGTTTTGCTCGAGGGCGGGCAAGGCACCTTGCTGGATGTTGATCACGGAACCTATCCTTTTGTGACCTCCTCGAACCCAACAGCCGGTGGCGCAACTACCGGCAGCGGTATTGGTCCCACAAAAATCAGCGGTGTCATTGGCATCCTGAAGGCCTACACAACCAGAGTCGGCGCAGGTCCTTTTCCAACCGAGCTGTTCGATGACATGGGTGAATTCCTAAAAACCGTCGGGCACGAAGTTGGTGTGACCACCGGTCGCGACAGGCGTTGCGGCTGGTTCGATGCTCCGATTGCTCGCTATGCAACCAGGGTGAACGGTCTAACGGATATCTTCTTGACCAAGCTTGATGTCCTAACCGGTCTCAAGGAAATTCCGGTGTGTGTCGCTTATGACGTTGATGGAACCAGGGTTGAAGAGGTTCCCGTTTCACAAACCGATTTCCACCACGCGAAGCCGATTTATGAGATGTTCCCGGGCTGGGAAGAAGACATTACCGGTGTGAAGAACTTCGATGACCTTCCAAAAAACGCCAGGGACTACGTTTTGGCTTTGGAAAAGATGTCTGGCACCAGAATCAGTGCCATTGGCGTCGGTCCAGATCGAGATGCGACCCTTGTTCGTCACGACATGCTCGCTAAGTAGCCACAACTACTAAAAAGCGCCTGCTTTCAGCTTTTTGCTGGAACCCTTTTTTCTTCAAGGTCGAAACTCGCCGAAGTTATTAAGATAAAAGTGAACTTCCTCACCGATTCGCAAGCATTTCAGGGACAATATTTACTATGAGTGAACCGACACCTGAAGAGCTGGAGAAGATTCCCTATCCGGATGAAGCCTTCAACACTTGGGGTGCTGCGGCTATTGGCGTTGACCCACTTCTGGCTAGCTTCACATCAAGGCCGTATCAGGCAGTTCGTCCTCACGTTCCCTTCTACCGCTTTTTGTCCTACCCAGATGTCCTGGACATGCGAAAGGCCGGTTATGAGATGGAGCGGTTCGAGCCAATCTTTGATCGGCTAGAAGAGGTTCGCTACCGCGAAGCGCTTCAGCTAAGCGACATGCTCCACTACCCAAACCCGGTGACTCCGTGGAACCCAAGACGAGCTAGAGAAATAGAGCTTGATGTCAGGGCGCAAGTTCACGAGCACGGTCTAGGGGACATGCCAGCGGTCATTAAGCGCTGCCTGGCGAAGGCCTTTCCTGGTGACACCATCAGCTACTTGAGCGTTGATTTGCTAACCATTTTTTACTGGGCCACGATTGCCGAGCTGGCCGATGATCTTGCTTGGCGGTCAGAGGCACTTAGGTGGAAGGCTGAATACCTTAGGTTTCCAATCTTGTCACTGGGCTAACCTGAGTTCCTAGGGACTTATAGATAGGGACTAACCATGCCACTAATGAAGCGCGCGCTAAATTCATACTTTGACAAAGTAGAGCCTGTTTTGCTGGTCTTAGGTTTTTCCTTTCTTGCCGTCTACGCCTATCAGGTGCTGGCTCAGCCAACTGGCGCTGCATACGATGCGCTGAGTATCATTCAGGCTTTTATCTACGCCTTCTTCGTTCTGGATTTGGTCTTGCGCCTTATTGGAGCCGGCAAAGATCTGCTAACCCTTGCCGGGTTTCTGAAGTTTGTGAAACAGAACTGGCTGGCAATTGCCGCAGCGATCCTGCCTGCGTTTAGGGCATTCCGGGTCTTTGGCGTGCTGCTTGTCATACGAGGATTTGCGCCGTTTTTCAGAACCAGAGCATCAAAGGTTGGCCTGGTGGTCGCGGTTAGTTTGCCGTTGACTCTTTTCACCGCAGCAGTCGCTGCCCTAGAGGCCGAGCGCGGGGTTGCTGGCTCGAACATTAATACCTTCGGTGACGCCATTTGGTGGTCGATAGCATCGGTCACGACCGTTGGCTACGGAGATAAGTTTCCGATCACCCCGGATGGGCGGTTTATCGCAAGCCTTTTGATGGTGGTTGGAATTGCACTATTTTCTGCGCTCACAGCACTCATGGCAGCTTGGGTGATGGGAGAGCGTAGGTTAGAGCTTGAGAGCGAAGGGCAAGAAAATGAGTAATTGGACACTGAAGCTGCCAGGCAATGAGCACAAACTAACCACCGATGAACTTAACCAATGGGCAAGAGCCGGAAAAATAGCTGGCGATTCGATCGTCGTCGATGCCAATGGGGAGCATTGGAATGCCAAGCAAATTCCGGGAGTCTTTTCTAACAGAGACTGGCTAGTTGCTCTTGTGTTATCTGTGATAGTCGGAACGCTCGGGGTTGATCGTTTTTATCTCGGCAAAATCGGCACTGGAATCTTGAAGCTACTCACATTTGGTGGTCTGGGTGTCTGGACAATAATTGACATCATTTTGATTGCGATTAAGAAGCTAGACGACAAAGAAGGCCTGAAGTTGGCCTAACAAAAAGGCATTGTTAGCTTTTTTACCGCGGGCATGTCGGGAGCTGCCCAATCCAAACCGGATAATTCTGTTTCTTTCAGCCAGCGAATTTCAGAGTGGTCGCTGGATCCAGTTGGCTTCGGGCTCACTAGAACCGCGCTAAAGCAAACAAGTTCTATTTCAACATCGTCGACAACTGTGATTGAGCGATCAAAGATACGCAGTGGTTTGATTTCAATCGCTAGTTCTTCTCTTAGCTCGCGTATCAAGGCATCTTCGAGCGATTCGTTTTCTAGAGGCTTACCCCCTGGAAACTCCCATTTGCCGGCAGCATCTTTCCAGTCACCGCGTTTGGCACACAGCAAGAGACCTTCGGAATCCTGAATTATCCCCGCCACCACCGTTATTGCCATGAGGCAAGATTAGCGCGGCAGGTTTGCCTCAATAGCCTCGATGATTTCTTCGGCGTCCGGTTTGGTTTGAGGCCTAAAGCGCATGATTTTACCATCTGGCGCCACTAGGAACTTTTCAAAGTTCCACATCACTGGACCGGCAACACCCATGCTGTCCTTAGCTTTCACTAATTCCTTGTAGAGCGGGTGGCGCTTCCGGCCATTAACGTCAGCCTTTTCAAGCATCGGAAAGGTGACGCCCCAGGTTGTGGAGCAGTAGTCGGAGATGTCATCGTTGCTTTTTAGTTCCTGCATAAAAGTCCCAGACGGAACACCCAGCACGGTGAAGCCACGTGAGGAGTACTTTTTCTGCATCGCCTCTAGGGTTTCGTATTGCGGGCTGAGTCCGCATCTTGAGGCGACATTCACGACCATAAGAAGGCCACCAGAAAAATCGTGGACGTTCTTTTTGGAGCCGTCGAGCATTGTGAGACTGTTGTTTATAAGCATATGGAGCAACAACAGCGGTGTGGGCAAACTAATTTCATAATTCCTAATAGTTCTAGGAGGCGAATTACCAATGCCCCTCTTCAGCCCGTCCTAATTGTCATATCAATTGGGCGCAGCCCAGAAGATTAGACGGCATCGAATGACTCGCATCAGCATGTTTATGGCGTGGTGGTGGATTGGTTGGCACTTTAGGGTTGGTGCAACTATTCGGTAGAAACTCTAAACATCTTGGCTAGTCCAAGCCTTAGCCCCAGCACGATAAAGCCCAAAACAATAAAGGCACTAGCAATAACCGCAATGTAGCTGAGCATGCCAACCACGCCACCCTCACTACCTGGGTTTATAAACCAGTAGGGCCACCAGCCATCACTTAGCCCACGAATAATTGACAGACCCAGCCAGGCAAGTGGGTAAATAACCACCCAAAGCGCTTTGCGCAGCTTTGGTCTTGGGCCTTTGAGTGAGAACAAGTAATCGACCACAATCAGAACCGGCGCATAGGTGTGGATTATCGCGTTCGGAACCCTTGGCCAGTCGTAGCCGTAGTCCCTTGGATCAAGAGCTGAATCCCCAAGTAGAGCATGGTAGACAACCCCGACAATGATCATTGAGACAACCGCAATCAGGCGAATTATGTTTAGCCGCTCAGATTCACTCTTGCCTCGAAGTAATACCAGGCCGCTAACCAACAGCACAACACCGGCGAAGATAGCTGAGGTAATGGAGAAGTATGCAAAGTACTCGGTTGGCCGAAATAAATCGACTCGAATCCTGTCAGCAACCTGCCAGATCACGCTGCCAACCAGCGCCAGTCCAAGCAAGGTTCTTAGAGCCCCAAACACACCTTTAGTTAGCATTTCAAAAACCTATCGCTACTTAGCCAAGAAGCCGATTACCAACTCAACAAATTTTGCTGGCTTTTCCTCGTTGGGCAGGTGGCCGGAGTCAGTCACAATCTCAAGGGTTGATCCTAAAAGCTCGCTAGAAAGCTGCACTGAGTCAGCGGTTGCAACGATTTCATCGTTGTCACCGGTGATAATCAGGGTTTCAACATTTAGCTCGCTAAGCCGGTCAACCAGATCAAGAGAGCGCGGTGCCTTATTGAACTCCCAGAAGGCTCGCTCCCAACCAATCACAGCTAATGGAGCGGTGTAGTTGTTCCTGACCTGATCAGTGATCAAGTCTTTGTTGTAGTAACTCTGATCCAAAATCTGCAAACCGCTAGTAGCAATCGATGAAACTGCCAACGGCCCCAAGTGGTTAAGTTGTGGAATATCAAAAACCCAGTTCAGCCACTCCGGAGCACCACCAGAGCCATAAACAGCTGGCGCCTCAAGAATCAGTTGGTCAACTTTGTTTGGGTTATCAAGTGCGTAACTGAGAGCTATGGATCCACCAGCGCTGTGACCCAAGACAACTATCTTTTTCTGATCCCCATATTTTTCAACAATCTCATCCAAAACCTGCAGCTGCCCGGCTGACGAGTATGGGTTTATGTCTCCAATTTTGGTGGGCCTTTCGGTGAAACCGAAAGCCGCCCGATCATAGGCAACCACAAGGCCAACTGCACTTAGTGGCTCTAAAACATCTTTCCAAGTAAGAGCGCTAGCACCAAAGCCATGGAGCAGCACGATCAGGGTGTCGGAAGCCGGATCGCCCTTAGTAACCAGGTGAACGCTGTGATCTGCAATGTCAACAAACTGCGATTCCCCGTCCCAACTAAGAGCAGCAGCTTCTTTGTTGGTGAGGTCTCCAGAGGTCTCCACGGGAATCGCAAATGGTCCAATGAGAACCACCGCTGCAATGACGCCGAGGATTATCTTGGTGCGAGTTTTCATGAGAGAAGCAAACCACAAAAACCTAAGGCCAGTCTCTTGTCGGCAACTGGTTACGGCTGCAGTCTTAGCTGGGTTAGCATCTAAGCAAGACCCAAGGAGACCAATTGTCAAAAACCCACGCCCTCATCGTCAGTGCACCAGGTGCAGCATTTGAAAAAGCAGAAATGCCAGTCAGAGAACTAACTGCCGATTCAGTTGCTATCAGCATCAAGTACTCAGGAATCTGTCACTCAGATATCCACCAGGCAAGAGATGAGTGGTTCGAGGGCATCTTCCCAATGGTTCCTGGTCACGAAATTGTCGGTGAAGTAACAGCCATTGGTGACGCAGTCACCAAGTTCAAGGTTGGTGACCGAGTCGGTGTTGGGGTCTTTGTTGATTCTTGTGGGGCCTGTGAGTCTTGCAAGCAAGGCATGGAGAACTACTGCAGAACTGGCAACGTTCAGACCTACAACGGTCGTCACTACGACGGCGAGGAGTCTTTTGGCGGTTATGCCAAAGACATCACTGTCAAAGAGACCTTTGTTCTAAAGGTTCCAGAAAGTCTTGATTACGCAGCAACTGCCCCCTTGCTTTGTGCCGGAGTAACCGTCTACTCACCTCTGAAGCACTGGAAAGTGGGACCCGGGATGAAGGTCGGAATCATGGGTCTGGGTGGCCTTGGCCACATGGCCGTAAAGTTTGCTGCAGCAATGGGAGCCGAGACCTACGTTCTTGGTCACAGCTTGTCTAAGGCGCAGGATGCAAAGGAGTTCGGTGCCAAGGATTACCTAATGACCACTGAGATCTTCGAAACCCACAAAGACTTCTTTGATGTGATTCTGAACACCACCAGCACCGATCTTGACCTTGATTCTTTGCTTGGCATGTTGAAAGTTGGCGGAACCTTTGTGACCGTCGGGATTTCGTCGAACAAGCAGGAATTCCACCCATTTAGCTTAATTACCGGATTGCGCTCAATTGCGGGGGCAAACACTGGCACCATATCTGGCACCCAAGAGATGCTTGATTTCTGTGGTGAGCACAACATTGTTTCAACCATCGAGATGGTTGATGCCAGC
>CAJJAJ010000032.1 GCA_905182225.1 uncultured Aquiluna sp.
AGGGTGTAATCGCTTGTCGGTAGCCAGAAGCTTGGGAAATTGCTTGTTTTGTATCCAACCACCGGGATACTCAAAGTTTCAAGTCTTTCAAGGGTCGCTGAAATATCCAGCACAGATTTCACTCCCGCGCTTACAACTACCACCGGGCAAGTGGCAAGGGTAGTCAGGTCAGCCGATTCGTCAAAGGTCTCATTGGCCCCCTGGTGAACACCGCCGAGGCCCCCGGTTGCAAAGACTCGGATACCCGCCTTGGCGGCCAGGAAGGCGGTGGCGGCAACCGTAGTTGCCCCGTTGATGCCTTTTGCAGCGATGATCGGTAAATCTCGAACCGAAGACTTAGCAGTTCCCTCACCGGCTATTTGTTCCAACTCATCTTGACTAAGGCCAATTGTTGGAACGCCATTGATAATGCCGATCGTTGCCGGAACAACTCCGGCATCAATCAATTGCTGCTCGAACTCTTTAGCCGCAGCGATGTTTCTAGGATATGGAAGACCGTGGGAAATAATCGTGGACTCTAGTGCGACCACGGGCCTGTTGGTTTCCAGCGCTTCTTGAACCTTTTTGCTAATTTTCATTTCATCTCCAGTGCTCAAGGCTATCTGAGGGCTTGAAGGCATTAGATTATTTCTTTTAGAAAGCGCGAAAACAATGAAGAGACCGTGGCTGATAACAACCACCGGCCAGCGATGGTCGATCGTCCTCAGTGTTGTAATTTCCCTTGCTATGGTTGTCGCGCTTGTCGGCTACTGGATTCTTCAGGCTGCCCCCAGGGTTCAAATCACACAACTTGATCCAAATCAAATTGATTATTGCTACCTAGACGATTGCGTCCCCATAGGCAAGCTCGCCGGTCTGGAGCTAGTGACCACTCCGGACCCCTACCTTGTAGTGGTGAGCGAGTGGGGAACCAGTATCCAGTTGAGGTTTGTGAACCGCGGTCGGCTCGAGGGGACACGTGAACTAAGACTGCTATTGAGGTCGGAGGACGGGAAAATTATTGAGGGCATGCGCCAAGAAGTCACGTTTTTACCCAAGGGTCCAATGCTTGTTGAGTTCTTTTTCACAGGCTTTTCCGAGGAGCTTCATAGCGGCACCTTGCAGCTCGGGTACTAGGCAACATTCAAGCAAAATCTCCGTTATCTAAACGTTATAATTTTCAGGAGTTTCACAGACAACTATCTGTTTTAATGAGGATGTGAAGTGCGCATTGATGGGCTATTTCGGCAGAGCTGGTATTCCAAGTCTGCCGAAATTTTCTGCGTTGCGGGCTTTAAAATAAAAGAAAATCGAAAGGGAAAAACTAATGAGCTATGAAGGATATAACCTCCTTTACAACCTGTTTTCGCTAGGTATCGCGAGCATGTTGTTCACCACCATCTTTTTGTTCGTAGCACGTGAGCGCGTATTGCCTCGTTACCGCATGGCCGTAATGGTCTCGGGAACAGTTACAGCAATTGCTGCTTACCACTACTTCAGGATGTTCGACAGCTTCAATGAGACATTTGGACCTGAAGCAATTGAGGGAGTCGTCTACAACGTCGGCTACCGCTACGTCGACTGGTTCCTAACAGTTCCACTTCTACTGGTTGAGACCGTTGCCGTATTGGCTTTGGCTCGCGCAGTCCAGACCAAGATGTTGGTAAGGCTTGTTCCTGCAGCCGCGCTAATGATTGGCCTTGGCTACCCAGGAGATGCACAGCTAAACGTGTTCTACGACGGCGATGCATCACTATGGGGCCTACTTTCAACCATCCCATTCCTTTACATCCTTTACGTACTGTTCGTCGAGCTTGGCAAGAGCCTTGACCGTCAGCCAGCCGGAGTTGTAAAGAAGATCAAGGAACTACGTCTCCTTCTTCTTGCAACTTGGGGTGTTTACCCAATCGCGTTCATCGCTAGCATGAACGCAACCGGATTCGACGAGACGTCATTCGTTCTTCGCGAAGCCGGTTACACCATCGCGGACATCCTTGCTAAGTGCCTCTTCGGCCTAATGATCTTCACCATCGCTCGTATCAAGAGCGCTGCTGACGACGCTGAGTTCGAGAAGTCCGAGTACAAAGAAGAAGTTTCAAAGTAGTTAGCAACAAATGAAGAAACGGCACCAGGAGCATTCCTGGTGCCGTTTCTTTTCCTAAATAATTTTCACCGTCACATTTCAAAGGAGAAGTGAATGATCAAGAAAAAAATAGATTGGGATCTGATTCAGATAATTGCTCTAGTCTCATTGATGCCGGTCATGTTACTTGTTGGTGCCCTAGCGCCCAGCTTCTTCGCCAACTACAGCTAATGTAATTGAGTGCGCAAAAACATTGATCCAGCAGACTGGCAACAATTTGTTGCAGGCAGAAGAACCACGCGAGATTTTCTTGAGAAAGCAGTCCCCCAAGAACTCATAGACCTGTTGCTTACCGACGGCATGACAGCACCCTCCTGGTCAAACACCAGACCGTTCATGGTCGGCATTGCATCTGGTGACCGCCGAGACCGGATTTCAAAAGAATTTCTAAACCGTTGGCAGGCTGCCTCCGCAGCTCTAAAGCCAGGCATCGCCGGAAAACTAAAGCTTTTTATTACTCGCTATGGACTACCTAAATCTGACTACAAGGTTTTTCGTCCATACCCCAAAGACCTAAAACCTAGGCAGCAAAAGGTTGGGGCTGACCTGTATGGCTTCATAGACATCAAGCGTGAGGACAGCAAGAAGCGTCAGGAACAATGGGGCCGAAACTATGAGTTCTTTGGTGCTCCCGTATCGCTATTTATCTTCACCCACTCAGGCCTTGGTGAGTACTCGGTGTCCGATGCTGGGCTATTCATGCAGAACCTAATGCTGTCGGCTCATGCCCACGGTCTTGGCACTTGTGCCCAAGGAGCAAGCGCACTCTGGGCGGAACCGGTTAGAAAAGAATTCAAGGTTCCAAAGCAGTACAAGTTGCTATGCGGCATCGCCATTGGTTATCCAAGCAATGACAAAATCAACAAGTTTGAGGCTGAACGCCTTGGCATCGACCAGATAAAACTTGAGCCGAATGATTGATTTCAACGACAGCGCCTTTATAGATGATCCCTACCCAGCTCTCAAAAAACTTAGGGAAGTAGGAGCACCGTTTTGGCATGAAGAAACCAGCATGTTCTTAGCCGCGGGTTTTAAAGATGCCAGCGCAGTTCTTCGAAATAGAACGCTGGGCAGAATCTTCGATCCAAAAACCCCCGAGAGCAAGTGGGAGAGTTTCAACTGGCTGCATTCCGATTCGATTCTTGACTCCGAACCGCCGAAGCACACCAGACTTCGCTCACTTGTGATGAAAGCGTTCAACCCGAAGAAGATAGAAGGCCTGAGGCCTGAGATCGAACGTATAACAGCAAGCCTTCTTGACGAGGCAGCCAAGAAGCATGAAGCCCAGGGTCACTTTGACCTAATTGCTGATTTCGCTGAGCCACTACCAGTCAAAGTTATTGCCCACCTTTTGGGCTTCCCAGAAAAAGACGAGCACCTGTTAAGGCCCTGGTCTCAAGCGATTGTAAAGATGTATGAGGTTAGTCCCTCCATTGCCGACCAAGAAGCCGCTCAACTGGCCTCCGACGACTTTGCAGCCTATGTCCATGAACTTATGCTTCAAAGACAAACAAACCCCGGGACAGACCTCGTCAGCGAGCTTGCAGCGGTTCGTGAAGAGGGAGAAAAACTAAATACCCACGAACTAATCGCCACCTGCGTATTGCTTCTAAACGCCGGCCACGAGGCGTCTGTGAATGGCTTCGGTAATGGAATGGTTGCGGCTCTAGAGAACAAGACCCAAATGGCAAAGCTAAACGCTGATCCAGATGGATTGGCTCTAACAGCAGTCGACGAGTTTTTGCGCTTCGATGCGCCGCTGCATCTTTTTGAGCGCACCGCAACCGAAGACACTGTAATTGGTGGGGTGACAATCAAGAAGGGGCAAAAAATTGCATCCCTGCTGGGCAGCGCAAACAGGGATTCCGCAATGTTTGAAAATCCAGATGAGCTAGATCTTTCGCGACACCCAAACCCCCACATCGGTTTTGGCGCTGGCATCCACTTTTGCATCGGGGCACCATTGGCAAGAGTTGAAATGAGTGTTTCATTGCCGGCACTAATAAAACGCTTTGGGAACCTAGAGCTTGCAGAGAAACCCCTTCGAAGACAGAGCTTCGTGCTTCGTGGTTACGACAAGGTTTTGGTTAGAAACAGTTAGCTTTCCGCTAGCCTTTGGTGGCTCCGAGGGTCAGACCCGATACGAATTGCTTACGAAGCACAAAGAACACGACCATAGTCGGCAGGGCCGCAATCATCGCACCAGCTGCAAGCAAGTTGTAGTCAGTCACGAATTCGCCGGTCAGTCTTCCCAGTGCCGATGTAATCGGCCGCTTGGAGTCAGTAGACATCAAAACCAAGGCCCAGAAGAAGTCGTTGTAGATCCAGGTGGTCATCAACACACCGAGAGAGGCAAGTGGTGGCCTGAGCAGAGGCAACATGACCCTGAAGAAGTGGGTGAATACCGAAGCGCCATCAACAAGTGCCGATTCAGAAATTTCTTTAGGAATCGTCTTCATGTAAGAACTCAAAACGAAGGTAGCGAAGCCCATCTGGAACGCAACGTGGATCAAGATCACACCTAGGGGCGAGTCATACAAAAACCTTCGGTCTCCAACTAGGTCACCTAGTGCCAAGTACATCTTGAACACCGGGATAAACACAAGCTGCGGTGGCAGCAGGTTTCCGGCCGTAAACAGCAGCAACAGAGCAACGTTGGCCCTAAATGAATACCTGGTCACAACAAAAGCCATCAGTGAACCCAAAAGCAGAATCAGGAATACCGCCGGCAAGGTAATCAGCGCGGTATTGAAAAAGTAAGTCGGTAGTTCCATGCGACTAATAGCCGAGGTGTAGTTGTCAAAGTTCAATACCTTTGGAAAGGACAGCACACCTCCGGCGCGAATTTCCTTGTATGGCCTAAGCGATGAGTAGAAAGTCCAGACGATCGGGAAAAGCCAAGCAATCGCAAAGAAGCCAATGAACACCGAAATGATTCGGTCCTTAACTTTTTGAGCGTCCTTTACTTTCTTTAGCCTTTGCTGTTCCTTAGAAAGTTTCTTTTCCGCCCTGTCCTCAGACTTGCTTTGAGTCACACTCACTTCACGTCCTCCTTGAACTGCGCTCGGAGGTAAGTAATGATAGGAACGATCGAAAGCATGAACAAAATTACTGCGTAGGCAGCTCCCTTCATGGAGGCCCCCTCACCCGCAATGTTCTGGAACACCAGCACACCGAGAATCGGCAAGCCGCCGGACGAACCATAGATGATGTAAATCAAATCAAAAGCACGAAGCGACTCAATGATTGTGATCACAATCACGATGATGTTCACCGGCTTCATCGTTGGGAAGACCACCTTGCGGAAGCTCTGCCATTCGGTAGCGCCGTCGATAGAAGAGGCCTCTCGCAAAGACGCGTCGACGGCCTTTAAGCCAGCTAAATACAAAAGCATGATGTAACCGATGTGGCGCCAAGAGGCCATCGTAAGAATCACCCAGATGTTATAGCGATCATCACCAAAGAAGGAAACGGCTTCGCTGATCTCTAGGCCAAGAAGGCCATTCACTAATCCGTCCGGTCGTAACAGGAAGTTCCAGATCACGCCGATAACCGCCAAAGACAAAACAACCGGTAAGTAGTAAGCGGCCTGGTAGAACTTGCTGCCTCTGATTTCGCGGTCAATTTGGTAGGCAAGCAAAATACCCAGCGGTGTTGCTATCGCACCGAACCAGATCAGCCAGACGACATTGACCCGGAGCGCGTCCCAAAAAATGGGGGTATTAAAGAAAATGTTTTCGTAGTTGGCTAATCCGGCCCATTGGATATCACCAATGTGGATGCCGGTCCAATACGTGAAAGAAAGATAGATGGTTGCGGCCGCTGGAAACCAGACTAGGGCAACATGTAAAAAGGTTGGGATGCCAATGAAAATCCCTAGGGTGAGTCGATCTCGCTTAGAAAAAGAACGACGACGCTTGGCCTTGGGTGCCTTTTTAGGCGCAGGGTCAAGCGTCGTCGAACTGTTCATAATTTAGTTAGTTTGGCTTCGCTTTAAAGCGGAGCTAGAGCGTCCCACTGGCTCTGCAATGACTCAAGAATGTCATTCGTGCTAGATGGGTCCTTGAACCAGCTCTGGAATGCAGGTCCAACAATTGGGCCGGCAAAGTCAGGGCGGGTGTCGCGGTCTAGGAACTGAGTAATGTACTTCGCCTCGTCCATAACAGCTTGCTGAGCCTCCTGGAATGCATCGTAAGATGACTTGTCCTGACCGTTGTTGGCGCTGGTCATTGGAACATCGGTGTCAAGCATGGCCTGAACACCTTCCATGTCGCCGGCGAACTTGATGAAGTCCTTACCAACGCCGGAGTTTCCACCGTTCGCTGCAACACAGAAACCATCCAGCGGAGCATCGACAGTGTCGCGTCCGTGGTCTGCGTTGATCTCAGGGAAAGGAATGATCATTAGGTCGTCATAATCTTCTTGGCTCTGCTCGAGGAAGTTTCCACCGAACCATGAGCCCATCATGAAGAATCCAGATTGCTTCTGCAATAGCAGCTGCATTGCGCCGTCCCACTCAAGGTCTAGGACGTTGGTGTTCTGGTAAGGAAGTAGCATCTCCCAGTGACGGAAGACTTCCTTGACGCGGTCATCGGTCCACTTCTCACGGCCACCGAGTAGGTCGACGTGGAACTGGTAACCGTTGATACGTGCGTTCAAGATGTCAAAGGTTCCCTGTGCTTCCCAGCCACCCTTGTCGGCAGCTGCAAGTCCTATTAGCCCCTGCCCCTTGAGCTCCTTTAGAGCTCCAAGCATGTCGTCCCAGTTGTAGACGTCAGTTGCGGCTAGGCCGATCTCTTCCATCATCGACTTACGGAAGTGAAGACCCCATGGGTACCAGCTCTGAGGTACGAAGTACTGCTTCCCGTCAAGACCTGTTGATGCAATCTTGTAGCTTTCGGAGTACTGGCTTCCGATGTCATCCCAAACGTCTGAAACGTCCTCTAGAAGTCCCTGGTCCGCGAAGAACTGCATGCGGTAACCGGCCATCCACTGGAAGCAGTCGTCAGGTGTTCCCTGCAAGTACTGCGACAAGTTGTTCTGGAAAGCGTTTGACTCGGTCGCGTTGTAAGTAACTTCGTTGCCTGACTTCGCGGTGTAAGCGGCAACAAGTGCTTCTAGCTGCTTGGTTGGCGACTCGTCAACGGTGCGAGCACCGAATGACATTGGGCCCGATGCTGCAGGCGCACAGCCGGCCAACATGGTTGCACCAGCAATACCTAGACCACCGGCAGCTGCGCCCTTGAGAAGTAAGCGACGGTCAACTTCGTGACCGGTAATTTTGTTCAACATTGAACCTCCTAATTAGACTGTCTTGCTAAAGAATAACCACGAAACTGGGCCAAACTATACAGATTTGATAACGAAGTGGTCACAAACGAACATTTCCAATCATTCGCGAACATTCCTGAAGAGTTAGTTTTCCCCGGAAACGCTCAAAGCCCAGCCAACTAGGCACTTTCGAGCATGTCGCGAACCATAGGCACAACCTTCGTTGCGTATAGCTCGATGCTCTTTGTGAGCTTTGCGTGTGAGAGCGGGCCCATGTCGTACTTCAGGTCAAAGCGGCTAGCGCCGACGGAACTAAGCGCGTGAACGATCTTTTTCGCGACGGTCTCAGGAGAACCGACATACATTGACCCGTGATAAACCTCAGACAAAAAATGCTCTTTTGAAGTCGGACCCCAGCCTCTCTCTAGACCGATTTTCCCGAACGAAGCCTCATAGCCCGGCCAAGCCTCTTCGATGGCCTGGTCATCAGTTTCTGCGACGTGACCTGGAGAGTGAACCGAGACTGGCAACTCTGGCATGTCAAGCTTTGCAAGGGTTTCTTTATACAATCTCGCAAAAGGCTCGAACCTTGCTGGGTCACCGCCAATAATGGCAAGTGCCATCGGAATGTTTAGCCTGGCTGCTCGAAGGACCGACTCCGGCGAACCGCCAACACCAACCCTGAGCGGTATCTTGCCGCCCTCGGTCTTTGGATAAACCTCTTGGTTTGATAGCCCGGCCCTCATGGAACCAGACCAAGTGACCGGTTCCTCTTTCAGGAGCTCCACAAGCAGTTCTAGCTTTTGCTCAAAAAGATCGTTGTAATCAGATAACTCGTAACCAAAAAGCGGAAAGCTCTCAATGAATGATCCACGACCCGCGGTGATCTGGACCCGGCCGTTAGATAATGCGTCGATTGTGGCAAAGCGCTGGTAAACCCGAACTGGGTCTTCGCTTGATAAAACAGTCACTCCAGTGCCAAGGATTATGTTCTTGGTGGTGGTTGCAAGCCCAGCCAAAATTGTGTCAGGAGCAGTGACTGCAAAATCATCTCGGTGGTGTTCGCCGATGTTGAAGTTATTGAGACCTAGCTCGTCAGCGAGTTGACCCTGAGCTAAAACATCACGAATTACCTGGGCTGCAGAGACTGGATTCCCGCTCTCATCGAGAGAGACGTTGCCGAAGGTATCTAAGCCAAATGTGATGTTTTTCATCTTTTTAGCCTAAGTGGTCTAGCTCGGAGAATGGGCCAGATCAATCGACGGCAGCTAGCTGACCGCAAGCACCATCGATTTCCTTGCCGCGGGTATCGCGCAGGGTGGTTGGTATTCCATTTTTCTCAAGGGTAGAAACAAAGATGTCGGTTTGTTCCGGCGTTGAGGCTGTCCAGACCGAACCAGGGGTTGGGTTCAGTGGAATTGGGTTCACGTGAACCCAGCCTTTGCCGCGGTCATTTAGCTTTTGAGCAAGAAGCTCGGCTCGCCAGCCGTGATCGTTCATGTCTTTTATAAGTGCGTACTCGATCGAAACTCTTCTGCCAGTTTTCTCAAAGTAGCTTCTGGCAGCATCCAGCGCCTCATCCACCTTCCACTTCGAATTCACCGGGATCAGATCATCTCGCAATTGGTCATCTGGGGCGTGCAGGGAAAGTGCGAAGGTCAACGGAAGGTCTTCATCAGCCAGCTTCTTTATTCCAGGAACCAAGCCAACGGTTGACACCGTTATGTTTCTCGCACTCATGCCAAGACCATTTGGCTGTGGTTCGACCATGGTCCTAATGGCGCTCATGACCTTTGAGTAGTTTGCAAGAGGTTCGCCCATGCCCATAAATACAATGTTGTTAACCCGCTCGTCAGCGTGCTTCCGCTTACCCAAGCCGCCGGCTGCAATCAACTCGTTGGCACGGACGATCTGATCAACGATTTCACCGGCCGACATGTTGCGAACTAGTCCCGCCTGCCCGGTTGCGCAGAACGGACAGTTCATGCCACAACCGGCCTGTGAAGAAACACACAGTGTGATGCGGTTGGTGTAGCGCATGAGAACCGATTCAACCAGTGCTCCGTCAAATAAGCGCCACAAGAATTTGACCGTCTTACCGTCATCGGTTTGCAGTCTCTTGACCTCCGTAAGCATGGTGGGCAGCACTTTGCCAACCAGCTCTTCCCGACCGGTTTTTGGAAGATCGGTCATCTTTTCAGGGTCTGAGGTGTAGTGATCAAAGTAGTGGGTTGCCAGCTGCTTGGCCCTAAAAGATTCAATACCTAGCTCTTTGACTCTGGCTGCTCGTTCACCGGGTTCAATATCCGCTAGATGAAGCGGTGGCTTGCCGCGCTTGGGTTCGGCAAATTGCAATAATGGCTTGCCGGATTCATCTTTTTTCTGAGTCCAGCCCTCGGTTTTTGGCTTCACCTGACGGTTAGACATTGGACTCCTTAGACGCTGTCCAGTCTAGATGCCATGCTGCCACGGTGCTTAGCTGTCGGAATCTTCGTTTTTCTTTGGTCTAAAAAAAGAGACTGGATCTTTCAGCATTTTTGCGACCATCCCAAGCGGGGTGTGCTCAAAGCCCGGAGGGGTAACAGCCAGAGCATGGTTTCTAAGTGTTCGAGAACTGTATTGAGCGGTCGCACCGCAGACCGTGCACTTTGTTCCGAAAGCAACTTTCCCTTGGTAAAGAACCTGCTTGGGCTTCTGATCCCTGCAAAATCCGCAAGGGTCGGTGAGGCTATCTTCTGACAACTCTCACCCCTCTTGCTCTTACAACCCCTACGAAAGACCTAGTTGGTCTTGTTCCATGCGTAGCCTATATATGGTTTGGTTCTCATCTAGATCAACATCATCATAAGTAATCAAGGTGTCGATCGGTATGTCACGCCTAGCAGTTGCGCCTTGCAATAAGCCTATTGGAACCAGGTTGTCGCTCTTGGCATCTTCTACCCTGTCGGTAACACCGCGGGCTGAAAATCCTCCAATGCCATCGAATTTTTCACCCTTGGCATGAGCCTTTTTGGTTGAAGCAATAACTTCAGTGGTTGGCTTGCCGCTGACCAGGGTCTCGTAGCCGTCGCAGAGCATCTTGGCTACCGTTAGCGGAGCTTCAACGCTTGCCAAGTGGAAGGGTCGAAAGATAGCAAAGTAGGGGCCCTTGCCCATCGACAGATAGCTCATCTCCTCTGCAACGTATGGGCTGTCAGTCTTTACGATCACAAAAACACCGGGTGCAACGTCTCCGGTGCAGTAATCAACAACGCCGGTTTGCTCTAAGACTCCGCCATCTTCGACTGGGGAGAATACGTCCTGCAGCGTCTTGCGGCTAGCCTCTGGCCCAATCATGCCGCGCTTGGTTAGGCCAAGCCCGGTGGCATTGGCAAGAGCAGCCATCTCAATCATGGTCTTTGAGCCATCAGTGAAGCTAGCAAGCATCTTCGGATTCATGTGTTTCGCGGCTGCGCGCTCGGCAACGGTGTCTGGGTTTGAGTGTGGCTCAAACGGGTTGTTCTTGCCCTTACCCGCCATGACGATTTCAAAGGACAGGTCCTTCGCAAAATCAACAAGCTCCTTAGCCTCTGCCGGCTCATCACCGTTACATACCGAGTAGAGCACTCCGTTTTCTTTGGCAGTTTCGCGCAGCATGGGCCCGACGGTTACGTCGCACTCGACGTTCAAGGTGGCGCTGTGCTTTTTATTGATCAAAGTGTTGTAGATAACCTGAGCCCCGATCTCGGCTACCCCGGTTGCCTCAACAACAACGTCGACATCCAAAAGCGGCACGATGTTGGAGTCAGTTGTCCCGGCCGGCTTACCGGTGGCTATTGCGGCATTGAGAAGTACAATATCGTTTGAAATTAAAGGTGCATCCAGCCCCAGGTCGGCATATGCCTGATTGATGCGCTCTTGAGCTATGTCCGCGACTACTGCCACTTGCAAACCCAGTCGGTGTGACTGTGAGGCGAAGCCGCGTCCCATCTGCCCGGCGCCAACCAGAGCGATGCGAAATGGCCGGCCATTGGCCTCTGCCATCTGCTTTAGTTTCAAACGATATTGCACTTGGTTATCTCCTTGTAATACCGAAGTGAGCCCCGACCCTTATTTCGGGAAGCTCTACTTCTGCGATGCATACATCCCCCGGGAGGTCCGCTTGACTGTTGCCGTTTGCCTTGAGATTTAGGTGCCCAAGGTTCATCAGGTTCTCGTTAGCGACATCGCCGACGGCTAAAATTTCGAACTCGTGATCATCGATGGCAAAAAAATCACCAACCATAATCTGGTCTTGCTTGTGACTTACTTCATGCATGATGCAGAAGTCCCTGAGTTCCTCCGGAGCACCTTCACCAAAAAAGACAAGCATTCCCTCCGCGATAAACGCAGGGACCAGTTCTCCAATTTCGGTGACAGTGCTTTGGTAAAGCGCCGTCATTTTTTTGCTTCCTAGTCGATCGGCTTGATGTTGTCGGCTTTTACGCCGGAAACCATTAGTTCTTCTGTTATGAACATGGCCAGCGGGCCAGCGGGGCTGGTCGCGTGAATGTCCACGGTCTTGACCTTCTTCATCGGATACACACCAATGCGTGCCGTGCCACCACAATCGATAACCGCTACCGCGATTTTTTCAAACGGCGCCGAGGACTTGAAGCCGTCAAAAACCTCGCCACCGGTGAGCTCGGCGATCCGAGCTGCGATTGGGTGAATGCCACCTCCGGTGACGCAGTAGATAAGTGGCTTTTCATCGGTTGGCAAAATGGTCAAAGGACCACCCCAGCCGCCAGGGCCTTTTTCAATTAGTACTGCCTTGTAATCTGCCATCTGTTACTCCTTCAACGTCGTTGTTTCAGAAAAGTGTTTTCCTAACCTTCAGGAAGAGCAGAGGGTGGGTGGATTATTCCACCCACCCTCTGTCGACCGTTTGGGGAAAACGTTTAGCTGTACATACCGAAGCTTGCGAAGTACGCAATAACAACGGCAGTAGGGCCGGTGATCAAACGAGAGAACAGCACGGCAGGAACACCGATTTCTACTGTCTCTGGCTCAGCTTCACCAAGAGCAAGACCCACCGGGATGAAATCGCAACCAACCTGAGGGTTGATAGCGAATAGGGCAGGAAGTGCGTACTGAGGAGGGATAGTTCCCTTACCAATCTCGACACCTAGCAAGGTTCCAACAACCTGTGCGATAACCGCACCTGGACCTAGAAGTGGAGATAGCAATGGAATTGCACAAATCACTGACACGATTAGCAGACCAACAAGGCTGCCAGCCAGAGGCTTGATTCCCTGAGCAATGAAGTCACCAATACCGGTAACGAGTACCAGACCGATGATGAATGAGATAAACGCCATGAATGGCAGGATGTTCCGGATTACTGTGTCAATCGAGTCTCTACCAGCCTGGTAAAGAGCTCCAACGACGCCACCAACTCCGCGTCCTACTTTTACTAATAGGTTATTCATTAGGCAGCCGCCTTATCTCTTCTAGCCATCATTCGCTTGGTAATAAGTTCAGTTACCACTCCGCGAATAAAGATGACAACGAGACCGACTAGCAAGAAACGAATTGCTATGTCTCCAAGACCGAAGCCCAACGTGGTAATTCCAGCTGCGATGCCTAGGTAAACAAATAGCTCACCTGGGTTTGCGTGCGGGAAAAGACCCGTAATTGGGTGGACAAAAGAAACCGCGCTGTCATAGAAAGCTGGCTTGTACGCCTCTGGTAGGAAACGTCCAATGGTGTAAGCCATCGGGTTCGTTAGGAAAAATACTGCCAAGACTGGTAGCACCATGTAACGGACTGGATACCAAATAAGACCGGGCTGGGCTGCTGCGCGGCCCAAATTTTCGATTTTTTCTGGACCTATTAGACGAACTAGAGCATTTACTGCCGTGAGTAGAACAATCAGAGTCGGAAGGATTCCTCCTATGAGACTGAAAAGTACCACTCCACCTTCTTGGAATATCCCAATGAAATATTCCGCACCGTTGGCAATTGCTCCCCATACGCCTTCCGGTGCTGCCACCGTTGCTGCGTCTGTAAAGAGATTCATCAACCCTCCTAAGGATCGAAGCACGGACCACGTTGACCATGCTTGTCAAGAATCTATAGGAGGTAGCTCTTAATCAGTAGCTACTTTGCAGTCACGTTTGTGCATTTTCGTCGAGCAACGTCTGGGCTGCCCTTTTTGCCCCGTCTCTTCGCTTTCTCTTCTCATTTTCAAGACCATTGCCCTCGGCTAAATCACTTATGTGCATGCCGATTACCTTGTCCCATGGCTTGGAATTCGCAAAAACCGACAATCCGGTCAGCACTCTTGAGCCGGTAACGACTCCGTCCTTTTGCGCAATTGCGACAAAGGCACGGCCCCCTCGATACCGGTAGCCACCTATGCCAACAGATGTTGTGGTACCAGCGGTTCTAATCTCTTTTATCTGCTCACCAAACCGTTGAGATTGCTTGACTGCAAGATAAAGCTGAAATGCCCACATTCCCGCAATGAGTAAAAAGATCCAAAACAAATTTTCCACCATAGGTTACTCCAACCCTTTCTGTGTCTCTTGATCTGCCAGGCCCAGAAGTTTCAAGGCGCAGCTAGAACTTGTTACCAAATCAGATAGTAGCTTGCCCCGGAGTGCTGCCAAGATACCCACTGTTTTATCCTCGCCAGCTGCCACGCCAACAACTCTTCGAATTTTCTTTAGTTCATCAAGGTCTAGGCCAACGGTTCTTTTCTCCAAGTTCTTGTCGATAACTTTGCCTTGCGAATCAAAGAACCGGCCCCCAATGTCTCCCGCGGCCTTGGACCAGAAGTCCGGGTATTCCACCTTATTAATTCCGGCGGTTTCAAGAATGTAGTTCGAGCTAGAAGACTCTCTAGAGCCGATTCCCACGAATGCCACGTCCGCCATTTTTGCAGCGTCAATAACCGATTTCACGCTCGGCTCCTGGAGCAGGGCCGTCCGAACATCTGGGCTCTGCACGATAGTTGGAACGTGCAACGTTAGGTATTCCGAATTCAGTTTGGTTGCCAAAGTTCTTATCAAGGTCTCGCCGCTCAAGCTTGCTGGTGTCGCGGTCATGCCTCCCATGATTGGGACCAGGGTCACATCTGGACGATTATCTTCGTCAAGTTCATTGACCATTGCCTGGAGTGACCTGCCCCAAGAAAGTGCAACCTTGACACCCGGTTTTAGTTGCGCCAGGAAGTGCTGAGCAGCCAGTTGCCCTACCGACTTGTAGTCACTCGATCCAGAGGGCACTGTGGCGACAAGCGCTGCGCGCAGGTTGAAGCGTGCAATCAGCATCTCTTCTAGTTCAGTTTCACGCTTTATGGTTTCAGCGATTCGGATTTCCACGATGCCTTTTTTCTTGGCAACGGTAAGAATGCGGGAGATGTTTGACCGGCTAGTAAGTAGCGCCCTTGCGATTTGGTCTTGAGACATCTCTTGCTCGTAATACATCCGGGCGACCTTGACAATCATGGCGCGATCTCTAGCGCTAGCCATCCAACACCTCGTTCAAAAACTTCTCGAATAGACCAAGGGCTCTGGCCCCATCGCCCGGATCAGCAATTCTATGATCCAGCACAATTGTGACATCAATTGTGACTGCCTGCCCCTGTTCTGATGCTTTACCTAAATTCAAACCGCTAGTTTGCGAACCAAACAACAAAGTGTTTGCTTGCAAAACATCGAACTTGGATAAGTCAGTGACAGAAGTTGTCGCACCAGAAAGATTTTCCAACGAAATTTTATTTGTGCTCGCAGCCGCCAGAATGCCCGGAGCGCTAGCTGCAAAGTCCCCGTTCAAAGAAATTACCGGTGACACAAAGCCAAGACTCGTCTCCACGAGATATGCAGCTCTAACCTCGGCGTTAGCAACAAAGCTGCCATCAACAAACCTGGTGTTTAGCTTCGGACTGGCGGCAATAGTTTTTTGCCAGGCTTGAAGTAGCAGGCCTGCTCTTGTTACAAAATCCTTCGGCAGCGGCTTTGAAACTGAAACCTTTTTGCTCAAACTGAACTGCGGTATTTCAAGAGCGGTCGCGACAACCTTTGCAATCAATGCTCGGGCCTTGAGCTCCCGACTGTGGTCTGCTGCTAGAGCCGGATTACTGGACTCAGTCAAATCGGACTGCTTGATTACTCCGCTGGGGCTTGCAGCTTGCACGGTAGCTAAATCGATGCCCTGGTCTCTTGCCAACTTGCGAGCGCCGGGCATAGCCAGAATCGACTTGGGTGGTTCCGGTGGAGTTGGCGCTTGACTGCTAACTGCCTCTTCAACCGGCGCCTGACTTG
This sequence comes from uncultured Aquiluna sp., assembly GCA_905182225.1. Classification (GTDB taxonomy): domain Bacteria; phylum Actinomycetota; class Actinomycetes; order Actinomycetales; family Microbacteriaceae; genus Aquiluna. The sequence continues at coordinate 15,682 of CAJJAJ010000032.1, forward strand.
CGGCTGCAACCGGAATAGCTTCGGCTACAGCAGGCTCAGCCGCCTCTGCAGCAGACCCAAACAGGCCTGCCAACAAGTCTTCGCCTTTGGTCTCCAACATAAACATTGGGGCACCAACTTCAAGCACGTCACCTGGTTTAGCCAAAACCTCTAGCACCTTGCCGGCGTGGTCTGACTCAACCTCCATGTCGGTCTTATCGGTTCCCACCACCGCAACTAGCTGCCCGGATGTGATTTCATCACCGACGGCGATGAGAATCTCAACTACCTCGCCCTCGGTCATAGTCATTGACATCTTGGGCATCACTATCGCGGTGCTGGCCATTAGCTACCCCTGTGAACTTCTAAAGCATTGGCAATAATGTCACCCAGCTGGGGAACAACACTCTTTTCAAGCTGGGGTGCATATGGAATAGGAACATCCATGCCGCACAACCTTCGAATCGGCTCAGTCAATGAGAACAGCGCCGGGCCTTCAGAAATTTGAGCGGCAACCTCGGCCATGAACCCTCCGTGCTTTGGGGCCTCTTGAACCAGCATGACCTTGCCAGTTTTTAGAATCGATTCGTTTATCGGGCCCATGTCAAAAGGTGAGAGTGATCGAATGTCGATTACCTCTATTTCAACACCGGAATCCTTGAGGGAGTCAGCTGCCTCAAGACTCCTAGAAACCATTACCCCGCTTGCCACGACCGTCAGGTCCTTACCGGCTCGCACCAGGTTGCTTGTCCCAAGGGGAATTCGGTATTGCTCCTCCGGAACGTGGCCAGAGGTTTTATATAAAAGCTTGTGCTCTAGGAAAATAACTGGGTTTGGGTCATCTAAGGCTGCGAGCAATAAGCCTTTGGCCTCGTAGGGGCTTGATGGCATAACAACCTTTAGCCCCGGCACGTGAGCAAACCAAGCCTCCAGGCTCTGGGAGTGCTGCGCAGCAGCACCGGTTCCGGAACCGGAAGGTGCTCGAAGCACTAGCGGCACCGAGAGTTCGCCACCTAACATGAAGTGAATCTTTGCGGCCTGGTTAACAATCTGGTCCATCGCCTGAGCGGTGAAGTCCGAAAACTGAATCTCGACAATTGGCTTCATTCCAACCAGCGCTGCACCAACCGCCGCTCCGACAATGCCGAGCTCTGAAATTGGAGTGTCTAGGATTCGATCTTTTCCAAACCGCTGGTAAAGATCGCCTGAAACACCAAAGGCACCTCCGTAGATGCCGATGTCCTCGCCGAGCATGAAGACGTTCTCATCGGTCTCCATGGCCTGACCGATCGCCTCACGAATTGCTTCGGCGTAAGTAAGTATGCGCTCGGTCATTTACTTTGCCTCCCGGTAGACGCTGCTGAGAAGTTCTGCAGGATCAGAATCGGGGGCTTCGGAAGCCTCGGTGATTGCGCTGCGCACTGAGTCACGAGCCTTTTCAGCGATTGCATCAATTTGCTCCTGGATCAAAGTTCCCTGCTCCAGAATCTTTTGCTCGAAACGGCCAATCGGATCCTGGGCCTTCCAGCCCTCGATTTCCTCTTTGGTGCGGTAAAGGTTCTTGTCGCTCTTGGAGTGCCCCTTGTGTCGGTAGGTCATGCACTCAATCAAAGTTGGGCCCTTGCCCTCTCTAGCTCTTTCAACCGCGGTCTTAGTTGCTTCAAAAACAGCGTCCACGTCATTGCCATCAACCGTTACGCCAGGAAAACCATAGCTACCGGCACGCTCAGAGATCTGGTCAATTTTCATACTGAATTCAGTCGAACCACTCATGCCGTATTTATTGTTCTCGCAAACAAAAATAACTGGAAGGTCCCAGATGGCCGCCAAGTTCATGGCCTCGTGGAATGCGCCCTCGTTAGTTGCACCGTCACCGAAGAAGCTCACAACCACGTTGTCCTTGCCCTTCATCTTTTGGGCTAGTGCAGCACCCGCAGCAATTGGGATTCCACCGGCGACAATTCCATTGGCGCCGAGGTTTCCGGTTTCAACATCGGCAATGTGCATTGAGCCACCGCGACCGCGACAGTAGCCGGTCTGCTTGGCTAATAGCTCGGCCATCATCCTTGTCAGGTCGGCACCCTTTGCAATGCAGTGACCGTGACCGCGGTGAGTCGAGGTAATAAAGTCAGTCTTTAGAAGCGCCGCGCAAACCCCGGTTGCCACCGCCTCTTGGCCAATCGACAGGTGCATTGTTCCGTGCATAAGTCCACGAGCAAATAGGCCGTCCACGGCCTCTTCGAAATATCTAATAGACAAAAGCGACTCGAGGGCGGCGCTTGCGCTTGGCTCATGCTGGCTAATTGATCCAGTATCCGGAGCCAGTAGTGGGTTAATGCTTGTCATTTATGCCTCAAGATTGTGAATAGAATTGAACATTGGTGACAAGTATGCCAATTTACGCGTCTAAAGTGCGGTTTTGTTTTTGCACATTTGTGATAGTGCTTCAGCTCAACTAAACGGTCGCTTCCCGTCTAGGCTTTTATGATGCTAAAGCGGCTAATTGAGATTTCTCGTCCGGTTCTATGGGTAAACACCATAGGAACGACCATCACTGGAATGTGGTTGGCAGGCTTTTTATGGAACTGGGACATCGTCCCGATCTTGATTTGGGTCACCTTCCCGATGAACATCCTGATCTATGGAATCAACGATATCTTCGACCAAGAAACCGACAACATAAACGCCCGCAAGGGCGGTTATGAAGGTGCTCACATCTTCCCGAATGAAGTCAAGCCAATCTGGATAGCGGTAATTGTCACCAATGTTCCATTTCTTGCCTACTTCGCCCTTACCCTGCCGCTAGCGGCAACCCTCTGGATGCTTACCTATGCACTGTTCTTCACTTTCTACTCTGCTCCTCCTCT
>CAJJAJ010000033.1 GCA_905182225.1 uncultured Aquiluna sp.
CAGTTCGAGTGTTAGTCCGTGACCCCCAGCGCATTATCGATTACCCATGGCAGAAAAATGTAGAGGTTGTAGTGGGCGACGCCACTGACCCAGCGATTCTGGCTCAAGCTCTAGAGGGTGTCGATCTTGCTTATTATTTGTTGCACGCACTAATGGTCGATAAAAACTTCGAACTTATGGAGCGAGAGCTAGCCCAGGTGTTTGGCAGGGTAGCCAAAGAAAAGAAAGTCTCCAGAATTATTTACCTGGGCGGCATGATCTCAAACGATTTCGAGCTTTCACCACACATGTCCGCTCGAGAAGAAACCGGTGAAATCCTTCGCGCGTCTGGGGTGCCCACCATCGAGCTTCGAGCCGGGGTGGTTATCGGTTCTGGATCTGCATCGTTTGAAATGCTTCGGCACCTAACCGAGCGGTTGCCGTTTATGGTCACTCCAAAGTGGCTACTAAATAAAATCCAGCCGATTGCTATCCGAGATGTTCTTAGATATTTGGTGGGCGCTGCAACCCTGGATAAAAAGTTGAACAAAGACTTCGACATTGGTGGTCCGGATGTTTTCACCTACCTAGAGATGATGCAGATCTATGCCCAAGTTGCTGGACTGCGTAAGAGGATAATCATTCCGCTTCCGGTTCTAACCCCAAGGCTTGCATCCGGCTGGGTTGGGCTTGTTACTCCCGTGCCAGTAACACTTGCTAAGCGCCTGGTGGCATCTCTGAAGCACGATGTGGTTGCAAGAGATAACAGCATCCGGGATTTGATCCCCGAGGCTGCAGGGGGAATGACTGACTTCAAAAGCGCTGTTGGCCTAGCGCTAACTCGAGTGAAAGATTTGGAGGTGGAAACTAGATGGAGCAACGCATCTTTTCCAGGTACTCCCTCAGAACCGCTTTCAACCGACCCGAGCTGGGCTGGCGGGTCGCTGTATGTAGATCATCGAGAATTCACATCCACTGATTCGGTAAGTGAAGTTTGGAGCCGTGTCGAATCAATCGGTGGAAAGAACGGGTATTCAACTGCCACCTGGGCCTGGGAGCTACGCGGGCTTATGGATCTAGTGGTTGGCGGAGTTGGTCTTCGACGGGGCCGTCGCGATCCAAAAACTCTTATGGAGGGCGAAGCTCTTGATTTCTGGAGAGTTGAAAAGATTGAAAGACAGCACCTTCTTCGGCTTCGGGCCGAAATGAAGATGCCTGGCCTTGCATGGTTGGAATTTGAGGTATCGGAACTGGACGACGGCAAAACCTTGCTAGTTCAAAAGGCCTACTACCACCCGCACGGACTTGCTGGGCACGCTTACTGGTGGCTCGTTTCATTCATGCATGGCATTGTGTTCCCCTCCATGGCTAAGAAACTAAGTGGCGGCAAGAGTAGAAAGCTCGTCACCAGCTAGGATTTGCTAGTGCCTAAAACCCGCCTAGCAGTCATTGCCCTGTTGGGCGTTGGTTTTGTCTGGGGTGCTGCCTTTGTTCTAATGAAGGATGCCATCGAACAACAGCCATACATGGACTTTCTCGCAACAAGATTTTCGATTGCTGCGATCGCCATGATCGCAATGAGACCAAAACTTTCGCTCAGCATGAAGCCTGGAGATCTAAAGTTCGGCTCGCTAATTGGGATTGTGCTTGCTTTTGGATTCATAACCCAGACCATTGGTCTAAGTCTCACAACTGCTGCCACGAGTGGCTTTCTCACGGGGTTGTATGTTGTATTCACGCCGATCATCGCCTGGGTTTTCACGCGCAAGCGTTTCCCAGTCCGAGTTATTGTGGGGGTCCTGCTAGCAGTCGTGGGGCTCGCCGTTTTCTCGGGTGCGGCCACCAACATCGAATTTCAGCTTGGGCAAATCTGGCTGGTTATGTGCGCAATATTTTTCGCCATTCACATTTTGCTACTTGGCAAATTTGGTCATGGAAGAAACTCATACAGAATCGCCATGATTCAAATCAGCTTCGCAGCAATTGTCTGCTGGGGGTTTGCGCTTGTCGATGGCTACCAGCCGCCACCGAACTGGGAGGTATGGTTCGCAGTTCTTTTCACAGCCCTACTTTCTACCGTGATTGCGTTTTGGGTTCAGACTTGGGCCCAGACCTTGATTGATCCTGCTCGAGTGGCACTGTTGATCACCAGCGAAGTTATATTTACGGCCATATTGGCAGTTGGGCTTGGTCAAGAACCGCTGACACTTGTGATGGTCATCGGTGGATCGGTGATGCTAACCGCAATGCTCATTGTTGAGTGGCCCACGAAAACTGAACCCGTAATCCCCCTAGAGGCCAAGCTCCACGAGTAGTTTTTCCAGCGGCTTATTGGTCGCCAATTCTTTATCCGAACGCGACATCTTCACCGGGAGCCTCCTGCGAAGTAAATCTTCACGCGTGGTTATCATTTCTGCCAGGGCAATGTGACGAACTTCTTGTTCGGTGATGCCGAGGCCCGCTATCAGCTCAGTGAGCTGACTTTCTCCAACAATTTCAAACCCAGCTTCGCCGTGACGCCGCCAGATCCCATCGGCAATGCTTTGGAAGGTTTTTTGGTCAGACCGAGATGCAACTAATTGATAAAACTCTTCCTTTCGTACTTGAGAGCCCTCTCCAAACCAGTTTTTTAGCTTGTTTACCTTGTGTCCAAGCCTTGAAAGTTCATGCACCATCTCTTGACCCACATTCAGGCAGTCCGTTAGCTTTCCGCCCAAGATAGTCACCACAGATAGCTCTTTATCAACCTCGACAACATGCTTACGACTCAATTGGTGCCAGTCTTGAACCTCTCCGGAATCTCCGGCGGCGACCACGAGTGGCCGAACACCAGACCTCTCAGAAACGACGTCCTTGGACGTAATTGGTGTTTCAAGCTCCATCTGGGCGTTTATTTGCTTGATAACAAAATCTCGATCTTCTCGTGTTACAGCCGTTTTTGGATCTTGAACCCGAGTGTCAGTGGTGCCGACCATTGATCTGTCCCCCATGGGTAAAACATAAAACAATCTTTCTTGCTCGTCCCAAAAAGCAAGAACTTGATAGGTATCCGTGAGCTTTCTATCCAGCACAAGATGGATACCCTTGGACATAACTAGCCCAGCCTTAGTGGGAGAGCCCAGGATCTCCGATACCTCTTTGACAAATGGGCCAGTGGCATTGATCACGGTCGTAGCGCTCACGGTCGTCGCGCCCGAGCCGGATAGCTTTAGCGCCCAGAGTGTTCCATCATGGGTTGCAGAATTAAGGGTCGTGTAGGTTCGAACATCCGAGCCGTGCTTGATGGCGTGACGAATAAAGTCGAAAACAAATCTTGAGTCATTGTCCGGAAGCTGAGCGTCATAGTACTTAATTGCAGTTCGACCAGAAATGAGATTTGGCTCCAGTCGCTTGGCTGCTGCTGCCGAATAACTAGCCGGTGCTTTGGTGCCGAAGAATCCAATACCCCAGTAAAAAAGGGTTCCGAAGGTCCCCAACAGTCTCCCGAACGGCGCCGTTGGACCAAGTGAAGCAAGAAATCCAATCTGGCGAATTTGATTCGGGTAGTTACGCATGAGTCGATTTCTAGCCAAGCAAAGCTTTATAACCAAACCAAACTCATAGGTTTGCAGATACTTGATACCGCCCCAAACTAGATTGCTGGATTCTTGGGAAGTGAAGTTGGCAATGTCGCCCTTGTCGACAACCAAAACCCTAAGGCCAGCCGCGCTGGCAGCTGCAGCGGCGACCGCTCCATTGATGCCTGCTCCGATAATCGCAACGTCGTAATGATCGTTTTTGTTCGATTTCGTTTGATTTTGATTGACCACACTAAAATCATAAAAGAATAGAGTGATTTATGAAAGCTCATTGGCTGATTGGAGGAACTTCATGTCGATTTTGGCGCTTGATGCCGGCACTACTGGAGTAACGGCCCTCGTGGTGAACAATGAGGGGCAGATAATTGCCCGCGGCTACCAAGAATTTAACCAGTACTTTCCGCAGTCTGGCTGGGTAGAGCACGACCCCGAAGAGATCTGGGCCGCAACACTTGCAGCCACAAAAATAGCTCTTTCTGAAACTGATCAGGTCATTCGATGCATCGGAATTACTAATCAGAGGGAAACGGCCGTAATTTGGGACCGAAAAGCCCTGACGTCTCCAACAAGGGCAATAGTTTGGCAAGACCGAAGAACCAGTATTTTCAAAGAAGAACTGGACCTGAAAAACCACGACGATTGGATTAGAACCCGAACTGGACTGAACATTGATCCGTACTTCACCGCAAGCAAGTTTTTGTGGTGGCAACGAAATTTACCGGAAATCTGGTCCGGTGTTCAAAGTGGTCAACACGTTCTTGGAACAATCGACAGCTACTTGATCGCCAGACTGACCGGCGGAAAATCGCATGTCACCGACGCGAGCAATGCCTCACGGACCCAATTGATGTCTCTGGAGACCTGCACATGGGACCCTGAATTACTCGCAGTTTTTGCTGTGCCGGAAAAGGCCCTTCCAGCAATCACGACCAGCTGGGGAAGACTGGCGGAATCAGACCCGGAGCACTTCCTTGGTCTGAGCGTTCCAATCACCGGCAATGCAGGCGACCAACAAGCCGCGCTCTTTGGTCAGTTAGCTCTCGAGGAAGGTGATTCGAAGGCCACCTATGGAACTGGTGCCTTCGTTCTGACCAACACTGGCGAAAAAATTGTGAGCAGCACTCACGGTCTGCTCGGAACTGTTGCGTGGCAGGATGACAGCGGAAAAACCACCTACGCAATTGAGGGCTCCGTCTTCGCAGCGGGGGCTACAGTTCAGTGGCTCAGGGATGGTCTTGGCATCATTGAGAACTCCTCAGATGTCGAAAACCTCGCCAACAAAGTTGCGGCGTCTGATGGAGTAATTCTCCTGCCCGCGCTCACCGGCATGGGTGCTCCGTTCTGGCAGCCGGATATTCGCGGTTCGCTTTTCGGACTAACGCGCGCAACCACTGATGCACATGTCGCGTTTGCAACCCTTGAAGCCATTGCTATTCAGGTCAAGGCAGTGCTGGATGCTATGGAAATGGATATTGGAATAAAGATTTCGGCCATAAAGGTGGATGGCGGCGCCGCTGCGAATAATCTTTTATTACAGCTGCAGTCGGATTTCATCGACAAAGAGGTGCTCCGAGCCAGCAACTTGGAGTCCACAGGTCTGGGCGCTGCCCTGATGGCCGGCCTGGGGGCAGGAATCTGGAAAAGCCAATCAGAAATAGCAGGCTTGAATCCGACGCAAGAATCTTTCAGCCCAAAGGTAAATCGTAAAGCTGAATATTCAAACTGGCTTAAGGCCCTAGGTGCGACCGAATGGTTCCACAAAAACTAAGCTTTAGGAATGTACCAACCAGAGTCAAAGTTAGCGGCGCAGGCACTTAGCGCTGGTTACTCCGCCGACCAAGTTATCCAAAACCTTGACATGGAAATTTGTCAAGGTTCCGTCACGGCAATTATTGGACCGAATGGTGCCGGCAAGACATCGCTGCTGAAGGCTTTAGCCCGAAAAATCCCAGCCGCAAGCGGGGCTGTGCTGCTGGACGGCATCTCGATCACTTCACTGACAAAGGCTGAGATAAACCAAAGCATTGGGTTTCTTGCCGCAATCCCGGTGGCCAGGAACCAGGAATCTGTTTTTGATCTGGTAGCAAGATCGGCAACGGCAGCCCGCCAAATTTCACGAGTATCTCCAAGGCTCAAAGAAGAAATCGAAACTCTTCTGGAGCGAACCTCACTTAATGGAGTCAGAGATAAAAAAGTAGGAGAGCTTTCATCCGGTTACCGACAATGTGCTGTGATAGCTGCAGCGCTGGTGAAAAACCCTGCCGTGCTGCTACTAGATGAACCCACCAACTCCCTTGACTACAGTCACCAGCTCCAGGTTATGAATCTTTTGTCTTCTTTGAAGCGCGAACGCGGTACGACAGTCGTTGCTGTGATTCACGACTTAAACCTCGCTGCCCGATTCGCCGATCACATCGTTATCCTTAAGGACGGCTCGATAGTTGCTCAAGGCACCCCTCACGAGGTCATAACCCCAAACAACTTGGCTGACGCCTTTCGGATTTTGGCTCGCGTGATCGATGATCCGGTCGGCAAGACGCCACTAGTGATACCAATTCGCCAGCTTGCTTAGAAAGTTTGTACAAGGTCGCTTATTTTCAAAGCAAGCGCCATAATTGGAAACGTAGTTCATTTCGGTGAAGGCGCAGTTACTAGCAGTGACGCCACAGAGGCTTGCGCCTACCAGTGAATGAGGGCAAGGACTGGGCCCGAATCTTCGAATCGGTCATGTTTGGTTGTGAAAATCCGTGCGTATCTTGCTCATTGGGGCAGGTGGTGTTGGCGATGCAATCGTTAAGATCTCTGCCGATCGTAATTTCTTCGAAAAACTAATCGTCTCCGACTACGACATTCAGCGTGCTGAAAGAAGCGTTGATTGGGTAAAAGAGCACTCACCGGAAGCTGCAGACAAGTTCCAAACTGCACAGATTGATGCCAGTGACGCAGACCAGGTGGCCGCCTTGGCCAAGCAAGTCGGCGCAACTCACATCATGAACGCGGTCGAGCCCAAGTTTGTCCAGAGCATCTTTGACGGCGCCCTGAAGGCAGGCGTGAACTACATGGACATGGCGATGAGTTTGAGCCACGTTCACAAGACTGACCCGTTCAACACCCCAGCCGAAAAACTAGGCGATTGGCAATACGAAAAGCACGCTGAGTTTGAAAAAGCTGGCCTACTGGCTCTCATTGGAACCGGAGCTGAGCCAGGTATTTCTAATATTTTCGCGCGCTACGCAGCCGATCACCTCTTTAGTGAAGTTGATGAAATTTGCATCTTGGATGGTGGCAACCTGGTCGTGAAGAATGAGCAGGGTGAAGAGATCTTCGCCCCATCGTTCTCGATCTGGACCGTCATCGAAGAGTGCTTGAACCCACCGCTGATCTGGGAAAAAGATCGCGGCTGGTACACGACCGAACCATTTAGCGAGCCAGCAATGTTCGAGTTCCCGGGAGGAATCGGACCAATCGAGTGCGTAAACGTTGAGCACGAAGAAGTAAACATGTTGCCCCGCACCATGGATGCTCAAAAGGTTCGCTTCAAGTACGGCCTTGGCACTGAGTTCATCGGCGTCTTGCAGACCTTGCATGCTTTAGGTCTTGACAAGATTGAGCCGGTTCCGGTCAGATCCAAATCCGGTCGAGTCGAAGTTGCCCCAAGAGATCTAGTGGCTGCAGTGCTTCCCGACCCAGCTTCCCTGGTTGATTCGATGACCGGCATGACCTGTGCAGGAACCTTGGTTACCGGTAAAGGCCTAGATGGTAAGCCAAGAGCTACCTACCTCTACCACGTGGCAGACACCAGCTGGACAGGCAAAAACTACAACGCTCAAGCTGTGGTTTGGCAGACCGCCTTGGTCCCGGTGGTTGCTCTAGAACTGCTATCGCGAGGTAACTGGAGGGCCACTGGAGTTCGTGGGCCTGAAGAATTCGACGCCAAACTGTTCTTGGATCTAATGTCCACTGAATACAAGCAGCCTTGGGGCTCTCAAGACCGCAACCCAGAAAACCCGAGTGTAATTGACGCCGACTGGGCCTAAGGTGCGTTGGTGTTGAGGGTATGACCCAAAATTTGTTATGTAGGGAACTTTGCTATTTGGGAACACTCTCAGCTAACTTCAAGTTATAAAACCTAGGGTTATAACTACCAACTTTCAGGGAGATTAGAGATGCTCATTTCAAAGCGATGGATTCCATCCGTAGCAGTACCGGCTGTAATTGCACTTGGTGCAATCGCGGTTCCGCTGCAGGCCAACGCTGTTGACCTTCCAGACCTAAGCGCATCCGAAGTTATGGTGCTGATGCAAAAGAGCGAGGTCCTGGAGTTTTCCGGAACAATCGTGAAGGTCAGCGACATGGGTATTCCTTCCTTGGAGTTCAGCTCCATGGTGAGTGAGGACATGGCGGACGAGATGGCAGAGAAGATGCCGGCAGAATTCGCTGATTTTGTGCCAGCGGTTATTGAATCAAATGCTTTGACCCAGGCAATGGAGCTAGTATCCGGCACTCACAATGTGAGGGTTTATGTGTCAGGTCAAGACAAGATGCGAGCCCAGATTCTAGATCCAATGTCTCAGCGGGACTTGATTGTCAACGGCGATGAGTTCTGGATTTATGACGCCAAGACCGCCACGGCATCAACTGGCACCTTAAGCATGGAGATCGATCCTGCAAAGCAGGCGACTGCCGAAAAGGAAATTCTTGACTACGCGGAATCAATCGCGCTGGACCTAAGTAGCCCAGAGGCAATTGCGAACTATTTAGTCGACATGATTGATGAGACCAGCACAGTTGAAGTCGGTAAGGACCACAGCGTCGCTGGACGTTCGGCCTACCAACTACTGATTAGCCCAGACGCAGATGCCTCATTGGTTGAGCGCGCTGAGATTTCGGTTGACTCTGAGACTGGACTTCCATTGCGAGTAGAGGTTTTCTCAACTCAGCAGACCGCAGCTGCATTTTCCGTAGGGTTTGAATCAATTAGCTTCGGCCCAATTGATGCTTCACTTTTCGACTTCACTCCGCCGGCTGGCACAGTGGTGACGACTTTGGACTCAAGTGATCTAGAAGGCTACGCCGATAAGGACAGTAGCAACCTAGAAGCCGAGCTTGAAGCAGCATTTGAAGATGCAGCGAAGCCTGAGGTTATTGGCGAGGACTGGGCAAGCGTTGTTTATCTACCCGCCCTTCCAGCCGACATCCCAGCAGAGCTGATGGCAACTGAACTGTTCGCAGACATGCTGACTGAGGTTCCAGGCGGCAAAGTATTCTCAAGTGCACTTGTGAATGTCCTCTTGACTGATTCCGGCGAGGTCTTCATGGGTGCCGTCACCATTGAGTACTTGCTCAGCGTCTCGAAATAGAGGACATGCCCCGGAGTCTAGAGTTGGCGATAAAAACCAGCTCTCTTACTAAACAGTTCGGCTCCCAAAAAGCAGTATCAAGCATCGACCTAAGTGTCCCAAAGGGATCGGTGTTTGGCTTTTTGGGTCCCAACGGCTCAGGCAAGACAACAACAATCCGCATGATTCTGGGTCTGGCCGCTGCATCCAAAGGCGAGATAGAACTTCTCGGTCACCCGATTCCAAAAGGACTAGAGCACGCCCTACCGAAGGTTGGCGCTCTAGTTGAAGGCCCAGCCTTTTACCCCTACATGTCAGGGCGCAACAACCTGATACGAATCGATTCGGCCGACCGCAATTCGACTGCCTCCACACGTAAACAGCGCGTCGATGCTGCTTTAGAACGAGTTGGTCTCACCAACGCGGCTAAGAAAAAGGTCCATGCCTATTCACTAGGTATGAAGCAGCGCCTGGGACTGGCCAATGCACTTTTGAAGCCAAGAGAAATTCTGATTCTTGACGAGCCGACAAACGGCCTAGACCCACAAGGAACCAGAGAGGTTAGAAACCTTATTCGCTCTCTGGCCGCCGAGGGCATCACGATATTTGTCTCGAGCCATCTTTTGAGTGAGATCGAACAACTTTGCAGTCATTTGGCTGTTATGACAGCCGGCAAGATTGTCGCGCAGGGTAGCTTGGCGGAACTGAGAAATGAGTCCCAAACCAGACTGGTTCTGAAAGCGGATCGTATTGATGAGTTGGTTGACCTACTAAAAACTCAAGGGCTGACAAAACTCTCCCTGAAGCCGGATCGAGTGGTGGCTCCAGTGCCAAGTGACTTTGACGTTGCAGGTTTGAACCAGATTTTGGTCAAGAAGAAATTTATGGTCAGTGAGATCCGTCTCGAGCAACCAAGTTTGGAAGAATACTTTGTCAACCTAACCGGAGAGGGGTTTGAAGTTGTTCGCTAAATCCCTAAGTCTTTCTTTGATGCGCTCAGAGCTAAGAGTCATGTTCACCCGGCGCCGCACCTGGGCGATGCTTGCGGCAATTGCGCTGATACCTATCTTGTTGGCCGTAGCGGTTGCACTAACCAGTGATCAGCTCGCTCCTGGTGAAGGCCCGCCTTTTCTTGATCGAGTGACCCAAAACGGTCTCTTCACTGGCTTCACCGCGACCCTGTTGGCACTCCCGCTATTTTTGCCACTAACCATGGCCGTCGTTGCCGGAGACACCATTGCCGGAGAGGCGAGCCTGGGAACACTCAGGTACCTGCTGATTGCTCCGGTGGGTCGTTTGAGGCTCCTGGTAGTCAAGTACCTAGGAACAATTGTCTTCGCACTTGCTGGAACTTTCACGTTGATGCTAGCCGGAGGAATTATCGGGGCAATTCTGTTCCCAATTGGCCCAGTCACTTTATTGTCAGGGGACCAAATTTCCCTGGCAGAATCAATCGGTCGAATGGCACTTGTCGCCATCTACACAGCGATCTCAATGAGCGGGCTGCTGGCAATTGGATTATTTGTTTCGACTCTGACCACGGTCCCAGTCGGCGCAATGGCTGCAACGGTTGTGTTGGCTGGCGTAAGCCAGATTCTTGACAACTTGCCACAGCTTTCTTGGCTCCACGAATGGCTCTTTACCCACTACTGGTTGAGCTTCGCAGATCTGCTAAGACAACCGATTGAGCTTGGTTCACTTGCTAGCAATTCGCTGCTGCAACTCGGGTACATCGCGGTCTTTGGAGCTTTGGCCTATTCAAGGTTCACGACTAAAGACATCTTGAGCTAATCGGCTGTTACACTTGCAAGCTGCAGGGGCCTCTAGCTCAGTTGGTTAGAGCAACGGACTTTTAATCCGTGGGTCGTCGGTTCGAATCCGACGGGGCCTACCAATTTCTAATTAGCGCTGCTAAGCGCCTTCGCCAACCACCCGAAGGTTGCTGGCGCCCTGGACTCGCCAACCATCCATCGTTTCAAGCATCAGATACCTGAGGCCATAAACGTCATTTCCTGCTTGCAGAAACCGGACATCAATTAGCGCTAGTTCTGAGGCTAAATCAACCAGACAGTCACTGAAGAGAAGCTCCGAAGACTCGATTAGCGGGCCATAGCTCCCAGCAATAATTTCCACGAAGCCCTCTAGTGTCACGTTCGACCGAAATGACGGTGAGGCAAACGAGTACGCACGCTCAAAGTTGTCACCAGCAAAGGCCGAGGTCTGAGCGTTGACCGTTGACTCGATACCCTCTTGCACGCTGGCATCGCAATCAATTGGACCGTCCTCAATCGTTGGAGCTTCGCTCTGCGTTGATTCGGGTTGGGCTTCAGCCGTGGGTAATTCAGGCACCGAAACGATTTCCGCTTGGGGTTGCACGCAGCCGACGAGCAGTAAAAGGACGGGAATCGCGTATGTCAGCTGGCGAGCAATCTTCATTTGGGAGTCAACTTCGGGGCTTGGAACCAAATTCCCAGCTCTTCAAAAAGCCATTCGAGAGCTAACTAACTGGGCAGAAAATGGGCTTTCATGCAACGCGGCACCTTTAGCTCTGACCAGGAACCACCAGCTGCGTTATTTCGCAGACCGGCAAAGCAATCCAGCCTTCGATACGAGCATGTGACATATGACCTTGAGTCGGAGGCTCGGATAAACCCAGAAATGCCGCTCTACTCGCGAGAGCGGCTATCACTGCGTCAAACGCGTCGCATGATTCAAGCATTAGGTCTTCAAACAAAGAAACATCTAGCCAGCTAGCCTGATCAAGAATCTGGTCCAGTAGCCGCCTACGTTCCTCAGTGGACTTTCGATAACCGGTGGTGTCAAAGCCCCACAGCCTCAGAGTTGCTCCGGGGTAAACCTCGACAACGATACCCGCACCAGATCTGTCTATCTCTATTCCAGTTTCCTCAAGTCTGCCGAGAAGACCAGCACACCTCATCGCAGTGAGCCCAAGTCGGTCGGTCGAAACACTCAGTGGCCATCTGCCGGTTCTAGCGCGAACCGCTCTGTCGGTCTCTCGGTAAGAGAGGCGTCGACGCCAATCCATTCCGCCCTCTACTTGGTGGCTTTTAGCATTTGGGTCATTATGGTTCGAGACGAAATCTACGAATTCAATTGGCCACCCGAGTGCGCAATCGATGCCAATTTTCTCCGCATTAGAAATGCCCTGAACTATGACGCTGTCATCAACACCGACCTGAAGGTCTATTAGCCTGCCAGAGCCTTCGCTCCATTCAATCAGGGCTAGTGCAGTGCCCTTTGGCTCTGCGGCTAGGTCGATTCCTGCAGTTATCACCATAAAAGCCTAAGGCCAGCCTTCAATCAATTAGAACTAGCTT
>CAJJAJ010000034.1 GCA_905182225.1 uncultured Aquiluna sp.
TGGTGCAGTGCGGGCACTGAGCGCGCATCAAGTCTCTTGAGTCGAAACTCCAGGTTCCATCGCGTAACTTCATTAGAACAAAGAGTGCCACATTTTACGATTCAAGGAGTCACCTTGTGAGCGGCTCACACCTGAAGCCGCGCTTCAACCTCGGCTCTCGTTGGGGGCTGGCAGCCAACCCTCTCACACACGATTGCAGCAGCAGCCGTGGCATACTCAGCGGCGCTGCGTATTTCATCCGGGGTTAGTGCGTGCAGTTTTGCTAAGGGTTCAATGCCCAGAGCATCTAGGTCACTGAGTTTGGCTAAGAAATTCGCCATGAAGGTATCTCCAGCGCCAACGGTGTCTACCAAAGCAATCCGTTGAGCATCTACTGATAACTAGTATCATGGCGCCAAGTCTAGACTTTAGCCATGAAGACCGCTTCGAGCATAAAGACCGCAATTCGACTTCCACTCATTGGCCTAGTAGCCGCCTGGCTTTTGTTTATGATTGCCGCCTACTCACAGTTGTTGGTGCAGCGCACCGTTTACCTTGACGATGGAACTTCGGTTTATCCGGACCCAAGATTTCAGCTGGAAATCTACCTTTTCTTTCTCGGAATTACCGCATTTGCCCTTGCGGCGCTGGCCGGACAAAAACTTGCTTTGAGAATCAGAACCGAATCTGATTCCGGGTTGGCCATAAGTGCTCACCGCCTCAATAACTTAGGTGTCGTGCTTTCGCTGGTCGCCGGTGCCATTTTTGCGATCGCAAGCTTTTTTGGGGCTTGGGATTCTTTCAACCCCTCGGATGATCCAGTAGGACTGCGATTCCTCAACGTCTATCTGCCAATAATCCTTGCAACAGCGCTAGTGGTGTTCGTTATCTTGGCGGCATTCGTGTTCAGAAAGGATGCGCCCGATATTCCAGCGGGGGAAAAGGATGAAGATCGCAAAAAGCTGCAGCGCGCAATTGGTCTTGCTTACGCGAGTCCCATTATCGGAACGGCAATAGCGATTATCTTTGGCCTGGTCGTTTACGACGTGACTCGAACCAGCCTTGATGTCTGGATCTGGGTGATCATTCAGGCTTTGATTGCGGTTTCCATAATCACCGGAACCCGCTTCGCTGCCCAAGCTAGGTCTTCAAAGCCTCTGCCAGTCAAGGAGCGCACTATTGGTTTAGCCGCTGTGAAGCTAAACCTTGTCTTGGCAATTGTGTTTGGTGCTGTCGTGACACTTATGGCTTTCACAATGGGCTTTCAAGCCATCTCTAGCCTTGAAGTCTTCCCAGACTGGAGAGAAAACATGACTGCGGTGGAGCAGCAGTCAAGAATTATCGCACCTTCAATCATCTGGTTCTTCCGGCTCATGCTTCCGGCGCTAGTGTTACTTGCGCTGGCTGCGTTCGGTATTTACCGAACCACCACCTCTCGCCACGCTGAATAAGGACTAGCAAGTAAATGCAAACACCTCTTAAAGGCCTGCTCTTCGATAATGACGGAGTCCTTGTCGACTCCATGCCCGGAGCACTGCAGGCATGGATTTCATGGGGCGAGCGTTACCATCAAGACTTTGTTCTCAGTGCCGAATATCACGGCCGTCGAGCAAGCGACATTGTTGCTGAACTAGTTTCGGAAGACAAATTTCATCACGCGCTCGATTACATAAACCAACTCGAACTTGATCAGGCTCACTCAACTACCGCTCTTGTCGGAACCCTTGAGCTTTTGGCGTCACTCCCTGATGGCACTTGGAACATCGTGACCGGAGCCAATCCGGAACTGGCCAGAGCTAGATTGTCTGCGGCGCGGATTTTGGCGCCTCAGGCCCTAGTGACTGCCGCCGATGGCCAAAAAGGTAAGCCGGACCCGGAGCCTTATCTATTGGGAGCTCAAAAAATCGGCATTCCCATATCTGAATGCGCGGTCTTCGAAGATGCCCCCGCAGGCCTCGTGGCCGGTAAGTTAGCCGGGGCGGCACTGCTAGTTGGAATCGGTGAACAGACCCTTGACTCGGTTGCCGATGTGGTTATTGGTTCACTAGCGGGATTGAAATACTCTCAAGGGTTGTTGGAGATTCCAGATGAAGTTAGGCTGAGGTAATGGCAGAAATAGAATTTTATACCGCCGATTGGTGCAGCGACTGCAGGCGTTCAAAGTCACTATTGGACACTCTCGGGGTTGAATACGAGACATTCGATGTTGAAAAGAGCAAAGAGAATGCTGATAAGTCGCAGGCTATTTCTGGTCGTCACAACATACCGGTGATCAAATTTGCAGACGGTAATTATCTCGTTGAGCCAAGTGATGCGATATTGCATGCAGAGCTTAAGATCCGCGGAATCATAGCCTAGGTCTATCTTTTTTTGCGTTCGGGCCGTAGGCTTTAAGTATTGTGAGCTCGGGGTCTCCGGATTCACCAGATAAGGACTTCCCCGACGATGCCAAATAATAACTATTCGCCTGCGCCGACCAAATCAAATGGTCGAAAGGGCTACGCCTCAAAAAAGGGCGATTACCAATCAACCGATGGAGCTCGAAAGCCCCGTCACTCACAGCGACCTGACCGAGTTCAGCGCGAGGATTCTCGTGACAAGGACTTTTCAAATGCACGTGCCAAGACCGGCAAAACCTTCCAGGGCGACAAGAAGCTAGACAGGCTTGAAGCAACCGAGGTAGGCGAGAGCTTCGCGACTTTCCAGGAGATGGATCTTCCTGAGCGCCTAACTCAAGAGCTATCGAAGATGGGTGCAGCAACACCGTTCCCAATCCAGTCTGCAACTATCCCTGCAGCCATGGCTGGTCGACACGTGTTGGGCCGCGGAAAAACCGGTTCCGGTAAAACAATTGCTTTCGGTGTCCCGTTAGTTGCCTTCCTGGCAAAAGCTGGAAACCAGCCAAGAGTGCCGCTGAAGCCAAAGGCTTTGGTTCTAGCGCCAACTCGCGAGTTAGCTCAGCAGATTGACCGCACGCTTTCGCAGCTTGCCAAATCAGTAGGTTTTTACACCACCACTATTTATGGTGGTGTGCCTCAGCACCGCCAGGTCGAAGCGCTAAAGCGCGGCGTAGACATTGCTATTGCCACCCCAGGTCGCTTGGAAGACCTAATGGCCCAGGGCAAAATTGACCTGTCTGGTCTCGAAAGAGTTGTAGTTGACGAGGCTGACCACATGTGTGAATTGGGCTTTGTTGAGCCAGTGAACCGCATTTTGGAGGCAGCGGGAGACAGCCAGAAGCTTCTTTTCTCTGCGACTTTGGACTCTGAGGTAGCTCAGCTTGTCAAGAAGTTCATGCCGTCACCTTACGTGTACGAAGTACCGGGCGAAGTAAACGAGTCTTCAGACATCGAGCACCGCGTGCTAGTTATGGATCCAAAGGATCGATCAGCAATCTTCCATCGCCTAGTTCAGGGCTCTGGCAAGTCAATCGTGTTCGTTCGCACCAAGCTAACGGCTGAGGCTTTGTCTTCTAGCCTGAATGACGCCGGTGTCCCAACGGCAAGATTGCACGGAGACCTAAACCAGGCTCAGCGAACCAAGAACCTAGAGCGATTCATCAAGGGGTCTGCTCGCGTTATGGTCGCTACCGACGTTGCAGCTCGTGGTATCCACGTTGACGACGTGAAACTAGTAATTCAGCTGGATTTGCCTGAAGAGTACAAGACCTACCTGCACCGAGCTGGCCGTACCGGCCGCGCTGGTCGCAGCGGAACAGTAATCTGCATGGTGCCATCGGGCCGCTCAAGAAAAGCAGAAGATCTGCTAAAAAGAGCTGACCGCGAGGCCATTTACAGCAATGTGAGCCCGGGTCACGAGTTGCTTGAAGAGCTGGCTGGACCGATTGCGCCGCCAATGGTCATGGACTCAATTGACTTCGGTGATTCAAGATTTGCGACTGTAAACAAGAACAAAGTCAGAACTGACTTGCGGGCACGCCACACGCCTAATAAGATGGGCGGAGCCAAAGACCGCCGGTACAAGTCGCGCTAAAACCTAGAACTAGTTCTAGATTCGCCGCGACTGACGAAGGTTCACGAAAGTGAAAACCAGCGCAGGTGTATGAAGAGATTCTCTTTTTGAGTAATGCTCCGTGCGCCTAGCGCCGGAGCATTTTTTTGATCCTCTTGTCACCGGCACTAAACAAACAAGGAGCGCCATGGCAGACAAGAAGGAAAAGGTAGCCGAGCTAACCGAAAGGTTTACAAGCTCGAACACCGTTATTCTGACTGAATACCGCGGACTCAGTGTGACGAAGATGAAAGAGCTCCGTCGTGCAATGGTTAATGACGCAACATACGTGGTTGCAAAGAACACCCTTCTGAGAATTGCTGCGAAAAACGCAGGAGTTACCACTTTCGACGACCAGCTGGTTGGACCATCAGCCCTGGCTTTCGTTCACGGTGACCCAGTAACAACTGCAAAGGCTCTGAAGGACTTCGCAAAGGCTAATCCACTGCTTCTTATCAAGTCCGCCGTTATGGATGGAATTGACTTGGATGCAGCTGAGATTAACAAGCTCGCTGATCTCGAAACCCGTGAGGTGCTATTGGCTAAGGTCGCTAGCGCAATCAAGGCAACGATGTTCAAGGCCGCCTACACCTTCAACGCACTACCTTCCGGGGCAGTTCGCGTTGTCGACGCATTGCGTCAAAAGCAAGAGTCCAACTAATTACCCAAACCAAATAGGAGAACAAAATGGCAAAGATGACTGCCGACCAGCTCATTGAAGCTTTCAAGGAGCTAACCCTTATTGAGCTTTCAGACTTCGTAAAGAAGTTCGAAGAAGTATTCGAAGTATCAGCAGCAGCACCAGTTGCTGTTGCAGCAGCCGGTGGCGCTGCCGCTGAAGCAGTAGAAGAGAAGGACGAATTCGACGTCATTCTTGACGCTGCTGGCGACCAGAAGATCCAGGTTATCAAGGAGGTTCGTGCTATCACTAACCTAGGCCTAGGCGAAGCCAAGGCTCTTGTTGACGCAGCCCCTTCAACCATTCTTGAGGGTGCAAAGAAGGACGTTGCTGAAGACGCCAAGGCAAAGCTTGAAGCCGCTGGTGGAAAAGTAACCCTAAAGTAATTTTCTTTACTTAGAAATTAACCCCCGCAGTCTGACTGCGGGGGTTTTTTCATAGCCTGAGCAAGACCAAGCTGGTTGCCATTACTGCCATTCCGGCTATAAGACCGTAGACGGTTAGGTGACCACGGGCCGAGTTCTTGGCGGTCGGCAAGAGCGTGTCTATGGCAAGAAATACCATCACGCCGGCGACCATCGAGAAAACAAAGCCCAGTGAGAAATCTGTAAGGAAAGGCCTCAAGATCAGGTAGCCGATAACCGCACCTGCTGGCTCAGCAAGCCCCGAAAGAAAACTCAGCTTGAAGGCTTTTCTTTTTGATTTAGTTGCGTAGTAAACCGGCACTGAAACCGCAATGCCTTCCGGAATATTGTGAAGGGCCACCGCCACCGCCATCGCGATTCCAACTTCTGGGTCATCGAGCACTAGCAAGAACGTTGCGAGCCCCTCGGGGAAGTTGTGGATAGCAATTGCCAAAGCCACGAAAAGACCCATCCGAAGCAATGCCTTGTTGTTGGCAGTTTCTAGGATGTCGAGTGGGGTTTGATCGTTGCCAATTAGTTCGATCTGAGTGTTCTCGTGGGGGTTAGCAGATGAGGGCACCAGGGCATCTATGATCGCCATAACCACCATGCCAAGGACCAATGCGAAGGCCGCGTAGCCGGCGGCCTCAACGCTCGATACTGTGGTTGCCAAATACGCTGTTGATTTCGGAATGATTTCAACGAAGCTCAGGTAAATCATTACACCCGCGGAAAACCCCATTGATATTGCAAAGAAGGTCTTATTCGTGGTTTTGGTGAAAAAGGCCAGGGCCGAACCGATTCCAGTGGATAGCCCAGCCGCCAGCGTGACCCCGAAGGCCAATAGCAGTGTGCTGTCCATCTTGTTCCTTAGTGAGGGGACGAAAAAAGCCGGGTAACTTATGTCACCCGGCCTGATCAATGTATCTAGTGCTTACCGTTGCAGTTGCAGCTATCTTTTGAGCAGTTGCAGTCCATTTTCGCCTCCTTAGAAGTCCCAGTCGTCATCAGTTGTCGACTCGTGCTTACCAATTACGTAGGAGGAGCCAGAGCCTGAGAAGAAGTCGTGGTTCTCATCGGCGTTGGGGGATAGTGCAGCAAGGATTGCAGGGTTTACGTCACACTCATCCTTGGGGAAAAGTGGGTCGTAGCCTAAGTTCATCAGTGCCTTGTTGCCGTTATAGCGAAGGAACTTCTTTACGTCTTCAGTAAGTCCCATTCCGTCGTATAGGTCGGCCGTGTACTTGATTTCATTGTCATAAAGCTCAAGTAGTAGATCGTAGGTGTAGCTCTTCATCTCTGCTTGACGAACCTCTGACTCTTCTGCAAGCGCGAGTTGGTACTTGTAACCAATGTAGTAACCGTGAATAGCCTCATCACGAATGATTAAACGAATCAAATCAGCTGTGTTGGTTAGTTTTGCCCTGGATGACCAGTACATCGGCAGATAGAAACCGGAGTAGAACAAGAAGCTTTCAAGCAGAGTCGAAGCAACCTTTCGCTTTAGTGGGTCATCACCGTTGTAGTAACCAAGGATTATCTCAGCCTTTTTCTGCAGGTGAGGGTTGTCCTCACTCCAGCGGAAAGCCTCGTCAATGTCGACTGTTGAGCAAAGTGTCGAGAACACCGAAGAGTAGCTCTTGGCGTGCACTGACTCCATGAAAGCAATGTTGGTGATAACTGCTTCTTCGTGAGGAGTTCGGGCGTCTGGAAGCAACGCAGCGGCTCCGATGGTGCCCTGAATGGTGTCGAGCATCGTCAGGCCGGTGAAGACGTGCATGGTTAGCGTCTTCTCGTGAGGCTTTAGGGTCTCCCAGGACTGAATGTCATTGGAAATGGGCACCTTCTCTGGCAACCAAAAGTTGGAGGTCAGTCGATTCCAAACGTCCATGTCAATTGGGTCTTCAATCTTGTTCCAGTTAACTGGCCTGCTTACTAACTTAATCTTGTCCATAGTTTTCTTTCCTGATTCCTAAAGCATGCAGCTGACGCAGCTATCAACCTCTGTACCTAACAGGGCCTGCTGACGAATGCGGATGTAATAAATGGTTTTGATGCCCTTGCGCCAAGCGTTTATCTGCGCACGGTTTACGTCTCTTGTGGTAGCGGTGTCTTTGAAGAACAAAGTCAGCGACAAGCCCTGATCTACGTGCTGGGTTGCAACAGCGTAGGTGTCAATGATCTTGTCTGGACCAACCTCGTAGGCGTCGTCGTAGTAGTCCCAGGTGTCCTCCGATAGGAATGGCGCTGGGTAGTAAACGCGGCCCAATTTACCTTCTTTGCGAATCTCAATGCGAGATGCAATTGGGTGAATTGAGCTTGTTGAGTTGTTGATGTAGGAAATCGATCCCGTTGGCGGTACCGCCTGGAGGTTCTGGTTGTAAATACCGTGAGCCATGACCGAGGTCTTTAGCTTCTTCCAGTCAGCCTGAGTAGGAATCTTCGCTCCCGATTTTGCAAAGAGCTCCTTTACCTTCTCGGTTTTAGGCTCCCACACCTGGGTTACGTACTTCTCGAAGTACTCGCCGCTTGCGTAGGTAGAGTTTTCAAAGTTAGCAAAGGTGCTGCCTCGTTCGATTGCGATCTTGTTTGAGGCCTGGATTGCGTTGAACACCACGGTGTAGAAGTAGATGTTCGTGAAATCAAGGGCTTCTTCGCTGCCGTAGTGGATATGCTCGCGGGCTAGGTAGCCGTGGAGGTTCATCTGTCCCAGACCAATCGCGTGACTCTTGTGGTTACCGTCGGAGATCGAACGAACGCTCACGATGTCGGACTGGTCGCTCACGGAGGTCAATGCGCGGATTGAGGTCTCGATTGTTTTTGCAAGATCTGGACCATCCATTGCCATGGCAATGTTTAGTGAACCCAAGTTGCAGGAGATATCCTTACCAATCTGATCATATGACAAATCAGCGTTGTAGGTGGTTGGTGTGTTCACCTGAAGGATCTCAGAGCAGAGGTTTGACATGTTGATGCGACCCTGGATTGGGTTGGCCTTGTTTACGGTGTCTTCATACATGATGTATGGGTAGCCAGACTCAAACTGAAGCTCTGCGATGCGCTCAAACAAAGTACGAGCCTTGATCTTCTGCTTCTTAATTCTTGGGTCGTCAACCATCTCCTGGTATTTCTCAGTAACTGAGATGTCACCAAATGGCACTCCGTAGACCTTTTCGACATCGTAGGGCGAGAACAGGTACATGTCTTCGTTGTCTTTTGCCAAGTGCATTGTGATGTCTGGAACCACTATCCCAATTGAAAGAGTCTTGATGCGAGTCTTCTCATCAGCGTTCTCGCGCTTGGTGTCTAGGAAGCGAAGAATGTCTGGGTGGTGAGCATTTAGGTAAACCGCGCCGGCACCCTGACGAGCACCGAGCTGATTTGCGTAGGAGAAGCTATCTTCCAAAAGCTTCATCACCGGGATGATTCCGGAGGACTGGCCTTCAATCTTCTTGATTGGAGCTCCATACTCACGGACGTTAGAAAGGTTAAGGGCAACGCCGCCACCACGCTTTGAAAGCTGGAGGGCTGAGTTGATGGCTCTAGAAATCGACTCCATGTTGTCTTCGATTCGAAGCAGGAAGCACGAGACAAACTCGCCACGCTGCTTCTTGCCGCAGTTTAAGAAAGTGGGGGTAGCCGGCTGGAAGCGTCCTGAAATGATTTCTTCAACCATGGAGATTGCAATGTCTTCTTTACCTTCGGCTAGCGCCAAGGCAACCATTACGACGCGATCTTCGAATCGCTCTAGGTAGCGCTCACCATCAAAAGTCTTGAGTGCGTATCCGGTGTAGAACTTGTAGGCACCCATGAAGGCGTCAAAGCGGAACTTCTTGGAGTACGCAAGCTTCTCTAGTTCCTCAATGAACTCGAAGCGGTACTGGTCCAAAATCTCTTTTTCGTAGTACTCATTCTCAACCAGGTAGTCCAGACGCTCCTTCAGAGAGTGGAAGAAAACGGTGTTTTGGTTCACGTGGTCTAGGAAGTACTTGCGAACAGCGAGCTTGTCTTTGGCAAGCTGCATCTTTCCGTCTTTGTCCCAAAGGTTGATCATGGCGTTGAGCTCGTGATAGCTCATGGCACTTTCGATGCCAGTCTTGCCGGTTTCAACTCCGTTGTCGTCTAGTTCTATTACCTGGTTAGCCACAGCTTCTCCAGCCTCTCTTTTACTTGCTCGATGTCGTCCGGGGTGCCTAGCAGTTCCGCCTTATAAATCATTGGAACTCCAAGCTTGGCGGCTACCAGGTCTCCAGCTAATCCATAGGAAGAGCCAAAGTTGGTGTTTCCAGTTGCAATCACGGCACGCACGTGTTTACGGTTTGCAGGATTGTTCAAGAACTTGATTACCTGCTTGGGAACAGTGCTGTCGTCATCTCCAGAACCGTAGGTTGGAACCACTAAAACACTTTCGCCCTCATGAATAAAGCTTGCAGCCTCATCGGTTTTGAGGGGGATTCGGATACTTGCGTATCCGAGTTTCTCGACAAATCTCTTGGTGTTCTCCGAAACCGAAGAAAAGTAAACGACGTCAAACATTTTGGTTCTCGCTCAGGCGCTAAGTGACTGAATACGGTCCATGCGGAAACCACTCCAGTGGTCCCCGCCTGAAACAACTACCGGTGCTGCGGTGTAACCCAAGGTCTTCACCATGTCTAGCGCCACTGGATCCTGGCTCATGTCAACCTCTTCATACTCGATTTGGTTGCGCTGCATCATGCGCTTGGTGCTATCGCACTGCACGCAAGCTGGAAGTGTGTAAACAGTGACCGCCATGGTTGCCTCCTTAAGTTCCCTAAGAGCCTGTTTTAGCCCTTTTTTGACAAAGTTTTCGTGAATTTCTTGCGAATTTCAGATTTCCTACGATAGCACTAAACCACTACATCTAGTGATTAATCGCAAAAAAATTCACTTATTTAGTTATTTCTCAAACATTAACCCACAACTTGAACTTTAGGGCATTTGATTTGTCAGCGTGTCGCAGGAAGTTTTCAATATTGGTCTAATTATTAGTTCTACGAGTTGTAGAATTATGTCGTAACTTCCCAAGAAAGTATGATCACAGCCACTGACATCTATGGAAAGCCCTACGAAATTGCAAATTAATTCTTCTCAAGCCCACTTTTCCTGGCCCACTGTTTAGCGTAGGACGAATTTTCAGCCACCGATCTTTGGCTCAAGTCTTTTGAGATTGAGCCTGCTCACGGCATGACTCCACGCGATGCGGCCCAAAGAGATTCCTGCGGTCGGGAGGAGTAACGGAGGGCGAAGTCATCGCAGAGGCGCTATTCTCTTAGAGTGTCAGAACCTAAGCCAAACCGGATTCGCGGCAGGGTTATAGATTCTGGAGACCAGCTTTCCAAAAAAATGCTGATTGGCTACGTTGTAATTTTGGCTCTTTCGATGAGCCTGGTGCCCTATGCGATTGACCCTTTCCTTCCAGCTTTCCCCGAAATAGCCACTTACTTTGGTGTTCCCAACGGAACCGTTCAAGCCTCGCTCACAGGCGTAACAGTGGGTATTGCACTCGGACAGCTGGTTATCGGACCACTCTCTGACGCTTTTGGTCGAAGACCGCTGATTCTGCTTGCAACCACCGGCTTTGGTCTAAGCGCGGTGCTGGCCTTTTTCGCACCGAACTTCGAAACTTTCTTGGGTCTTCGGTTTGCAATGGGATTCTTCGCTGCTGGTGCGGACGTGGTGAGCCGAGCAATCGCAAGAGATCTCTACCGCGGGCAGCGAATGCAGACAATGCTTGCAAAAATCTTTTTGATTCAATCGCTTTCGCCTATCATCGGGCCGATAGTTGGAGCACAGGTCACCCAAGCCGGCAACTGGCAAGCCATATTTCTAATCTTTGGATTCGGCGGCATTATCCTGGCGCTTTTCTCATCCGGCCTACTCATTGAGACTTTGCCGGTCGCAAGACGACGAAGTAGCACGCCCATGGGGTTGGCGCGGGGTTACCGCGCGGTTTTGAAGGACAGGGTTTACATCGGCCTGATGATATTTGGAGCCTTCCAGATTTCAGCCCTGTTCGCCTACCTGAATAACGTCCCGTTTTTGTTTCAAGACGGCTTTGGTTTAAGCCCAGGTGACTTTGGATTTTGGATCGCGGCCAATTCGCTGGCCTCATATGTCGGCGTTCAAGTCGGTGCTTATGCTGCCAGACACATCAAGGGCCAGTGGCTACTGGCGATTTACTCCACCATCGGAATATTTATAGGCGCCGGGTTATTCGCAACCGCCGGATCTGGCTTGGTTGTTGCAGAAGCCTTTTTCATGCTTCAGCTATTTATCTTTGGCGCTGGAATTACAACCATCCCGACCATCGCGCTTTACAATCACGGCTCCGAGGCTGGAACAGCAGCCTCTTTGCTTGGAGTTGTGAACTTCACAACCGCCAGCGTAGTTTCGATCGCTTATGGGTTTATGAACAATCAAGACACCCAAGACATTGGAATCTTGATTGGGCTGTTATTCGTTGTTTCACTTTCCAGCCTGATATTTATCACTAGACCGTGGAAAGTGCCGGATCTAAGGAGCGGCAATTAGCTAAGTCTTTTGGCGCTTCAGTTTTAGTCGGCGCCCTTGAGCAAAGAACGCGCCGGTTAGCACCAAAATCGCTCCAACTGGTTCGTACCAGTGCAGACCTTCTCCAAGTAAAAGTACTCCCCAAACTGTCGCAATTACCGGGTTTGTGTAGGTCACGGTTGCCGCAACTGCGCTTCCAGCGGTTGCCACCACCTGATGAAACAGCCAGTAGGAAATTCCAGAGCCCAGGACTCCAAGCAGGACCAGTGCACCCGCGCTCTGAACGGTTGGTTCCGCGATAAACAACGGACCGGTAAATAAGTAAACCGGCAAAAGAATTACCGCGCTGGTCAATACCTGAACGCTTGCGGTGACGGTTGCAGGCAACTTCATCGGAGTCACATATTTTCTTATGTATGGCGTTCCGATTCCGTATGAAATTGAAGCGGCTAGCAATGCCAAGATTGCTATCGGGTCACTTGTCCCAAACCCTTGCCAAATTCCAAGAGTGATTCCCACACCAACTAGGCCGACCAACAAGCCGATGATGGCTGTCGGATTTTGCTTCTGAGCCCTAAAAAGAGTGAAGGTTGCCAGCAAGGTAAACATAGGTGTCGTGGCATTCAGAATGGCAGCCAAGATGCTCGTGGTGTATTGCTGGGCAAAGGCATACATGGTGAAGGGAAAGGCGGACATAAAAAAGCCCGCAACCAATAGATGCAGCCACTGCTTAGCCTTACCCGGAAGCCTGAGGCCGAGGCTATAGGTGATTATGATCATGGCAAGTGCACCGAGTGCTGTGCGCCAGAACGCAACACCAACGGCAGTTGTCCACTCGAGCGAAAGCTCAATAAAGAAAAAGCTAGAACCCCAAATGAGCGCTAGCGGAATGAACTTGATAACCCAGTTATCTCGCATCACTGATTAGTCGGTCTGAATCTCGGATTTATCGCCGGACCAGAGAGTGTGGAAGGTGCCTGGCATATCCACTCGCTTATAAGTGTGAGCTCCAAAGAAGTCACGCTGGCCTTGCACCAGTGCTGCCGGCAAGCGCTCGGCACGCAATCCATCAAAGTAGCTCAACGAAGAAGCAAAGGCTGGAACCGGAATCCCGGCAAGTGAGGCTTTAGAGACAACCTGACGCCAGGCGGTAGCAGCATCTTCGATTGCCTTTATGAAGTAGCCGTCAAACAAGAGTGAAAGTAGCTTCGAGTCTTGCTTATAAGCGTCAGAGATGCGGTTTAGGAACTGAGCTCGGATTATGCAGCCACCGCGCCAGATCTTTGCTACTTCGCCTAGATTAATGTCCCAGTTATTTTCGATTGCCCCTGCCCTAATGGCGTCGAAGCCTTGGGCGTAGGCCACAATCTTGGAGGCATAAAGCGCTTTCCTGACATCTTCGATAAAGGCTTTCTGGTCAGCAATTTCCCAGACGGTATCGCCAGCTGAATAGTCTGGCGCCCCATCACGCTGAGCCGCTTGCGAGGAAAGCGAACGAGCAAAAACTGCCTCGGCAATACCCGAAACCGGGGTGCCTAGATCTAGTGCACTCTGGACTGTCCAAACTCCGGTGCCTTTGGAGCCCGCGGCATCCAAAATCACATCGACAAGTGGCTCACCAGTTGTTTGATCGACTTGGGCCAGCACCTCGGCGGTAATCTCAATCAAGTAGCTCTCAAGTTCCCCGGCATTCCAATCGGTTAGAACCCTTGAAATCTCATGCGGGTTTAGACCGCCGGCTTGACGAAGGATGTCGTAGGCCTCGGCGATTAGCTGCATGTCGGCATACTCGATGCCGTTGTGAATCATTTTCACGAAGTGTCCGGCGCCGTCGCTACCGATGTGGGTAACGCAGGCTTCACCTTCGGCGACGGCCGCAATTGATCTAAGAATCGGACCCAGGTGCTCATAAGACTCTTTTGAGCCGCCGGGCATAATTGAAGGGCCGTTCAGGGCCCCTTCTTCGCCACCCGAGATACCGGCACCAACAAAGTGAATGTTCTTGGCCGAAACTTCCTTTTCTCGGCGAATAGTGTCGGTGTAAAGGGCGTTCCCGCCGTCCACGATGATGTCGTCTTTTTCAAAGCGGTCGCTCAGGGCCGTAATCACAGCGTCGGTTGCAAAGCCTGCCTGCACCATGATTATCGCGATACGGGGCTTCGCCAAGGAGGCGACAAACCCATCGATCGAATCGCTGGCAATGAAGTTTGCCTCTGGATGGCTTGCCACTAGGTCATTCGTCTTTTCAACCGAACGGTTGTAAATGGCAACCTTGTTGCCGGACCTGGAAGCCAGGTTTCTGGCAAGATTTGAACCCATTACTGCCAAACCAACCACGCCGATGTTTGCAGTTGCACTCATGCTTAGATTTCCTGGTTCTCTAGATCTAGTTGACTAGATGCGATGCGAGGGCTTCTTTGGCCTGCGGAATTTCCCTCTAGATTAGCGCAAGGTGCAAATCTTTAGGGTTTTAGGGCCTCACTGATGATTCCAACAAAGCGCTCAACATCAGCCTCGGTAGTGTCAAATGCACACATCCAGCGCACTTCGTTTGTCTTCAGGTCCCAGTCGTAAAAGTGAACCTGCTCGCGAATCTTGGCAATTGCTTCTGCGGGAAGGCATGCAAATACCGCGTTGGCATCGGTGGGGTTAGTAAACCTGAGGCCTACTATTTCGCCTTTTTCTACCTTGGCTTCAAGCAGGTGACGAAGGTAACTGGCCATCTTGTTAGCGTGTGCCGCGGAACGCATCCCCAGACCGTCTTCCATAAGCGCCAACAACTGAGCCGAAGCAAAGCGCATCTTTGACATAAGTTGCATCGACAGCTTTCTTAGAAAAATCAAACCGTCAACTGCCTCGGGGTTTATTACGACAACTGCCTCGGCGGCAATGACGCCGTTTTTGGTTCCGCCAAAGCTCACGACGTCTACTCCGGTATCGGTAATCATCTCCTTGAAAGTGACACCGAGCGAAGCAGCGGCATTCCAGATTCTGGCGCCATCCAAATGAAGAAGCAGTTTATTTTCGTGGCAGTAGTCAGCTATCGCCTTAATCTCCGCCACGGAGTAGACGGTCCCTACCTCGGTGCTTTGGGTAATGGAAACCACCAAGGGCTGTGCTCGATGCTCAAAGTCAATGTCATAAACCTGAGTGGCAATTGATTCCGGGGTCAGCTTGCCGTTGACGTGCTGAACATTGAATAACTTCAAGCCACTGACGCGCTCCGGAGCGCCACCCTCGTCAGTTTCAATGTGGGCAAGGTTTGAGCAAATGACCGCGCCCCAGCGCGGCATCATTGCTGTTAGCGCCAGCACGTTTGCGCCGGTTCCGTTGAAAACCACAAACGTTTCAGCCTGCTGACCAAACTCATCGCGCATCTTTTGCTGAAGGGCTTGGGTGTAGTCGTCGTAACCGTAGGCGCTCTGATGACCATCATTGGCACTTGCGATTGCTGCAAGCACCTCCGGGTGAACTCCGGCGTAGTTATCGCTTGCGAAACTGCGAAGTGATTGATCGTGAGTTACCAAGGAAGCTCCCAAAATTGCGTGTACTTGATTGAACCACATTTTGTTTATCGACAGTTAGATCAGGCCAGCTTGGCAAGGCTATCCTTGAGCCATGGCCCGAAGTATATATCTTGCCTCAGTTGAAGGCCACACCGCCAAATCTGTCGTTGCGCTCGGAGTCTTAAGGGCGCTGAAGACAAAGCACAAAACCATTGGTGTTTTTCGTGCAGTTGTGCCATCCAGAGACAGCAAAGATCGCGTTCTAGAACTTTTGTTATCGAACCTTCCGAACAAGCTTGATTATCAGGCTTGCATCGGCGTGGGCTACCAGGAACTTCACGAGTCATCGGAGCGGGCGCTCGAGGTAATTTCGCAGCGCTACCAAAAGCTTGCCACCCAGTGCGATGCGGTTCTGGTCATTGGTTCTGACTACACCGATGAGGCCGCACCTGCCGAACTGTCATTCAATGCTCGGGTCGCTGCAAACATCGGTGCGCCGTTGCTAATGGTCTTCAGCGGTCGAGAAGTAGACGGGTCCGACACTCACCTTGGGCAAGCGCCTGCAAGAGCCCCAAAGAAATTAGCCCAGATTGCTGAGGTGGCCCTTCGGGAAATAACGGGCTACCACGCAACGCTTCTGGGGATTGTGGTGAACCGTGCCGAAACCCAAAACATGGCAAAGATTAAATCCGCTGTCATGAGCGCCACAAAGGCAAAAAATGTCTTTGTGGTTCCAGAGGATCCTTATCTGATGGCGCCCACGCTTAGTGAGATCCAAACCGCAATTGGAGGAAAGCTCGTGCTTGGCTCCAAAGATCGGCTGGATTCAGCTGCTCTAGATGTTGTAGTGGCCTCGATGTCGGTTCCAAACGTGCTGACCCAGTTGATGCCGGGTGCGGTAGTTGCTGCCCCAAGCGACAGAACAGATGTGCTGTTAGCCCTTCTAATGGCGGATAGCTCGGAGACTTTCCCCAAGCTTGCTGGCGTGGTGATAAACGGCGGCTTCGAGATGCCGGAGCCAATAACAAGGTTGATCAAAGGCTTGAAGTCGACCTTGCCGGTGATTTCGGTTCCTACCGGAAGCTTCGACAGCATGATGGGCATCATCCAAACCCGAGGAAATGTGTCTCTGAAGGACACCGAAAAAACCGCTAGGGCCATGAAGCTTATTACCAAGCACCTGCCAAAAGCGGCGCTCGCAAAACTAGTGGAGGACTGCGTCATCAAGGTGGTGACCCCGCTGATGTTTGAGCAGCAGTTGGTGCTGAGGGCGTCACAGAATCTTCAGACCATAGTTTTGCCAGAGGGCTCCGATGACCGCATTCTTAGGGCTGCCGCCGGGGTGCTGGAACGAAAAGCAGCCAAGTTGATCATCCTCGGCTCTAAAGAGGACATCAAAAACCGAGCGGCGCAGATGAAGCTGAATCTTTCAGCGGCAAAAATAATTGACATCGAGACTTCGCCCGAGAAAAAGCGTTTTGCGGAAAGTTATGCAAAATTGCGCAAGCACAAGGGCGTTACCAGTCAGCAGGCGCTTGAAACAATGAGCGATCTTTCATATTTTGGAACGATGTTGGTCCACGAGGGTCTCGCAGATGGCATGGTTTCCGGCGCTGCCCACACCACTGCCCACACAATCACGCCGGCCTTCGAGATCATCAAAACAACCCCCGGAGTAATGTCGGTTTCCAGCGTGTTCTTGATGGCTCTGGAAGATCGGGTTGTTGTTTACGGCGATTGCGCGGTCATCCCAGAGCCGACCGTTGAGCAGCTTGCCGACATTGCAATTTCTTCGTCGGAGACAGCCAAACAGTTCGGGATCGAACCGCAGGTTGCGATGCTTTCTTATTCAACCGGTGAGTCAGGTTCCGGAGCTGAAGTTGACAGGGTCAGGCAGGCAACCAAGCTGGCTAAAAAGCTTGCTCCCAAGTTGCCGATAGAAGGACCCATTCAGTTTGACGCCGCCGTGGATGCCGCGATCGCTCTGGCCAAGCTTCCAGGGTCATCGGTTGCGGGCCGCGCCACAGTGTTTGTGTTCCCAGACCTAAACACCGGCAACAACACGTATAAAGCTGTTCAGCGAACCTCGGGAGCTCTCGCTATCGGTCCGGTGCTGCAGGGTCTTAGAAAGCCAGTGAATGATTTATCCAGGGGTGCGACCGTAAAGGACATCGTGAATACCATTGCGATCACCGCAATCCAGGCTCAGGGTAAAAACCAATGATGCCAATCCTGGTTGTGAATTCGGGCTCAAGCTCGGTGAAGTACCAAGTTCAAGATGTCGATTCCGGTGATTCCTTGCTAGAAGGCCTTGTTGAACGAGTTACGGATCACGATGAAGCCTTCAGGGCGATGTTCGCGGAGATAGCGGATTCCCAAATTGAACTAAGCGCAGTTGGTCACCGGGTCGTTCACGGCGGTGCAAAGTTTTCAAGCCCAACGGTCATCAGTGAAGAAGTATTGGCCGAGATCGAAGCCTTGGTTCCACTCGCACCACTCCACAATCCCGGGAACCTGGCTGGGATTCGTGCCGCCCGAGCCGCTTTTCCGGGGCTGCTGCAGGTGGCGGTATTTGACACGGCTTTTCACCAGACCATGCCCGCCAGCTCCTATCGCTACGCGATTGATCAAAAGCTAGAAAAACGCTACGGGGTTAGAAAATATGGCTTTCACGGGACCTCTTACGCTTTTGTTGCAAAACAAAGCGCCAAGTTCCTAGGCATCGAACAGCAGGACCTCAATGCGGTTATTTTGCACCTGGGCAATGGCGCGTCCGCTTGTGCGGTGAAGTCTGGAAGGTCTTTCAATACTTCGATGGGCATGACGCCGCTTCAAGGTCTTGTGATGGGAACTAGGTCTGGAGACATTGACCCCGGCATTATTTTTTATCTAGCCAATGAAGCAGGGCTGTCAAATGCTGAAATCGACAAAATGCTCAATGCCGAATCTGGCCTCAAGGGCCTAACCGGCATCAGCGATATGCGAGACATTAGTGCTCTGGCAGTGGCTAAAGATCCTGTAGCCCAGGAAGCTTTAGAAATATACACCCAGCGAGTCCGGCATTATCTAGGAGCCTATTTCGCGGAGCTCGGTCGGCCGGATGCGATTGTTTTTACAGCGGGTGTCGGCGAGAATTCGGCGGAAATTCGGAGCATGATTTGTGCAAACCTCAAGGCGCTCGGCATTGAGATAGACGAAGATCTGAATCAGGCCAAGGCAAAACATAATCGCGATGTTTCCTTATTGGGTTCGAGGGTTAGAGTCTTAGTGATTCCCACAAACGAAGAGCTAGAAATTGCGAATCAAACCGCAGCACTTCTCAAGGAAGGCAGGGCATGACATGAGTGAACCGAATCCTTGGGTAATAGAAGCACCTGTTGCTGGCTACCACTGGAAGGCCAAGAATCCAAAGGCGCAGCTTCTATTGCAGCACGGTCTCAGTGAATACTCCAAGCGCTATGTCACTCAGTACTCGCAATTGATACCAAAGCTCGTTGCCAAAGGCTTTGATGTTTATGCAATTGACCTTGAGGGTCACGGCAACACCGCCGGTATTCGCGGACGAGTAGATGTTGTTGCAGCTGTTGACGACCATTTGACTGCCCGGGCTGCAATGCCAAAAAAGCTGCCAACTTTTTTGATAGGTCACTCACTCGTCGGGATAATTACTTCGGGCAGTATCGTTCGAGATCAAACCAATATTGAAGCCGCCATAATTTCAAGCTCTGCAATGCAGGCGCCCTCCAGTGCTGCTTTGAGAGCTCTGACTAAGGTGCTAGCCAGGATTGCTCCGGAGGCGCCGGTGCCAGTTCCAAGGCCGGGCATCGAAGCCTTTAGTAGAGATCAATAGCTGCTAGAAGTAATCGCCAAAGATCCCGAGATGTTTTTGGGTAAAGCAAGAAACCTAGTTGGCAGAACCACGCTTTTACTTTCCGATGAGGTTTGGTCCAAGGCAAGTAACTGGAGTGTCCCAACACTGTTTATTCATGGCGACAAAGACACATCAACAGGGTTTGAAAATTCCGTAAGGCTTCACGGGGCCATTTCTTCCAAAGATAAAACATTGAACGTTTACCCTGGCGGCTACCACGAGCTACTAAACGACACCATCAGCCAACAGGTTCTGTCAGACCTGTTTGCTTGGTTGGATAAGCGCAGTCCAGTTTCGAAATAATCCGAAACAATCCAGTGCAAATCGACAATCGACTTGACATGGCGATTATCTGACTGCATACTTCTCAGCAATGAGTACTCGATCAGCATTGAACGCGCAGCCAAGCTGCGCAATGTTCTGCTGCTCGATGGCAATGTGCATGGGTTCGTGCCTTCGCTAAATAGCAACCCAATTAGCTCTTAGGCACCAGCACCCCGACAAACGCACGTGATTCGTGCACTAATCGATCGCAAACTTGCCAACTAAGGACTCATAAAATGACCGCAATTAAAACCAAATCAACAACCGTCGCAAAAGGCTTTGCCCTCTACGTAGGAATCTCGGAACAAGATGCTCAAGATGCCGGCCTCACACTTGCCCAAATTGCTCAGGCCTTGAAGCAAACAATCGCGACTCTCGTTCCAGAAAAAGCAAATGAAACCTACGCCGCCATCGCTCTGGCTCCAGAGAGTGCGACCGGCAGAAACCTAGACATCACCAGGCTTGCTCTTCGGGAACCACGAGCTACAAATACTCCAACTAAACCTGAGGCTGACGAGAAGACTGCGGCCAAGGGGCTAGTGGTCGACTTGACCAGAAAACGACTCTTCGTAGACGGAGCCAATGCTCAGCTGACCTGCAAAGAATTCGAGCTCTTCGCGTTTTTGATCGAGAACACCGGTCAGACCGTGAGTCGCAAGCAAATTGCAGACATTTCCGATCGCTGCGGTGAATCAACACCAAATGCTAGGACCATCGATGTTCATGTCCGCAGGCTGCGCGCCAAAATCGCAGGTTACGAGGACGTAATTCGAACTTCTCGGGGAGTCGGTTACCGCTTTGACAGACACCCGGATGTCCTAGTGCAGCAGTTCTAGGTTGGCTCAGGCGCCCAGTTGTCGCAACTATCGTTTTATAACGACCATTGAGGCGCCGAACACCACCAGCACTGCACCTAGGTAGGTCAACGGACCAAAGTTAGACTCAGTTATCGGGGCTACTAGATCAAGCACCAGTGACGCTACCACTTGCCCCAAAAGCAAAGAGAGCCCTAATGCCAGGACTCCAATTTGTCTGACCACCATCACCTGAATAAAAATGAATATTCCACCCACTAACCCACCCAGATAAAGAACTGGGTTCGTGGGCCAGCCGTTAGAAAGATCCGGCACTCCCTCGAATGCGAGCACGACAACCGCGATAAGCGCGGTTCCGGTCACAAAGTTTATGAAGGTGGAAATTAGAACCGAGTCGGTCTTGGTCGCCAGTCTTCCGTTAATTGCCTGCTGGAAACCGGAACCAAAGCCTGCGAGGAAAGGCAACACTATGAGGCCACTAACAGCTTGGATACCAAGGCCAGAGGAGAGAACCAGTCCAATAATTGCGATGCCGGCGCCGGCTAAGCGCGCCAGGGATAGCTTTCGCTTTGCCAAACCAAGCATTCCAAAAGAATCCACCATGAGCGCGGCTGCTGCTTGGCCCGAAACGATAGCGAGCGTGAAGAGAGTCACCCCTATTACAGGTGCAACTAAACCCTGCATCATTACAAAGAACCCACCGAAGAACCCACCCAGGGTCATCCAAATTGGCAACTGACGGCCAAGCGCTTTGGTCGAAACCAGAAGCTTGCTGCGCTCGCTTCGGCTGACGAAAAAAGGTATTGCCACCAGCACTGTTCCGATTCCAAACGAAACCAGTGCCGCGAACAGCCCATCCTGAAGAGCAATCGCAAGCTCACCGTTCACCTGAGACTGCACGGCGATCAGCGCTCCGGCAATCACACTGAGCGAAATTGCGAGGGGTCTTGGCATTGTTAGCTGCACTGTTATCCGGGCCTTAGGTTCATTGATTCCAAAAATTCTGCAATTGCCGCGTAATTCTTGTAGCTATTTCATCGCAGTCTATGGCTGCTGGCGTGACTACACCATCAGTAACGAGGCGACTAACTCAATGCTGAGCTAACCTTGAAGGACTATGACGAAACAATCTGAAGCCTTTTCCCCAAAGAATCTGTTTTCTTATTTCGCAATTGGCGAAGCGATCACCTGGGGTTTGCTGATTGCCGGGCTGCTGGCAAGGGAGTTATTGCAGGCGCCGGGTATGGTCATCACGGTTGCTGGTGCCACCCACGGGTTTATGTTTCTAAGCTATGCGACAACGGCAGCTCTGGTCGGGATAAACAATCGCTGGAGCCTGGCTCAAACCGCCATTGGCGTCATTCTGGCAATAGTGCCGTTCGCGACAATACCTTTTGAGAAGTGGCTGCTCAAGCGCAAGATGCTTGAGGGTTTGTGGCGCAGGCAGGTAACAAAAAATCCTAAGGATAAGACTCGCTCGGACCGACTATTTCGCTGGTTTATCAATCGACCACGCACTTTGATTCTTGTCATAATCGCGTTCGTCGTGACGCTATTTTCAGTTTTGCTTTACCTCGGACCGCCGGATCAATGGGGCAACTAGCACCACATAGAGCCTGACTGTCTTTTTTTAGAATCACGCCTAAGCTAAGAAGCATCTGAATTGGGCAACAACTTTGTTGCTGACAGAAATCAAGGAGCGATACCCGTGCCCGCGACATTGACGTCAAAGCATGATTCCGCCGGATGGCGAAAAATACCAGCCTCATCAAAACCCATAAATCAAGATCGAGTCCAAGAACTTCTAGTTCAAGAGTGGGCGAGATTCGAGGAGACCACTAGGGCCTCTCGTGTTCACAACAAAAAAGCAATGAAATCTCTGCCCATGGGCGTGACTTCTAGCTTTCAGCATTGGGACCCATACCCAATTTCTATTGTTTCGGCTAAGGGCGCTTATCTCACCGACGTTGACGGTCGTAAGCTCTTGGATCTTTCCATGGGTTTCGGCGCAATGCTGGTCGGGCACCTTCATCCCAAGATAATTAAGAGAGTACAAAAGGCGCTTCGCTCAACTGGAACGTTATTTGTGACACCGTCGCCTACTGCGACCGATGTTGCCGAGAGGTTCAAGGCGAGATTCGGCCTTGACATGCTTCGATTCACAAACTCCGGCACCGAGTCGACTATGTATGCAATTAGGACCGCAAGAGCGGTGAAAAAGAAAAATGGTGTTATCAAGATTGAGGGTGGCTACCACGGTGGCTACGACCCCTTGCAGGTTTCGGTAAAACCTGATCTAAAAGACATCGGGTCGCCAGATCACCCAACGGCCCATGTGCCACCCGAGGTTGAGGCCGGCGATGTTTATGTCGTTCCCTACAACAACCTAGAACTCCTCGAAGAGATCATGAAAGATCACGGGCACAACATCGCTTGTTTCATGATTGAACCGGTAATTGAAAACCTGTCGATTATTTTGCCCGATGCTGGATATTTGCAATCGGTAAGGGATCTTTGTGACGAGTACGGCATTTGCTTGATTTTTGACGAAGTCAAGACTGGCCTTACCGCCGGAGTTGCTGGAGTTGCAGCGAGAGTTGGCGTTAAGCCTGATTTGATCACCCTTGCGAAAAGCATCGGTGGCGGATTCCCGCTTGCTGCGTTTGGTGGCAAGAGGGAATACATGGAAGCCGTTGTCGATGGTCGCATGGCGCACTTTGGAACCTATAACGGGAACCCTCTAGTGATGGCAGCGGCGCTCGCTGTTGACGAAATCTGTACGCCAGCAGCCTTGGCCAAAGCAGAGGCAATCAACAATGCAACGCTTGCCAAGTTGGATTTGATTATCAACGAGTTTGAGCTTCCAGCCCACACAATTGGCTTGGGAGTAAAGGGTGCGATGATTTGGTCACCGGACCCGGTTAGAAACTACCGGGACTACAAGGCAACCGACTTTGAAACGGCAGAGCTGTCATGGCTCTGGGGTATCAATAGGGGCGTGCTAACCCCTCCAGGTCTGGATGAGCAGTGGCTTGTGTCACTCGCCCACACCCAGAAGGATATGGACAAGATGGTCGAGAGCACCAGGGAGCTAGCAATGGCACTCCGAGCCTAAGGGCAATTTTTCAAACAAAATCCTGGAGCGACTAAAGGCAAGCTATTTCCTGCACTATGCCTGCAACGCTTGGGTGTCAGATGTTCAGATATTGCGTGAGGACAGGCACAAGTTCGATCCGGTAGCTGAGACAATTGCTGTTTAGCAAACTTTAGAACGGATGGCTTGGGGTGAGTGAGCTACAGATCAACTATCCTTCAGACCTTCCGGTTGCAGCTAGACGAGAAGACATCCTTGAGGCCATCACCCACAATCAAGTTTTGATTGTTGCTGGTGCTACCGGTTCTGGAAAGACCACGCAGCTTCCAAAAATGTGCTTAGAGCTTGGACGAAAATCCATAGCTCATACTCAGCCCAGAAGAATTGCTGCTCGGTCTGTCGCCGAGCGAATCTCCGAAGAGTTGAAGGTTGATTTGGGTGGCCTGGTTGGTTACCAGGTTCGCTTCACTGATCAGGCAAGCAAGGCGACCAGGGTGAAGGTCATGACTGACGGCATTTTGCTAAATGCTCTGCAGCGAGATCGAATGCTCAAACAGTACGACACCATAATCATCGATGAGGCACACGAGCGAAGTCTAAATATTGACTTCCTGCTTGGCTTCTTGAAACAGCTATTGCCGATGCGTCCTGAACTCAAGCTAATAATCACTTCGGCGACAATCGACCCCGGTTCCTTTTCCAAGCACTTCAACGACGCTCCCATTATCGAAGTTTCGGGAAGAACCTTCCCGATTGAGATTCGCTATCGCCCCGTCACAAGAGACGGATCACAGGATGCTGACCCGGATGTTGAAACAACCGCAGCCGACTATTTGGACGGAGTTATTTCGGCACTAAAAGAACTAGAGGCTGAACAAGATGGTGATGTGTTGGTCTTTCTTTCTGGAGAATCAGAGATCAAGGATGCTCAGGATGCAATCGAGGGCAGCATCACTCAGGGGGCGCTCAAGGGAAACACCGAAGTATTACCGCTCTATGGTCGGCTGAGCTCCGCCGAGCAACATCGAGTCTTTGAAGTTAGCAAAGTAGCCGGACTGCGAAAGCGCGTGATTCTTGCAACCAACGTTGCAGAGACCAGCCTTACGATACCGAATATCAAATACGTGATAGACGCCGGCACTGCCAGAATTTCCCGCTACAGCCCAAAGGCGAAGGTTCAGCGGTTGCCAATTGAAGCAATTTCGCAGGCAAGTGCTAATCAGAGAGCTGGACGTGCTGGGCGAACCAGCCCGGGCGTAGCGATCAGGCTTTATTCAAAAGAGGACTTTCAATCTCGTCCAGAGTTCACCGATCCAGAGATACTAAGAACCAACCTGGCCTCGGTTATTTTGCAGGCCGCAACTATCGGGCTCGGAGACCTAACCAAGTTTCCATTTCTCCAGGCTCCTGAACCCAGGGGAGTTAAAGATGGCATTGGGCTTCTAAAGGAGCTTGGGGCAATTGACCAGGACTCCAACGAAGTTGAACTCACCAAGCTCGGTAAGCAGCTGGCTAGGCTTCCCATCGAACCTCGTTTCGCCAGAATGCTGCTGGAATCAAAACGGCATAATGTCGTGCGCGAGGTAATGGTTATCGCTGCAGGACTGACGATTCAGGACCCGAGAGAGCGCCCCCTTGAAAAGCGCGAGAAGGCAGATCTCCTACATGCACGCTTTCTAGACCCAGGCAGCGATTTTCTTTCTCTGGTGAATCTTTGGAATCACGTTGAGGATCAGCAGGGAAAGCTGTCATCCTCTGCGTTCCGCAGGCTTTGCAAACAGGAATTTCTAAACTACCTTCGGGTCCGTGAGTGGCAAGATCTGGTCCGGCAACTAAAAAGCGTTAGCAAGCCGCTGAATCTAAATTTTGGTAATCGCAGGGTTGACCCCGAAGGAATCCACAAGGCTTTGTTGTCTGGGCTGCTCAGTCAAATCGGGTTGCAGCAAGAAAATGAAAAAAAGGTTTTCAAAAACGGCAAGCTGCAGAAGCAAAAGCGAGTGCAGAGTGAGTATTTGGGTTCCGGTGGCAAGAAGTTTGTGATCTTCCCAGGTTCCGCCCTGGCCAAGAAACCCCCCGAAGCCCTCATGAGCGCGGAACTTGTCGAAACCAGTCGGCTGTTTGCTCGAATGAATGCTGCGGTCGATCCGGCATGGGCCGAAGAGCTTGCCGGTGATCTTGTTCGAAGAAGTGTTTCGGAGCCCCACTGGGAAAAGAAGCTTGGAGCAGTCATCGGGCTTGAACGAGTAATGCTGTTTGGGTTGACATTGGTTGCAAACCGCAAGGTTCAGTATTCGCGCATTGACCCGATGCTTTGCCGAGAGTTATTTATCAGGCATGCCTTGGTTTATGGAGAGTGGGACTCAAAGCAGGTCTTTGACCAAAAAAATAAGGACTTGCTTATCGACATGGAAGCCGCCGCCGATCGGGCGCGCTCACCCCAGCTTGCAGCTGGCGAAGACGATGTCTTCCGCTTCTACAACAATCGGATTCCGCTGGATGTTTTTTCTACCGGCAGCTTTGAGGGTTGGTGGAAAAAGGCCAAGCACGAAAAGCCGGAGTTTCTAAACATGACCAAGGCCGAGCTGCTAGGTGCCGATGAGACCAACCTCGATGAAACCGACTACCCCGGGCAACTCGTTATCGACGGTCAAGAATTTAGCCTCAGCTATTTATTCGACCCCGGTAACGAACACGACGGGGTCTCGGTGGAGGTCCCGATTTCACTGTTGGCAAGCATCAAGCCGGAGGGCTTCGAGTGGCTGATTCCAGCAATGCGACTGGAGCTGATTACTGAGTTGATCCGCAGTCTGCCAAAAGCGGTTCGCAAAAACGTAGTTCCCGCCAAAGACTGGGCGGCAAAGGTTATTAGAAATCTACCCACGGAGCCCACGGGCAAGATCACTGAAGTGTTGGCCACTCAACTGCAGTCCTTGAGTGGCGTCAGGGTTGCCCCAGAAGATTTCAGTCCTGAGGTATTGCCGGCTCAACTCAAGGTTTCTTATCGAGTTCTAGATTCCAAGGCGAAGCAACTGGAAATTGGCAACGATCTAGCGGCACTTCAACAGAAACTTGCCCAAAGCTCGATTGAGGCGGTGTCGAACATGATTCAGTTCGAGGGGCCCTCGATAGAGCGAAGCAATTTGCAGACCTGGGACTTCGACGAACTACCTAAACAGCTAGATACAAAGCAAGGCAGTAATAAAGTGAGCGCGTTCCCGGCACTGGTTCTAAATGAAAAAACAAACACCGTGGATTTGAAACTGCACTCCTCGGAAGCCGCACAGGCACTAGAGCACCCAATCGGTGTGGTGGAGTTAGTTCAGCTGAGCATTCCATCGCCGGTGAAGTACATTGAGGCTCACCTCACTCAAGCCGAAAAGCTTGCTATTGCAAGCCTGCCCTACCCAAGCCTCAGTGCTTTTGTCGCAGATGTCATCAGGGCGGGTGCAGCAAAACAGCTCTTTATTCTGGACCCCAGGGGTCTAATTTTTACCGCCAAAGAATTTGAAAATCTCAGGCAACTAGTTGAGGCCATCTCGATTGAGCTGATTTTCGACGTTGCCAAAATAATGCTGAAGATTTCGCAAGCGGCCAGTGAAGCCAACAAGGCAATTTCTAATGCCAAGGCCATTGATTTTCTAACGGTGCTTGCCAGTGAGAAGCTCCACATCCAGCAACTGTTGACCCCAAAGCTCGTTTCCTCAACCGGCCTTGATCGGCTGTTGCGAATCGAAATTTACTTACGCGCTATCACGCAGCGAGTGGTGAAGCTCCAGGAGAGCCCCGAGCGCGATCGAATTGGCGCTATCGAATTGGCAAAAGCAATCGAGGTCTTCGAAGTCGCGGGCGGAAGGTTGCCGTTACCTCAAAAATCTAGCGAGAAACTTACTTCAGCACGATGGTTGCTTGAGGAACTAAGAGTGAGCCTGTTCGCTCAATCGCTTGGAACTCAAGAGGCGGTTTCTCTGAAGCGAATACAAAAGCAGCTGTCTTAGTTTTGTGGAAAGCCCAGGTTCACGCCACCATGACTGGGGTCTAGCCATCGCGAGGTGATCACCTTGGTTCTTGTGAAGAACCTAAATCCTTCTTCGCCGTGTGCCCTGCTGTCTCCAAACAATGAGTTTTTCCATCCTCCGAAGGAGAAGTAAGCAACTGGAACTGGAATTGGCACATTCACACCAATCATTCCGGCTTCAACTTCGTTCTGGAATCGTCTTGCCGCGCCACCGTCGTTGGTGAAAACTGCGGTGCCGTTGCCGTAGATTCCGCCGTTAATAAGTTCCAACCCCTCTTCAAAGGAACTGACTCGAATCACGCTGAGCACCGGCCCGAAGATTTCGTCTTGGTAGGCCTTGGAACTTGTTGGCACCTTATCTAGCAAGGTTGGTCCAAGCCAAAAACCGTTCTCATCGCCGTCCGGCACAACTGATCTTCCGTCGACTACGACTTTTGCTCCGTCAGCCTCCGCAATTTCTATGTAGCCGGCAACGTTGTCCCGGTGTTCCTTGGTTACAAGGGGTCCCATGTCACAGGCGCGACGACCGTCGCCCACTTTGATTTGAGAGATTCGAGACACAATCTTCTCGATCATTTCATCGGCCACGGGCTCGACGGCAACAACCACTGAGATTGCCATGCAGCGCTCTCCTGCGGAGCCGAAGCCGGCGTTGATTGCTGAGTCTGCAACAAGGTCTAGGTCAGCGTCTGGAAGCACGAGCATGTGGTTCTTTGCCCCACCTAGTGCCTGGACACGCTTACCGTTTTTGGCGCAGTTCTCATAAATGTATTTAGCAATCGGGGTTGAGCCGACAAAACTTATTGCGGCAACATCATCGCTATTAATCAGGCCGTCGACCGACTCCTTGTCACCTTGCAGGACATTGAAAACTCCAGCTGGTAAGCCAGCCTCAGTCCAAAGTTTTGCTATCCAAAGGGCAGCGCTCGGATCTTTTTCGCTCGGTTTTAGAATCACGGTGTTGCCGGAGGCAATAGCTATGGGGAAAAACCACATCGGTACCATTGCTGGGAAATTAAAGGGACTAATGATGCCCACGACTCCAAGGGGTTGCTTGGTGGAGTAAACATCAACGTTGGTTGACGCGTTTTCCGAGTATTCACCTTTGAGCAGATGAGGCATACCGCAGGCAAACTCCACAACTTCTTGGCCTCTGGTTATCTCTCCGAGGGCATCAGATAAAACTTTGCCGTGCTCGGCGGTGATTATTGCTGCAAGCTCCGGCTTCCGCTCATTTAGTAGCTCACGAAATTTGAAAATTATCTGTTGGCGCTTAGCCAATGAAGAGTCGCGCCAGGCTGGGTAGGCAAGCTTTGCAGAGTCGATGGCA
This sequence comes from uncultured Aquiluna sp., assembly GCA_905182225.1. Classification (GTDB taxonomy): domain Bacteria; phylum Actinomycetota; class Actinomycetes; order Actinomycetales; family Microbacteriaceae; genus Aquiluna. Next base: position 28,560 of record CAJJAJ010000034.1, read on the forward strand.
GCTTTGATGTCTTTAGCATCAGCCAGAGCCACTCGGCCGGACTCTGTTCCAAGAGCTGGGTCATAAACCGCTGCCGTCCTTGTTGATGAGGGCTTCTGTTCGGCACCAGAAATGTAGTGGGAGATCAGGTTCATTTGGCATCCTTACTTTGATGCTAGTTGCAGGGCCTGGGTGGCCTCAAAATTGATTTTCGAATTCAAGCTAACACTATTTAGAGTTGCCCAGTTGCCCTTTTGATTAGCTCGACGATTTGAGCCTGTGCCATATTGTCAATCTTGGTCAATGCGTATTAGGTTGGCCACATTCCACTCTCGTCCAGAGTGGCATGCTCGCTAAACCCAAGAGTTTCATGCCTCACTTTGAACGTGCCGGCACGGTGTGAATTTTGATCACCGGGCTGTTAAAAAACGCTAACTCAGTTCGGCGCCCAGCCTTCTATCAGGCTGAACTTATAACGTTAGGGAGCCCTTACACCCCGCGCACAGGCGCGCACAAAATGATTTAGGAACTAAATGGCCCAGCTGCTATACCGCCTTGGAAAATTTTCCGCCAAACGAGCCTTCGCTGTCATAGCAATCTGGGTGCTACTGATTGGAACTGCCGGAGCCGGTGCCTTGCTCGCAGGTGGCAAGCTCGGAACCACGATGACCCTAGATGGCATTCCATCCCAGGACCTAGCGACCTCACTTCAGGAAACATTCCCCGAGGCCGCCAGGGCCTCCGGACAAGTTGTATTCCACAAAGCAGACGGCGTCGAGTTTTCAATGGCTGAGATTTCGGGTATTTCTAATGTCCTCGACAGCGTCAAAGCTCTGATTGCTGTGGACGATGTCGCTGACCCATTTATTACTCAAGCAACCCTTGATAGTCAGCGGGCTGACTTGGCTGCTGGACTTGTGGCCATTTCGGATGGCAAGGCTGAAATCAAAACAAATCAAGCTTCATTGGACGCCGGGCAAGATCAACTTGATGCCGCCAAATCCGATCTAGAGGCCCAGGCTGAAGCATTGCAGCAAACTCTCGATGCCATGGTTGCCAATAATGCCCCCGGAACCGACCAAGTCTTAGCGGGGCTAGCCCAGATTAAAGGTGGACTCGATCAAATTGCTCTTCAGCAGACCGAGCTAACCAGCGGCCAAGTCAAGCTTGATGAGGGTAAGTCCGAGCTTGCGAGCAATGAGGTTCAGCTGGTGGCGGGCGAAAAGCTCCTTGGTACCGCAAATAACTTCCGCACGGTGTCAGTTGGTGCAAAGACCGCTTTTGCAACGATTTACTTTAATCAGCCGACCGGTCAGCTAGACGAGGTTGCAGCCGCTGAAGTTGTAGCTCTCATAGAAGCGCAGACTCCCGATGGAATTCAGGTCGAGTATTCGCAATCCTTGGTGTTCTCACTAGATGGCCTTCTGGGAATCGGAGAGATTATTGGTTTGGCGATCGCGGCCCTGGTGCTTGCAATAATGCTTCGAACCTTTATTGGTGCCGGCCTTCCAGTGATCGCAGCAATCACCGGAGTCGCTATCTCTGCGGCTATAACCTTTGCTCTGTCCTCCGTGATTGAAATGACCAGCACTACTCCGCTGCTGGGAATCATGCTTGGGCTTGCGGTGGGAATCGATTACTCGTTGTTTATCTTGAATCGTCACCGACGTCAGCTAAAAGCTGGAGTTGAACTTGAAGAATCAATCGGCCTTGCCAATGGCACCAGCGGCAATGCCGTTGTCTTTGCTGGGATCACGGTAGTTATTGCTCTCTTGGCACTGAACTTAACCGGTGTGGGATTCCTTGGGCTGATGGGTAGCGCCGGAGCACTTGCGATTGTGGTTGCAGTTTCAGTTGCATTGACTCTTGTGCCTGCCGTGTTGGGTCTAGCCAAAGAAAAAGTCCTCACCAAAAAAGAGCGCGTAGTGCGCGCAGCAACGGGTCTTTCGAGCACGCCAGAGCAGGTTCATGCCCTCGAAGAGGCAAACGCCAGCCATAAGCCCGTGTTTGCGAATAAGCGTCCTTGGGTAGCCATCATTGGAGTGGTGACGGTTTTGATGATCGTGGCGGTTCCCGCCTTGAGCATGCGTCTGGCTTTGCCAGACGGTGGAGCTGAGGCAAGCGACTCAACAGCATTTAAGTCCTACACGCTTATTTCCGAAGCCTTTGGCCCTGGCAGCAACGGCAGCTTGGTTGCAATAGTCGATGTTCCAGAAAAACTTGACGAGATCGCAGAGCTTCAGATGCAAGCCGAGGTTTCTGAGCGACTATTCGCTTTGGACAATGTTTCCGCAGTTCTTCCAGGAGGGGTTTCAACCTCGGGACTGGACTTGATGTTTGTGCTGGTTCCGGAATTTGGACCGACCAGTGCTGAAACCGAGCAATTGGTATTCGATATCCGAGAACTTGAAAAAGTCTTCCCAGCTGAACTAAATGCAAACATTGAGGTCACCGGCATTGCGGCTGTGAACATAGACATTTCTCAGAAACTGGCCGATGTTTTGCCGCTCTACTTGGGCACAGTGGTTATTTTGTCGTTTTTGCTTTTGATCCTGGTGTTTAGGTCACTCATTGTTCCTCTGGTTGCAACCGGTGGCTTCTTGCTAACCGTTGGGGCGACTCTGGGTGCGGTTGTGGCGGTCTATCAGTTTGGTTGGTTGTCGGAAGTTCTGGGTGTTACTCAAGCCGGTCCAATACTTAGCTTCTTGCCAATTCTTTTGATTGGAATCCTGTTCGGTCTTGCAATGGACTACCAGCTCTTCGTAGTTTCCGGTATGCGCGAGGCATTTGTGCACGGCAAAAGCGCAAAGGAATCTATTGACTCGGGTATCCACCTTGGTAGGCCGGTCGTCATCGCTGCGGCAATCATCATGGTCTCGGTGTTTGGTGGTTTCGCCTTCTCTCACATCACAATGATTAAGCCGATGGGCTTTGGATTAGCAATCGGTGTCCTTATTGATGCGTTCCTGGTTCGACTGTTGCTGGTTCCTGCCTTGATGAGCGTTATTGGGAAAGCGGCTTGGTATTTGCCCAAGTGGCTCGACAAGTTATTACCTGATGTCGATGTTGAGGGAGCAAAGCTGGAGCGTTTGCGCTCACAGGCTTAGACTGGGAGAAACTTAGAACTAGGGAGTTCTCATAATGGCAAAAACAATAAAGCCGGCCAAAACACCGGACCAGCAAATTGGGGGACTACGAAAGTACAACGTAGTTGCCGGTTTCTTGCACCTAATCCAAGCGGTTGGGTTCTCATACGTCTTGACAATGCTCGACTACCAGATTCTGTATCCGGTAAAAATTGAATACCCAACGGGTCCTCCGGGAGTGGCCAGTCCAGTCGACGTGGTGACCCTATTTGACATCAACATTGGCGCTGGAATTGTTGGGTTCTTGGCACTTTCCGCGCTGTTCCACTTCATTATCTCTTCGCCCATGTTCTTCAAGCGCTATAAGGCTGGCCTGAAGCTAAACCACAACTATTTCCGTTGGGTTGAGTATTCGCTTAGCTCCTCGGTAATGATCTTCTGCATCGCATTGCTGAACGGTATTACCGACATTGCCGCCCTGGTCGCAATCTTTGCGGTGAACGCATCAATGATCATGTTCGGTGCTCTTCAGGAGAAGTACGAAACCCCTGGAAACGGCAAGGGCCTGCCATTTATCTTCGGATCAATGACCGGAATTATTCCTTGGTTGATTCTCATTCTCTACATCTGGCAACCGGGTGCAACAAACGCATCCGAGATTCCAGGCTTTGTCTACGGCATCGTTGTTGCGCTGTTTTTGTTCTTCAACACCTTTGGATTCAACCAGGCTTTCCAATACAAGAAAATTGGACCTTGGAAGAACTACCTATTTGGCGAAAAGACCTACATCACCCTTAGCCTCGTTGCTAAGACAGTCTTGGCATGGCAGATATTCTCCGGAGCTATCATTCCGGCTCTAGTCAGCTAACCAGTAATTGGGTAGATAACCCCGTTGGCCTCCTGAGGCCAGCGGGATTATTTGCGTTTTCCATATTTAGCTGGGTCGGCAATCGCTTCTTGAAAAACCAACTCGGATGCACCGATGGCCAGTGAATTGGTTCCAAGTTCATTGACAAAAACCTGCATGCCTTCCAGCACTGCTGGAATCGCATGTTTTTTGATTACTCTGTGGAAGTAGTTCTGGTCGAACCGGTATAAGAATCTAAGAAAGCCCGCTAGCACGAACACTTCTGGATTGAAGATGTTCGCAAGGTTTGCTGTTGCGATCCCCAGCGCCTCAAGCTGCCTTCTAGCCAACGCGGTTGATTCGGGAGTGCGGTTGTTTAGTAGCGCGATCTCAAGATCCTCATCGGAAACATTCTTTAATCCCAAAACGGTCTCTAGGTCATCTCTTCTGACTAAGGCCTCTAGGGTCCCTCGAATTCCCGAGTAGTCGAGCTCTTTGCCCGAGCTGATTCTCATGTGGCCAAGCTCTGCTGCGTAACCTCGGAAACCCTTTAGCTCAGTGCCGTTCATGAACACACCTCCTCCGATTCCAGAAGTACCGTGCATATAGACAACATCTGTGGCGCCCTTGGCTGCCCCGTAAGCCATCTCGGCTTTACAGCCCAAGGACGCATCGTTTGCGACAAAAACCGGCATCGAGAGTCGCTCAGTTAGTAAGTCACGAATCGGGAATTCAGACCATTGCAAATGGGGAGCCTGTCTGACAATCCCGGTCGAAGAGTTGATTTGTCCCGGCACAATGACACCAATTCCCAGAATTCGGTAGCTAGTGTCGCTGACTTCAAGCTCGGCGACGAGTCTGTCAATAACCTGAACCATGTCCGCGACTGCTTGGTATGCGCCGATTGGCTCATCGTAAAGACGTTTTTCCGAGTGAACGATGGTTCCGTCGAAGGCAACGGCCTTGACCTCGAGATAGTCGACCTCTGGGTGCACTGAAATTGCAAGCATTTCTTTGGAGGCGTCAACGCCCATGCTGGGTCTGCCAACTCGGTCGATCTGTTCGGCTCCGGTGTCGGAGGCAAACCCCAAATCCACCAGCGTCGTTACAAGCTTGGCAACAGTCGACCGACTCAGGCCAGTGAGGCTGCAGATTTCAGAGCGTGTGATCGCGCGGTGCTCGTGGATCAAACCAAGAACTATCGACAGGCTCGACTGTCCGGAGGCTCGAGTCTCAAACATCGGGGTCGCTTTGGGATTCATCTTCTGTGCCAAATACTTTCATTTAGTTTGTTTAGACCACATACAAACAAGCCTATTAATTCAAAAGAGTGGCAGAGTAATCACTCAAAAGCACGATAAATATGGCCCGTAATTCCAAATCGTTACCGAATCTTGATAAAAAAAGGCTTTTTCTATTTGTTTCGTGTGGAAACATAAAGGCACCTACTTCAGCCGACTTGGCTTAGGTCGGTTCGAAAATAACTACTTAGAAAATAAGGGGAAAAATGAAGAAGTTCAGAATTGCTTCTCTAGCTGCAGTTGCAGCCGCATCTTTGGTGCTGGCCGGCTGTGCAGCAGACACTGCAACCGAGGAGGCTCCCAGCGCAGCTGCTGGCGAGACCGCAGTAGAAGCGCTACGCGCTTGCGTTATCCTTCCCGATGCTGACGCCGGAACTCGCTGGGAGCCAGGTGACCGTCCAGCTCTAGAGACCGGACTAACCGCTGCTGGCTACGAGGCTGACATCCAGAACGCTCAGTCAGACACTGCAAAGTTCGCAACCATTGCTGACGCTCAGCTAACAAAGGGTTGCGATGTAATGCTTCTAGTTGACTACCAGGGTGCTGGTGCAGCTGTTGCCGAGAAGGCCAAGGCCGCTGGAGTTCCAGTTATCGCCTATGACCGTCCAATCCCTGGAGCGGACTACTACGTATCATTCGACAACTTCACAGTTGGTGCCCTTCAGGGACAGATGATCGTTGACGGACTTGTGGCTGCGGGCAAAGACCCAGCAACCGCCAGCATCATTTACTCATCGGGTGACCCATCCGACGGTAACGCAGCGATGTTCTTCGATGGTGCCAAGAGCGTTCTTGACGCCGCTGGCGCATCACCTGCATTCACCATGGAGGGAACCTGGGACGGCGCAAAGGCTGGAACATTGTTCGAGCAGGCCTTCACCGCAGTTGGTGGAAACGTTGACGCAGTTCTAGCTCCAAACGACAACAACGCAGCTTCGATCATCTCAATCCTGGACAAGAACGGCCTAACCGTTCCAGTGTCAGGTCAGGATGCATCAAACGCTGGTCTTCAGAATGTTCTGTTGGGCAAGCAGTACGGAACGGTTTACAAGCCATTCCAGCTTCAGGTTGCTGCTGCTCTAGAGATCATTGCAGCGATCCTTTCGGGCGAAACCGTCACAGCTAACAAGACTCTTGACGACGGAACCCCATTCATCGCAATCGATCCAATCATCACAACCGCCGAGTTGGTCAAGAACGTCGTAGCCGACGGTCAGGCCACCGCAGCGGATCTTTGCACCCCAGAAGTGGCAGCAGCTTGCGCCACCTACGGCGTAGAGTAATCAGCAACTAGTAATTAGTAACTAGCTCATTCCCGGGCGGTTTCCGCCCGGGAATGAGCTTCTAATAAGAGCAAGAGGCCCCACAATGTCCCAGGCACTCGTTCAGCTCAAGAACGTAAAAAAGAGCTTTGGCCCAGTAGATGTTTTGAAGGGCGTAGACCTAGAAGTTTTTGCAGGAAAAGTAACGGCCCTTGTCGGAGACAACGGAGCTGGTAAGTCAACTCTTATCAAAGGCCTGGCGGGTGTTCAGCCCTACGACGCCGGAGAGGTTAGATTCGACGGTGAGCTTCAGGAGCTTCACTCTCCTCGACAGGCATCCGCATTGGGCATTGAAGTTGTTTATCAAGATCTAGCGCTCTGCGAAAATCTCGACATCGTTCAAAATATGTTTTTGGGCCGAGAGACCCTCAAGTCTGGAACTCTAAGCGAGGCCGAAATGGAAGCCGACGCGGCCAGAGCTCTGCAGTCACTTTCAGTAAAAACCGTTAGGTCTGTTAGGCAGACTGTTTCTTCGCTGTCCGGTGGGCAGCGCCAAACCGTGGCGATTGCAAGAACTGTGTTGCGCGATGCGAGGCTAGTAGTCCTCGATGAGCCGACCGCCGCTCTAGGTGTCGCTCAAACCGAGCAGGTTTTGAACCTTGTTCGCCGCCTCGCGGATCAGGGCTATGGCGTTCTAATGATCAGCCACAATCTCTACGACGTTTTCAAGGTAGCGGACGACATTGCAGTGCTGTATTTGGGAAACATGGTGGCTCAGCTGGAAACCGCAAAGACCACAAGCAATGAGGTCATCGGCTACATAACTGGTATTGCAACAGACGTAAAGGAAGGCTAATCGTGGCGGAGAAGGTAACACTGCAAACCGGTCACGAGGGCGGAGTAAAAGGGCAGGTTTCTGCTTATTTCTCCAGGCTCAAAGGCGGCGACATGGGCGCGCTACCAGCGATGGCCGCAGTGATCGTTCTGATGGCGCTATTTGCCAACCTTTCCCCCTATTTCTTGACTGAGATAAACATCGCGAACCTGTTTGTTCAGTCGGCAGTGTTGATGGTTACTGCCATGGCGCTTGTTTTTGTTCTTCTCCTTGGAGAGATTGACCTGAGCGCTGGCGTGACCGCTGCTACCGGCATGGCTCTTTTTGTAAAGCTAACAAACACGGGCTGGGACTGGCCAGTGGCGCTAGCATTTGGATTTCTGGTTGGGCTGGTAACGGGCTGGGTACTAGGTATGTTCGTGGCCAAGATCGGTGTGCCGTCTTTTGTTATCTCACTAGCTTTCTACCTTGGTTTTCCAGGTGTGATGTTGATCATCTTGGGTTCTGGTGGAATTCTTCGACTAGAGGTTGAGCCAATCAAGGCGATCATGAACGTGAACCTACCGGTGTGGGGCGGTTGGGCTGTTCTTGCCGTCATCGTCATCGTTGCACTTGTGCTATCAATTTGGGACAGGTCCCGCAGGCTCAGTGTCGACCTCCCGGTTAGACCAATAATTTTCTTGGTTGCCAAGATTGCTGCGTATTTAGCTGTAGGTGGCGGAATAGTGTTCATGCTGAACCTGCCTCGCAGCTTGGTTGCTGCTAACCCAATTCGGGGTGTTCCAATCGTGGTTCCCATAGTTATTGTTTTGATGTTTGCAGGAACATTCGTGTTGAACAGAACACAGTTCGGCCGTTATCTATACGCGGTGGGTGGAAACCCAGAGGCCGCAAGGCGCGCCGGAATCAATGTCGCTCGCATCAGAATCTATGCCTTCATGATTACGTCGACACTTGCCACAATGGGTGGGCTGATGCACATAAGTCGAATCGGAGCGGTTGAGGCAGCCGCCGGAAAGATTATCGTTCTATCCGCTGTTGCGGCGGCTGTGGTGGGTGGCGTCAGCCTCTTTGGTGGCAGAGGAAAACTATTCAATGCAGCCATTGGTGCCATCGTGATTTCGATAATTGACAATGGCTTGGGCCTGATGGGCTTCCCTGCTGGAGTTAGCTTCATCGTTACCGGAGTAGTGCTCGCACTGGCCGCTACCGTAGACGCTCTGGCTAGAAAACGAGCGCCCGGGATGCGAATCTAATAACCATAGAGTCCGATTCAGTTTTGTAGCTCGACCGAGTAAGTTTCCGTTTGGTCGCAACACTGTTTTTATTGCTAGAAACCCGCTTTATTGGAGAATTTTTTGATTAGCCTTTACCAATGAATGCAATCCTAAAGCTAGGCAGCCTGGATGACTCGAAGGCTTTTCAGCGGCTACTTTTGGTTCCTTTCGACCATCTAAATCTCAA
>CAJJAJ010000035.1 GCA_905182225.1 uncultured Aquiluna sp.
GCTCTTACCGAGCGGGAGGCAAACCAAGAGGGTGTCGGTCAAATCGAACTGGATGAACTAATAATTCATGCCCTTCGCATGCGACCGGATCGAATCGTGGTCGGGGAAGTCCGATCTAAAGAGTTCAGAGTGCTGTTGCAAGCCATCAACAATGGTCACGAAGGGACCTTGACGACTCTGCATGCGAATAATTTAGAAAGTGTCGCAGAGCGCCTATTGGTCCTTGGGTTACTGGGGAACCTGACTGCTGATCTGACCTCGAGGCTCGTTGCCCAGTCAATCGATTATGTGGTTCAACTTGGAAAAAAGGGCCACCAAAGAGTCATTACGGCGATCGGTCAACCGATCATGACCCCTTCTGGGCTAAGGGTTCAAAGAGTGGCAATCTAATGCGGCCGGCAATGCTGGCTGGGCTGTTGTCAGCCGGGGTTCCGTTCCCAAAGGCCATTGAGCTGGCGGACCCCAAAGATTTGCCGGATAAGTTTCGAGATTTTATAGTTCTCGCTTTCGAACTGGGTGCTCCATTGGTTCCCACCCTGAGCCAACTTGAAGTTCAGCTGCGCCACGAGGAGCGAACCAGTCAAGAAATCGACCAAGCACAGGCAGTGCCTCAGGCAACTAGAACACTGTTGATTTGGCTGCCCGTGGTCAGTTTTGTTCTGGCGCAAATAATGGGGCTTGGAACCTTCAGTGGGATTTTGCATCCGGTGGGGGCTCTGGCGGCATTGCTCGCAGGGGGACTGCTGTTCGTGGGCTATAAAATTTCCGGCCAAATGCTCAGTAGTTTTCTGGCCCCAAAACCAGACCCAACCTTGTCGTTGATGGTTTTACGTATTTGCCTATCCGCCGGGGAACCGTTGGAGAAAATTCGAATAAGACTCGAAAGTTACCCAGATGGTGGAGCAAGCCAGCTGGTTGAGATTTCAAAGCGCACTGGAGCCAGGCTCTCCTTCCTTATTGACTCTGAACTCGAGCAGCTGAATCAAAAGCTTTTGTCCACGCGGATTGAGGAAGCTCGAAAGCTTTCGGTTCGATTGCTTATCCCGTTGTCCCTGACAACCCTTCCGGCATTTTTGCTTCTCACCCTGCCGCCGATAATCATCGGCTTCACCCAATAAGAAAGGATAAAAAGATGCAAATACTAAAATCCGAAGACGGTGCCATCACCGCCGAATATGCAATCGCGACACTTGCCGGGGTCGCCTTCGCCGGGCTCATGCTGCTGGTACTGAAGTCTGAGGAGGTCAGGTCGCTGCTATTCAAGTTGATTGCGGGAGCAATTGGCCTTGGCTAGCAAAAGCCTGGCCAGAGAAAGTCTGGTTAGTGATCAAGGCGCGGTAACAGCAGAGTTCATGCTGCTGTTACCCGCCCTCGTAATGCTATTTGCCACGGTGCTCGGCTCAGTGGCTTTTGCAACGGATCGCATAGCTCTTGAGGCAAAGGGCTTTGAGGCAGCCAGGTCGCTCGCCATTGGGCTTGATCTTGTGGCCGAAGAAGGAATCGAAATTGAGAAATCTGTAGAAGGAGCTCTAACTTGCGCAAAAATCTCCAAACAGTCACTCATCCCAATGAGCACCAAGCTCTGCGTAATGCAGGTTGGTCAGTAGATGCAGGATCCACGGCAGTGGTCTCACTGGCGTTCATGGGCACGCTCATGTTGTTGTTGTCGGCGGTCTCAATAGCGACGTCATTGGCACTTGAGCGCACGAGGTTGCAGGTGGTCGCGGATCTTGGTTCACTAACCGCTGCCGACACGCTTCGGGGTCTGATTTCTGGAATTCCTTGCGAAAATGCGGAACTGATTGCGGTTTCGAATGGTAGTTTCCTAGATTCATGTCGTATTGTCGGAAGCGACGCGAGCGTCAAGCTAACTCAGCAGTCTGGATTTGTAGAACTTTTTGCATTTTCGGAGGCAGGTTCGCCAACTGACTAAATAGGAGTACTTTCTTGAAGAAGAAACTGGTAATTGTTGAGTCGCCTGCAAAGGCGAAGACGATTTCCAAATACCTCGGAAACGATTACGAGGTACTGGCATCTGTTGGTCACATCCGAGATTTGGCCCAGGCCAAAGAAATTCCAGCGGAAAAGAAAAAAGGCTCGCTCGGCAAGTTCTCAATTGACGTAGAGAACGACTTCGAACCTTTCTATGTGGTTTCCCCCGGCAAAGCCAAGACCGTCAGTGATCTAAAAAAAGCACTAAAAGACGCTGATGAGCTCTACCTTGCTACTGATGAGGACCGCGAGGGCGAAGCAATCGCATGGCACCTTTTGGAAGTGCTGAAACCCAAGGTCCCGGTTCACCGAATGGTCTTCAACGAAATCACAAAAGATGCCATCACTGCTGCCGCAAACAACACCAGGGAGCTAAACACCAACCTGGTTCAGGCTCAGGAAACCAGGCGCGTAGTTGATCGCTTGGTTGGCTATGAAATTTCTCCGGTGCTTTGGCGAAAGATAAATCGTGGACTATCCGCCGGAAGGGTTCAGTCGCCTGCAATGCGAATGATTGTTCAGCGCGAGCGCGAGCGAATGGCCTTTGTGTCTGCTAGCTATTCCTCCATCACGGCAAATCTTGAGGCCGACTCAATTGGCTTTGAGGCGAAACTCACAATCCTGGATGGACAAAAGCTTGCTGGCACCAAAAGTTTTGATTCCAAGGGTGTTCTAGTTCAAGAGGCTTTGGTTCTCACGCCCGAGGAGGCCGCAGGTTATGCGGCAAAACTCAAGGGCCAAACTCTTGAGGTTTCAGCCGTTGAAGCAAAGCCTTCAACCAGAAAGCCATACGCGCCTTTCACTACTTCTACTCTTCAGCAGGAAGCCTCCAAAAAACTGGGCATGAGTGCTAAGCAGGCGATGGACACAGCCCAGATGCTTTATCAAGATGGTCACATTACCTACATGCGAACGGATTCACCTTCGCTGTCTGGGCAGGCAAGCTCGGCAGCCATTGCTGCCGCAAAAGAGCTCTTTGGCGCAGAGTCGGTTGCCTCGGCGCCACGTATGTATGGAGCTAAGTCGAAAAATGCTCAAGAGGCCCACGAGGCTATTCGACCTTCGGGAGAAAAGTTCGTTCACCCAGATGACCTTAAAAAGGTTTTGCAGGGAAAATCGCAACTTTTGTACGAGCTAATTTGGAGAAGGACAGTTGCTTCTCAAATGGCGGATGCCAAGCTTTCAACCACGACAGCCAAGCTGCAAACCGAGGTTGACTCCAAGGTCGCTGAATTCTCAGCATCAGGAACCGTGGTGCTGTTCAGGGGCTTCATGGCTGTTTACCAAGAAGTTCAAGAAGAGGGCAAAGAACCAGAGAGTGCCAAGCTACCGGCTCTTGAGGTCGGAACTACGATCAAAATTGATGAAATCGCATCCAAGGACCACTCGACTTCGCCACCAGCCAGGTACACCGAAGCTTCTTTGGTCAAGGCTTTGGAAGAGCAGGGTATTGGACGGCCTTCAACTTACGCTGCCATTATTTCCACCATTATTACCAAGGGTTATGTAGTAAAGCGCGGTAGCGCACTGGTTCCTGAGTGGATCGCGTTTACCGTTACCAGGTTCTTGGAAGATAACTTTGGTGACTTGGTCGACTACGCCTTCACGGCGAAGATGGAATCGGATCTCGACCGAATAGCCCTTGGCGAACTTGATCGCTCTGGTTGGCTAAAGAATTTCTACTTCGGGGAAACCGGTTTGCAGTCAACCGTTGAGGGTCTTGGCGAAAGCGACCCGAGATCGATTAACACATTCGAGATTTCCGAAGACATCAATCTTCGAACCGGTAAATTCGGCCCATACCTTGAAGTAATGGAGAACGAAGAGCGCAGAATTGTGAACATCCCTGCGGACCTAAGCCCCGATGAACTTACTCAGGCCAAAGCGGTTGAACTTGTAAATGCTCCGCCCGCAAGTGACCGAGTCCTTGGCCAAGAGCCGGAATCAGGCTTGGACATCATCGTGAAAGATGGCCGCTATGGTCCTTACTTAACGTTAGTTGACGAGGGTAATCCAAAGCCAAAGACCGCTTCTTTGTTCAAGACCATGGCCGTCGACACTGTCACTTACGAAGACGCCCTGAAGCTTATGTCCCTGCCAAGAGCTATCGGTGTCGATCCAGAAACTGAAACCGAAATAACTGCTCAAAACGGGAAGTTCGGTCCATACCTAAAGCGTGGAGCAGACTCTCGCTCCCTTGATACCGAGGAGCAGATTTTCTCACTCGATTTAGCCTCAGCGCTGGAGATCTACAAGCAGCCAAAGTATGGCGGGCGCCGCACAGCAGCTACTCCACTAAGGGAGTTCGGAGAAGACCCAGCCTCCAAGCTGAGCGTTGTGGCCAAGACCGGACAGTTTGGAACATACGTTTCCGACGGAATTGTGAACGCAACCGTGCCAACCGATGAGCCCTTAGACGAGCTAGCCAACGACCGCGCCTTCGAGCTTTTGGCCATTAGGCGTGAAAAGCTAGGTGTAGAACCAGGCGAAACACCAAAGACCCAGAAAAAGACGACCAGAAAAAAGCGGTAGCCGTGTTTATTACTTTTGAAGGAATCGACGGAGTTGGCAAGTCCACTCAGTTGGATCTACTCGAGACCTGGCTAAAAGCCAGGGGACATGAAGTGCTGCGCACAATGGAGCCCGGTGGCACCGAACTAGGTCAAGAAATAAGGCACTTACTTCTCCACCGCAAGGGCGATGTCGCTCCAAGGGCAGAGGCACTTTTATATGCCGCAGACCGAGCCCATCACGTTGCCACGAAGATTAGGCCGGCCCTAGAACTTGGCACGATAGTGCTTGGGGACCGCTATTACGATTCTTCGATTGCCTATCAGGGTGCTGCACGAGAGCTTTCCGTAAAAGAAGTCCAGGACATCTCGCTCTGGGCTGTTGCAGGCCTCGAGCCAGACCTTACGTTTTTACTGGACATGCCTGCCGAGCAGGCGCTTGCAAGACGTGATGACACTGGAACTGCTCCAGATCGCTTGGAAAGTGAACAGGTTGAGTTTTTTGCAAGGGCGAGGGGTCAATATCTAAAGCTTGCGACCCAACCTCGTTTTGAAGTTATTGACGCGACCATGGCCATCCCCGAAATACATTCAGCGGTGATTGCCCGTATTGAAAATGCGGGGCTCTACAAATGACCTCCGGGGTCTTCGATCAGCTTTTAGGTCAACCGGAAGCAATCGATCAACTCCAACGTACGGTTGCCGGCAAGCTAGAGGGCGTTCACCACGCGTGGCTATTTACCGGCCCAGCAGGCTCTGGCCGTTCTTTGTTAGCCAAGGCTTTCGCTGCTGCGCTTCAGTGTGAAAATGATGGCTGTGGGCGCTGCCAGCAATGTTCTCTAACAATTGCCGGAGCTCACCCAGATGTATTGACCCTTGCCACCGAGCGGGTGTTGATCAGCATCGATGAGGTTCGTGAGCTGGTGCAAAAATCCGGGATGAATAGCACCATTGGTGATTATCGAATAGTGATTATCGAAGACAGCGATCGAATGACCGAGCGCACCTCAAACGTTCTACTAAAAGCCCTTGAAGAACCCCAAGACAAAACAATTTGGATCCTCTGCGCACCAAGTGTTGCCGACCTGTTGCCAACAATCCGTTCCAGAACTATGAACGTGCTACTTCGACTCCCGAGCGTCGAGGAAGTTGCTGAGTTGCTGGTGCAGCGGGACAAGGTTGACAAGGAGCTTGCCATTCGATCCGCACGCCAAGCCCAGAACCACGTTGGCATGGCAAGAAGGCTGGCGGTGTCCCAGGACGCTAGATCCAGAAGGGCTGAAACCCTGCGGGAGATTGCGGGGATCACAAACCTCAGCCGGGCCATGCTTGCTGCAGAAAAACTTCTGGGAGTCGCAAAGCGTGATGCTGAGGCGCTAGCTCAAGAGCGCGATAAGTCCGAAAAGAATCACTTGATGCTCGCCTACGGACTTGGGGTTGACGAGAAGATCCCTCCGAACTTGAGGCCGCAGTTCAAGGGC
>CAJJAJ010000036.1 GCA_905182225.1 uncultured Aquiluna sp.
CTTTCTTTTGGCGGAACAATGTCGGCGACAATTGTGAGAGCAAGTGAGAACAGCCCTCCAGCACCCATTCCCTGAAGCGCTCGGAAACCTGCCAGTTCTGCCATCGAGGTTGCAAAGCCGGCGGTAACCGAACCAACTATGAAGATCACGATCGCAATCATGAACAAGGGTCTTCGACCGAAGATGTCGCCGAGTTTGCCATAGATGGGGGTAGTGACGGTTGAGGTTATTAGGTAGGCCGTGGTCGCCCAGGCTTGAAGCGAAAGACCAGAAAGATCATCGGCGATCGTTCGCATGGCGGCACCAACCACAGATTGGTCAAGGGCTGCCAAAAACATTCCGGACATTAGCCCGATAAGAACTATCCAAATTTGCCTAGGAGTCATGGTGCCAGATTGGGCTGCCTTTTTTGCGGCATCCCGAGAGGTGTTCGTGGCCAATTAGTCTCCTGGATTTAGGGTGAAGAGATGCTTAAGACTACGCCTCTGAAACGGAGTCCACTATTTATTTTTGGCCCTCCGGTTCTTTTATCATTTCTGGGAGTTGGCTTAGTCGTTCAATCGGTCAGCACTGCAAGCCCAAAGCTTGAAATGGTCAACGAGCAAATTTCAATCAATGCCGCCCCAGGCGTTGTGCCTCCAACGCCTGGGCTAACCGATTACATTTATCCGCGGCTAACGATTGATTCGGCTAACCAGCCCTTGGTGGTTGTGAACAAACTGCGGGCACTAGACCCGATCGACTTTGCGCCTCCGAGCCTTACTGTCATGCCCTCAAGTGAGTCTTTAGACAACTCAAGAGAATTGGTGTTGGCGCCTTCGGCTGCCAACGCGCTTGTTTTGATGGCAGAGCGAATGCACGCCGAGGGTTACGGCCAGTTGTTTGTGAACTCCGCCTATCGAACCTATGACTATCAAGCGGAATTGTTTGAATCAAAGACTCGTCAGTACGGTTTGGCAGGAGCACTTGTGAGAAGTGCAAAGGCTGGTCACTCAGAGCACCAAACCGGCTTAGCCGTTGATGTTTCTGTGCCAGTTCAAGGCTGCGCAATAATGACCTGCTTTGGAGAAACTGTTGGAGGTAAGTGGGTAGCTGCCAATTCCTGGCGCTTTGGTTTCATTGTTCGCTACGAAGAAGAAACGACAGCTATCACCGGCTACAGCTACGAACCTTGGCATCTGCGATTCGTTGGTGAAGAGTTAGCGGCTGAGTATTCCAAAAACGGAATACATACACTCGAAGAGTTCTGGTCTTTGCCAGCTGCTGAATTTTACCTTGAGGAAGTTGTTGAATCGAAGATCGATTGATGCTCAATCAATCTGGGGGTTACGCCTTGCCAGGAACACCAGGTAGGCAGAAGAAAACCCAAAACCTATTAGTGCGTAGAGAATTACGAACCAAGTAACGCCGGTAGGAATCAAGAGTGTCATGACACCCAACCCAAAAGCTCCGACCATCATGACCCTGGCAGCCCATAAAACACCATTAGTGCTTTCGGCCTGAGCGCTTACAAACATCAAACCCCCGAGCGTGAGTATTGTCACGCCAGAAAGCTGCATCGACCAATCGAGATTCAAAGAGCCAGGAATCCCAAGAAGATCGGTGAACACACGCGGTGCCAAGAACAGCACAAGCGAACTAATTGCGAAGACTAGGGCGCCTAATCGAAGCACGCCCCGCAGTCTTTGAACATCACCTCTTTTATTCATAAACGCATCGTATTGCTATCCGAAGTTTCCCGCCTGCCCTAATCTTGAAGCATGTCTAAAGACAACAAGATTGCCTACCTGGGACCAGCCGGAACATTCACCGAGATGGCAGCAAAGATGCTGCCCGGGGCAGCTAGCGCTGAACTGGTTCCGATGGCAAGTGTTACCGAGACGATCGACGCTGTTTTAGCCGGGTCAGCGGATCGAGCAGTAGCACCAATTGAGAACTCACTCGAGGGCGGCGTCAGTGCCACCAGCGATGCTCTTGCGACAATTGTGGGCGCTCAGATCTACGGTGAGTACTTGGTTCCCGTGAAATTTGACCTGATGGTTAGGCCGGGAACTGCAATGGCAGATATTCAAGAGGTGCTCACCCACCCGGTTGCTTACGCACAATCCAGAAAATGGCTCAGTCAAAATCTGAAGTCTCACACCCACATACCTGCAGCATCAACCGCAGCTGCGGCCCAGGCGTTGGCCAACGGCTCAACCGCTCACGCCGTAATCGCAGCAACTGGGGCTGCCGAAATTTACGGCCTCGAGATAATCGCGAGCGACATCGGTGAGAACCAAGATGCACAAACCAGGTTCTACGAAATTGGTAAAGCTGGAACACCTCCAGCAAAAACTGGCCAGGACAAAACCAGCGTTGTGGTTGAGCTGCCGGATGATCGTCCCGGTGGGCTACTAGAAATGCTTGAGCAGTTCGCAGCCAGGGGTATCAACCTTTCAAGAATTGAGTCCAGGCCGATTGGCGACCGCTTCGGCAGGTATCGCTTTAACATCGATGTTGAGGGTCACTTGGATGACGAGGCTATCGGCGAGGCTTTAATGGGTCTTCATAGGTTCAGCCCCAAGGTCGTTTTTCTAGGCTCTTATCCAAGAGCTGACCACTCTGACTCTGTTCACCTAGGCAATAACGCAAACCCGGATTACCAGTCGGCCCAAACCTGGCTTCAAAAGCTTCGGGACGCCCGCTAATCCCAAGCAACGCTTAGCTAGCAGGTAGGCTTGAGTCCGTGATTGACATCAACTTACTTCGGGAAAACCCACAGGCAATTAGGGATTCTCAGGCTGCTCGAGGCGCCGATCAGGCTCTCGTTGATTTAGCCGCGAAGCTTGCCGAGCAGAAGAAAGTTGCGCTGCAGCAGTTCGAAGCTATGAGAGCAAAGCAGAATGCTCACGGCAAGCTAGTTGCTCAAGCTCCCAAGGAAGAAAAGTCAGAGCTAGTGGCTCAAGCCCAAGAGATGTCTAGCGATGTGAAAAAACTTGAGGCTGAGGCGAACCTTGCCGACCAGGAGCTGATGGTCGTCCTTCACAAAATCGAGAATGTTGTTCTTGAAGGTGTGCCAGCTGGATCCGAAGAAAACTTTGTGGTTCTCAAAGAGGTTGGCAAGAAGCCCGAGTTCTCTTTTGAAGCGAAGGACCATGTGTTTCTTGGCGAATCACTAGATGTCATAGACATCGAGCGCGGCGCCAAGGTTTCTGGCTCCAGGTTCTATTTTTTGAAGGGCCTTGGAGCAAGGCTAGAACTTGCTTTGATGCAGCTCGCGCTTGATCAAGCAAGCGAAGCTGGCTTCACCGCTTTGATAACTCCGACTTTGGTAAAGCCCGAGATCATGCAGGGCACTGGCTTTTTGGGAGAGCATTCCGCCGAGGTTTACTACCTTCCAGCTGATGATTTGTATCTAACCGGCACAAGCGAGGCTGCTCTTGCCGGTTATCACAGCGGAGAAATACTTGATGATCTAACAACCCCTATGCGCTATGCCGGCTGGTCGACTTGCTATCGCCGGGAAGCCGGCAGTCACGGCAAGGACACCCGAGGCATCCTTCGGGTTCACCAGTTCAACAAGCTTGAAATGTTCTCTTACTGCAAACCCGAGGATGCTGAAGCCGAGCACGCAAAGTTACTTGAGTGGCAAGAGCAGATGCTTCAAAAATGTGAATTGCCCTATCGGGTCATTGACGTGGCAGCCGGAGATCTTGGTTCAAGCGCGGCAAGGAAGTACGACATAGAGGCTTGGGTTCCAACCCAAGGCGGATACCGCGAATTGACTTCAACTTCAAACTGCACGACATATCAAGCCAGAAGACTAAACACTCGTTACCGCGATCAAGACGGCAAACCTGCTGTCGCAGCGACGCTGAACGGCACACTTGCAACCACCAGATGGCTCGTTGCAATTCTGGAGAACCACCAGCAGGCGGATGGATCAGTTCTGATACCGGCTGCTCTGCGTGGTTATCTCGGTGGCGTTGAGAAGATTGGGCCAAAGAACTAGATGGTTGAAGATAACAAATGGCTGATCGGCATCGACATAGACGGCACCCTGGTTCACGATGACGGCTACCTCTCAGAGAATGTGCTGGCGCAGATCAACCGAGTACGTGATTTAGGTCACCATGTTTTCGTTGCAACCGGCAGAGCTGCATCAAATGCCTACCCGGTTATCAAGCAGTTGGGTATCGATACCGGGCACGCGGTTTGTTCTAATGGCGCAGTGACTATAAAGCTTGATGGTGCTCACCCCAAGGGCTTTTCAATCCACGACATAAAGACCTTTGATCCGGCAGACGTACTTGCACGGCTTATCGACACCGTTCCTAATGCGCACTTCGCCGTTGAGGACCTAGACGGCGGTTATCGATTCAATAAACCCTTCCCAAGCTATGCGCTTGGGGACCAGAACGTTGAAACACCCCTAGAAGAGCTCCTTCACCACCCAGTTAGCCGAGTGGTTGTTTTGTCACCGGACCACGATGTCGATCAGTTTCTAAAGATCATGGACGAGGTTGGTTTGCAGTCCGTGAGCTATGCCATTGGATACACGGCTTGGCTAGACATTGCCCCAAAAGGAATCGACAAAGGTCACGCCCTAAACCAGCTAAGAGATAACTACAATCACACCTCTAATCGCGTTGCGGTTATTGGCGATGGCAGGAACGACATTGAAATGTTCCAGTGGGCCCAGAGTCTCGGCGGCCATGCTTTTGCCATGGGTCAGGCGCCGGAAGAGGTAAAACTTGCTGCAAGTGCAGTTACCGCCTCCGTTACTGAAGACGGCGTTGCTCAAGTGCTGATGTCGCTCGAGGGACTTGAGTTTATTCAATAACCGCTAAACTCTTCCGCGGAGGCCTGTCCGAGCGGCCGATGGAGCTGGTCTTGAAAACCAGTGGGCAGAAATGTCTCGTGGGTTCGAATCCCACGGCCTCCGCCATGAAAGACATAAACCGGTCTCAGCAAGAGTTGAGGCTGGTTTTTCTTATGTTTGGGGAGAATCTCTAGTACTCAGCACGTAATTGTAAAAAGTGTGAATTCGTTTGGAATTATTTCCAATAATTGGCTAGCACGGGTATCCTCGGTCATGTAAACAACCCTAGTTGGAAAAGACCTACGTGACTGATTCCGAATACGAGTTCCTAGAGGACTCAAAACCTAAGCGCCGTGGCTGGCTAAAGGCCATTGTCTGGGTATTGATTGCCCTGCTCTCGGGGACGGTGGCAACGATAGCTGGCGGATACTTCTTCATAACTGGGCAGCTAAGTGCTTCGGGCATTGAGGTTTACTCAACGGACGGCAGTAGCTTCGATCTTCCAACCCCAGCCGATATAAACGGTCCGATCAACATGCTTGTGATTGGCTCTGACACCAGGGTTGATCAGGGTTCAACTTCCTATGGACCAGTCGGATCGGCGCTCGCGGACGTCATAATTTTGGTTCACATTTCTCAAGACCGTAAAAACGCAGTTGCCATGAGCATCCCCAGAGACCTAATGGTCTCGGTTCCAGAGTGTCCAGATCCAAAAGGCGGAGAAGCTTTCCCGGCCAAGGACTTTACTCAGATAAATGCAACCATGACCAAAGCTGGCCCTGCCTGCACCTTGCTTGCCGTTCAAGAGCTAACCGGGGTCGCGATTCCGTATTTGGCTATGGTGGATTTCAAGGGCGTAATTGCAATGAGCCAAGCAATCGGTGGGGTTGATGTTTGCGTCGCGAACACTATCGATGACAGCTATACGGACCTCTATCTAGAGGCTGGCGATCACACGCTTATTGGTGATGAGGCTCTAGCATTCCTTCGAACCCGTCACGGTGTTGGTGACGGTTCTGATTTGTCCAGAATTTCAAACCAGCAGGTTTTTCTGACCTCACTGATGAGAAAACTGAAAGACGAAGGCGCACTTGCGAACCCGTTTAAGATGTTCCAGCTTGGAACCGCCGCTCTTTCAAACATGACGCTTTCAAACAGCCTGACCGACCTTGGAGTTATCTATGGGCTTGCCAGACAGGTCAACAACGTCGACCTAGATAAAATTACCTTTATTCAGCTTCCGGTCTATGACCTAGAAGGCGAATACGCAGGCAGGGTTGCGGCCTCTCCCGAGCGTGCTCAAGAGCTGTTTGACCTAATAAAGAGTGACCAGCCACTCGTGTTAGCAGAAGCCAATCCAGGCACGGGTGCGATGATCGCTGAAGACCCAGCCACGGTCACCGCAAGCCCATCTGCAACTGAAACACCAACGTCGACCACGAACCCAGACGGAACCGAGCAGCCGGTTGATGGAACATCAACCACTGATCTGCCAGACTGGGTGAAGGGGACCAACGCAGCAACAACCAGCTGCTCTAACTAGCCTGACCTAAAGTTTGGGATAGTGACCAGTATCTTGTAGGCTTTGCTAGCAAATGGAGACGTCGCATAGCCCGGTCTAGTGCGCCCGCCTGCTAAGTGGGTAGGGGACCAAAATCCCCTCGAGGGTTCGAATCCCTCCGTCTCCGCTCTAACCCACAACCCAGTCAGCTGGGTTGTGGGTTTTTACTTTTAGCATCGTCCTAGCACCAACTGTGCGAGGAGGGTCCGGAAGTAATTCTTGGTGAGATTATCTAATCAACTGAAGTATTAGCTGTCGACATCGCCCAGTAGGTAGGCAGAAAGTGACGAGGCAGGGCCTGACTGCCCTCCATGCCTTCCTTGGAATACCGAGGTGGCATCTGTACCGCAAATGCTCACAATCGCTCCAGCACCGCCGGGATGCCCTGAGATCCATGCGGTTAGATCATATGCTTTACCTGAGATAGCAGCCCAGCAGCTGGAGGTCGAATTGTTCTTTGCAATGTTCGCCATTGAATACTCAGATTCGACTGGTTCCGGCTCTGGCTCTGGGGCAGGAGCCGGCTCTTGGGTTTGTGAGGGGGCTTGAGTTTCAACCGGCTCAGCTTTTTGGGTTGCTGGCGGGGCTTTGGTCGCGGAAGGCTGCACTGACTGAGTGGCAGCGGGTGCGCTTTCTTCCGGCTCAGTTTCTGGTTCCAGCATCGAGGTTTCGGCCTCTTCCGCATCAGGCTCAGACTCTGATTCTTCAGTGATCTCAGACGGCGACTCTGTCGCAACCTCGACGGGTTGGCTTTGGGTGCTCTCAACGGGGTCGCTGGTATCAACGGCTGCGCAACCGGTTAGAAGACCAGCAACTAGTAGCAAACCAAGAAGTTTCATAGAACCAGTTTCTCCTTATCCAGTTGTAACAAAGTTACACAGTTGAGGCACTTGCTTATCCTTTTATCAACTGATGAACTGAAACGCCAATGTTTTTCTTCCCCGAAATAAGTTAGACTTTGGAACTTACCAGCGCTTGTGGCTCAACGGATAGAGCATCTGACTACGGATCAGAAGGTTGGGGGTTCGAGTCCCTCCAAGCGCACTGAAACCCAAGAAGCCTTCACAACTTCTTGGGCTTCTTCATTTCCGCTAGTTGCC
>CAJJAJ010000037.1 GCA_905182225.1 uncultured Aquiluna sp.
TGATACCAAGTCAGTTCGCTTAGGACTTTTCCGGTTGGCAGGTAAATTGCAGAGAGCCCAACCGTAGAAATGTTAACTACTGCCCTACCTGTTTCGATTGCCCTGAGCTGAGCTATTCCGGCCTGCTGGTAGGTCTCATCCGAGTAGCCAAAGTCTGCATTATTGGTTTGCGAGAGTATTACCTCGGCACCGCCAGACACTAGATCACGAAGGATGGAGTCTTCTGCAATTTCGAAGCAAATCAGCGTGCCGGCAGTAAAGTCATCCGAAACTTCGAAGATCCCGTCCCTTGTTCCAAAGCTGAAGCCTTCGGGAACCATATCGATGAGCGTCGGGGCGAACAGTCTCCAGAATTCTCTATCCGGGACAAACTCTGCAAAAGGGACTGGCTGCTGCTTGTCGTAGAAATCAACAGCCCCAACTCCGGGCTCCCAAAGCAAAGTCGAATTGAAGTTTTTGCCGCCTCGCGTCGTTATTGTTCCGAAGCTGAAGGGCGCGCCAACTCTTTTCGCGAGCTCATCAATTTTTTTTGCCGCCTCTGCGTCTCGAAGTGGATCTAAGTCCGACGCGTTCTCAGGCCAGACCAGTAGGTCGATATCTCCTGCCAACTCGGAGTCAAAAATTAGCTCAGACGCACTCAAATGATTTTCAAGAATTGAGCCTCGCTGCAGGTTTGAGAATAAGCCAGCATTGGCGTTCCCCTGAACAGCCGCAATTGTTTTCGTTGCAATTGGTTGAGGATTGTTTGCGAGTCCTGTTATAAGGGGCGTGATCACCAGAACTGAGAGGGTAATCAGAGCCGATGTCTTTCTGATTGCGTTTCTTCCGCGTCGGTGAAGAAACCAAACTGCCAGAATTCCACCAATTAGAGCCAGTGCGAAACTCAGCATTGACATACCGCCAAAATAAACCCACTGATTCATGAAGCTTGAAGGCTGGGTCATAGAAAGCCTGGACCAAGGAAAACCTCCGTAGGGAAAATTGTTGGCGAGGAATTCTCGGAAGGTCCAAATCGATGCGCTTGCCACAGCAAAGAACAAGAGCCCAGACTTCTTGGGCTTCCACTTTTTATAGAGCCAGGCGGTCGCTCCAACACCCAACGCAAAAAAGAAGGTCATTAGAGTGCTTAGTGCAATCAAGGGAATTGGTCCCAGATAGAGTGCTATCCATTCGATGTGGGAAATGTAAAAGACTTGACTTGCCACGAATCCAACGAGCACTGCTTTCCAGAAACCAAGGCCAAGGGTAGCGAGCAATATCAGCGCCGGAATCAATGGTGCGAGAATCCAAATGTTCTCGGTGGGAAATGCGTAAAGAGCGAGCAGCCCACCCAACGCACCAAGCGGTATACGCCACACCAATTCAGGAATCTTCACACTCATAGCCTAAGTACTAGATGTAGTAGCTGTAGGCAACAATGCCTCTTTTGACCAAATCCGTAGCGTTATAAGCGGTCTCGGCAAGCTCCGCATCTGCACCCTGAGCAAGCTGGTCCAAAAGGTCAATAATCTGCTTCGACCACCTTATAAAGTCTCCGGCAAGGAGCCCCGACACCTTTAGCACATCATCAAGTCGCGCCCCTGTCGCCCAACGGTAAATGGGCCATGACAACCCGAGGTCCAACTCGGTCTCCGGAGCCAGGCTGTACTTAGTTTGTAGCTCCACTAACTCTTCCTGAATCAGTTCAGTTTTTTCAAGGACTTCGCGGAATTGACCCTTTGGCAACTTTGGTTCGTAGTCGCCATCATCGCGGCGGTTCTCGTAGACAAGCGCGGCCGCCATGGCAGCGAGCGATGCGGCATCAAGATCTTTCCAGGTCCCCTGGTTAACGCACTGGGCAATTAGCAGATCTCGGTCCCCGTAAATCTTGGCCAGCCGTTGGCCAGGCTCGGTTATCTCCAAGTCGCCACTGTCTGGCTGTAGGTAACCAAGATCTTGCAGTAGGTCGCAGATCCTAGAGAACACCTTAGAAACTTGGTTTGTTCTTGATTCAATCTGATTAACGGCAGTATTTATCTCGGACCGAAGCTTCTGGTACCTTTCACCCCAACGCGCGTGGGATTCGCGTTCGTTACAACCGTGGCACGCGTGAGCTCTGAGGGCTCGTTTTAGCTCTGCAATGTGTGATTCATGTTGCCGCATGGATTTAGTCTCACGAATATCTTTGCCGCCCCTGGATCGCCAAGAGGCACCTTTTCGCTCGAGGTCGGTAATCTCACGCCTTATTCCTGAGTATTCGATGAAGTTTCCCAAGTGGCATTGGAGCGCATCCTCGTAGCTTTCTAGCGATGCCTGCTTTTCAGCGATGACCTGGGCAAGGCCGACGACTGATCTGTCTGCCTGGAACTGGGCAAAAGATCGCTCCAGCATTTTGCTGGCTCTTTGGGCACCAAAGGCTGAAATTAAGTTGACTGCCATGTTGTAAGTGGGCCGGAACGAGCTATTTAGGGGGTAGGTTCTCTTCGAGGCAAGGCCCGCAACCATATTGGGATCAAGTTGTTGACCCCACAAAATCACCGCGTGACCCTCGGTATCAATTCCGCGGCGACCGGCCCTGCCAGTCAATTGCGTGTATTCCCCCGCGGTTATAGAGACCCTAGCTTCACCGTTGAACTTATCAAGTCGCTCAAGAACCACAGTTCTCGCCGGCATGTTGATGCCCAGCGCAAGAGTCTCCGTGGCGAACACGACGCGGACCAGTTTTCTAAGAAACAGCTCTTCTACTACCTCTTTGAATGCGGGCAGCATTCCGGCGTGATGAGCCGCGTAGCCGCGCTCAAGAGAACTCAGCCAATCGAAGTAGCCCAAGGTATCAAGATCCTCGTCAGCAATCGAACCGCACCGTGCTTCGGCGATTTTTCTAATTTCTTTTGCCTCTTCGCTGGTGGTTAGTCTCACCCCGGCGCGCCTGCAGGCACTTACAGATGCCTCGCATCCAACCCGAGAAAATATGAAGAAGATCGCGGGAAGAAGCTCTGCGCGATCAAGAAGGTCCACGACATCTGACTTTTCAAGCCTTGGGAAGCGCCGGTCGGGCTGACCACGATAATTTGAACGAGAGTTGCCCTTTGGCCCGCGATGCGGAGCACGCTGACGAGCCTGATGCTTTTGAAGTAGCTCTGGGTTTACACGAGTTTTATTGCTACCGGTTTCGAATAGCTCAAGTAGCTCATCGCCGAACATGACATGCTGATGCAGTGGCACCGGTCGAATTTCCGAGACGATAATCTCAGTATTACCTCGAACCTCGGCCAGCCAGGCTCCAAACTCTTCTGCGTTTGAGACGGTGGCGCTTAGAGAGACCACCTTGACGTCTTTGGGAAGATGAAGAATAACTTCTTCCCAGACCGCTCCCCTGAACCTATCGGCCAGGTAGTGCACCTCGTCCATGACGACATAGCCCAAATCCATCAACGTGGTGCTGGTTGCGTAGATCATGTTTCTTAGAACTTCGGTTGTCATCACAACAATCTCAGCTTCGGAGTTGTTATTGCTGTCACCGGTTAGAAGTCCGACTCGATCTTTGCCATAACGGGCTGCTAACTCAGCGAATTTTTGATTACTTAACGCCTTAATCGGGGTGGTGTAGAAAACCTTCTGTCCCTTTGCAAGCGCCAAGTGGATGGCGAACTCACCGACGATTGTCTTACCTGCACCCGTCGGAGCAGCAACCAATACACCTGCTCCAGACTCGAGTGCCAAGCAGGCTTGATCCTGAAAGTCATCTAACGGGAAGCGCAGCTCATGGGAGAACAGCTCGAATTCTGGAAATTTAGATTTCGATTTAGCTCGTCGATAGCGATCGGCGAGGCTAAGTTCATTCGACTTCGATGTCGTCATCGACAAACTTCGATAGTTTTCTTGCTCGTCGCTTGTCGTTTGTGACCGCAATTCCAACCGCGGTAAAGAACAGTGCAGTGAGTGGCGCCATAAGCAGGAACATTGTCATCGGTTCTGCCGTCGGCGTGGCCAGGGCCGATACCGTCGCGATTATCAACAGGGCGATTCTCCAAGACTTTAGGATGCCCTTGCCAGTAACCAAGCCGGCGAAGTTCATCAACACCAGCACGACTGGCATCACAAAGGCCAGGCCGAAGATTAGAAGAATCCTGATCGCGAACAATACGTACTCGGCCGCGTTTATAACGTTGGAGCTTCCCTCCGGTGTGAAACCAATTAGAACGACAACGAATCCAGGAAGCGATGTCCATGCTAGATATGTGCCGAGCAGAAAAAGCGGCAAGGCGGCAGAAACGAAGCCGACTGCGTAACGTCGCTCTCGGATTTTTAGTCCGGGAGCGACAAAGGACCAAAGATTCCAAAGCCATACTGGGGCGGTCATGAGAACACCCAAGAAAATTGATATTTGAATGCGCAGGTCGAACGCCGAAACTACTGTTCCAAAGTTGACGATTGCGTCGATGCCGCGCTCACGAGTGACATCTAGAAGCGGGGCTTGTAAGATCTTGAACACCGGATCGAATAGAAACCAACCCACCACTGTTCCCGCGATCACGAAACCAGCTGACCATGAGAGACGAACTCTAAATTCTCTTAGGTGAGAGGACAGGCTCATTCGGCGCTCTTTGTTTTTGCGCCAGAGCATTAGTCCTTCTTCTTGTCGCCTTCGCTAGGCGCTTCAGCCGCTACTTCATCAGCCTTAGCTTCGGCACCTTCGCCGCTTTTGCCTATCTCTTTTCGGAAAATCCTCATAGATTGCGCCGCGCTCTTCGCTAAAGCCGGAAGCTTCGGTGCTCCCCATAGCAGAAGTACGATCGCAAGGATGATGATCCATTCCCAGCCTTGAAGTCTCATGCCTACCTCTTATCTTTATCGATGTTGTTAATTCTTTGAAGCAGTCTACGCCTTCTGGCCTTGACTCGTTGCTCCTTGGCTTGGCTGATTCTACGTTTTTGACCCAAGAGCGACAATAGGTCAGCTCCGGTATTTGCCTCAGCCTTGCTGGGCATTGTCATTTCGAAGTCATTAAGGTCTTCAATCAACTCTTTGGACTTTGTTAGTTCAGTGTTGAGCCTTCTTGCCGAGAGCAGTAATCGATATCCAACCAGTCCGAGTGCGTAAATAGAAGCTATTGCCACGAGGAGAAGCGTTAGGCCGAATCCAGTCATTAGTCTTGGTCCTCCGGGGTCATTGAGCCAGACTTGGCCTGAAGGGCAAACTGCCTAACGGCCTCAACAGCACTATGCGGTGATAGGACTCTAGCTTGACCTGCGTAGCGAGCGACATGTCTTCCCAGGGCCCTAAGGCTTCCAACCTGAATTTTGCCAGTGACATTACCTTCAGCATCTCGTTGAATATCTAGTGCTGGAAAGTTCCAGAATATCTCACTGGCCTCCTGGGTGGCAAAGATTTCAACCGTAGTTTCATCTTCCATTTGACCGAAAACCTCTAGGGGTATTTCAGCTAGGTCGGCCGCCTGAGAAATCGGTTTGTCCGTGTTTTCAATTTTAATTATTCGATCTAACCGAAAAGACCTAACGGCTTGGTTTGAATGACACCAGCCTCGCAGGTAATGCCTTCTTCCAACGTAATCGACTCTAAGAGGATCGACATCGCGTTCAGATCTCTCTCCGAGTTGATTTACGTAGGAAGCGACAAGCTGGGTCCTATCAAGGAGAGCTTGCTGAATCGCCTGCAACGTTTCTTGTCGCGCTGGCGATGCCAAAATAGTGATCGGAATGGTTCCAGAACCTATCTGACTGCGAATCTGAGACAAAGCCACGTTGCCAGCAAACTGCGGTAGAGCGGCCAAAAAATCAAGGCCCGCCGCCAGAGCGGTTGTTTGCCGCTTAGATAGCAATGGCGGGCGTCTGAGAGCCGCCATGCCGATTGAAAAGTCAACCTCTCCTTTTGCAAGGAGCTCATCGTCGACATAGAAGTGGGTTTCGAACCGTCCGATGTCCTCGCTGTTAGCAATTGTCTTGACAGCTCGAACAATGGTTTTCTCGGTGTAGCCAAAGTGCGTAGCAAGTTCGGTTGTAGCCATTGGGCCATCCCTGAGCACTAAGCCCACAATCGAAAGGGAGAGATTGAATAGGTCTTCAGCGTCAATTTCCTGCTTAGGCATGGGCATCCAATACTTGTTGCCAGCCCGAATCAATTCTTTGTCTCAATGACTCGGGCGAAAGTACTTGAACTTCCGACCCGAATTCCATTAGGTCCTCGGCAAATAGGGCCTCATCCATGAAATTTACCTCAACGGTCCCATTGTCTTTTGCTCCAAAATGCCACCAAGCCTCACCGTCCTGCTCGATTTTCAGAACGGCGATGTTTTTGGTCACGAATGCAACCAGTGCTGCTTCGACTTCATCAATCTGCACTGACGAGACTGGCTCCCCTGGGAGTTCAGAAGATTTGACCTTAGAAACAATTCGTCTTAGCAGAAAGTTCTTTATGTCCTTTGACTGCTTAGCAAGTAAGACCCACTGGCCCTCGATAAACCGAAGCTTCAGGGGCGTTACCTCACGCACCGAAGTGGTTCCATCGCTTTTGCGGTAGCTGAATCTAACGAGCTTTCCCTCCGCGATAGCATCGCCGAGTGGTGCGAAACTTTCTTGCTGTGCCAATAACCGAGGTGTAAAGGCGGAAAGCTGCCGCGATGACTCCACGATACCCAGTGAACGCAGCCTTATAAGACCCGACTGCGCTTGCTTGGAGAGCAATTGGTTATTCCAAGCCTTGGCCGCCAATTCCAGAAGCGTCATGTGCTCGTTGTTGATTTCAAAGTCTGCCGGCCAGTCAAAGCTACCTTTTGCAATTCGGTATCTAGAGCTGTCGGTTTCGTCGAAGCTACTGGAGTCAATTACTTCCAGCTGGACTCCCATTTCACGCAGATCGCTCTTATCACGGTCAAACATCTTTTCTTTCGCCAAATCCGAACCCTGC
Organism: uncultured Aquiluna sp.; assembly: GCA_905182225.1. Classification (GTDB taxonomy): domain Bacteria; phylum Actinomycetota; class Actinomycetes; order Actinomycetales; family Microbacteriaceae; genus Aquiluna. The sequence goes on from CAJJAJ010000037.1 coordinate 6,907, forward strand.
TCGGAGTAGGAGACGACTGACCGGAAGATGTCATTTTTACTAAGCCCGATTATCGGGGCTGCCATCAGACAGCAGGTTAGAGTGAAAAGCCTCTCGGCTGGGCTCTGCTTACTCGCACCTGCGGACATGGATAAGAGCTACTTTCCCAGGACGTCAATCACGAAGATCAGGGTTGAGCCAGCTGGAATACTGCCCTGTTCATTGTCTCCATAGCCAAGCTCCGGTGGAATCACGGCAATGACTCTAGAGCCGACGGTAGCTTGATCAAGTGCCATGACGAAGCCCTCTATGAGGCCGTCAGCGGTAATCGGAAATGTAGCCGGAGCTTGTCTTTCCCACGAGCTGTCGAACTGCTCTCCATCCCAGGTCCAGCCTGTGTAATGAAGCACGACGTTGTCGCCGATTTGGATCGGTTCTCCGCCGCCTTCTATTAGCACTGCACTCATGAACTCATCTGGAGCGTCAGTAGAAGGAATCTGGATACCAGGCTGTCCGTCTGGCGCTGAAATTACCGTGGGCAATCCCGCTTTGGCAGGTTGAGCGTCTCCATTTGCCCTCGGCAGGTAAGCGTCAAGAATGTCAAAAACAAAAATGACTGCGTCGGAAGCACCTATTCCAAGGCTTTGGACGCCAACGCTGCCGTGGGCATTCTCAGGATCCAGTAGCACTGCGACGCGGGATCCAACGCTAACGCCGGTAAGGGCACTACAAAAATCTGGCACGAGGCCCGGGTAAAGATCCTGAGGCGCATAATTCTGGCTGGTGAAGTCGCTGGCCTGGAGAGAGTCTCCAGTCGAGGCGTTGAATCCAGCGAAGTGAAGAAGTACTTGTTGGCCACCGAGAATCTTCCCGCCCTCCCCTTCGATGATAACCGCAGTCTCGATGCCAGTCCCCGCAAGAGGAACCGGAAACGTAACCTCTGGCTGAGTACCGAGGTCTCCCAGGACTGCTATCTGTTCTGCTGCGTCACCGGTTTGAAAGCTTTCGCATTGAGTATCTAACCCAACGCTTAGCTCAGCGTATGTAAGGGGTCCCGTTGGTTCACTGGCACAGCCGGTAAGAATTAGTAATGGGATGGAAAGCACAGCTATTTTTCGCAAGTTAGTTCTCATTTCTGGGTATACCTAATTCTGCCTTGGTTTCAAATTGTTCGTTACTTTGCGAACTGTTTTTCTGAGCTTTTTCTCACTAAGTGGTCGTTGGCCCATGGCCTGGGGTAGCCAGATGCCCATGTCTTCGTCGCTGTGCTCAGTCTTATTTCCTCTTTTAGCCTTGAAGCTTGGAAGAACTGTGTCTGGAGCAAGACGCCTAGCGGATAGCAGGAAGCCGGTGTGAGAGATCATTCTGTGCTCCGGCCGCACAGCCAAGCCGTCCAGGTGCCAAGGCCTGACCATTGACTCCCAAGCCAGTGGAGCAGTAAAGCCACCGTGGGCTCTGATTTCTTCAAAAGTTCGGCTCAACTGGGTTACCGTCGCGACGTAGATGATCACCAAACCACCCGGCTTCATCGCGGTTGCAACTGCATCGATGCATTCCCACGGGGCGAGCATGTCAAGGACGACCCGGTCGGCGCTCGCGGCTTCGCAGTGCTCGGGGAGCATTTCTTGCAGATTGCCAATGACGACATCCCAATTAGCGGGCTCCGCCCCTAAGAAATTTTCGACGTTTCCCTTTGCAATTTCCGCAAACTCGGCTCGGCGCTCAAAAGAGGTCAGTTTTCCATGGTCGCCAATTGCTCTGATTAGGTAGCTAGACAGTGCGCCGGATCCAACTCCAGCTTCAATGACATTGGCACCCGGGAAAATGTCTCCTTCAACCAAGATTTGCGCGGCATCCTTCGGATACACAATCGCAGCTCCACGCGGCATAGATAGCACGTAGTCACTAAGCAAGGGCTTGAGAGCCAAATACTGATCCCCGTTGTGATTTTCAATCACCGAGCCAGAAGGTTTGCCGATGATGTCATCGTGCTGTATCTCACCCTTATGAGAACCAAACCTCGTTCCGGCCGTCAGCCGAATCGTGTTCATGATGCCCTTTGGGCCAGTCAGCTGGACTCTGTCGCCAGCTTCAAAGATTTCGTTCATTTGTCCTCATTGTTTATTCTCAAAGTGGCTATGTTCTCCATGGTCACCTCGGTCAGCGAGGAGATGATTCTCCTGTTGGGTCCCGGTGGCAGATTGATGATGTTGGTTACCCCTATTGCGTGACAGCCTGCCGCTTCGGCAGAAGCTAGGCCCGTCGGAGAGTCCTCAAAGGCAAGGCAGTCCTCCGGCGCAACTCCGAGTAGCTCAGCTGCTCGGAGGTATGGCTCCGGGTGGGGCTTTCCATTTGTGACATCGTCGCCCGCCACAACTACATCAAAGGCTTGAAAGTCGATCTGATCGGCAACCGTGAGTGCCATGGTGCGCATAGACATGGTTACCAAAGCGGTTTTGATACCTGCCTTTTTTAGCTCAACAAGTAGTTCGAGTGCGCCTGGCCTCCAAGGTAATTTTGTCCTTAGTTGCTCAATGACTTCTTCGGTCAGTCGATCGATGACTTCCCGAGTTGTCATGTCTTCGATACCAAACTGACTTCTCAAGATGTCTGATGCGTGAAATAAATCGTTACCGATTAGCTGGAGTGCATCTTTTTCGCTCCAGGTGCTGTCGTACTGCTTAGCAAGGCGCGACTCGGACAGCATCCAATAGGGTTCGGAGTCAATTAGGGTGCCATCCATGTCCCACAAGACAGCCTTTGGAAAGTTATTACTCGACATTTGTCCCAGTCTAGTTCCAGCTTCAATTAGAGTTTGTGGGTATAAAAGGAGTTTACTTGCTGACTGGTCGCATTCTTATTGTCGCCTTCGAGGGCTGGAACGATGCCACCGAGGCTGCGACTGGAGCGCTAAAGGCATTGTCAGAGCAGATCTCGGGTCAAATTCTAGAGGCCGTCGATCCAGAAGATTTTTACGATTTTCAGTTTTCCAGGCCTATCGCCGAGTACGACGATGACGGTCAACGTTTCCTCAACTGGCCCACGACCGAGCTTTTGCAGGCAAGCTCGGAAAAAGCATTAGCTCAGCCCAGGCTCCAGGAGATATTCCTGCTACTAGGAACTGAGCCTTCGAGACGCTGGATCTCATTTGCCGCCGAAGTAATGGAAATGGTTCAAGACCGCGAGATTGACCACGTGATAATGCTCGGAGCTATGCTCGCGGATGTTCCTCACTCCAGACCGGTCCCGTTTTTCAAAAGCTCTCAAAACAAAGCATTTCAAGAGTTGCACAACCTAGAGTCTTCCAGCTACGAGGGGCCGGTTGGCATTCTTGCGGTCCTTGCTCAGGCGTTTGAAGCCGATAACATCCCTGTGATGTCACTTTGGGCATCGGTGCCCCACTACGTTCATAACACCTCAAACCCAAAGGCGGCTCTCGGTTTTCTGAATCAACTAGAGGCTCTCACTGGTATCCAGTTCGAAGGCGCATCACTCGTGGAGGAGGCTGCCGAGTGGGAGCGATCGATTGATGAAGTTTCTGACACTGACGAAGAGCTCGCAGCGTATATCGAGCAGCTTGAAACCAGCAGGGACGCTCTTGACAGTGAGCAGGCGTCGGGCGATTCGCTGGCAAGAGAATTAGAGAAATACCTGAAATCCAGGCCCGATTCACCTGAGGCCGGTAAGGCCTAAATCACTCCTAAACCAAGAGCGATTAGCAGAGCGGACCCCACGCCTACCCGCCAGATGACAAATGGCATGAAAGAACCCTTAATTAGGTAGCGAAGCAACCAGGCGATTACTGCGTAGCCGACCACGAAGCTCACAATTGTTGCGGCAATTGTTGCTGCCAGCAAGTCCTCCGGTAAGTCCTGATAGCTTCCCACAAATTGATACGTACCTGCACCCAGCACCGCCGGTATTGCAAGCAAAAAGCTGTAACGCGCCGCAGCTTCCCTCGTAAAGCCGAGCATCAGACCGACTGTTATCGAGCCGCCCGATCTTGAAACCCCTGGAATCAGAGCCAAAGCTTGGCCAAAACCAAAGGCAAGTCCACTTCGAAGATTCAACTCCCCCAGTTGCTTGGTTTTGAAACCAATTCGGTCGGCAAAGCCCAGTAGCAGTCCAAACAAAATCAACATCACTCCGATAATCCAAAGCTGACGCAGCTCTGTCTCAATCGCATCCTGAAAAACAAGCCCAAGAGTGACAATCGGAACAGTGCCGATGATTACCAACCAGCCAAGGCGTGAGTTTGAATCCTGCTTGGACCAAGGCCGCAGCCCATTTTTGAACCAAGAGCGAAGAATTTCGATTATTGACTTGGCGAAATAGCTGACCACCGCAAGCTCGGTTCCGATTTGTATGGTGGCAATAAATGCGGTCAGCTGCGGCTTGGTCAGATCTCCGAAGCCGAATAACTCTTGGGCGATTTGCACATGCGCACTGGATGAAATTGGGAGAAACTCGGTTAGTCCTTGGATGAAACCGAGAATTATGGCTTCTAGCGGGCTCATTCTTCTTCGGCTAGTTCAATCGGCAGGAACTCATCGAAACTTGCCGACAGCGACTCTTCGTAGCCAAGAAAAGCATCTTCGACTTGCATGTAAGCCTGCTCAATTCCCGGGTCTTCACCCTCTCGCCTAGTGAGGATGGCATCGAGATGTCTTTCCAGTGCTCCTATGAGCTTCTGGAGTGCGACCTGCGGCTCTTGATGCATGCTACAACGCTACCGCTTTGTGCCAGTCGCGACAAATACCTAACTGTTCTAGAATTCCGTGTTCATGGTAAGTTTGGGCCTGGCTCAAGCAAAATGAGCACTCACCCGTCCGGGTGGCGAAATGGTAGACGCGCTAGCTTGAGGGGCTAGTCCTCTTACGAGGGTGAGGGTTCAAGTCCCTTCCCGGACACAAGAAATAAAAAATAAACTTAGAATTGGGCATGTGATAGGTAGCTTGGACCCGGCGGTTGATTACGCGGTAGCCCAAACTCGTCAAATGCTTGTCGGCCTAAATGTCTTAGCTATGACCGGCGCCGGAGTTTCTACTGATAGCGGTATTCCGGATTACCGAGGCCAAGGTCGAGTGGTAAAGCATCCTTTGACTTTCGACCAGTTTTTAGCCTCGACGGAAAATCAAGCTCGATATTGGGCCAGAAGCTACGTTGGATGGAACCGAATTGCAAGTGCAGAGCCCAACGATTCTCACTTGGCATTGGCCAAGGCAGAGCAGAGCGGTCAAATTCAGCAGTTGATTACACAGAATGTCGATGGACTACATCAAAAAGCCGGATCGAAAAACGTCATAGAGCTTCACGGTCGTCTCGACCGAGTAGTTTGTCTTGACTGCACTGAATCAATATCTAGACAGGATATGGATGGCTTGATTCAAGCCACTAACCCGTCGATGAACAGAAGTGCCGACATCGAATTCACCCCAGACGGTGACGCCGAAATCGAGGTTCCCGAGGACTTTAGGGTCCCAACCTGTCAAAACTGCAAAGGACGCTACAAGCCAGACGTAGTCTTCTTCGGCGAGCAGATTCCGCAACTAAGGGTCGCTGAAGCCAAAACGGCTGTTGAACGGGCCGAGGCGGTTTTGGTCGCAGGCAGCTCTCTCACTGTGAATTCTGGCCTAAGGCTTGTTAAGCAAGCAAAAGAACTGGGACAGAAGATTGTGATCATCAACTTGGGCGAAACCAAAGCGGACAACATCGCAGACGTGAAACTGAATGCGTCGGCAGCCGACGTCTTGAGAGCATTGTTTTTATGAGTGGAACAGTATTAGGCCTTTTTCGACACGGCCAAACCGATTGGAACATAGACCTAAGGCTTCAGGGCACGGCGGAGATTCCCCTGAATAGTCACGGCGTGCAGCAGGTAAGAAGCGCCACTCGGAACCTAGATCTTTCCAGCTGGGATCTTGTCCTCACCTCTCCGCTCGGCCGCGCAAAAGAAACAGCGGAAATCATCCTGGCGGAAATGACTGGAGCTGAACTTCTAGTTGAGCCGATGTTAATCGAGCGCTCTTTTGGTATTGGCGAAGGAATGCTTTATTCGGAGTGGCACGAAAAATATGGCCAACTAGAAGAAATTCCCGGGGCAGAGTCAAATAATTCGATAATCCTGAGATCTAGGCAGCTACTTGACTTAATCTTGGAAAAACACTCTGGAGCTAAAATTCTGGCCATCTCTCACGGAGCGCTGATTCGGTATTTACTAAATGAAGTGAGCAAGGGGTTGGTGCCACCACCGGGTGAACGGCTTCAGAATGCATCGCTACACATTTTGCGGCACCATACGAGGTGGGAACTGGATGCCTGGGCGCCGGAGCCGCTAGGTGATTTTACGCAAGCTAGCTAAGAGTTCTTGGGTGCTGTTTTTCCAGGAAAATCTTGCGGATTGCTCAATCGCTTTTCTTGAGTGACTGGACCAGGTTTTTTCTTTCGAGAGTTTCACTACTGCAGCGACGAATTCCTCCGACTTGGAGTTATTGAAAAACACCCCCGCGTTTCCTGCCACCTCTTGAAAAATAGAAATGTCACTTACTATCACGGGTAAACCTTGAGACATTGCCTCCACAATTGGAATGCCGAACCCTTCATCCTTTGACGCGCTAATTAGAGCGAAACCTTTTCGCAGCCAAGCCAAATACTCCGTTTCTGTTACGCCATTTTCAAACTGAACCTTGGCGCCAACTGCGTCAGCCAATCTGCTTAGTTTTTTGCGTTTGGTGTCGCTTAGCCTCGAAAGCAGCACCAATGTCATCTCGGGCAGCAGCGCCATTGATTTAATCAAAAACTCCACGTTTTTGTAACGGCTGTAGCTCCCCATGTAGACCAAGTGTTCAGAGTCATGCCTGGGCTCTATTGGACTTGCTATCTCAAGCTCAGATGCATTGTGGACGACTTCAACAGTCCTTTTGGTCAGCTTTGCCTCCAAAATTTCTCTTCGCGACGTCTCTGACACTGTCAGAACTAAGTCGGCACGGTTTAGAAGGAGCCGCTGCGGAAAGTACGACAGGTGAAATAGCAGCCACCCCAGTCTTACGGGTGCTGAGAACGCCCTCGGGGGCGTGCGGTGACGGTAGTAGATGAGGTCATGGAGTGTCAGAACGAGCTTGAAGTTTCGTCCCAGTGAGGAAGTTGTTTGCATGGGACTAACCAGGACTCCGATGCCCTTTGAATTAAGTCTTTTTGCCAGGGTTAGCTCTTGAATAGATGTTGGATCGTTTACTTTGAGAAATGAGACATTTTCTGGCAGCAAATTTCGCTGCGCTTCCAAGTGAATCAGGACATTGACGTGCATGAGTCGGCTGAGCTCGCTAACCAAGCCAATGCTGAAACTAGTAATTCCATCGGGCGTGGTGGGGTTTATGAACCTGCCATCGAACCAAATTTCCTTCAATGGGTCTCCAGAAAATTCGTTATGGCTGTGGCGATTTCGACAGGCCTTTCGTAGTGGGACAGGTGCCCAACTCTTTTCAGCACCAATAGCTCAGAGTTGGGCAATACTTCGTTCAGGCGCTTTTGCTCGGAGATTGGCGCAACAGCATCCTGGGAGCCGGCTATCAACAATATTGATCCGGTAAGAGCATCTGCATAGTCAAAAACTGACCCTGAGTTAGCCGCATGAAAGCCCTCTATCGCAACCCTGGTGGACTTGTATGACGAAAAATATTGACTGTGCTGTTTGTGTATGAAGCTTCTAGTCCGTCGATCTTTGGCTTTAGTAAGACCAATGGACATTGATCTAGTCACCAACCCGGAGGACATTAGCCAAGAGCCGAATATTTTATTCTTGCCAATCCGGTAGTAAATTTCCGCGAGCCTGTTTGAGAGCGATTTCGATGTGTTGCCTCGAGTGGTAATTGGATTTATCAGGCACACCTTTTTGGTGGAAAGTCCATTCGAAATGGCCTTCGTGACGACCAGTGTTCCGAAGCTGTGACCGACCACAAGGTCGTAAGGTCCCGTGGATGTGCAGAAATCGATAAGCCAGTCTGAGTATGACGAAAGGTCGTGGTGTTCAAGCTCGGCACTCTTGCCAAAGCCTGGGAGATCTGGGCTGACTACCGTTAGATCCGCTAGTGCACCGGCGACAGCTTGTAAGCCGTGATGGTCTCCCCTAAAACCATGTATGAAAAGAACCCTTTGCCGATTTCCTGACAAGGTCCAGACCGCAGTACCTGCGATATCTGCCCTTGTTGATCGGGCTTCAGCCAACGCGAAAAGTTCGCCGGGTGGATTGGTCAACACTGTCACCCATGCAGTCTAGGTTGGTTGGGAGCGGACTATCGTTTGAGACAGGAGGTAATTTGCTAGATTTCGATTTTGAACCCGAGGCGCCCGGCTGGTCCAAGCGGATTGCTGCCTTCGACCTTGAGACCACAGGGCTTGATCTAAAATCTGCCCGCATCGTTACCGCGTGCGTGGTGGTGCTTGGACCAACTGGAGAAGTAGAGCATCTACGTGAGTGGCTCGTGAACCCAGGAATTGAGATACCTCAGGCCGCATCTGATGTTCACGGTGTGACCACCGAGGTTGCTATTCGGGATGGAATGGACCCGCTGACGGCAATCGCCGAAATTAGCCAGGAACTAAAAAAGCTAAATGCGACGGTGCCCTTGGTCGCATTTAATGCCCCATATGACTTTACTATTTTGGCCAACGAAGCCATTCGGTATCAGTTAGAGCCTCTTGAGCCGCAAACCGTAATCGATCCGCTGGTACTTGACCGCAAAGTGGATAAGTTTCGAAAGGGAAAACGCAATCTAGTTTTCATGTCAGAGCACTATGGGGTTGAGCTAACTGATGCCCATAATTCAACTGCTGACGCAGTAGCTGCGGGAAAGATCGCCCAGCAAATTGCCAAACGATTTGCAGAGCTCGACATCCCAATCGAAAGTCTGCACGAAGCTCAAGCCAAATGGAGCGATGAGCAATCAGAAAGTTTTGCGAAGTTCATGAGACAGCAAAACCGCCCGGATTTCCAGGCGGAATTGGGTTGGCCCATAAGACTTTAGCTGAAGTTCTTGTAGCGATCGTTGAATCGCTCTACTCGGCCAGCAGCATCCATGATGCGCTGTTTTCCAGTGTAGAACGGGTGGCTCTCGGAGCTGATTTCAACGTCGTGAACCGGGTAGGTCTTGCCATCTTCCCACTCGATTGTCTTGTCGCTGGTGATGGTTGCACGAGTCAGGAATGACACTCCAGATGCTAGGTCGCGGAATACGATCGGCTCGTAGCTTGGGTGAATTTCTGCCTGCATGATGTCCTTCTAATAAATTCTGAGTTGCAGTTAGCAACAGCCCAAGAGTTTAGCAAGTATTTTCCAACTCGTCTACGACGAAATTGCCGAAAACCTCTGATTTTGATAGTTCAGGGTCAATGGATGGTTGAAAGCCTCGGAAATGCTGGCGGAAGTAAGTGTCATGCCAATCTCGCCTCGGGCCATGACCTTGCCATCTTGCATCAGCAGCGCATGGGTGAAGCCCGGTGGAATTTCTTCTAGGTGATGGGTCACCATCACCATCGCAGGTGCCTCTGAGGCTTGAGCATATCCGGAGAGAAGCTGCAAAGTTAGCTCCCTGGCTGCAAGATCTAGGCTGGCGACTGGTTCGTCTAGAAGGAGTAACTCTGGGTCAGTCATCACTGACCGAGCAATCTGAACCCGCTTGCGCTCACCGTCGCTCAGAGTGCCAAAGGCCCTGTCTTCGAAGTTTGATAGCTCCCACTCCCCCAAAACTCTTCT
>CAJJAJ010000038.1 GCA_905182225.1 uncultured Aquiluna sp.
AATCAAGGGAGTTACTGGCGGAGAATAGGGGATTCGAACCCCTGAGGGCTTGCACCCAACACGCTTTCCAAGCGTGCGCCATAGGCCACTAGGCGAATTCTCCAGAACCTCGATTCTATCTGTATTTTTTGGGGTCTGGAAATTGGCTGTTTCTGGGTTTAGAATTGGGAACGACTCCTCGTGTGGCGTCACCTTGGCTAAATCCCCCAGGATCGAAAGATAGCAAGGGTAACTGAGCTCTGATGGGTGCACGGGGGGTCCTTTTTTATCAACCGCATACTGGCAGTGCCTTTTTTTCGGCAGACCGCTTCACCGAGCCAAGGATTTTCAACTAATGGATGAACTGTTTTTGCGATTCGGGGACTTACCCCTTCACCCGCTAGCGGTGCACTTTGCGGTGGTGCTGTTGCCACTTAGCGCGATTGTTTTTATAGTCGCAGTTTGCTGGCCAAAATTTAGAAGCAAGTTTCTAGTTAGCTCGCTTGTCGGGCTAGGAGTTTCACTCCCGGCTGTCTTTGTTGCTTCCCAATCCGGCGAGGCATTTCAGGAGGTCGTTGGTAACCCCGGCGTGCACGCTGAGCTGGGCGATTCGATGATGGCGCTTTCGATTGGCATGTTTGTAATCGCATTGGCCTACTGGCTTGCCGTGAAGAAGGATTTGGCCAAGCCGATTGTCTACGCACTTAGTTTTATCGGCATCTCAGTTGCGATTGCATCGATAGTAATGATTGTCCTTATTGGCCACTCGGGGGCTGCAGCTACTTGGTCCTCAGTACTCGGCTAGCAAATGCCCGCAAGGCTGTGGAAGTGTCCTTGCTTGTCTGCTAGCTCGGTTAGGCTTGGCGCGTGACCACAGCCCTATATAGACGCTATCGACCAGAGAGTTTTGCCGAGCTAATTGGCCAGTCTCAGGTGACCGATCCGTTGCGCTCTGCCCTGAGGGCAGACAGGGTAAATCACGCTTATTTGTTCTCCGGCCCAAGAGGTTGTGGAAAGACCACAAGTGCCAGAATTTTAGCCAGATGCCTGAACTGCAAAGAGGGTCCCACCGACACTCCTTGCGGCAAGTGCGATAGCTGCATCGAGCTTTCACGAGGTGGACCAGGTTCTTTAGACGTAGTCGAAATTGATGCGGCCAGCCACAACGGTGTTGATGATGCAAGAGATCTTCGAGAGCGGGCAATTTTTGCTCCGGCGCGTGACCGATACAAGATCTTCATTCTTGACGAGGCGCACATGGTTACCCCGCAGGGCTTCAATGCCTTGCTAAAGATTGTTGAAGAGCCACCAGAGCACGTGAAGTTTATTTTCGCAACCACAGAGCCTGAGAAGGTTATTGGAACGATTCGCTCCAGAACTCACCACTACCCGTTCCGGTTGGTACCTCCAGGCGAGCTACTGGAATACCTAGGAACCGTTTTGGAAGCCGAAGGCTTCAGTGCTGAGGCTGGTGTGATGCCGCTTGTGGTTCGAGCGTCCGGCGGCAGTGTTCGAGACGCCTTGTCCCTGCTTGACCAGCTGATAGCTGGTAGCGACACCAAAGAGATTGCCTATCAGCGCGCGGTAAACCTGTTGGGCTTCACTCACGATGAACTTATGAGCGAGGTCGTAGACGCCTTTGCCGAGATTGATGCGGCCAAGGCATTCAGTGCGGTTGACAAGGTAATTCAGTCCGGCCAAGACGCAAGAAGATTTCTTGAGGACCTTCTTGAGCGCATCAGAGATCTAATGCTTGTCAGTTCTCTTGGAAACGACGCTAAGGCCATCTTGCGAGGCATTGGCCCCGAGCAATTCGACATTCTTACCATTCAAGCGAATAGATTCGGTCTTTCCGATTTGACCGCAGCCGCTGAAGCTACCTCAAAGGCGCTCTCAGACACCAGTGCAGCCTCGAACCCTAGGCTGCAGCTTGAACTGCTTTGCGCAAGGGTGCTAGCGCCAGTAAGCCAGCGATCCATCGCTTCAATTCACCAGGAGCCAGTTGCTCTTGTCGCTGCACCAACAGCTTCGCCATTAAAGACCCCTGTCACTCCAGCTAAAACCGCAACTTCCGCCACTCCCGCAACAAAGGAAGCCAAGACAGAGGCTGTAAAGAAAGTAGCTCCAGCGGAAGAAGAAAGCCCGGAGCCTGAGGCAAAGTCCGTCATTACTGCTCCAAAGCAGCCGGTTGTGCCTGCTCAAGACATCACCACGGCTACCGTAAAGTCGGCTTGGCCGATGATTCTAGAAACATTGGCAAAGCAGTCAAGATCTGCCTGGGCCGTTGCTTTCACCACCAAAGTGATTGATTTCAAGGACGAGGTTCTAACCCTTCTGTTTCAGAGCCAGAACGATGTTGATGCCTTCAAGAGTTCGCAGGGAGCAGCCGAGGTACTTCGTCAAGTTATTCGCGAACAATTGGGCGTGGTCGTCAAATATCGGGCCAAGGTTGCCGAAGCTCCGGTTCAGCCTGAGACAAAAAACACGGTTGAACCGACTGCTCCCGAGGAGTTCACGACCGAAGAAGAGTTAGAAGCACAAGACACTCCAGTTGAAGTTATTCAGACCTCTGAACCGGAGGCTGAGCAAGCAGGAGAGTTTGTTCTCAGAGAAGTGCTCGGAGCTAAGCCAATAAAGGGTGAGCCTAACTAATGTATGACGGAGTGATTCAAGAACTAATTGATCAGCTTGGTCGGCTTCCTGGTGTCGGCCCAAAGTCTGCCCAGCGAATTGCTTTTCACCTGATTGAAACCGATAGCGAAGTTGCCCTTGAGCTTGCGGATGTGCTGCGAGAGGCCAAGGAAAAAGTTCGTTTTTGCATTACTTGTGGAAACGTTTCAGAAACCGAGCAGTGCTCTATTTGCTTAGACCCAAAGAGAGAGCTAACTTCGATATGCGTGGTTGAGGACTCCAAGGACATCAACTCCATTGAACGAACGAGAGAGTTCAGGGGCAAATATCACGTCCTCGGAGGAGCGATTTCTCCAATTATTGGAATTGGCCCAGACCAGCTGAGAATCAAGGACTTGCTAAAGCGCCTAAGCGACCCGGAAATTACAGAAGTTATCCTCGCGACTAATCCGAACCTCGAGGGTGAGGCGACCGCCACCTACTTGATTAGGCTCTTGGGGTCAATGGAAATCGCCGTTTCCAAACTCGCCTCCGGCTTGCCGGTTGGCGGCGATTTGGAATATGCGGATGACATGACTTTGGGTCGCGCCTTTGAGGGGCGCAAAAGAGTCAACTAGAATTGGCAAGATGCCAATGAGGGCATGATTCCCCCAATCCAGGAGCCTTAGTTGTCAGTTATTGTGCAGAAATATGGAGGATCTTCCGTCCAAGACGCTGAGAAGATCAAGAATATTGCTGCGCGCGTTTTAAAGACTCAGGCCGAGGGAAATCAGGTCTGCGTTGTGGTTTCTGCCATGGGCGACACCACCGATGACCTCATCGATCTTGCAAATTCAGTTTCTTCTTCACCAGCGGGCGGACGCGAAATGGACGTCTTGCTAACCGCCGGTGAGCGCATCTCCATGTCGCTGCTAGCAATGGCTATAAAAGAGCAGGGTGGCCAAGCCAAGTCTTTCACCGGTTACCAAGCGGGCATTTCCACTGATTCGGATCACGGATCAGCCAGAATCTGGAAATTAGAACCAACTCGCATCCAAGAGTCTTTGGCAAAGGGCGAGGTTGCGATTGTGGCTGGCTTTCAAGGCTTCAGTTTTGAAAATGGCGACACCACAACCTTAGGTAGAGGCGGGTCAGACACCACTGCTGTAGCCCTGGCCGCAGCACTTAGTGCAGACGTTTGTGAGATCTACTCAGATGTGGATGGAATCTATACAGCTGACCCGAGAATTGTCCCCAGAGCTCATAAGTTGGCGCAGATTGACATCGAATCGATGCTGGAGCTCTCATCCTCCGGAGCTAAAATTCTTTACATCCGCGCGGTTGAATTTGCGCGTCGCCACGAGGTCTCAATTCGTGTTAGGTCCTCGTTTAGTACTGACCCCGGAACCCTCGTTTACACAGCTAGTGCAGGAGATGACATGGAAGAGCCAATCGTTTCAGGTGTTGCAACTGATGACACTCAATCTAAGGTGACGGTTATTGGACTACCAGACCGACCGGGTAAGGCAGCAGAGGTGTTCCAAATTGTCTCTGAAGCCGGTGCGAACATAGACATGATCGTGCAGAACGTCTCGACCGATGAAGACAAGCGCAGCGACATTTCAATGACGCTGCCTCACTCCGACCGACACAAGGTGGTTCAGGCCCTCAAGGACCGTCAGGAAGAGGTCGGCTTCGAGAACATTACCTATGATGACGAAATCGGCAAGCTTTCCGTCGTTGGGGCCGGAATGAAGACCTCATCCGGTGCGTCGGCAAGGCTTTTTGGAGCCCTGGCAAAAGCCGGGATCAACATCGAAATGATTTCCACATCTGAAATTAGAATCTCAGTTGTTACTCGCGCGGATCAGCTAAAAGAGGCCACCAGAATCGTGCACTCTGCCTTCGAGCTGGATGCCGCCGACACTGCAATCATTTACGCCGGAACTGGGAAGTAAAAATGTCTAAGCCAAATCTTGCCCTTGTTGGCGCAACCGGTGCCGTTGGCACTGTGATGGTAGAAATTATCAATGCACGAGAGAACATCTGGGGTGAAATAAGGCTTATTGCATCGGCGAGAAGTGCGGGCAAGCAGATTGTGGTCCACGGCCAGTCGCTGACGGTTGTAGAGCTTACCGAAGAAGCATTTGATGGTATGGACATCGCTTTGTTTGATGTCCCAGATGAGGTTTCGGAAGTTTGGGCACCAATCGCTGCTGCCAAGGGTGTTGTTGCGGTCGATAACTCAGCAGCTTTCCGCATGAACCCTGAGGTTCCTTTGGTGGTTCCTGAAGTAAACCCTCACATGGCTAAATCAAGGCCTATCGGTATCATCGCAAACCCAAACTGCACGACCTTGACCATGATGGCAGCGCTTGGCGCCCTGCATCACAAGTGGGAGCTTAGAGAGCTAGTGGTTGCCAGCTACCAGGCTGTTTCTGGAGCCGGCACTCAGGGCATTGACCGCCTAGCAAATGAAATCAAGGCTGCGGCGACGAACCCGGAAGCGGGACTTAGTTCTGACAGTGTTTCCACGACCTTGGAGGCTCAATCAGTGCACCAGGCCGATTCGCCCTGGCCGCATCCGATTGCCTTGAACGTCATTCCTGCAGCCGGCGGCTTCAAAGAAGGTGGACACACCTCCGAAGAGCTCAAGGTCAGAAATGAGTCACGCAAGATTCTTGGAATACCTGGCCTAAAGGTTGCTTCAACCTGTGTTCGAGTCCCAGTCCAGGTTGGTCACTCCCTGGCCGTCCATGCCACTTTCGGTTCTTTGGTTTCCGCCGATGAGGTCAGAGAGCTACTTTCAAAGCAGCCAAGCGTCGTTGTCATGGATGATCCAGAAAATGATCTTTACCCAACCCCGCAACACGTTGCCGGACAGGACCCGACCTTTGTCGGACGAATCCGACAGTCTGAAGATTTCCCAAACACAATTGACCTATTTGTGGTGGGGGACAATCTTAGAAAAGGCGCTGCCCTAAACACCTACGAAATAGCGGAGCTAGTAGCTCAAGAATTGGCTTAGTAGAAAACTAGCTAAGGGTAATAAGCGTTGCACTCGGTGGGCAAAAGGTCCTAAGAGGCGCATAGATAGAGCAGCCGATTCCATTTGAAACATGCAACATTGCCTGATGGTTATCATCTGACCAAGCTGATAATCCACTTGCGTACTTCGTCGGCAAATCACAGTTGGTAATCAATGCTTTTTGTCCCGGCAAGCACAGCTGACCGCCGTGAGTGTGGCCGGCAAACATAATTTCAACTCGCTGATCCAAGAAGGCATCGATGACCTCCAGATAGGGGGCGTGAGCGACTCCGATTGTGATGTCCACTTCTTTTAGTGAGGCGGTTTGCTTCGGTAGTCCAGCGAAATCCTCAAGGCCTTCGTGGGCATCATTGAGCCCTAGAAAACCAATGCGAGTGCTGTTGATTTCTAATTGACCCGCTTTGTTGTTGAGGTTTAGCCATCCGGAGCCAATCAGCTCATCTTCGAATCTTTCAGTATCGAGTAGAACCCCGGGCGTTGAGTTTTTTGAGGGCCCCATGAAGTAACGCATTGGGTTTCTTGGTTTCGGTGCCCGGTAGTCATTGCTTCCGTTTACAAAAACACCCGGAAACTGCCTGAGGGGTTCTAGGGCTAATAGGGCCGGATTGATGGCATCTTTGTGTCCCAAGTTATCACCGGTGTTGATAACCAAATCCGGCTCTAGTTCAGCTAGCTTCGCCATGAAGTTCGCTTTGGAGGTTTGTCCCGGGGCGAAGTGCAAGTCTGAAATGTGAAGAATGCGTAAGCCTTTGGCGGCCGAGCTAGCAATCTCTATTTCGTGAATCTTAAACGGGCCGGAGTTCCCAGTTATCGACATGCGTTGGGCTGCACAATCACTGCGGATGCGACGATCACTGCTTCGCCGGCGGCAGGAATGGTTGAGTGAGCCGAACCTGCTGGAAGATTCGGATCACAAAGATTTAGCATCCAGTATTGACTTGGCTGAGGTGGGGTTGGGAAGAAGCCCATCACTTCAAGCGTGGTGTAAGCGGCCTGAAGGTCTAGGCCCGAAACATCCGGCATTATTTGCTGACCGCCGGAGGAAATAAAGACATCAATTATTGACCCCCTAGGCACCGACTCACCTGCCGCAGGGAAGGTGTATGCAACGTTACCCACTTGCTGAGCCGAGGCAACTGGAGTTTCCACGAATCTCACGTTCAAATCACCGGTGACCAACTGCACTTTCGCGCTGTCTGTGCTAAGCCCACTTATTTCCGGCACCCTCAGCATGGTGGCGTCGAGATACCTAGGGTTTGCCGTTGGGAACTGGACTTCCTCGTAGTGCTTATTTACCTCGAGCATTATCTCTTTCCAGACGGCATGACGAATGGTTGAAACTGCTCGATTGTTTACCGACTTATTAGTCTGGGGGGTAAGCCCAACTACGTTTCCAACCCAAGTTGCGGTTGCCACCTCAGACGAGAAACCTGCCATCCAGGTGTGGATACGGTCGTCTGTGGTACCGGTCTTACCGGCCAACGGTGTTCCGTCATTGGTATTGGCAGCCGAACCGGTTCCCCCGGAAACAACGCCCTTCATGGCATCAATCATCGCCGCTGAAACTTCAGGAGACACCGACTGGTTGCACAAACTCTGTGGAACGGTTAGTTCCTCGTCGGTGAACCTAACAAGCACTCTGTCAATCGCAATTGGAGAGCAATAGACACCGGCGTTTGCGATGCCGGCGTAGGCGGCAGCCATTGTCAGTGGTGCTATTTCGTTGGTTCCAAGAATTGCGGATGGGACATACAGAAGCTCATCGCCATCTGCTCTGTGGACACCAAAATCGCTGGCCGTGTCCCTGATTGCACAGAGGTCTAACTGAGATGCCATCGACGCAAAGGCTGTGTTTTGTGAGGTCATAACTGCTTCTCGAACGCTGATGTCATCGACGGTTTGATCTTGGGAGTTATTTACTTCCCAGAGCCCAACAACACCGCCACAACTAGCTTGGAAATCTTTCGATACATCCCAAATCTTAACCTCGTCAGTTTCCCCGTCAAGGTCGACATCCTCTCCGGTAAAGATTCGGCCATCAACGTGGTCACCGAGGGTGTAGCCATTTTTTAGCCACTCGGCCAATGTAAAGACTTTGTAGGTCGAGCCGGGCTGGAAGCCAGAAGATCCACCGTATGGCTTATCGCTGTTGAAGTTCACGCTGGTGCCACCCGGAACTGGGTTATCGCTCTGATCGAAGTAGCGATTCTGCGCCATGGCAACGATTCGGCCAGTGCCAACCTCAACTGATACCGAAGCAGTGCCAAAGCCCCACTCGTTTTCAGGAGGCAGGTTAGTCATAACCGCATCCCAGGCTGCCTGCTGAATTTCTAAATCAATTGTGGTGAAGATCTCCAGCCCACCGCGTCGAAGGAACATTTCCCGGTCCTCCGGGGTAACTCCAAATTCTGGAGAGTTTCGTATGGTCCAGACCGTGTAGTCACAGAAGAAAGCCGTTACTTGGTTTTCTTCACAGCCCTGCCTGGTCGTGGTAATTTTCGTCTGGATTGGAGAGTCTTTGTAGGCGTCAGCCTGCTCCTGAGTTATGTAACCCTCGCTAGCCATGTTCTGAATGACGTAGTTTCTTCGGCTCAAGCCGCGCTCGTGATTTTCGGCCTCGTCGGGCTTGTAATCATTCGGAGATTTCAGCATTCCGGCTAGGTAGGCCGCTTGCGGAACGTTCAGCTTGCTAGCCGAGGTTCCAAAGTAGTACTGGGAGGCAGTCTCGACACCGTTTATTTGGTTGCCCAAAAACACTAAGTTTAGATAACCGGCCAGGATCTCTTTTTTGGTAACCTCTTGCTCCAGAGCGATGGCGAGTCTGATTTCTCTAAGTTTTCTAGCAACGCTGACCTCGGTAGCAGCCTGAATGGCCCCCGTGTCATTCGAAATGCTCGCTGCTTCAACCATTGACTGCCGGACATACTGCATTGTGATAGTCGAGGCACCTGGTCCGTCACCGAAAGTGGCAAGGTTTGTGAGCGTCGCACGGATCAACGAAATGATGTCCACTCCGCCGTGCTCGTAAAACCTAGGGTCCTCAGTTGCTACAACTGCGTTCACAAGGTTTTCGGACATGTTCTCGAAAGGAACCTCCACGCGGTTTTCGTGGAAGAAGGTCGCAATCTGCTCTGGTTTTCCGTCTCGAAGCGCGTAAATCGCAGAGGACTGCGAGGAGTTCAAGGGCCTTATATAAGAAGGTATTCCTTCAAACATTCCAATCGAAGTGGTCGTAACCACTCCGGCCACCGCGACCGCTGGCGCTAAGAGCGCCACAGACAATAGGCCAGCGACAACGCTCAGTAGGCCGAATTTTAGAAGGCTTACGAACGTGGAGGATTTAGAGCTGCCAGACATAGGCTCTAGGATACTCGCAATAGGCTGGAATGGAGCTGTGAAATGACCAAGTGGGAGTACATAACAACGCCGCTATTGATACACAAGGAAACTCAAATTCTAAACACCTGGGGTAACCAGGGTTGGGAACTAGTACAGGTCACTACCGGCCCGCAGGGCGGGCTCATAGCGTTCTTCAAAAAAGCTGTTGCCGAATGAGCAAGGTCGAACAAAGACTTAGCGAGTTGGGTCTCACTCTTCCTCAGGTGGCAACTCCTGCAGGCGCGTATCTGCCAGCGATGATTTCCGGAAACCTAGTCTTTACCGCAGGACAAATACCGCTAGTTGAGGGCAAGCTCATGGCCACCGGCAAGCTTGGCGCGGAAATAACGGTCGAGTACGGAGCCGAGATTGCTCAGCGCTGTGCACTAAATGCCCTTGCTGCTGTTAAGTCTGTTATTGGGGATCTGGATCGAGTTAAGCAGATAGTCAAGATCGTTGGTTTCGTGTCATCTGTTCCAGAATTCACGAGTCAGCCTGCGGTCATCAATGGCGCAAGTGAGTTTTTGCAGCAGGTTTTCGGAGACGCAGGTCAACACGCTAGAAGTGCAGTTGGTGTGTCGGTGCTACCGCTTGATGCCCCAGTTGAAATAGAGCTGATTGTGGAGTTTTCCTAGAGGGCTTTGCGCATCCACACTGAGTCTTCGGTTTCAAAGCCAAGATTTTGGTAAAGCTTTCTGGAATTAGGGCTTTGCGCTTCAGTCTCGAGAAAAACAGCCTTGGTGTTGTGCATTCCAAGTTGAACCATCACCTCGGTGAGCATTTTTGCGCCGATTCCTTGGTTGCGGTGGTTCTTCAAGACAAAGACCTCGTCAATCAGTGCTTCTTTGCCACCGGACTCAATTCCCCAACCCCAGCCGATGACCGCGTAACCAACTAACACGCTGTCTATCTCGGAAACAAACACAAGTCCCAGATCCTGGTTATTGAGCATTGGCTCGAGTCCAGCCAGCAAGTGCTCACGACCGAAGTTAGTGCCTGCCTCTTCAGAGAAGCTAGCCAATAGCCCGAGCAGTGCTTCTAAATCAGCGGGAAATGCTTGCCTAATCATTTAGTCGTTGATACCGGAGTCGAGCTTTCGGCCGATGGTGTCCATGACCGAAGTGTCCGCAAGGGTGGTTACATCGCCTATAGGTCGATCCTCGGCTACATCTTTTAGAAGCCTGCGCATGATCTTTCCGGAACGAGTTTTAGGTAGTTCGCTCACCACAAAGATTGACCTGGGCTTGGCAATCGGGCCTATCTGGCTTGCCACGTGGTCACGCAGAATATTTGATGTGTCGGCTTCGCTACCAAGTTTGTCTAGTTCTTCTTGCATCAGAATCACAAACGCGACAATTGCCTGACCGGTGGTTTCATCGGCAGCTCCCACCACGGCAGCTTCTGCCACATACGGGTGAGACACCAGCGCCGACTCAATCTCCGTCGTGCTGAGGCGATGGCCAGAAATGTTCATCACATCGTCCACGCGGCCAAGTAGCCACAGGTCACCATCGTCGTCAAGCTTTGCGCCGTCGCCGGCGAAATAGACCCCTGGAAATCTGGACCAATAAGTTTCTTTAAATCGTTCCGGGTCTCCCCAAATGCCTCGCAGCATCGAGGGCCAAGGTTCCGTGATTGCGAGGTATCCTGCTTGACCGGGTCCAAGTTTTTTGCCGTCATCGTTCACTACCTCGATCTCGATTCCTGGAATCGGAACCTGGGCGCTTCCGGGCTTGGTTTTCGTGATGCCGGGGAGCGGAGAAACCATAATCGCTCCAGTTTCGGTTTGCCACCAAGTATCGACAATCGGGGCCTTGTCATAACCAATTGCTTTTCGATACCAAAGCCAAGCTGCTGGGTTTATTGGTTCACCAACTGAACCAAGAACTCTTATCGAGCTCAGGTCGTAGTGGCTTACTACCGAGTCGCCCAGTTTCATAAAGCTTCTAATTGCAGTAGGTGCGGTGTAGAAGATGCTGACGTGGTATTTCTGAATGATGTCCCACCAGCGGCCCCAGTCCGGGGTATCTGGTGTGCCTTCGTAAATCACTTGCGTTGCACCGTTGGCAAGTGGACCGTACACAACATATGAGTGGCCGGTTATCCAGCCGACATCGGCCGTGCACCAATAGACATCCTGCCCCTCGTGCAAATCAAAGACGTTTTTGTGGGTGAAGCTCGATTGAGTCAGATAGCCACCGGTTGTGTGCAGAATGCCCTTGGGTGTTCCTGTGGTTCCCGAGGTATAGAGAATAAATAGCGGGTGCTCGGCATTGAACCCCTTTGCAACATGCTCAGTGTCAACGCTCTGCATTTGTTCTTCCCACCAAACATCGCGGGCTGAATCCCAGTCGACTTCTTGGCCGGTTCGCTTGACTACCAGCACGTGTTCGACGCTCGGGCAATTTCCATCCTTGAGTGCCTGGTCAACAGCCGGCTTCAGCGCGCTGGCCTTGCCTTTTCGATAACCCCCGTCGGCAGTGATTACGACCTTGGCTCCGGCATCTTGAATCCTGGAGGCGAGTGAGTCTGCGCTAAAGCCACCGAAGACAACAGAGTGCACAGCGCCGATTCTTGCAACTGCCTGCATAGCGATTACCGCTTCGGGAATCATGGGCATATAAATAGCCACCCGATCACCTGGCTCAACGCCCATTCTTATAAGGACGTTGGCTGCTTTTTTTACAGCCTTTAGCAAATCTAAGTAGGTATAAACCTGAGTGTCTCCCGGTTCTCCCTCAAAAAACAGTGCCACTCGCTTGCCCCAGCCGGCTTCAACGTGACGGTCTAGGCAGTTGTAGCTCACATTTAGCTCGCCGTCCGCAAACCACTTTGCAAATGGCGCGTTAGTAAAATCTAGGGTCTCAGTAAAAGGCTTGTGCCAGTGAAGCTCCCTGGCCTTGTCGGCCCAGAACTCAAGCCGGTCTTCCTTGGCCTGGGTGTAAATCCCCGGCTTGGCGATTGCGGCTTCCGCGAATTGAGTAGAAGGCGCAAACGCATTAGCCTCGGCCAGCAGGTTTTCTGTTTCGTGCTGTTCAGACAACTGTGTCCTCCAGGTGGTTTCTAGTTTTGTGTCTTGTCTTATTATCGGTTTTATTTCTGTTTCGGTTATCACGCTAGCGCTTTTCTGCGCTTGCCATGTCGACCCCCACGGGAACAAAGGTGCTTAGGAAAAAAATATGAGCTTTTCTTCCTTTGCCCCTAAACGGGGGACATATTTTCAGAATCTTCTATAAGCTTTTCTTACTGACTAGTTCAGTCGCGATGCCACATCCCCCATGTCGGCATCGCCGGCAGCAGGTTTCCCCAAACCTGCTGCCACCCTAATTTTCCCCAGCTTTGCTTTATTGGATTCAAAGCTTGCGCTCCACGAACAAACATGGGTTTGTGGAGATAAATCAACTGAGCATCTGGCAAGTAATCCAGACACCCGGGGTTACTGA